>JBFKFZ010000023.1:0-43483 GCA_041633555.1 Paracoccaceae bacterium | reverse complement strand
GCCCGACAATTCCTTCAGCGGCGGCCGCAGCAACGGCAGCTTGCCCCTTTGGGTGATGTCGAGGTAGTCGACGATCGCCCCCATCGCGGCCTGCTCTGCCCGACCGAAGGACCCAAACGCGTCTAGCGAGGCGACATCGAACAAGGCGCACAATCTGGCAAGAGAAGAGGAACTGTCGAAGCTGGACCCGGCAAGAGGCGTGAGCGCCGCCCCGTACTCAGACACTAACAAAGCCAATTCGGCTGCTTTCGCCTCTGACATCAGGACTTCTCTTGGGGCCAACCGTGCCAGTTCCGGCCCAAGACGGCCCCGGCTGCAGGGCATCACGCGAAACTCCCCGGTCGAGATATCCACCCAAGCCAGTGCCGCCTCTTCCCGTATTTCGGCGAAGGCGGCCAGGAAGTTGTGGCGCCGCGCTTCCAGCAGGCTCTCTTCGGTCAGGGTTCCCGGCGTCACCAGCCGCACCACGTCGCGGCGAACGACGGACTTCGAGCCGCGCTTCTTCGCTTCGGCGGGATCCTCCATCTGTTCACAAACCGCCACGCGAAATCCCTTGCGGATCAGCGTTAACAGGTAGCCCTCTGCCGAATGCACCGGCACACCGCACATCGGAATGTCCTCGCCCAGATGCTTTCCACGCTTGGTCAACGCGATGTCGAGCGCCTCTGCTGCCGCCACCGCATCGTCAAAGAACATCTCGTAGAAGTCACCCATCCGGTAGAAAAGCAGCGCCTCCTTGTGATCCTGCTTGATCTTGAGGAACTGTGCCATCATCGGCGTTACGGCAGCATTTGCGACGGTCAATTGATCCCCCGACATGGTGTCGGGCGACCATACAAAGCCACGATTCGCAGCGAAAGCCGAAATCCCATCTTTTGTTGAGGCCCCCCGGCCCGACCGCTATCAGTGGAGCGTCAAATGGGGGGAATCACAGCAAGCATGGCCAGAACCAAATACACCAGGGAAGAAGCGCTGGAATTTCATCTTCTGCCCCGGCCGGGGAAGTTCGACATTACCGCCTCGGTGCCCATGGCCACCCAGCGCGATCTTTCGCTGGCCTACAGCCCCGGCGTCGCGGTGCCGTGCCTGGAGATCGCCAAAAACCCCGAAACGGCCTACGACTACACCAACAAAGGCAACCTGGTTGCGGTCATTTCGAACGGTACTGCGGTGCTCGGCCTCGGTAACCTTGGCCCGCTGGGCGCCAAACCCGTGATGGAAGGCAAGGCCGTTCTGTTCAAGCGGTTTGCGGACGTTAATTCGATCGACATCGAGCTCGACACCGAAGACCCCGACGCGTTCGTTAGCGCGGTCAAGCTGATGGCTCCCACCTTTGGCGGAATCAATCTGGAAGATATCAAGGCGCCCGATTGTTTCATTATTGAGCAGCGCCTGAAGGAAGAACTCGATATCCCGGTCTTTCACGATGACCAGCATGGCACCGCGGTGATCTGTGCTGCCGGTCTGATCAACGCGATGCACCTTACCGGCAAGAAGCTCGCCGATTGCCGGATCGTGCTGAACGGCGCCGGCGCGGCCGGCATTGCCTGCCTCGAACTGCTCAAGGCGATGGGCGCGCGGCATGACAATTGTATCATGTGCGACACGAAAGGCGTGATCTGGCAAGGCCGCAGCGAGGGCATGAACCAGTGGAAGTCAGCCCATGCCGCCCGGACCGATGACCGCACGCTGGAAGAGGCGATGAAAGGGGCTGACATCTTCCTTGGCGTGTCGGTAAAGGGCGCGGTGTCGGCTGAAATGGTAGCAAGCATGGCCGAGAACCCGGTGATTTTCGCGATGGCCAATCCGGATCCGGAAATCACGCCGGAAGAGGCGCAAGCCGTGCGCGATGATGCCATTGTCGCCACGGGCCGGTCGGATTATCCCAATCAGGTCAACAACGTGCTCGGCTTCCCCTATCTCTTTCGCGGCGCGCTCGACATTCATGCTCGTGCGATCAACGACGAGATGAAGATAGCCTGTGCAGAGGCGTTGGCGGCATTGGCTCGGGAAGATGTGCCCGACGAAGTCGCGGTTGCCTATGGCAGCAAGCTGACGTTTGGGCGCGACTACATCATCCCGACGCCATTCGATCCTCGCCTGATTCACCGCATTCCGCCTGCCGTCGCAAAGGCGGGCATGGATACCGGCGTTGCCCGGCGACCAATCGTTGACATGGAGGGCTATACCCATTCGCTGAAAGCGCGGATGGATCCGACGGCTTCAATCCTGCAGGGGCTGACGGCACGCGCACGTGCTGCGCAAGCCACAATGATCTTTGCTGAGGGCGACGATCCTCGCGTGCTTCGGGCAGCAGTAGCCTATCAGCGTGGCGGCTTTGGAAAGGCGCTGGTTGTGGGACGCCTTCAAGATGTAAAGGAGAAGCTGACCGCCGAAGGCCTGGCCGATACCGTGGGGGAGCTGGAAGTGGTGAACGCCGCCAATACTCCGCATTTCGAGACCTATAAGGAGTTCCTGTATCGCCGCCTGCAAAGACGTGGGCACGACATGCAGGATGTGCATCGGCTCGCTGCCCGCGATCGTCACGTGTTTTCGGCCCTGATGCTGGCGCATGGCCACGGCGATGCGCTGGTGACCGGGGCGACCCGAAAGTCGGCCTATCTTCTTGGGCTGATCAATCATGTTTTCGACGCATCGGCAGAGGATGGCGCGGTCGGGATTACTGCTGTCCTGCATAACGGACGCATCGTCTTCATCGCCGACACGCTGGTGCATGAATGGCCGGATGAAGAAGACTTGGCCGATATCGCCGAGCGGGCCGCAATAATTGCTCGAGGTATGGGCATTGAGCCGAGGGTTGCGTTCCTGTCCTTCTCGACATTCGGCTACCCGGTCAGCGAACGCGCCACAAAAATGCACGAGGCGCCCAAGGTGCTCGATGCCCGTGGGGTCGATTTTGAATATGAAGGTGAAATGACCGTCGATGTTGCCTTGAACCCCGACGCTGCACAAAAGTATCCTTTCAGCCGGCTGACCGCTCCGGCCAATGTGCTGGTCGTGCCGGCGCGGCATTCCGCATCGATTTCGGTCAAGCTGATGCAGGAAATGGCGGGCGCTACGGTCATCGGACCGATCCTTGCCGGCGTCGACCGGCCAATTCAGATCTGTCAGAACGTCACCAATGTCAGCGATATCCTCAACATGGCGGTTATCGCGGCTTGCGGATTAGGCCAGTCGACCTAATTGCCGACGAATGGTGCGTCCGGGCCCCAGAGTGACCGGACCTTCTTGTCGCGGCCACAGGCGGTGCGATAGAACTTGTAGGCTTCGGCCTTCGATTTCGGTCCACGCCGGGTCAGCACAAGCTCAGACTTCTTGTAATAGTCCTGATGGTAGGCCTCTGCCTTGGTGAACTTGCTCACAGGCAGAATCGGGGTCACAATGTTTCGGCCCAATTCGGCCCGTGCTGCAACTATTGCCGATTCTGCGGCGGCTTTTTCGCCAGCATTAGACACGAAAATGGCGGTCCGGTAGCTATCCCCGCGGTCACAGAACTGGCCGCCCGCATCGGTCGGATCAATCGAGCGCAGGAACAGGTGCAGGATCTGTTCGTAGCTGATCTTCGAGGCGTCGTAAGTGATCTCCACAGCTTCGTAATGGCCTGTACCGCCCTTGGTGACTTGCTTGTAGGTCGGATCGGGGGTCGTGCCGCCAGTGTAACCTGACACGACATCGGACACACCCTTCACTTTCTCGAAATCTGCCTCGACGCACCAGAAGCAGCCGCCCGCCAGCACGGCGGTGTCGGCGCGCGACTGGGTTGCGACAAAGGTCAGTCCGAACATCATCACGACGGCCAGCAGGAACGAACGGTACTTCGATGGGGGCATGCCTCTATCTCCTTTTGCCGCCAACTTGCAGGTAGATATGGGCCCCGCCAACTCACCGACGCGTTATCTCACGTCAGGGTGATCGGACTTTACCACTTGGCGAGCGTTCCCGGCCCGGCTAGCGTCCGGGCAGGAGGGCCGAATGACCGAACATGTGACCACGCACCAAGCTGAAGAGGACGCACGAAACGAACGAATCCTGATCTACGTAAATGGCGCGATCGTGCCACGCGATCAGGCAAAGATCAGTGTCTATGACAGCGGATTCATGTTGGGCGACGGGGTCTGGGAAGGACTGCGGCTCTATAACGGGAAGTGGGCGTTTCTGGATGATCACATTGATCGTCTGTTTGAGGCAGCTAAGGCGATTGACCTGGAAATCGGCCTTGATCGGGCAGGCGTCATCGCGGCGCTGGAAGATACCCGCAAGGTCAATGACATGAAACATGACACACATGCCCGGCTGATGATTACCCGGGGCATCAAGGCGCGACCCTTCCAGCACCCTTCGCTGTCGCGCTTCGGTCCGACGATGATCATCATTATGGAGCATTCGCGCCCCTCATTGCCGCGCCCGATCCGTCTGGCCACCGTTCCGCATCTACGTGGTCTGCCGATGACTCAGGATCCGAAGCTCAACAGTCACTCCAAGCTGAACTGCATCCTGGCTTGCATCGCGGCAGAAAAGGCCGGTGCCGATGAGGCCCTGATGCTGGACATCCATGGCTTCGTGAACACCACGAACGCATGCAATTTCTTCATCGTCCGCAGGGGCGAGGTTTGGACTTCGACCGGGGACTACTGCATGAACGGCATCACCCGGCGGAATGTCATCAACCTCTGTCAGGACATTGGCATCCCCGTATATCAGCGAAATTTCACCCTGGTTGATACATACGGTGCCGATGAGGCGTTTCTGACCGGCACTTTCGGGGCGCAGACCCCGGTTTCAGAGATTGACGGCCGCGTGATCGGCACTGGCGCGATGGGACTGTTGACCGAAAGAATCCGGCAGCACTACAAAGAACTCGTCGAGCGGGACACTGCGTGATGCGAGTTGCGGTGTGGTCGGGCCCGCGCAACCTGTCGACAGCCATGATGTATTCTTTCGGCGCGCGATCCGATTTCGCGGTCTGGGACGAGCCGTTCTATGCCGCCTATCTTGCCGCTACCGGTGCCAACCATCCGATGCGGGAAGAAATCATCGCCACCCACGAGTCGGATTCTGCAATCGTCGCGGCGAAATGCGCGGGCCCGATCCCGGATGGCAAGCCGAACTACTATCTCAAGCTCATGCCACATCACATGGTCGATGGTTTCCCGATGCAGTGGGCTAACAGCTGCGAACATGTCCACCTGATCCGTCATCCCGCGCGTGTCGTGGCCAGTTATGTTGCCAAACGAGAGGCGCCAACGCTTGACGATATTGGATTTCGGCAACAGGTCGCGATCTACGAAAAAGTTGGGGGTCTGGTAGTCGATAGCGCCCACATCAGAGACAATCCTGGTCATATGCTTGGATTGTTATGCAAGCGGATTGGTCTTGAATTCGACCCCAGAATGTTGAAATGGCCGGCCGGCGGTCATCCCGGGGACGGTGTCTGGGCAAAGCATTGGTACGGCGCGGTTCACACGAGTACCGGTTTTGCCGGACCAGAAGGAGAGCTGCCGGTATCGCCAGACGACTATGCAGAATTGGCCAGATCAGCGATGCCGTACTACGAAATTCTTGCCAAACAGCGCCTGCTACCCTGACTGATCTTCAGAGCGTTCGAATGAGCTCGATTTCTTCTTCAACGATGCGCCCGGTCCTGCGAAAGCCGGCCTTCTCGTAGAATGCCATTGCGCTATCGGCCCGGTCCACCACGGTCAGGACGATCTTCGGCAGCCCCCAAGCCCGGGCCTGTTGCGAAGCCGCCTCGAGTGCCGCAACTCCGTATCCCTTGCCCTGGTGATCCGCGCCAATCACGAGCCGCCAGACACAGGCCGCCTCGGGGTCATCTCCCTCGTCGAGATCGTCATATTCCCCGGGATGAATCAATGCCATCAGACCGACCAGCGTGCCGCCATCCCAAAGGCCCCAGACATAGATGCCCTCGCCTTCATGGGCGGCCTGCGCTAGGGTGATCTCGTTCGGCGCAACCAGCCCCTGCTGGTCATCGCGGACCTTCAGGTTGAACAACGCGCGCAGATGCTCCTTGGTAACGCCGCGCAACTCCAGCGGCATCAGCCCAGTCGCCGGTTGCGCATCGCAATCAGTTTCAGCCGCAGCGCATTCAGCTTGATGAAGCCAGCCGCATCCTTCTGATCATAGGCACCGGCATCTTCTTCAAAGGTCACGTGCGCCTCGGAATAGAGGCTGTGTTCGGACCAGCGGCCGACCGTTCGGGCAAGCCCCTTGTAAAGCTTCAACCGAACCGTGCCGGTGACATGTTCCTGGCTTTTGTCGATCAGCGCCTGCAGCATTTCGCGCTCGGGGCTGAACCAGAAGCCGTTATAGATCAACTCTGCATATTGCGGCATGATCTGATCTTTCAGGTGGCCGGCCCCCCGATCCAGGGTGATCTGCTCGATCCCGCGATGGGCTTCCAACAGGAGCGTGCCACCCGGGGTTTCATAGATACCGCGCGACTTCATACCCACAAATCGGCCTTCGACAAGGTCCAGCCGTCCTATTCCATGCCTGCCGCCCAGTTCGTTCAGGCGGGTCAGAATTGTTGCCGGAGACAGCATTTCCCCGTTTATAGACACTGCATCGCCGCGCTCGAACCCGACCTCGACATATTCCGCTTGGTCCGGTGCCTCCTCTGGATGTACGGTGCGTTGATAAACGTAATCTGGGGCTTCCTCTGCTGGATTCTCCAGCACCTTGCCCTCGGAGGAGGTGTGCAGAAGGTTCGCGTCGACCGAGAACGGCGCCTCACCGCGCTTGTCTTTGGCGATCGGGATCTGGTTGGCCTCGGCAAATTCCAAAAGCTTGGTGCGGCTGGAAAGATCCCATTCGCGCCAAGGGGCGATTACCCTGATATCGGGGTTCAGCGCATAGGCCGACAGCTCGAACCGCACCTGATCGTTGCCTTTGCCGGTCGCACCATGCGCCACCGCGTCGGCACCAGTTTCAGCGGCAATCTCGATCAGCCGCTTTGAAATCAGCGGCCGCGCGATCGACGTACCGAGCAAATACAGCCCCTCATAAAGTGCATTGGCACGGAACATCGGAAAGACGAAATCGCGGACGAATTCCTCGCGGACATCCTCGACATAGATGTTCTCAGGCCTGATCCCCAATAGCTCGGCCTTCTTGCGCGCGGGGTCAAGTTCCTCGCCCTGACCCAGATCTGCTGTGAAGGTCACCACCTCGCAAACATATTCCGTCTGCAGCCATTTCAGAATGATCGAGGTATCGAGGCCGCCGGAATAGGCAAGCACGACTTTCTTTGGCGCGGTCATTGAGGCCTCCGTCACTGGGGGTTTCAACGGCGCGGTCTATTGGGTTTTGCCCTGACCGACAAGGCGGATTGCGGTGGATGAACCGAGGCAATCGAATAGGTATCGATTGTCTGCTCCGGCTCAAACAACAGAAAGCAATGCACTCAGTCTCTTGTCCCCCAAGCGGCAGGGAACGTCCGAGGCGGATGGCACCATCCCCACATGCGGCTCAGTTGAAATGTCCGGATGCAATCGGGACTGAATCAAGGTTCCTATGGGAGTCAGTTAGAGCAACCTCACAAGAAAGAAACCTTCCGGTCAGGCAGCGCGTCCCACACCGTCCTTGACGGTCAGAAATTCCTGCTTGGACGCGTCATAAGTCTCGAAAACTTTCGATAGCTCGACATCCTCCGGACACTTCTCGCCCTTCTCACAGATGACGCTCAGGGCGTCGAATCCCAGATTCAAGGCGCTGCCCTTGAGAAAGTGAAAGTCCTCCTCGAACCGCGTCGGATCGGGATTGCTGCGCAACCGCTCGATGACCTCCTCGACTTCCTCAAGGAACAGTTCGACAACTTCCTTGAAATCGTCTGCGCCGACCTCATCGCGAAGTTCGTTCACCCTGTCCCAACAGATCATGTCACCTCCTTCACCCTTTCGGAGTGCCCCACACACACGACATTACTAATCGTCAATCCTTAACCACCCCTCCACGGAAGCTGACAAAACGCTGAGACTTTTAGCCTTAATTACTTCGAAACCCGATTGCCGATAGTTCTGACTCATAGAACTGCCCGACATTGGGAAGGACGGCCTTTGGCGAGCAAACCGGCACTGCAAGACACCTCGGATCCGAGGAGTGATGCTGAGGCGGCCGAGTCCGTTTTGGTCGTTGATGACAGCCGGTCGCAGCGCCGGATCTTGACATCGTATCTGACCCGCTGGGGCTACCGGGTTTTCGAGGCTGGTTCGGGGGAAGAGGCATTGGCGCTTTGTGATGCGCATCCGATCGACCTGATCGTAAGCGATTGGATGATGCCAGGGATGAGCGGCCTGGAGTTCTGCGAAACGTTCAGAAGCCGCCAGAACACGCGCTATGGATACTTTATCCTCCTGACTTCGAAATCCGAAAAGGTCGAGATCGCGCGCGGGCTCGATGTCGGGGCTGATGACTTCCTGACCAAGCCGATAGCAGCCACCGAATTCCGGGCCCGCATCCGGGCCGGGGAGCGCATTCTACGCATGGAACGCGAACTGATGGACAAGAACCGCATCATCACCCGGACTCTCGAGGAGATGAGCGCGCTTTACGACGTTCTTGACCGTGATCTGCTGGAAGCTCGACGTCTGCAACAATCGCTGGTTCCCGACCGCCATCACGATTTCGGCGCCGCAGAGGTTTCGCTGCTGCTGCGCCCCAGTGGTCGGGTTGGCGGCGATCTGGTCGGGTTCTTTCCGATCAACGATCGCTCGGTCGGATTTTATTCTATAGACGTCTCTGGCCACGGTATTGCCGCGGCCCTGCTGACCGCCCGCCTTGCAGGTCACTTTTCTGGAAACTCCGCAAGCCAGAATCTGGCCCTCAAACCGGTCAAAGGAGGGGGCTTCGCTGCCCGCAGTCCGGCGTCCGTCGCGCAGCATCTCAATGGTCTCATGCTGCGAGAGATGGAAACCGACCACTATTTCACGATGCTGCTCGGCCAACTCGACTTGACCTCGGGTCGCTGCTTGATGGCACAGTGCGGCCACCCGCATCCGACCATCCAGCGTCAATCCGGTGACATCGAGGCGCCGGGCTCGGGCGGGCTGCCGATCGGACTGATTGCCGATGCCGAGTGGCAGGATTTCGAACTGCAATTGCACCCGGGCGACCGGCTTCTGATCCCGTCGGACGGCATTACGGAACTGCCCGGCCAGTCCGGCACGATGCTGGAAGACGCAGGGCTGTCGGAGATTCTGCGGCGCAACCGAAGCCTGAAAGGGCAGGCGTTCTTCGAGACCATGATCTGGGAGCTCAATGACTATGCGGGTGATAAGGATTTCCCCGACGATGTCTCTGCGGTGCTTCTGGATTTCAAGGGTGTGGAAGCCGGAACAGACGACTGACGAACAGCCGGTCGCCTGGATTCTCCAGCATCTTGGCCGCCATCTCGGGAGAGGACCAGAACGCGGTATGATGCTTCTCGGTTGGATCGCCGCGGTGAAGCACGGGGCGGGCGCGGTAAACGTGGCAGATCTTCTCGGCCCAACGGTCATATTCCGGCATGTAGGTGAACCGCCGAAAGGCGCCGAGCCGACGCGGACCGGTGATGCGCCAGCCGGTCTCTTCGAACACCTCCCGGTGCAGGGCTTGAATTTGCGATTCCCCGGGATCGATGCCGCCCCCCGGCAATTGCACTTCGGACCGTGGTTCGCTTTGATGGGTCAACAATAGACTGCCGTCGCGGATCAGAACCGCATATGCGCCGGGACGCGGGGCGTATCGCTGATCCGGCCGCACGGTCTCGCCAAATCTTCGGATCATGTTGCCGTGTCCATTCCCGCCGCGCCCTTGGTGAACCGGTTGCCCGGCCCATATAGACGCGGTATGCCAACCCTTGCGCGCCAAGGAAACCCCCAAGGACCCCCGCATGTCACTCGGATCGCAAATCGCTTGGGACGATACAGTTCTGCCCTTCCAGTTGGACCGCTCGGACATACGTGGACGGGTTGCGCGGCTAGATGGCGTTTTGGACAACGTGCTGGCACAGCACGATTATCCGCCTGCGATCGAGGCGCTGGTGGCCGAGGCCACGCTATTGACCGCGCTGATCGGCCAGACCATCAAATTGCGCTGGAAACTGTCACTTCAGGTGCGGGGAAACGGACCCGCCCGGTTGATCGCCACCGATTATTACGGCCCCAGCGAAGCCGGAGAGCCCGCGCGGGTGCGTGCCTATGCCAGTTTCGACGATCAGGAGCTCGATCCCAGTGGGGCGCCGTTTCCTCAGATCGGCCAGGGTTATCTGGCGATTCTCATCGATCAGGGCGAAGGCATGGTCCCTTATCAAGGTATTACGCCGATCGCCGGGGGGTCGCTGTCGACCTGTGCTGAGACCTATTTTGCCCAGTCAGAACAGCTGCCGACACGATTCGCGCTTACGTTCGGCAGGTCGCAACTGCCGGGCAGCGAACCGTCCTGGCGGGCCGGCGGGGTGATGTTGCAGACCATGCCGAAGGCCTCTCCCTTTGTTGCGACCGAGGGCGGCAGCGGCGAAGGCGGCTTGTTGAACCCCGAAGACATCATCTCCGGCGAAGAGGGTGAAAACTGGACCCGCGCCAACACTCTTCTCGATACGGTCGAAGCAATCGAACTCGTTGGCCCCACGGTACAGCCGACCGAGCTTTTGGTGCGTTTGTTTCACGAAGAAGGGCCAAGAGTCTTTGACCCGCAACCAATCGCCTTTGGCTGCACCTGTTCCGAAGACCGTGTCCGCGAAAGCCTGTCGATCTACTCGGCGAAGGATATCGGCCACATGACGACCGACGCAGGCATCGTCACCGCTGATTGCCAGTTCTGTGGCGCGCATTATGAATTCGAACCGGAAACGCTGGGCTTCGAAGCCAAGGCAGGACAGGGTGATGCCAGTTGATCCCTTCGCATCCGTGCGCGAGACGCTGAAAACGGACAGTGACCGATCCTCGGACTACGACTTGAACCCCGATGTCGTCCTTCCGGAAGGGCGGAAGCTGCGTGCTGCAGGGGTGCTGATCGCGCTTCAACACAACCCCGAGGGCCTGCGCCTTATCTTGACGAAACGGAACTCTGCGTTGAAGCATCACCCCGGCCAGATCTCCTTTCCCGGCGGCAAGGTCGATCCTGGCGATGACGGCCCAATAGGAGCCGCCTTGCGCGAATCCCACGAAGAGATCGGTCTTGACCCTGCCAATGTCGAGATACTGGGAACCCTGCCGGTCCATGAAACCGTTACCGGGTTCAACGTGACCCCCGTGCTTGGCCGGGTGCTGGCCGATTTCCATCCCGTTCCCGAGGCAGGTGAGGTGGATGAGGTCTTCGCGGTGCCCTTCCAGCATGTCTTGCAGCTGCAGAATTATCAGATCCAGTCCCGCCTCTGGCGCGGCTCAGTGCGGCGCTATTTCGTGGTTCCCTACGGTCCCTACTACATCTGGGGCGCGACCGCGCGGATGCTGCGGGCCTTGGCCGAACGAATGCCGACGTGATGCGCATTGCAGGCGAGTGGATTGGCCGCGAGGGCACAAAGACTCTTATGCAGACACTGAATGACGCCGGATATCTGGCGCTGTTCGTTGGTGGCTGTATCCGCAATGCCTTGCTGAAACTGCCTGTCGCGGATGTCGACATTGCCACAGATGCACTGCCCGGCGAGGTCATGAAGATCACTCGAGAAGCCGGTATGAAGCCTGCCCCCACCGGCCTCGATTATGGAACCGTTACTGTAGTTTCCGGCGGAATCCCCCACGAGATCACGACATTCCGCCGCGACATCGCCACAGATGGCCGTCGGGCAACAGTCACCTATGCCAAGGATGCCGCAGAGGATGCTCATCGCCGGGATTTCACGATCAACGCGCTTTATGCCCGTTCGGATGGCACGGTGGTCGATCCATTGGGCGGGCTCGCCGATCTCATGGCACGACGTGTCCGCTTCATCGATGATCCGGTTGCGCGCATCCGAGAGGATTACCTGCGCATCCTACGGTTCTTTCGTTTCCACGCCCATTACGGTGACCCGGCTGAGGGGATGGATCCAGAGGCGCTCGCCGCCATCGCGGCCAACCTCGATGGCCTCGACAGGTTGTCGCGCGAACGGGTGACCTCGGAACTCCTGAAACTTCTGTCTGCCGATTATCCCGCTCCG
Source organism: Paracoccaceae bacterium (assembly GCA_041633555.1). GTDB lineage: Bacteria > Pseudomonadota > Alphaproteobacteria > Rhodobacterales > Rhodobacteraceae > JAHEAO01. Next base: position 31,323 of record JBFKFZ010000023.1, on the reverse strand, counting down.
GCGGTGGCCGCCATGCATCAGGTCGGAGCGCTTACGCGCATTCTTCCTGCTGCGGACCCGCGCAACCTGGCGCCGCTGGTTCATATCGAAGCCGGCCGATCGGCCGACCCCATTCGCCGCTTGGCGGTACTCGGAGGCGACGATCTCGGCAGCAGGTTGCGCCTCTCGAATGCCGAATTTCGCCGACTTGACGTGCTGCGTTCAGAAACAGGCTCTAACAAGACAATTGCCGAGCTGGCTTACAGGCATGATGCAACGATCGCGATTGATGTCGCGTTACTGCGCAGCGCTGTCCTGAACACTGCATTGCCCCCAGGCGCAGAAGGAGATGCTGACCGGGGTGCAGCGGCTGTCCTGCCGGTCAGCGCCGCCGATCTGATGCCCGGTCTGCAAGGACCGGCATTGGGGGAAAGGCTGAAAGAGCTCGAATCTCTATGGATCGCATCGGATTTTTCACTGACGCGCGAAGAGCTGTTGACCTAGCCGAACCCCCCCTTTTCGAACTCGGCATTTGTATTTTTCGCACGATCCGGTAAAGTGCGCGCATGGTTGGCAATGCACGGACACACTGGGGGGCGCCCGAATTTCGCGGGGGCATCCCGACGCCCCTCCAGGGCGGAGTCCGTCCAGTGCTCGGGGCGATTCTGCCACGAGTTAAGGCCGTCAACGCCTATACGGCCTGAACTCCGCCATCCCCGACCCTAACCCATTCTCGACATCGTTATTATTCTGAAGGTGAACGGCATGTACCGGCTGTTTGAAAACCTCGTCGACCCGTTTCAGGAGCATGAATTGGCGACACCCCCCAGAACCCTCTGGGCCTATGTCATGACCCAAATGCGCCCGTTTCGGCGGCTGATTCCCTTGATGGCGCTGACTGGACTGCTGGTCGCGCTGTTCGAGGCCTGGATGATCTTTTACGCTGGCCATCTGATCGACATCATGTCCGCAACGGGTCCTGCCGAGTTCTGGACAAGGCACGCGGTGGAACTGATTATCGTCGCCGCACTGGTTGCACTATTGCGCCCGGCCCTGATCTTCGCCAACCACCTGTTTCTGGAACAAACGCTGGCCGGCAACATGCAGGAGCAGGTTCGCTGGCGCGCGCATCGGCACCTGCTTGGCCAGTCGATGAGCTTTTTTCAGAACGATTACGCTGGTCGGCTGTCAAACCGAGTCATGCAAATGGGTCCGGCGATCGAGGATTCTTCTTACATGATGTTCGAAGGTATCTGGTATTCGCTGATCTACGTGATTGGTGCGATGCTGGTCCTTGCCGAGATCGACTGGCGGATCTCGATCCCGCTTCTGATCTGGCTCGCCGCCTATCTCGCCTATACCCGCTGGACAGCAATCAGAGTCGCTGCAGCATCCGAGAAATGGTCTGACGCCCGCTCGATGGTCACGGGTCGGGTTGTCGACGCATATGCCAATATAGAGACCGTGAAGCTGTTCTCGGACGGACCGGCAGAACAGGCATACGTGCTCTCGGCCATGCGCCGACTGCGGCTGCGTTTCCAGCGGTTCCTGCGGATCATGACAGAGTTGTCGCTGGGCCTGAACCTGATCAACGGCATCCTCTTTGTCGGCGTCATCGGCGCTGCGGTCTATTACTGGATGCAAGGTCAGGTCACCGTGGGTGAAGTTGCTGCCGTGACCGCCCTGACCGTCCGGCTGAATGGAATGAGCGGCTGGATCCTCTGGGTCACGATTCGGCTTTTCGAGCATGCCGGCGTGATCCGCGAGGGCTTGCGGTCGATCGCCGTGCCGCATTCGGTTGTCGACTGGACGGAAGAGGAAATGGAGGTCGACGAAGGCCGGATCGAGTTCCGGCACCTGACCCATCATTACGGCAAGCACAAGGGCGGGCTGAACGACATCAACTTGGTGATCGCCCCGGGCGAAAAGGTTGGTCTCGTCGGGCGGTCTGGCGCGGGCAAGTCTTCGCTCGTGAACCTGATGCTGCGGTTCCGAGATGCTGAGAAGGGCGAGATCTTGATCGACAGCCAAAACATTGCCGGGGTAACGCAGACCAGCTTGCGCAAAGCAATTGGGGTCGTGACCCAGGACAGCTCACTTCTGCACCGCTCGATCCGTGCCAACATCCTTTACGGCCGACCGGATGCGACGGAAGACGATGTTATCGCAGCCGCAAAGCGCGCCGAAGCGCATGAATTCATCCTGCAGCTCGAGGATCCGAAAGGCCGGAAGGGCTATGATGCGCATGTCGGCGAGCGCGGGGTAAAGCTGTCGGGCGGCCAGCGCCAGCGCATCGCGATCGCGCGGATGATTCTCAAGGATGCACCGATCCTGGTGCTGGACGAAGCGACTTCAGCGCTCGATTCAGAAGTCGAGGCGGCGATCCAGAACACGCTTTACGGCGTCATGGAAGGCAAGACGGTCATTGCCATCGCGCATCGGCTGTCTACCATTGCACGGATGGATCGCATTCTGGTCATAGATCACGGTCAAATCGTCGAAGAGGGTATCCATGCAGAACTGCTGGCCCGGGGGGGACTCTATGCCGGATTCTGGGGTCGCCAGTCGGGTGGTTTCATTCGCACGGATGAGGCTGCAGAATGAGGCTGGGCGACCTGATCGACCCGTTTTCAGAGGCCGAAGGGCCGCCCCCACAAACATTGGGGCAGTTCTTCCTGTGGGCGCTGGGCGGTTCGATGCCAGTATTGATTGTGGCTGCCATCGCCTCCTGTGTGGCAGGGACACTGGAAGTTGTAACTGCAATGCTGCTCGGCGTCGTTATCGACTCCGCGCTGAATACCGGTCCGGACCAGTATTTTAACAAGAATGCGGCTCTGATACTGGGGTTCTTGATTTTCTTTCTTCTAATCCGCCCTGCAGTTTTCGGCCTCAGCGCCGCTGCCAACAGCATAGTTGTCGGCCCGAATATAAACCCATTGGTCTTGTCGCGTCTGCACCGCTGGACGTTGGGACAGGCGGTCACCTTCTTCGACGATGATTTTGCAGGTCGAATCGCGCAGAAGCAGATGCAGACCGCCCGCGCGCTGACCGACGTTACGGTCGAGACCATCAACGTCGTTGCGTTCGCGCTGGCCTCGCTGGTCGGGTCGGGCCTGTTCTTGCTGGCGATCGACTGGCGCATCGCGCTGGCTCTTCTGGTCTGGCTTGTCGCATACCTCGCCCTGATCCGCTGGTTCATGCCGCGTGTCCGGCTGCGTTCTGGCGCCAGAGCCGGAGCGCGGGCGATGGTATCGGGGCAGGTCGTTGACACGATAACCAACATCAAGACCGTCAAGCTCTTTGCCCATACTGATCACGAGGACCGCGCGGCTCTTAGCGCGATGGGCCTGTTTCGCGAAAGAGCGCTGGAGTTCGGCAATGTCGCGGCCTGGTTCCGGTTGATGATGATGATTGTTGGCGGCGCGCTGCCGGTCCTGCTGATCGGCGGATCCCTGCTGCTCTGGACCCAAGGTGCGGTCACTGCGGGCAACATCACTGCCGCCGGGGCCGTTGCAATCCGTATCGCGCAGATGACCGGTTGGGTGAGTTTTGCGCTGATGGGTATTTACTCCAGCATCGGTGAGGTCGAGGACGGCATGCGCACATTGACCCCGTTGTACACACTGACGGACGCGCCCGATGCTGGTGAACTGAAACATGCAGGCGCCATCGAGTTCGATCGTGTCAGCTTTGCGTATGGTCGTGAATCTGGTGGTTTGGACGCAGTTTCTCTACGGATCGAACCCGGCCAGAAGATCGGCATTGTCGGTGCATCCGGGGCCGGCAAGTCAACTCTGGTCGCCCTGTTGCTCCGGCTATATGACCCCGAGAAAGGCCGGGTCAGAATTGACCGGGCAGACATTCGGGACGTTACGCAGGAAAGCTTGCGACGCCAGATCGGCATGGTCACGCAGGAGACCGCGATGTTCAACCGCTCAGCGCGTGACAATATCCTATATGGTCGCCCCGACGCGAGCGAGGAAGAGATGGTCAATGCCGCCAAGCGAGCCGAAGCGCATGACTTCATTCTCGGCCTGCAAGATTTCAAGGGTCGCAAGGGGTATGATGCGCATCTGGGCGAACGTGGCGTGAAGCTATCCGGTGGCCAACGCCAGCGCATTGCCCTGGCCAGGGCGATCCTGAAGGACGCGCCCATCCTTGTGCTGGACGAGGCAACCTCGGCGCTGGATTCGGAAGTTGAGGCGGAAATCGAGAAGGCGCTGAACTGCGTGATGGAGGGCAAGACGGTGCTCGCCATTGCGCACCGTCTGTCGACCATCGCCCGGATGGACCGCATCGTTGTCCTCGACGAGGGCCGCATCGTCGAAGAAGGCAGCCACCAGGAATTGCTGGCCAAAGACGGGATATATGCCAGATTCTGGGATCGGCAATCGGGCGGATTCATCGGTATCGCGGAGGCCGCTGAATGATCGCGACCATCCAGCGGCTCGGGCATCTGGGCGAGGGCATCGCCGCAGGTCCGATATATGTTCCGACGGCCTTGCCCGGCGAGGTGGTTGAAGGAGAGGTCATCAGGGACCGGATGACCACGGCGAGGATCGTCACGCCGTCCTCCAACCGCGTGAAACCGCCCTGCCCCCATTTCAAATCCTGCGGTGGCTGCAGCCTGCAGCACGCCTCGGACGACTTCGTGGCGCAATGGAAGGTCGATGTCGTGCGAAAAGCTCTCTCGGCACAAGGGCTTTCCGCAGAGATCACCGGCATTCATACTTCGCCGCCACGTTCCCGCCGGCGTGCCACGTTCTCGACCCGGCGTCGCAAGAAGGGGGCGATTGTCGGCCTGCATGCCCGCGCCTCCGACATCATCATCGAGATCCCCAACTGTCAGCTGCTGCATCCGGATCTGATGGCCGCTATTCCGGCGCTGGAGGAACTGACCGTCACTGGCGGCTCGCGGAAAGGCGACATCTCATTCATCGTAACACGCTCAAAAGTCGGTGCCGATGTTGCCGCCATGGGTGGCAAACCGCTTGACGCTTCGCTGCGCGTCGCTCTGGCCGACCTGGTCGAGCGATATCAGCTTGCCCGCCTGACTTGGGGCGAAGAGTTGATCGCCGAACGCCAGTCGCCGACACAGGAATTCGGGACCGCGCAAGTCCTCCCCCCGCCCGGCGCCTTCCTGCAAGCCACCGACGATGGCGAAGCTGCCCTGATCCGGGCGGTTCGAGCCATAATCGGTTCTTCCCGGCGCGTCGTCGATCTCTTTGCTGGATGCGGCACCTTTGCCCTGCCGGTGGCCGAGCAGGCCGAGGTTCATGCAGTCGAGGGCGAAACCGCGATGCTTGCCGCACTCGATCGCGGCTGGCGCCACGCCACCGGCCTGAAGCGGATCACGACCGAGACCCGGGACCTGTTCCGCCGTCCGTTGATTGCCGAGGAATTCAAACACTTAGAGGCCGCTATCATTGATCCGCCTCGTGCCGGGGCAGAGGCACAGACGGTGCAGCTTGCAGCCTCTGGCATAGGGCAAATTGCAGCGGTGTCCTGCAATCCTGTGACATTTGCCCGTGATGCGAAAATCCTGACCGATGCGGGTTTTGCGCTCGATGGCATCGAGGTCGTAGATCAGTTCCGCTGGTCGCCGCATGTTGAACTCGTAGCCGGGTTCAGCCGCTAGTCGTCAAACCGGCCGTCGTCGGCCATCACGAAACCGTGACCAAGTGTTCTGAAAATGGGTTACCGGACAGCAAGGGCTGTTGTATAGATTCCAGAAAAACAAACAAACAAACGAGCGGGCAGAAGCAGATGAATCGCAGGTTCTTCCTCTCTGGCGCGGCAATGGCCTTTCTCGCCTCCTGCGCTACAAAGTTCAGATCATACGACGGACCGGAAGTGACACGGGTGGTTGTCATGAAAGGGCAGCGGAGGATGTATCTGCTGCACCATGAAAATGTGCTCAAGGCCTACAAGATCGACCTTGGATTCGCCCCGTCGGGCCACAAACAGGTAAAGGGTGATGGCCGTACGCCGGAAGGGTCGTATTTGATCGACCGGCGAAACCCGAACAGCAATTTTCACCTGTCTATCGGCATTTCCTATCCGAACCAGGTCGATGTCGCGCGGGCCGCAAGCTTTGGCATGGAGCCCGGCGGCGATATCTTCATCCATGGCGGCCCCCGCAGACAAGACAGAAAGGGGCCGGACTGGACGTACGGCTGCATTTCGGTCAGCGATCGCGAGATGGAAGATATCTATGCAATGGTCCGTGACGGCACGCAGATCGACATTTTCCCCTAGATAGCGAGCTTTGGCAGCGGGCAATCTCGCTGCTTTCTAAGCCCGCGGCATCAAGTGCCGGTGATCAGCGTCCACCAGATCTTGCCGTTCGGCTCCTGAAACCAGTCGAATCCCAGCTGCGTGGCGCGGCGATCCATGATGATCGCGCGAGTATCGGGCTGATCCATCCACGCTGAAAGGGTTTCGATCTCTGATTCGTAGGTTTCAGAGATGTTTTCACCAAGAAGCTGCCCAGGATAGCCCACGCGCCGGGCGCGATCGAGCGGCGACGACCCGTCGGACCCGAAATGCCAGGGGCGGTTCTGCACCGACATGTCGCGGGAATGCGTGGCGGCGGCAGCGTTAAGCTGAGGGCTCAACTGGACCGGCGGCGCACCCGCTGCCGCGCGCAATTGATTGACCGAATCGAGGATACGCAGCTTGATCGGCCCCTCGTCACGCTCTGAAATGCGGTAGACTTGCGGCAACGGCTTGCCGTCAGGGCCAAGCGTGGCCACGGGGGCCGGGGCGCAACTTGCAAGCAGAATCAGGACCGGAAGGGCGAGGGCGAAGAGACGTATCATCAAGGCACCAGTTTTGCTTTGTTCCGACATGCTCTATATCGACATGCGTGGTTATACAAACCCAAGAGTTGGTGATCGGCCAGCTGACGCTCGTTTGAATTGCGAGGGCAGGCGCGGCGCAATATCTTGGGACCAGCGAAAACAGGGGTCTCTCGGAGAATCGCAATGTCAGAACAGAAGAAAGCCATCCTGAGCCGTCGCGGATTTCTGTCGGGTACGGCGGCCGCGACCGGCCTGCTTGCAGCGCCCGCCCTTGCCCAGACGGGAGCCGGCACAGTCGAGATAGAATCGGATATCTCCAGCGTGGTGCGTCACAACATCTCGAGTTTCCGGGTACTGGACTGGCGGCCCTATTTCGCTTCTCTCGCCGGTGGCGCGATCCTTGTCGATACGACCTCTAGGGCCCTTCATTACTGGTCCGACGGCGGCGACATGTACAAACTCTACCCGACCAGCGTCCCCCTGACCGAGGATCTGACTCGCCGCGGTCGAACAGAAGTGGTGCGTAGGGTCGAAGGCCCGGATTGGCGTCCGACACCGGCGATGAAAATACGCAACCCGGAATGGCCAGATTACGTCCCGCCCGGCCCCGACAATCCGCTCGGGAGCCATGCGCTTTACCTGTCATGGACGTATTATCGCATACACGGCACCCACGACACGCGCAAGATCGGCCGCCGTTCGTCGAATGGCTGCATCGGGCTTTACAACGAACACATCGCCGAACTCTTCGATTTGGCGAAGGTCGGGACACAGGTGTTGCTAATTTGACGACAATAGCGGGAATCCCAACGGTGGATTGAAAAATATTGCTGGATTCTGCCACGCTTAACTGCCTATAGGAGTCCTACAACGCACCGTTAATGGCTGACGTATGCTAATATATTGGTCAGCTTTTCTGGAGGATAAAATGAAGAAACTCGTACTCGCTGCCGCTCTTTCCGTCGCTGCTACCTCTGCTTTCGCAGGTGGCATGGCTGAGCCCGTAATGGAAGCTCCGGTCATCGTCGAAGAATCCTCGGGTTCCGGTGGCGGCCTTCTGGTTCCGCTGCTGCTGCTGGTTCTCGTTGCTGGCGCTGTTGCAGCAAGCAACAACTAATCGGTTTCATATCGACGGAACGGGCCAGGGGTTTCCCTGGCCTTTTTCGTTGATCAAGACGTTGCCGGATCGGATCGGGTCGGTTCGGCCGGCCTCAATCAGATCCAGCCTGCCAGATTCTGCCTGATGACACTGGCCAGCGCATCAATGTGCGCAGGATCGTCGTTGAGGCACGGGATATACGTAAAGCTTTCGCCGCCGGCATGTTCGAAGCTCTCCCGAATCTCCTCATTGATCTCTTCAAGTGTTTCGATGCAATCGGCTGAGAAAGCCGGTGCGATGACCGCGATGCGTTTCTTGCCCGTTTTTGCCAGCCGAGCGACCTCTTCGACCGTGTAGGGCTGCAACCACTCCTCGGGTCCGAAGCGCGACTGGAAAGTTGTCGTTATCTGCGCATCCGACCATCCCAGCCGTTCTTTCAGAAGGCGTGTCGTCTTCTGACACTGGCAATGATAGGGATCGCCCTCAGTCAGATAGCGCTTAGGAAGACCATGGTAGGACACGACCAGAATTTCAGGTCTTGTTGCTGCCGACGCGTAAGCCGTCTCAACCGACTTTGCCAGCGCCTCTATGTAGGCGAACTGGTCGAAGTATGCCGGCACCGTACGCACCGGCGGCTGCCACTTGAGGTCCATGAGAGCCCGGAAGAATTCGTCATTCGCGGTCGCTGTCGTGGCCCCAGCATATTGCGGATAAAGCGGGAAAAACAATATCTTGCGGCAGCCTTGAGCGACCATTTCCTGCACCTTGAACGGGGTCGACGGGTTGCCGTACCGCATGCAGAAATCCACCACGACCTCAGAACCATATGATTCTGCAAGCGACCCTGCGATCGCCGCCGTCTGCGCCTTCGTTATGGTCATCAGCGGGCTTTCGTCGGCCTCATTGTTCCAGATCGACCGGTAAGCCGCCCCCGACTTGAAGGGGCGGCGCGAAAGGACAATGCCCTGCAGAAGCGGCTGCCAAAACCACGGTGAATAGTCGATGACGCGCCGGTCCGACAAAAACTGGCTCAGATAGCGGCGCATCGACCAGTAATCCGTCGCATCCGGCGTCCCTAGGTTGGCGAGCAGGACACCGATCTTTGCTCTTGGCAGGGCCGGATGGTCGGCGGGGGCATTCTGTGGCCGCACTGCGGCCGCTGCGTCGGGTGTCTCGTCAAGCATCTGGTGTCCTGTCCGTAAACTGCCCAAGGCAGATAGCCGATAATTGAATGCGGTTAAACCCGGCCGGGGCGGGCGGTATCTCCGGCGGGTGTCTCCTCGGTACCCAGCGCGTCCGCCAGTCTAGTAGTGGCAGAGCCTGGGCGCAGCGGTTGAGGCTGATTGGCAGCTGGCGCCCAACCAGTCAGAAAGATCAGCTCAAAGGTGGCACGAATACGATCACCCATGGCAAACTCCTTTTGATAGAGCCGAATGGCCTCCGCAATGACATCCCGGCGCAACGGTTTGCGAATCCGTGCGGCAAGCGCATTGACCTCCCCCATCGCGCGCAAATCACGCATCAGCTCCAGAGGCGCTGCGTAAGTCGCAACCTGCGAGATCGAGTCCACTACCGGCAGTGCAAAGCCGGCGCGCTGCAGCAAAGTACCGGTGTCACGTATCTCGGCCATCGGCGCAACCCGGGGGCTGAGACCGCCGGTCACCGCGATCTCTGCCTCGGCGAGGGCTGCCCGAAGCTCGACCAGCGTCTGGCCGCCGAACAGTACCGCAAGGAACAGTCCGTCGGGCTTCAACGCCCTGCGTGCCTGTACCAACTGCCCGACCGGATCATTAGCCCAGTGCAGCGCCATAGCATGCACGACCAGATCATGGGTGCCTTCTTCCAGATCCAGAGCGTCGTCATCGGGAACGATCCTGACGGCGTCGAACCCGGCCCAGACTGCGGGCCATCCTGTCACCACGGCAGCAGATGTAAACGTCCTTTTAACCAGAGAAAGTCTCTCTTTGATCTCGGCGACCGCGGCATGCTGTAGGAACAGGGCCGGGTCGGCCATTCCGGCGGCCCGTCTTCGAAAGCGGCGCAGGGCGGCAATGTCGGTCAGGGCTGGGGGCGTCTGCATCGGCTCTCCAAGGAATCTGCCCGCAGGTAAGGAGGTTCGGCGGAAAATGCAAATGGCACTTCGAATGATCTACCCGCCGCAATGCGTAATGTGCGATGCAATCGTCGGCGAGCCTTTTCGGCTTTGCCGCTCCTGCTGGCGGGCAACACCATTCATCTCGGGCCTCGTCTGAGATACATGCAGTAGCCCGCTTCCCGGCGATGATAGCGGTCATGCCGAAACCTGTGATGACTGCCTACAGATAGCGCGCCCGTGGAACCGGGGGCGAGCGGCGTTGCTCTATCGCGATGGTGGCAAGCGGCTGGTTCTGGCGTTGAAACATGCCGATCGTCAGGACCTTAGTGTGCCTGCCGCCCGCTCGATGGCCGCCGCTGCCGGACCGATAACTACCCCCGACTTGCTGATCGTCCCGATCCTGTCACATGAGCTGTGACTTCTGAGCCGTCGCTACAACCAAGCAGCTCTGTTGGGCAGGAACCTTGAGCTCGAAGTGGCGCCCGACGCACTGATTCGCACCAAGCGCACCAAGGTTCAGGACGGCATGATGCGCGACGCCCGTTTCTTCTGATCGACGATGTGACGACATCCGGCGCAACATTCGCGGCAGCCGCCGAGACCTGTCTTGCCGCTCGCGCGTCCAGTGTGTCGGTGCTGGCGCTGGCGCGCGTTGCGAAGGATGTCTAAATCCCTATAGTCACGCCAGACAAGGGATCCCGGACCATGCAAAAGATCGATATCTACACGACTCCGTTGTGCGGCTATTGCCACGCAGCCAAGCGCCTGCTGTCAGCCAAGAACGCGCCATTCTCGGAGATCGATGTTTCCAAGGACCCCGAGAAACGGGCCGAGATGATACGGCGCGCGCCGGGTAGCCGGACGGTGCCGCAGATCTTCATCGGCGACCGGCATGTCGGTGGGTTCGACGAAATCAAAACGCTTGATGGGGCGGGCAAGCTCGATCCACTTCTGGCCGGTTAGGTGGTTCGGGCAGCGCTCATCCAGCTGAACGCGTCGGACGATCCGGCGGCAAATCTTCCTGTGACGTTGAGCCATGTTCGAGAGGCCGCGAAGTCCGGCGCCCGCTTCATCCTGACCCCGGAAATCACTAACTGCGTGTCCGCGTCGCGCAGCCATCAGAAGAAAGTGCTTCAGCATGAAGAGAATGACGCGACGCTGGCCGCGATGTGCGCAGCGGCAAAAGAGCATCAGATCTGGCTGCTTATCGGCTCGCTTGGCCTCAAGACCCATGATCCGGATGGCCGGTTCGCCAATCGCTCATTCCTAATCTCGCCCCATGGCGACATCACCGCGCGCTATGACAAGATCCACATGTTCGATGTGGATGTGTCCGAAACCGAAATCTACCGCGAGTCGTCGGGTTACCGACCCGGCGACCGCGCAGTGGTCTCGCAGACCGATTTCGCCAGCATCGGATTGACGATCTGCTACGACATCCGCTTCCCGCATCTCTATCGCGCACTGGCGCAGAAAGGCGCGCGGATCCTGACCGTACCCGCTGCTTTCTCTCCAACAACTGGTGCGGCGCATTGGGAAACCCTGCTGCGCGCACGCGCCATCGAAACCGGCGCATTCGTTCTCGCGCCTGCACAGACTGGAACCCATCCCCAATTGACCGACGGCATACGCAAGTCGCATGGTCATTCCATGGCGGTAGCCCCTTGGGGCGAGGTTCTGGCCGATGCCAGGACCGACCCAGGTGTGACGCTGGTCGATCTCGACCTTTCGCAGGTCGAAAAGGCCCGCAGGCGCATTCCGTCACTCCGCCACGACTGCAACTTCGAGGGTCCGTGATGGATCCGGCCGGCGATCCGCTTGCCGTTTCGCTATTCGGCGAGATCTTCATGGTCGACCAGCTTGCCCGTGCACGGCTCTCCAAAGCGCTGCCTAAGGGGATGGAAATCAGCCATTTCTCGATCCTGAATCATCTTGCGCGGATGCAGAATGAACGCAGCCCCGCGCAATTGGCGCGCAGCTTCAACCTGACGCGAGGCGCGATCACCAACACACTGTCCAAACTGGAGCAGGCGGGTCACGTCAATGTCAGGCCCGACTGGGAGGATGCGCGGCGCAAGTTCGTGGCGATCAGTCCCGCAGGTCTTCGCGCCCGGGACGAAGCGCTTCAAGCTATTGCGCCGCTGATCCGCGAGGTTGTCGATGATATCGGTGCCGACAAGGTCCGCGCTGCACTGCCCGTGCTGCGTGCGCTGCGCTGCAGATTGCTGGAGAGCGGCTAGCGCGGCTTCAAGCTGGTCGTGACGTAGTTCACCGACAGGTCGCGCTCGGACAGCGACCAGCTCCACTGGATCGGATTGAATACGAAGCCCTTGCGGTCAACAGGCTCTAATCCGGCGTATTTGAGCAACTCGAACAGCTCATCCGGTGTGATGAACCTGTCCCATTGGTGGGTACCCCTTGGTAGCCATCGCATTACCAGTTCGGCACCGACAATGGCCATCAAGTAGCTTTTCGGGCTCCTGTTGATCGTGGAGCAGGTCATCAAGCCCCCCGGCTTCAGGAGCCTCTGGCAGGCCGAAAGGTAGGCAAGCGGATCGGCCACATGCTCGACCACTTCCATGTTAAGAACGGCATCGAACGTCTCGCCAGCCTCTGCAAGCACCTCGGCGGTGGTGTGCCGATAGTCGATCTTCAGCCCCGACGTTTCGGCATGGACCTGCGCAACAGGAATATTGCGTCCTGCCGCGTCTGCCCCGACGACATCGGCACCCAACCGCGCCATCGGCTCCGAAAGAAGCCCGCCACCACAGCCGATATCGAGAATCCGCAGCCCCTTGTATGGCAGCCTGCCGGTCAGGTCGCGATCGAATTCGGCAGCGATCTGCGCGCAGATGTAGTCCAGCCGGCAGGGGTTGAGCATGTGAAGGGGCTTGAACTTGCCGTTCGGGTCCCACCATTCGGCGGCCATCGCCTGAAATTTCGAAACCTCGGCAGGATCGACGGTGTTTGTTGCACTCTGCATGAATTTGTCCTTCCAAGACCCGTGGCGGGAACGTCCTTTGCGGTCTATATAGAGCGAAATGGACCGGGTCGAACGACATAAGAGCGCAGCGCAGTTCCTGTATCCGCAGATCACCCCGTATGATCAGCGGATGCTGGAGGTTGGCGATGGCCACAGGGTTTATGTCGAGCAATGCGGCAATCCGCAAGGACTGCCCGTGGTCGTGCTGCATGGCGGCCCAGGGGGCGGCTGCAGCCCGTCGATGCGGCGCTATTTCGATCCGAATCACTTTCGCATCATCCTGTTTGATCAACGCGGCTGCGGCCGGTCACGCCCGCACGCGAGCGTCGAGGCCAACACGACATGGCATCTGGTGGCCGATATCGAACGGATCCGCGAGGCATTCGGGATCCGGAACTGGGTGGTATTTGGCGGCAGCTGGGGGGCGACGCTGGCGCTGATCTATGCCCAAAGCCACCCGGACAGGGTACGCCACCTTGTGTTGCGCGGCGTGTTCCTGATGACGCGGGCCGAGCTTGACTGGTTCTACGGCGGCGGTGCGGGCCGGTTCTGGCCCGATGTCTGGGCGCGCTTCACCGACGTGATCCCCGAAGAGGAACGCGGTGATCTCATTGCTGCCTATCGCAAGCGGCTGTTTTCCGATGACTTGGCCGAACAGACACGCTTTGCACGGGCCTGGGCGATCTGGGAGAACACGCTCGCCTCGATCAGCAATGACGGCATCAGCGGCGATGCGCCAACTGAATATGCCCGTGCCTTCGCCAGGCTCGAGAACCATTATTTTACCCATGCCGGGTTCCTCGAGGAAGATGGTCAGATCCTGCGCGACATGCACCGCATCGCGCACATCCCCGGCGCGATCGTGCAGGGCCGGTATGACATGATCTGCCCGCCGGTCATGGCGCACCGCCTGCACGAGCACTGGTCTGCCGCGACCCTCAGCATCATTCCCCGCGCGGGGCATGCGCTGAGCGAACCTGGGATCAGCGCCGAACTCGTCCGCATAACCGACCGGCTGGGGTGGCAATTCCGCGGCTGATGCCGAAAAGCGTATCCTGTAAAGGGGGTTTTCCATGTCCGATACACCCAAGCCAACGATTGAAGAGCGCGAGAACGGGCCGCTCGTAGTCAAGCATGTGACCCGGCTGCAGGGCGCGGATGGCGAGATGCTGGAAAGCAAACCAGTCATGGCGCTCTGCCGCTGTGGCGGCAGTATGAACAAGCCGTTCTGCGACAATTCGCACAAGACCAACGGCTTCCAGTCGCGCGGTGGCGAACCTGCGGGCAAGGACAAGCTCTTGGTCTATGAGGGCGCGGAAGTGACCGTCACCTACAATCCGCGCCTCTGCTCGCATGCCGCCGAATGCGGCCGGATCGCCGAGCATATCTTCAATCCAAAACTGAGACCGTGGGTGCAGCCCGACAACGGGACCGTGGCCGAAGTCGAAGCCGTCATCGCCGCTTGCCCCTCCGGCGCTTTGGCTCTGGCCGAGCGGCAACACCTGACCGGTGACGTGGCCGAGATCAGGGTCGAGCGCAATGGTTCCTACTGGGTCAGCGGCCCGACGATTGATGCGCTTGCAGCCGGCGAAGGCGCCACATCCGAGAAATACGTCCTCTGCCGCTGCGGTATGTCGGGCAACAAGCCCTATTGCGACGGCACGCATCGTGACAAAGGCTGGAAAAGCGGGGACTGACCGCCGCTGGGGGGGGGTGAGCCCGGATTGCGTGATTCTGGGCCGATGACTGGTATCCACTTCCAAGATCACAAAGGCCGGTGCATGAAGATCCCTTAAGCCACCTTATCATAACCCTGACACGGGATCCGGCTCTCTAAGATTGCATGTCCAATTTGAATTCGGTTTGGGCCACGTTAAGAGTCTCTTCGCGATCCTTTGACTAACACCTCTGCAAATCCCCAGGCAACAAGGCTTCGATCGACGGGCCTCAGGTAAAAGAGTATGGACATGTCTCGAATTAGTCCGCCGCCATGCGGGGCCATGGGTGTGAAAGATGTAAGCGATCTCAAGCGGCGGACGGGACAACGCGCGGGTCTGATACCCCCGACTTCGTGCCTTCGGCTTGGCCAGCGTCTCGTAGAGGCTCGCCATATCACGGATCAGCTTTGTGACGGCTAGGGTGGAGCACTCTGTCCTTTCGAGTTTGGCATGCCCGAGCAGGATCTGGACCACCAGCCCATCCGTCCTGACCTCCAGAAGGTGTGTCGCGAAGCTGTGCCGCAGCGCGTGCAGCGTGCAGCCCGGTTTCTTGATTCCCGCGATGTGCTTTTCCGAACTGAGGGCCCAGTGGACCTGGCGCGAAAAGAGGGGCTGTTTTTGGGTATGCCCGGAAGCAGCCACCCCTCGGGACGCACCTCGCACCAGTACTCACGCACCAGATTCTGCAATCCCGCCGACAGCATGCCCTGTTTGACATGGATCAGCATCCGGCCGCTGAGGTGTCGGAGACGTGCTGCTGACACGACCCGCAGCAGAGTCGCCACTAACTTGGCGCTTAACACCGCGGGGAGCTTGCGCGGCTGGTTTCGGAACTGCATGTGCGGCGTCATCCCAGCCCGCCTGCAAGTCGTCTCAAAGAAAAACCCGGCGCAATGATGCGGGCCTTGTATGTCAGTGGCGTGACATCACGATCGGCCATGTGGAGGTGGCTGGCGCGCTGATCTTCCGGCGGCGCGGTGTCCGGTGACCGTCCCAGAAACGCTGTGAAGTCCTCGATCGCACGGATCATGGCCTTCTGAGCCTTCCTCCCCAGCCCCTAGTCCGATTGTCTTCGATCATTCGCGCGTGTAGCTGGGGTGATCTCTCCTCCGCCTTGAGAATCTCCTTTATTCTGATTGAGTGGTCCCAGTCGTCAGACAGCCGCGCAAGCTTCCTAATGCCAGGGGGGGAGAGGTCATCGCAAATCGCCCGTCACCCGCGCCATTGCCCCGCAAGCGGCTTCGTCCTTGGGCTGAACGTGACTGGCTCTGGCCGTGCCGCCAATAGACCGGGCATCCGAATGGATTGAAAAGCAAAACTTGTGATAGCCCGTTGGTGAACGGGCGGTCAGTGGGAGAAACACTAACGCCGGAGCCAATGATGCACCGCGCGGAGTTCATGATGGCTCTGGCCTACGCCACGGACTTCGCGACCGGCCAACCCCGGGGCTTCGCATTAGGCACCTGCGTCCTTGGCAAGCGGCTTGTTGATCTTGCCTGGTTCGACGTACTGAGCAAGCGGAGTGTCTACCATTAGGCACTTCTGCGTTACATCGGATGAGCAGCCTCATCTAACTGGTCCAAGTTGATTGTTGGTGCATTATTGGCCCGTGTTCCATCGGGATGATGGCTTCCGGGGACGGCGGGCGATACCCCGATGCACTCTGTGGTCTCCTGGTGTTGTAGTGTCTCCTCCATTGCTCAATCAGGATCTTGGCCTCGCGGAGGCTGCGGAAGATCTCGCCTTTGAGCAGTTCATCTGTCATTTGTCCGTAATGATCTCGCAGTATCCGTTTTCCCAAGGCGATCCTGGTTCGATGTAGGCGGTCTTGGCACCAACAGCAGCGATCCAGTCCCGGACCGCCTGTGCGACGAAGTCAGGATCATAGCACGTCGGGAAGAAGGGCTGCTGAGAGGTTATGGCCATGCGCGCAGACCTCACAGAGCGCAGCGGGTGGCCATAACCGGGTCTCAGGTCTCAACAGTCGTTCTTGCATGAACGCCGACTGCTGATTGTGGTTCGCGATGAAAACGGTCCGACTCAGACGAGCGCCGAACTCGCACTGTGTAATCTCCCGGATCACGCATCGAACCGTCCTTGCTCGGTGTTCTTGTTCAGGCGATCGGCGGAAAAGACCCGGCCGTTCATGGCGCCCCAAACGCCAGGTTCCAGCAGTTGCGAGGCAATCACGGCTGAGCCGAGGTTGAACTCGCCGTCCGAGGCGTAGAGCGAGAAAGGCCGCATGGCGCCCGTCAGCACGACCACTTTGCCTTCGATGCGCCCCTGAAGGAAGCGCGCCGTTTCTCCCATTGTGCCGGTGCCGTGGGTGATCACGATAGAAGGCTCGGGCGCGCTGGCAACCGCTGTGGCGATATTCTCTCGGTCGGCATCATCGAAATACAGGCTGTCTTTCAGCATCAGGAGTTCCACGACCGGAAAATGGCATCTTCCGATGCGCAGGATTTCCGGGATATGGGTCGACCCGTCGGCGGCGAAGGCTAGCCCTTCGCTTTTCGTGTCGTGAACCTTGTCTATGGTTCCGCCCGTCACAATGATCCGCAAGTCATTCATTCAGTCACTCCTGTCGCATTTCCGGTTTCGCCACTTATCCACGAAGGGCGTACAAATGACAGCGCCTGCCATGACGATCCCTTGCTGTCAGCGTACGGCCACAAGTCTCTATTCAACGGAACATGACCGCAATCAACGAGTCTGCCCAACAAAAAACCCTAGTCATACCGATGTCGAACGCCTTACGGTCGATCTGGCCGGGCCGGCGCGGGATCGGGGTGAGGCTAAACTGGAGAGCTGGGGATGGGATTCCTGGAGGGTCTGTTTGAAATTATCGGCGATCTGACTTGGGGTTGGTCGCTGATCCCCTTGCTTGTCGTTCTGGGGCTCGCCATCACGGCCCTTACGGGCTTTGTACAGTTTCGGTTCTTTGTACGGATGTTCCGTGTCCTGACGGGAGCCGAAGGTGCCGACGAACCGAATGCGATCTCTGGTCGCGAAGCGCTGCTGCTTTCGGTTGGAGGGCGCATCGGAGGCGGCAATATTGCCGGCGTGGCCGTCGCGATCACGCTTGGCGGTCCCGGGGCGGTCTTCTGGATGTGGGCCGTCGCGCTGGTTGGCATGGCAACAAGCCTTGTGGAATGCTCACTGGCGCAGCTCTACAAGCGAAGAGAGGCCGACGGGATGTTCCGAGGTGGCCCCGCACGGTCGATAATCCACGGGTTAGGGCACGAGTTTCGATGGCTTGCGGTCCTCTACGCGGTATGCCTGATCGCCGCCTTTGCGCTGGGGTTCAACGCTTTTCAGGGCAACACGGTTGCAGGAGCTGCTCAGGACAGTCTTGGCGTGCCCAGGGTCGTGACCGGCGGGTTGCTTGCCGTGACCTCGGGTTTCATCGTTTTCGGGGGCATTCACCGGATAGCGAAGGCGGCAGACGTAGTGGTGCCGATCATGGCAGTGTCCTATCTGCTGATCGCCATCGTCATCATCCTGATCAACGTCACGTCGGTTCCGGCCGTGCTCTGGACCATTGTGGCGAATGCCTTCGGACTTGAAGAGGCTGTTGGCGGCGGTATGGGGGCGGCGATCGCGCAGGGGCTGCGCCGCGGGCTGTTCTCGAACGAGGCCGGGCTGGGATCGGCCCCCAACGTGGCGGCGACCGCCGATGTGCGCCATCCGATCGCGCAGGGGATTACCCAGTCCCTGTCGGTTTTCATCGACACGATCGTGATCTGCACTTGCACCGCGATGGTGATCCTGCTTGGTGATGTTTATGTGCCAGGGGCCGAGGGCGTCGACGGGGTCGTTCTTACCCAGCAGTCGCTTGTGTCGCATCTGGGGGGTTGGACACAGTACTTCCTGACCTTCGTCATCCTGCTCTTCGCCTTTTCGTCGATCATCTACAACTATTACCTTGGCGAGAACGCATTGACGTTTATCACCGAGAAACCGGTCGCACTTCTTGTGTTGCGCCTCGTTGTGATCGCGCTGGTTTTTCTGGGTGCGACCGCGCCCGGTGCCACGGCGGTCTTCTTCTTCTCCGATCCGATGATGGGCATTCTTGCCGTGGTCAACCTGATTGCGATCATGATGCTGTTGCCGACCTGCTTGCGGCTGCTTCGGGACTTCCAGGGGCAGCTGGCTGCCGGGGTCGATCGCCCGGTCTTCGACCCTGATCTCTTCGCCGATCTGGACATCGATCGAACCGCCTGGAAGGGAAGGCGGCCTGGATCGATGTGACAAGATCAAGGTGAGACAAGAAATGCAGTCGCCTCTTTCGACTCGTCCGAGCGGATAGTGTATCTTCCGCTATTGTGCTATCCTGAGGTGCATCGAGTAGGCACTGCTTGCTGCAAGTGATCTCCAGCCGTTCTTCACCATGCATATGCGTGTCGATCAGAGCGGGGGAGATGTCACATGGCCGGAACAACCGAGAAATCCCCGAATCGGGCTTACCGGGGACCGGTGCGGCGCCTGCGCGTTTCGGTCGTGGACGGGGTATGGCGAGTGGTCAAGGACATGCGCGCAAAGCGGATGGCCAGCCGTCCACATTGGGCCCCCATTGAAAACCGCGGTTTTGAAGCGGGGCATTTCGTCGAAGTCATCGACAACGATGGCAAGGTTCTTCACCGTCAACCTATTCGCGACCCGATCGAACATCTGAGATTCGCCAACCGCCGGGCGACACCGGTTCAGCTGCCCGAAATCGATGCCGCCTGCGATTTCATCGTCACTTGGCGCGAAAGCCAGGAATTCCCGAAATACATGATCATCTGGCCCGAGGCACCGGACGGCACGATCATCGACCGTTGGTCGGCCCTGCCCGCCGTGAAATTCATCGAACGGACGGCGCATGCATTCTATCGTGTCTGACGTCAGCACCCACCGGACAGATTTAGGGGTTTGAGTAACGGAGGATCTGGTCCTGCGACAGCGCCGTCGCGGGCTTCAGAGCGATCGCCACGAACTGGATGGACAAGGCAGCATGCTGGAATCCGAATTCCCCGCACGCACACCAACTAGGTCAAGTCGGGATTGAGGAGCTTGTCAAACAGGGCCTGCAGCTCGGCCCGCTCAAACGGTTTGTAAAGCACGTCTCGAAAACCCTCGATATCGGCAATCGCGGTAACCTTCTCGAGCGGGGTGGTGCCGTTGCCGCCGGACATCATGATGGCGGGGATACCGGCCAATAGATCCGCATTCTGGCTGAAAACTTCCACAGCATTGGTCGTTTCAAGCCACATATCGACAAGAATGGCATCGGGCGCGGCATTCCGCGTCGCCGAGATGAACGATTCCCCGTCGGCAAAGACCTCGCATCCGTGCTTGAGCGAAATTACGAGGTTCTTGATGGTCTGACCCAGCAAAGTGTCATCTTCCAGCACGTAAATAAGTGCCATGACGCATTCCCTATGCGATTATCCCAAGTCGAAACGTCTTGATCCGATTGCCCCAGCCCTTAGATGCTAACTGCTCACTCTAGGGTTGAAAAGCACTATTGCATCGGAATCCGCAACAATTGCCCGAAAACCGTCGAGACTCAGTAACTTTCAATCGACCCAACCCACCGCAATTTCGCTTTGTCAGCTGCCGCCAAGCCGAGCCTCGATCTGAATGTAGAGTTGACGTTCAGTGAAGGTGGCGTGAATATGGTTGCTACCAGCACAGGGTTGGAATCTGCTGCAATGACCAGAGAGAATCGAAGGCTGCTTGGCCTTGCTTCGATGTTCGAACAGATCGTTCGGGCATCGTATGAAAGGCGGGGACCATCCGGGCTGCAACCCGCTCAATGGTCGGCATTGAGGTATTTTGAAAGGGCGGGCGCCAGCGCGAGAACGGTGTCCGGTCTGGCCAAGTTCATGGGTGTCACCATGGGGCCTGCCAGTCGGGCCGCCAGAGCTCTGGAGCGGCGCGGACTGCTGACCTCCGAACGGAGTTCCGCAGACGGTCGCAGCGTTATTTATGCACTGACTCCGCTCGGTCTTGACGAGTTGAAGGACGATCCGCTGCTTCGACTTGCGAACGCGCTTGACCGGATCGATCCTGCGGCTCTGGCCGCCATTTCACGCAGCTTGCTCGAGCTTTCAGACGCCCTGAACGCCGACGAATCTTCCTAGAAGCTCATCCTCCCGGACCCGGGCTTTAGGCGCAAATACGGCTGTCGAGCCAGCATCCACGGGCAAATAATGGTTGCTATTAGCAAACAACTACTCTACTAATAGTTGCTAGTAGCAGTGTAGTAACATTTCCGGTTCTGATGGCGCAGGTGTCGACGAGTTCCTTAGATGGGTTTCCCCGGCTCCTGGTCGTCGACAAAGATGACTCTGCGCGCCTGCCAATCGCCGAGTTTCTCGAAGGCCTGAGGTGGAACGTTGCTCAGGCCAAGGATATACGGGGGGCAGTCGAATCCTGCACGTCAACGAGTTTCGACGTGATCGTCATTGATGCTGCAACGGCCGCAGAAGGCCTTGCCGACGCGGTTCAGGCGATGAGATTTGCCGAAGCCGAAAGCCAGACAGGGACGATAATTGTCTATGGCGATCTAGATCATCCACCACTCACGGACCAATCCGCTGATCTTGACGTCGACCTTTTTGTCGAGAAGCCATTAGATAATAAGCGATTGCCTGTTTATATCGCGCAGGCCTCAACAAGCAGGATGGCAAGGACCCATAAGTCTCGCAAGGTCTCAAAAGTCCTCAATTAGAGAGCGGAGTTACGCCAAAGTGCAAGATCGACGACCCCTAAAGGAACCATCACGGCCGAAGGCAAGCAAAGAGATGCGGGTCTTGGTCGAATCCCTCTACCGGGCAACTGACATGCTGCTGGGGGATGATTGCCAAAACCCGGCAGAGGCCAAAGCGCGCGCTTATTGGGCGCGGCGGCAGGTCCAGATCTGCAAGATCACCGAATGCGATCTCGCCCGGCGCAGTGGTCGAAAGCCAGCCAATTCTGTGGATGCGCCCAGGAATAGCTCGTCGCCGACGGCCAACCCCGGGTCATGTAACAATAGCTGGCTGCTGGACGTGCTTGACGATCTGACCCAATTTGCGAGCTTAAACGGTCTTGAAGAAACCCGTATGTCGTTGATTAACGCCCATACTGTCGCCGCAGACCAGCTGAGCCAGCTCAAACAGCCGGCCCTGTCCCAGCAATGCTACGAGTCCCCAGCGTCTGGCTGAGCGGGCAAAGCGGCCAGGCCCAATTCCTTCTTGCCTCGCAGGCCCAGCTTCGAGAGGCGAGCGTGGATCAGGTATTCGAGACCACCTTGCGCTATGCGCCGAATAGGCTAGGCGATCCGCGTCGACGGGCTTCGTACGCCCAATCGTCAACCCGTCATTTCCCAATCTGGAACCGACCCTTTACCCGGCCAGCCACCGCAACTCTCTCCTACTGATAATTGAGAAAAGCGCTAACTGGTGGCGATCAGCATCCATTGACTCAGGTCAACGCCGGCGCTGTCGGATTCTATACAACTGCCCTCAATCCCTTACATTCATCAGAGGGAAATAAAGAACTGGCTCGACTATGACGTCGAAAATCGCTTACCGGATGAAGGGTCTGACGAAAGTCTACGGCGAAGGACGCTCGGCCGTTCATGCGCTGCGCGGGGTTGATCTTGAGATCCTACAAGGCGAGATCGTCGTTCTGCTTGGACCATCCGGCAGCGGCAAGTCGACGCTTCTCAACATTATAGGCGGGCTCGACCGGGCCACGGTCGGCACGGTGCACTTTCGCGATCAGGATCTGAGCGACATGAGTGACGCGGAACTGACCCAATACCGCCGCAACCATATCGGGTTCGTTTTCCAGTTCTACAATCTGATGCCCAGCCTGACCGCACAAGAGAATGTCGAACTGGTCACCGAGATTGCCCGCGATCCGATGGATCCCGAAGAGGCACTGGCATTGGTTGGCCTAAAGGAGCGAGTCGATCATTTTCCCGCGCAGCTGTCGGGCGGCGAACAGCAACGCGTGGCCATCGCGCGTGCTGTCGCCAAAAACCCGGAAGTCCTCTTCTGTGACGAACCCACCGGCGCTCTGGACAGCAAGACCGGTCGGACGGTCCTGAAAGTGTTGCGCGATGTCAACGAGCAGCTTGGGACGACCGTGTTGATCGTCACCCATGCCGCCAGTCAGGCCGCCATGGCCGACCGCGTGATCCACTTCGCCGATGGCGCCATCCGCGAAGTGGTCGTCAACGAAAAAAAGAAAACCCCTGAGGAGATAGAGTGGTGAGCCCGCTCGACCACAAGCTTCTGCGCGATCTGTGGCGCATGAAAGGGCAAGCCATTGCCATCGGCATCGTAATGGCAGCCGGCGTCATGATGCTGGTCATGATGTCCGGTCTGGTGACGTCGCTGAACGAAACCCGGCGGACATATTACGAGCGCTACCGACTGGCCGATGTCTTCGCGCCGGTAACCCGCGCACCGGAAAGATTGCTGCCAAAGCTCGCTGCAATCGACGGCATAGGGATGGTCGAGGGGCGTGTGCAGGGCAGCGCCCTGATCGACCTCGAGACGACAGATCTGCCGGTTCAGGCAAAGGCTGTATCTCTGCCCGACCTGCGAGATCCTCGCCTCAATGCCGTCTATCTGACAGATGGGCGGATGATCGACAGCAACCGGAATGACGAGATATTGCTGCTCAAGAGCTTTGCAGAGGCCCATGACATGCGCCCGGGCGATCGGATCAGTGCGACCATGAATGGCGCGCGCCGCGCTTTTCGCATCACCGGTCTCGCCCAGAGCCCCGAATTCCTTTACACCACTGCCCCCGGCGAGCTCATCCCCGACGATGCACGCTTTGGCGTCATCTGGATGAGTGACTCCGCACTTTCCGCCGCTTACGATATGGAAGGCGCATTCAATGAAGCCCTGCTATCGCTGTCGCGAGGTGCGAACGAGGCAGCGGTCCTGAATGCGGTGGACCGGATACTCGACCTCCATGGCGGACTTGGGGCCTATCCACTCGCCAATCAGACGTCGAACCGCTTTGTGACAGAGGAAATCAGCGGGCTGGAAGCTGCAGCCGTCGTTGTGCCACCAATCTTCCTCGCTGTCGCTGCGTTTCTTCTCTACATCGTTGTTAGCCGAATTGTGCAGTCCGAGCGTGAAGAGATCGGGCTGATGAAGGCTTTCGGCTATACCAACGCTGAGGTCGGCGCGCACTATTTCAAGATGGTTCTGGCCATTGCTGTTGGCGGCGCTCTTGTCGGATGCCTTCTTGGCATATTGGCGGGCCGCGCGATGATCCAAATCTATACGGCCTATTACAAGTTCCCATTCCTCGTTTTCCAACTCGAGCCGGCGTCCTTCCTTACCGGGGTCTCGGTAAGCGTTCTGGCGGCCTCGGCGGGTGGTTTGCTCGTCTTGCGGCAGGTTATTGCCTTAACCCCGGCTGCCGCAATGCGCGCACCTGCCCCGCCCGATTTCAGCCGGACCGGCAATATCGGCCAATCAATCAATCGCCTGCTTGATCAACCAAGTCGAATGGTGCTGCGCCGCCTCACGCGCCAGCCGGGCCGAATGGCCGGTGCCGTGATCGGCATTGCTTGTGGAATGGGTTTGAGCGTGGCGATGATGACGATCTATGCCGGCTTTGACAGGACCATTGATTTGACTTTTTCAGTAGTCGATCGGAGTGACGTGACCGTTACTTTCACGCACCCTGTATCCGACAAGACGATCTACGAACTGCGGCGCCTGAACGGCGTGACTTATGTCGAACCGGTCCGCGTCGTTCCGGCGGTGCTGAGGAATGGCCTCAGCACCTACCGGGGAGCAATCAGCGGGCTGAGTGAGCATCCCCGTCTCTACCGGGCCATCGACAGTGACTTCGGCACGATCGAGTTGGGTCAGAGTGGCATCATTCTGGCGACAGCGTTGGCAGAGATCTTGAACGTCGCCCCAGGAGACACCCTGACGGTTGAAGTTCGCGAAGGACGTCAACCAGTGCTACAGTTGCCGGTGGATGGTATCGCGGAAAGTCTTCTTGGTTCTCCCGCCTACATGGATCTCGGGGCCCTCAATCGCGAGCTCAGGGAACCGAACCGGGTTTCCGGCGCCTACCTGTCCGTCGATTCAGCCAGGGCCGGGGCGATCTACCGCGCGCTGCAGGATATGCCATCGGTTGCCGGTGTCAGCCTGAAATCCGACGCGAAGGGCGCCATTCAGAAGCTGATGGATCAGGGGGCCGGGGCGATCCGCTATGTCATGGGTGTCATCGCCTTCGTCATCACCTTCGGCATTATCTACAACGCTGCCCGGATCGCCTATGCCGAGCGCTCCGTCGATCTCGCCAGCCTTCGCGTCATTGGTTTCACCGCCGGAGAGACGGCTTTTGTTCTTCTAGGAGAACTCGCGGTCGTCACGCTTGCGGCAATGCCTATCGGGTCGATCTTGGGCTATTACCTCTCTTTTGCCATCGCCTCGGGATTCTCGACAGACCTTTATCAGATACCGGCTGTCTTCAATGCCGATAGCTACGGCCTTGCCATGCTCTTTGTTCTGGGTGCCTCGGTGACGTCGGGATGGCTAGTTAAGAGAGACATTGACCGGGCCGATCTGGTATCTGCCCTGAAGACAAGGGAATAGCCGAGATGAGCAGAAAGAAGAAACACTCTCGGCTTTATCTGACCATCGCCGCGGCAGCGATAATCGCCGCAGCGCTTGCCGCCGCGTTCTGGCCGCGCCCGATATTGGTGGATTTCGGTGAGGTCAAGCGTGGCGCGCTGATCGTGACGATAGACGAAGAGGGCCGCACGCGGGTCAGCGACGCCTATGTCGTCTCAACTCCGATCGCGGGACGACTTCGGCGTGTAGAGGTTAATCCGGGTGATCCTGTCGAACGCGGAACGACGATCGTAGCACACATGTTGCCAACCAACCCGGCCGCACTCGACATACGGACCCGCGAGCAGGCGCGCGCCGCAGTGGCGGCTGCCGATGCGGCATTGCGCGTCGCCCGGGCCGATCTGAACGCGGCTATCGCGAACCGAGATGCGGCCGGTTCCGAACTGGAGCGCGCGCGCAAGCTCGCAGAACGCGGCGTAACCAGCAGCGCTGCCCTCGACAAGGTACAGCAAGCCGCTCGGGTCGCATCTGCGAATGTTGACACTGCAGAAGCTGCCATAGCCATGCGCGAGGCGGAACTGGCGAATGCGCAAGCGCAACTCATCGGATTTGACGACCAGCGTCTTGCGGCGGCGGTCGAAGCCGGCCGATCGCAGGACATTCCACTCTATGCGCCAGCGAGCGGGCGCATCCTGCGGATCATACAGCAAAGCGAGACGACTTTGCCCGCCGGGGCGCCGGTCATGGAAATCGGTAACATCGAGAACGATCTCGAGGTGGTGGTCGAACTTCTGTCGACGGACGCCGTTCAAGTGTCGTCCGGCGATCGCACCATCATTGACGATTGGGGAGGGGCTAATATTCTTGCGGGCGAGGTTGTGAGGGTCGATCCATTCGGCATCTCCAAGTTCTCGGCCCTCGGTGTCGAAGAACAACGAGTGACGGCAGTGATCCGGTTTACTGATCCCGCCGAGGCGCATACCGGTCTCGGTCACGGTTATCGTGTCGAAGCCCGGATCGTCGTCTGGGAAGAAGACGACACGCTCGTCGTGCCGTCGAGCGCGCTTTTTCGCAGTTCCGGGAACTGGGCCATATTTCGGGTCGAAGGCGGGGTTGCTCGCCTGCGAAAGATTGAGCTTGGCCGCAACAACGGCACAGAGGCGCAAGTCCTCGACGGCCTGACCGAGGGTGATCAGGTGATCCTCTTTCCGTCATCTGGTTTGGCCGATGGGATGCGCGTGGCACAACGGCGAACACAGTAGGAAAGTCCCAGAGCAGGCCATTCGATAACCGAAACCCGCGTTCATTGGCGGAGCCGCCGCTAAGCGGTGCACTGGACTAAGGATCAGAAGGAGGAGTGCTGCTGGTCGCTGGCACTGCGGCCCTTTTCAAAGACGCTGTCCATTCCCGTCAAAAAGCATCTGGTCCTTATCGGCCCAACCAAGCCCAACGGAAGCGCCCTCCGCCGGCAGCGGGTCTGCTGAGTTCTGCCGGGCCGTAACGGGAGTGCCGTCCTGCAGTTGAACATGCACCAGCGTTTCCGCCCCCAACGCCTCGGAATAGAGGACAGAGCCTGAGATCCGCGGCGCGCCGCCTGCCAGCTGCATATGCTCGGGACGGACGCCCAGAGTGCTGGCCTTTGGATGGGCACTCGAAGCCAGCTGACCCTTCAGGAAATTGGTCGGTGGCGAGCCGATGAAACCCGCCACGAACTCGGTCGCGGGTTTGGCATAGACCTCAAGAGGCGCCCCGATCTGGTCGGCCCGCCCGGCATTCATCACGATCATCCTGTCCGCCAGAGTCATCGCCTCGACCTGGTCGTGGGTCACGTAAAGCGAGGTCACGCCAAGCCGCCGTTGCAACTGCTTGATCTCCAGCCGCATCTGCACCCGAAGCTTGGCGTCAAGGTTCGACAGCGGCTCATCGAAAAGAAACACGGCAGGTTTGCGCACGATCGCCCGTCCCATCGCAACGCGTTGGCGCTGGCCACCGGACAGCTCGCGCGGGCGGCGCTTGAGATAGGGTTCAAGCTGAAGCAGCTTGGCGGCAACCTCGACCCGCTCGGCGATCTCCGCCTTCGGCTTACCCGCAATCTTCAGGCCGTAGGCCATGTTGTCGAAAACGGTCATATGGGGATAGAGCGCGTAGTTCTGAAAGACCATGGCGATGTCCCGGTCCATCGGCTCTTTGTGGTTGACCGAAGCGCCTCCGATGAAAACCTCTCCGGAAGTCACCGTCTCTAATCCCGCCACCATGCGCAGCAGCGTTGACTTGCCGCAGCCGGACGGGCCCACGATGACAATGAACTCCCCATCCTCGATTTCGATATCGACGCCGTGGATCACCTCGGTCTTGCCGAACGACTTCTTGATGTCCTGAAGGGTGACTGTCGCCATACTATTTCTCGCTGTCTACAAGGCCGCGGATGAACAGCCGCTGCATGCCGACGACAACGATCACCGGCGGGATCATCGCCAAAATGGACGTGGCCATGATCACGGGCCAGTCGGCGATGTCGTCCCCTGATGGGAACATCTGCTTGATCCCCATCACGATCGTATTCATCGACGGGTCGGTCGTGATCAGGAGTGGCCATAGATACTGGTTCCAGCCATAGATGAAGAGGATCACAAAGAGCGCGGCGATATTGGTTCGGCTCATCGGCAGCAGGATGTCCCAGAAGAAGCGCATCGGGCGGGCGCCATCGACCCTGGCGGCCTCGGCCAGTTCATCAGGCACCGTCATGAAGAACTGGCGGAACAGGAAGGTAGCTGTGGCGGATGCGATCAATGGAAAGATCAGGCCAGAGTAGCTGTTGAGCATCCCGAAGCCCGCAACAACCTCGTATGTCGGAACGATCCGCACCTCTACCGGCAGCATCAGGGTCAGGAAGATCAGCCAGAAAAAGACGTTTCGCCCCGGAAACCGGAAATAGACGATGGCAAAGGCCGACAGCAGCGAGATGATGATCTTTCCGATGGCGATCCCGAGCGCCATGACCAACGAGTTGAGCATCATCCACGCGACCGGAGCGTTGATACCGGATACCAGCGCCTTGCGGTAATTCTCAAAAAACTGGTCACCCGGCAATAGAGGCATCGGGGGCCTGACGATTTCGGGTTGCGATACCGTCGAGGCGACAAAAGCCAGCCAGATCGGGAAGAAGATGAAAAGCAGACCAATGATCAGGCCGAGGTGGGTCAGCCAGTAGCCGGATCCCCGTTTCTCAACCATGCCGCTGCGCTCTGTCATCAGTAATGCACCCGTCGCTCGACAAACTTGAACTGCAGGATGGTCAGAAGGCTGACGATCACCAGCAGGATGACGGACTGAGCCGCGGACGACCCGAGATCCTGCCCGACAAAGCCGTCGGAATAGACCTTGTAGACCAGAATCGTTGTCGACTGCTGCGGTCCCCCGCTGGTGATCGTGTGGATCACCCCGAAGGTTTCGAAGAACGCGTAGACGATATTGACAACGAGCAGAAAGAAACTGGTCGGGGATAGCAGGGGAAAGACGATGGTGCGGAATCGGGTCCAGAAATGCGCACCGTCGATAGCTGCGGCCTCGATGACGCTTTTCGGGATTGCCTGAAGCCCCGCAAGAAAGAACAAGAAATTGTAGCTGATCCGTCCCCAGGCCGAGGCGACAACGACAAGGCCCATCGCCTCGCCGCCATTCAGGACGTGGTTCCAGTCATAGCCTAGGACGCCAAGATACCATGTCACGACCCCGACCCGCGTGTTGAACATGAAGAGCCACAGAACACCGGCGACGGCCGGGGCGACGGCATAAGGCCAAATCAGCAAGGTCCGATAGACGCCAGAGCCCTTGATCAACCGATCCGCCAGTACCGCAAGGTAAAGTGCGACCCCCATCGAAACGACTGTCACAAGGATCGAGAAGACCGCTGTGGTGACAAAGGAGCTTCGATAGTAGGAATTGGAAAGCAGGTACTCGAAATTTCCCAGGCCCACATATTGCATGGACAGGCCGAACGGGTCCGGAATGAAAAGCGACTGCCAGATCGCCTGACCGGCCGGGTAGAAGAAGAAAACAGCCGTGATCAGTATCTGCGGCAGTACCAGCAGAAGCGGCAACCAGATGCCTTTGAATCTGACGCGCTTTTCCATTGCGACCGGCGCGCCCCGGACCGGGTCCGGGGCGCTGCCTTGTTCAGCGGCTGGCTTGTTCGAACCGGCGCAACAGCTCGTTGCCACGCTCTACCGCGCTGTCCAGCGCGGCCTGAGCATCCTTGTCGCCGGCCCAGACCGCTTCAAGTTCCTCGTCGATGATGCCGCGGATCTGGTCGAAAGATCCCAGGCGCAACCCCTTGGAATTCGCGGTCGGTGCCTTGGCGGTCATCTGAATGACGGCGATATCGGTGCCGGGATTCGCTTCGTAAAAGCCCTGCTCGCGGGTCAGATCGGCAGCAGGCTGGGTGATCGGCAGATAACCGGTATCCTGGTGCCACTTGGCCTGAATATCAGCCGAGCTTAGGAAGTTCAGGAAGGCGGCGACACCCTTGTATTCCTCCTCGGTCTGACCGGCCATAACCCAGAGCGACGCGCCACCGATGATCGTGTTCTGCGGGCTGTCGACCAGGGACGCCCAATAGGGAAGCGGGCGCACATCGAATGCGAACTGGGCTTCTGACTTGATGCCTGCATAGCCGGCCGAACTTTCAGTGAAGAGCGCGCATTCTCCGGCCCGGAAGTTGGCGCCACCCTCGTTGCGGCGGCCCGCATAGATGAACTTTCCGTCACGGGCCCACTCGCCCATTGCCTGAATATGCGCGACCTGCGCAGGACCATTCAGCGTCAACTCGGTGTCCACGCCTTCAAAGCCATTGGCCTTGGTTGCAAATGGCGTGTCATGATAGGCCGAGAAATTCTCCAGATGAATCCAGCTTTGCCAGGCCGTCGTCATCGGGCAGGTGCTTCCCGCCTCCTTCAACTGATCGAGCACCGTTCCCACCTGCTCCCAAGTGGACATGTCGGTATCCGGATCGATACCCGCCGCCGTCAGAGCATCGCGGTTGACCCACAGGACGGGTGTCGAGGAGTTGAAGGGAAGCGACAGCATCTGGCCGTCGTTGGTCGTGTAATATCCCTTTACAGAGCCGATATAGCCGTCGGCGTCGAATTCGGCTCCGGCATCAGCCATCACTTCATAGACTGGCTTGATGGCGCCTTCCGCAGCCATCATCGTCGCTGTTCCAACCTCGAACACCATTAGGATGTCGGGTTGCTCCCCGGCGCGAAAGGCCGCGATTCCGGCGTTCAGCGTCTCCGAATAGTTGCCCTTGTGGGTGGCCGTGACCGCGTAATCGGACTGCGATCCGTTGAAGGTCTCTACCTGCTCTGCGACGAGTTCCCCCAGTCGCCCGGTAAAGGCGTGCCAAAATTCAATCTCAGTCTGCGCGGCCACCGGTGCCGCAACAAGACAGGCGGATGCCGTCGCGAGCATCATCTGTTTCAAGTTCATGTTTATCCTCCCAGATCCGATTGCATTAATCGTATCTGAGCAGCTTAACGGTCGCGACTTTCCAAAAGCAACACGAGATTGATCGACACATGGCCAGACAACGCCAACCTCGAAGGCGCGAGTCGCTGACCGACTACGGCTTGTCCAGCACGGCAGGCGGATTGGCTCGAATCTCCAGGATTCTCGCTTGAACCCAAGCGCAATGGTGGCAATTCCATCCTACTTGGCGACCGAAAGAATCCCAGTCCCCTGGATGGAAACTTGCAGCGCCTAGATTCTCGGGACAACGAAAGCTGTGGCACTGGTCGCGATCAGTTCGAAAACCACCAAGTCCAAAGCTTTTGCCGACAATCGAATGCCTGCACTTGTCTGCCCATCAAATCGCCAGCGATCTCAACACTGGACCTCTTTAGGACCGCTACACCGCAACCTCAGGAGAACCTCTTCCAAGCGGTCTGCATCGCCTTGCTCATATCGTCCCAGGCAGAGTCCATGCCCGACTTGATGTCTTTCCACGCCTCGCCCTGCGCGCGCTGGAGATCTTCCATTTTCGCCTGCGCTTCCTTCTGG
>JBFKFZ010000022.1:0-45680 GCA_041633555.1 Paracoccaceae bacterium | reverse complement strand
CGGAGCAGGTCGATATCGTGGATGAGATTGATGAAGACCGGGCCGGCGCCCGTCTTCTTGCGCCAGCTGGCATCGAAATAGCCATCCGGCTTGTAGAACCAGCATTGTGCCTGCACCGAGACGATCCGGCCAAGATGCCCGTCGAGAATCGCCTGCCGCGCCACCGCGATCAGGGGGTTGTGCCGCCGGTGATGACCGACGAGCAGGGGCACCCCAGCCTGCTCTGCCGCCTCGACCAGCCTTTCGGCCGGGCCGGAGACATCGGCCAGCGGTTTTTCGACCAGAACAGGGATGCGGGCGGCGATGCATTCGAGCCCGTGATCGACATGGAGTTGGTTCGGGGTGGCGATGATCACGCCATCCGGCCGGTTCGCGGCCAGATAGCCGGTCAGGTCCGCAAACCAGGCCGCACCACTTTCAGCCGCGATCCGTTGCGCCGCCTCAGACGGGTCTATGATGGCGGCAAGCTCTGCTTCCTGACGCAGCAGGGCAGCGTGCCGCTGTCCGATAAGCCCCGCGCCCAAAACCGCGATTCTGGGTTTCGTCAAACGCCCGCTGCCACGATCGCCTCGGCCAGAAGCGGTACGGTCGTGGCATTCAGTCCGGCGATGTTCAGACGGCTGTCGCCGACCATGTAAATGCGATTGTTTTCGCGCATCATCTGCACCTGCTCGGGGCTGGCGCCGATGCGGCTGAACATGCCGCGATGGCGGGCGAAGAAATCGAAACGGTCGGAATTCGTGCGCTGGCGCAACTCGGCGGCAAGCTGTTCTCTCAGGCCCAGCATCGACAGGCGGGTCTCTTCGAGTTCCGCCTTCCAGTCGGCGGTCAGGTCCTGATCGCTCAGGATCATGGTCACCAGCCGCGCGCCGTGATCGGGCGGGAAGGAATAGTTCTGCCGGTTCAGGAAGGCCAGCGTGCCCTGTGTCACCGGCTGCCCCCTGGCGCTGTCCGAGATGGCGATCAGAACGCCCGTCCGTTCGCGGTAGATGCCGAAATTCTTCGAGCAGCTGGCGGCGATCAGTGTCTCTGGAAGGCTGGACGCGACCAGACGCGTCGCCGCGGCGTCCTCCTCGAGGCCATCGCCGAAGCCCTGATAGGCAAGGTCGATCATCGGCACTGCACCGGTTTCCTGAAGCTGCGCGACGACCGATTTCCACTGGTCGAGCGTCAGATTGGCGCCGGTCGGGTTGTGACAGCAGCCATGCAGCAGCACTACGTCCCCCGCCTTCAGGCCCTCGAGATCCGCCATCATGCCTTCGAAATCGACATCGCGCGTGGTCTCGTCAAAATACCGGTACTCGGCCATTGGCATCCCGAGATACTTAATTATCGAGGGATGGTTCGGCCAGGTCGGGGCCGACAGCCAGACGGTGGCGTCAGGCGTGGCCAGCCGGATCAGTTCCAGCGCCTGGCGGACCGCGCCGGTGCCGCCCGGTGTCGCGGCCATGGCGACGCGGTCATTCGGCACCGCACCGGCAAGGATCAGGTCGCGCATCGCAGCCCCGTAGGCGGGATCGCCGATCAGCCCGGTATAGGATTTCGTCGCCTCGATCTCCCATAGCATCTTCTCGGCGGTCTTGACGGCCCGCATCACCGGCGTCACGCCCTCGGCGGTCTTGTAGACGCCGACGCCGAGGTCGATCTTGTTCTCGCGCGGATCGTCGCGGAACATCTGCATCAGCATCAGGATCTTGTCGGCAGCTTGCGGTTTGAGGTTCTCCAGCATCAGGCGTCTCCCGTTGTGACCTTCAGGTCGTCATACATGCCCCATTCGGACCAGGACCCATCGTAAAGCGAATGCCTGTCATGGCCGGTCATCTCCAATGCCAGGTTCAGGATCGCCGCCGTGACACCCGATCCGCAGGTTGTGATCACCGGATTTGATGGCTCGATTCCCTTGGCATCAAAGAGCTTGCGAAGCGCGTCCGTGGATTTCATCGTGCCATCAGGGTTCAGAACGTCCTTGTAATAGAAGTTCAGCGATCCGGGGATGTGCCCCGATCGAAGCCCGGCGCGAGGTTCCGGTACTTCGCCCCTGAAGCGCCCCGGCGAGCGCGCATCGAGGATCACGTGATCGCCGAGCTTCGCCGCCGCCGCGACCTGCGTCACGTCGCGCACCAAGTGCGACTGGCGCTGCACGGTGATGTGGCGGTCCCGGACCACGGGCGGCATGTCTTCGACAGGCCGTTCTTCGGCCCGCCATTTGGGAAAACCACCGTCCAGCACCGCGACGTCCATCTTGCCCATCAGCCGGAACAGCCACCAGACCCTTGCCGCCGAAAAAATGCCCGCGCCGTCATAGACCACCACCTGGTGGCCGTCACCGACCCCCATCGCGCGCATGCGGCTGATGAATTTCTCTGCCGGCGGGGCCATATGCGGCAGCTCGGACCGGCTGTCGGAGATCTCGTCGATGTCGAAGAAGCGCGCGCCTGGAATATGCGCCTTGTCATATTCTGCCCGAGCGTTGCGGTCGGCATCGGGCAGATACCATGACGCATCGAGTATCCGCAGATCGGGATCCCTGAGATGGGCGGCCAGCCAGGCCGTGGAAACCAGAGTCCTCGGGTTGCTGTGCGTCATGATGCCTCCGGATATCGACAGGAATTGCGTAAACGGCGGGGGCGGCTTGCGCAAGGGCCGGGACGGCCGGTCAGCCGCCGTGGCGCAAGAGCCGTGCCTTCTGGCGCTGCCAGTCGCGTTTCTGTTCGGTGGCGCGCTTGTCTTGCGTCTTCTTGCCCTTGGCCACGCCGATCTTCACCTTCACCAGCCCGCGGTGATTGAAATACATGACCAGCGGCACCAGCGTCATGCCCTGCCGCGAGGTTGCCTGCCAGAGCTTCGACAGTTCCTTTTTCGAGACCAGCAGCTTGCGCTTGCGCCGTTCCTCATGCCCCCAAGTCTTGGCCGGATCGTAGCGCGCGATATGGCTGTTGATCAGCCATAGTTCGCCGTCTTCGACCGAGGCATAGCTTTCGGCGATGTTGGATTGGCCGACACGCAGCGATTTGACCTCGGACCCCATCAGCATGATGCCGCACTCTATGTCATCCTCGATGGCATAGTCGTAGCGGGCCCGGCGGTTCTCGGCGATCACCTTGTAGTTCTTGTCTTCGGTCTTGGCCATCGGGAAGATTGGATCTCTGTTTCGCCCCGCCTTGTGGAGGCTTTTCCGCGTTTGCGGGGCGCTTCTTTGGCCCGCCCCTTGCAATCGATCATAACAAGCCTGACTGCAAGTGCGAAGGTTTGGCCCGCTCGCACTGATCCAGAGCTTCCTCCGCAAGGCTGTATCCCGGAAGAGGCATCGTCTTTGCCAGCGTTCGCATGAAACCGCCGGGGGCGCTCGACCCGGTCCATCTGGGTCGCCCCGGCGATGCGACCGGTGGCGGCGGGTTCGGGTTCATTTGCGAACCGGGCTTCCATTTGGTGCCCCGCCAACGCATCGGCGACAAATTGCCTTGCCCAATTCGCGAAAACGGCAGGTTACAGCCGCAGATCACCGCCAACTGGCGCGATTCTGCACCACTTTGACTGTCGTAACCCGAAGTGCCGCTTCAACCGCAAGGCAAACTTTGACAGGAACCGTCTGGTATCGCAGCGGGCCGCCAGCGGAATCTCGTCGGGCAAACCGGAGGAATGCAAGGGCGCAGGCTCGCGAAGCAGATGGATTGGGAGAGCATTTTTGCTAGGCACATATGCAGGGCAAAGCGACGCAGGGCCGGACCGAAAGACGGCCGGTGCGACTGGCCGGCAAGGTCGGAAGGACCATCGCGAACCGGCGGAAGACCATGGCGGAACATCATCGCGCTTGCTTGGCGGCAGCCTTGTGCGGGTTCTGGCCGTTCTGATCGCTTGCGCTTTTCTGGCATCGTGCCTGGGGCTGGCCGCCGGACTGCTCTTCGGAAATACAGTTCTGGTCGGTTTTGTATTCTGGCTGTTGCCTCGGCTCGGTTTTCTCGCTCTGGTGGTGTTGCTGGTCCGATTCGTGGCCGCCGAACCGCTCTTGAAATGATCTGATCGGACTTATTCACATGAACGACCTCAGCAATCGCAGCACTTCCTCGATCTCCGATGACATCCTGATCGACGGGAACATAGAAACGTCCGGCCGCGTGAAGATCGGCGGCACCGTGAATGGCAATGTCTCTGCAGGCGACCTGGTCCTGGAACCGCAGGGCACGATCCGTGGCGTTGTGACCGCCGAACGGGCCGAGCTGCGGGGCAAGCAGCAGGGCAAGGTGCAGTGCCAGGTGCTGGTCATCGCTTCGAGCGCCATCGTTCAGGGCGATATCATCTGCAAGGATCTGACCGTGGAATCCGGTTCCCATCTGAGCGGCAAGGTGCAGGCAAAACCCAAATAGGGGTCGACTGCCGGGTTCTGCGCGAGAGACGACAGACTTCGGACAGCCGACAGGCTTCGCGTCCTCAATCGGGTGTCAAGCCGCGCCTGTGCGGCTATTCCGGCATTCCGCCATCGGCATCGTCGCCGGTTTCGACCAGCAGCGCGCCGAAGTCAGGAATGTAAACCTGACGGGTGCCGTGCAATTCGATGATCCCGTCGCGCTTCAGGGCGGAGATTTGGCGGCTGACCGTTTCCAGCGTCAAGCCAAGGTAGTCCGCCATGGCTTCCCGGGTCAGGGGCAGGCTGAAGCGCGCGCCGTCGGGGATGTGTGACAGGTGCAGCGAGGCTTCGCGGCGGGCGAAGATCGAGAGCAGGCTGGCGATCTTTTCCCGCGCGGTCTTGCGGCCCAGGATCAGCATCCATTCGCGGGCGGCATCCAGCTCGTTCAGGGTCATCTCGAGCAAACGCTGGCTGATATTCGGGGTGGATTTGAGCAGATCTTCGAAGGGTTTGCGGCGAAAACAGCAGAGCGTCAGGTCGCTGACGGCTGTTACGTCATAAAGCACCGTGTTGCGTCCGGGGCGGCCAAGAAAATCCGATGGCAGCAGCAGGCCGACCATCTGGGTGCGGCCATCCTCCATCGCCTGGGTCAGGGCCGCGACTCCGGTGACGACCGAAGCGACGAAATCCATGTGGTCGCCGGACCAGATAATCGGCTGGCCGGCCTCGTAATTGCGATAGTACTTGACCCGGTCGAGTTCCGCCAATTCATCGGCTTCGCAGCGCGCGCAGACGGCATTATGGCGGATCGGGCAGGTGCCGCAGTCCCGCAATCTGGCCGAAGATTCACTCTTGATCGAAATATCGTTCATGGCGCAGCTTTCAATTGACATAGGTCAAGGCACAAGTATTGGCGCCTGGATCTAGATAGGCGCATGAACAGGCTATCGCAACTCCGCCGGCTGGGACTGTTTGACGCGCGTGTACCACGTTATACCAGCTATCCGACCGCTCCTCAATTCAAGACACGTGACGGCGGTGCGGAAACCGCGCAGTGGATCCGCGCCATTCCCGCGGGTTCAACCATCTCGCTCTATGTCCATGTGCCGTTCTGCCGCCGGCTCTGCTGGTTTTGCGCCTGCCGGACCCAGGGAACCAGCACGGCAGGCCCGGTTGCCGCCTATGTCGAGGCGCTGAAGGCCGAACTGCGGATTCTGGCGGATCTGCTTCCCCGAGGCGTGCGGCTGGAGCATCTGCATTGGGGCGGCGGCACCCCGACTTTGCTTGAACCGGGCCTGATCGCCGATCTGGCCGGCGCCATCATGGAGGTCGTGCCCTTCGCCGAGGGGGCGCAGTTCTCCGTCGAGATCGACCCCAGCGAACTGGATGCCGCGCGCCTCGATGCGTTGGCCGCCGCCGGAATGAACCGCGCCTCGATCGGGGTGCAGGATTTCGATCAGCAGATCCAGGACACGATCGGCCGCCAGCAGAGCTACGAGACGACCAAGGCGGCGGCGAATGCGCTGAGAGACCGGGGCATCACGAGCCTGAACATGGATATACTTTATGGCCTGCCGCATCAGACCGGGGCCCGCATTTCCCAGAGTGTGCAGAAGCTGCTTTCGCTTTCGCCCGACCGGGTCGCGCTTTACGGCTATGCCCATGTGCCCTGGATGGCGAAGCGCCAGACCTTGATCCCGACAGAGACGCTGCCGCTGGCGGATGAACGGCTGGCGCTTTACGAGACCGCGCGGCAGCTGTTCCTGTGGGACGGCTATGCCGAGATCGGCATCGACCATTTCGCCCGTCCGGGGGACGGTCTCGCCAAGGCCCAGAAAGCCGGGCGTCTCAGGCGGAATTTCCAGGGATATACCGAGGATACGTCTGAAACCCTGATCGGGATCGGGGCGTCCGCCATTTCACGCTACCGGCAGGGTTACGCGCAGAACGCTCCGGCGACCTCGGCCTACCAGGTGGCGGTCAGGGGTGGCGAACTTGCCACGAGGAAGGGCCATGCCTTTTCGCCGGAGGACATCGAGCGCGGCCGCATGATCGAGGTTCTGATGTGTGATTTCGCGGTGGATTTCGGCGCTTTGGTGGCCGAGCTTGGCGTGCCGGCCGACCGGCTGCGCGCCTATGCAGCGGGCGTGGACTCGGCCTTTCCGGACATGGTCATGCTCACACGGGACAGGCTGACCATCTCGCCTGACGGCCGGCCTTTGACCCGGATGATTGCACGCCATTTCGATGCCTATGCTATGGCAACGACCGGGCACAGTCCGGCAGTCTGATCCGATTGCCCCAATGCGCGCCGCGTTCTAGAAGTCGATGGAACGACGGTATGTGTGGGCAGCATGGATCTGATCGAAGAACTGAGCGACATTTGTGGTGCGACCAACGTTCTGGCGGGGCAGGATGCCGCCAGATACGGCATCGACTGGATGAAGAAATATCCGTCGCGGCCAATGGCCGTGGTGCGGCCGGGCACGACCGCCGAAATTGCCGCCACGATGCGGCTCGCGCACCGGACGGGCACGCCGGTGGTGCCCATCGCGGGCAATACCGGGCTGGTGGGCGGCACCTATGCGGAAGGGGTCCTGATGCTGTCGGTCGAGCGGCTGAACCGGGTGCGGGAAATCCGGCAAGAGGCGCGCCTGGCAATCGTCGAGGCCGGCGTGGTCCTGTCGAAACTGCATGATGCCGCGGAAGAGCAGGGGCTGGCCTTTCCGTTGTTCTTCGGCGCACGGGGTTCGGCGATGATCGGCGGCAATCTGGCGACCAATGCGGGCGGTTCGAACGTGCTGCGCTACGGCAATAGCCGCGCGCTTTGCCTGGGGCTTGAGGTCGTGTTGCCGGACGGCGAGGTGCTGGATCTGATGAGCGAATTGCACAAGGACAATTCCGGTTACGATCTGAAGGACCTGTTCATCGGGTCAGAGGGTACGCTGGGGGTCATCACGGCGGCTGTTCTGAAACTGGTGCCGAAACCGGGCGCCTATTCGACCGCGATGGTGGCGGCGCGCTCGCTGCCCGATGCGCTGGTGCTGTTGAACCGGCTGCAGATGGCGACCGGCGGCATGGTCGAGGGCTTCGAATTCATGCCGCGAACCTACATGCAGCGGCTGAGGGAGGTTCGGCCCGACGTGAAGCCTCCGCTTGGTTACGACCACGACGCCACGATCCTGGTCGAGCTTGGCTCTGTCGCGCCGCGCGATGTGGAGCCCGGTAATGATGGCGAGGTGCCGCTGGTGCGGCTGCTCGAGGACGTGCTTGCGGGGCTGATCGACGAGGGCCTGGCGGTGGATGCGGTCATCGCGCGTTCGCAGAGCCAGCGGCAGGCCATGTGGAAGATCCGCGAATCCGCGGCGGAGATCACGCTTGGGCGGCATCCTCTTGTCGACACGGATGTCTGTGTGCCCGTCGACAAGGTTGCCGAATTCATGGATCTGGCCCTGTCGCGGCTGCGGGCGCTGGATGACCGGGCCGAGACGATCACCGTGAGTCATCTGGGCGACGGAAACCTGCATTTCACGATCTGGCCAAGCTCGCAGGATCCGCAAACGCATGACGCGATTCGCGAGATGGTCGAGGATGTGACGCTGCAACTGGGCGGCTCGTTCTCTGCCGAGCATGGGATCGGCCTGTCGAAACTGCGCTCGATGAAGCGACGCAAGAACGCGGTGGCACTCGAAGTCATGCGCAGGATCAAGCAGGCGCTGGACCCCAAGGGCATCATGAATCCGGGGAAGGTCATCCCGGATCCGTAGCATTTTTGTCACGCGCCGTTCGTGCCCGGCCTAGCGCCAGTCGAAGAAACCGTCCCCGGCGCGGGCCAGCAAGCCGGCCGCCATCGCGCGGCCCATCTCGGGGCCATCCTCGATCGCGCCGGACTGATCGTCCTCGAAGGCCTCGGATCCATCGGTGCGCAGGATCTGGCCGCGCAGCCGCAATGTTGCGCCGTCGAGTTCGGCCAGACCGGCGATCGGCGTCTGGCAGGAGCCGTCGAGTGCTGCAAGGAATGCCCGTTCGGCCGCAAGCCTCTGGCCCGTCGGGACATCGTGGATCGCTTCCAGCAGCGCCGCCGCCCGGCTGTCGTCGAAACGCCTTTCGATGCCGATGGCGCCCTGCGCGATGGCGGGCAGCATCTGATTCTCTGATATCGGTGTGTGCGGTACGTCCGACAGATGCAGGCGATTCAATCCTGCCATGGCGAGGAAGGTTGCCTCCGTTGCTTTCGATTCGAGTTTCTTCAACCGGGTCTGGACATTGCCGCGGAACTCCACGACTTCCAGATCGGGGCGGCGATGCAGCAATTGCGCGCGCCGCCGCAGGCTGGACGTGCCGACAACCGCGCCTTCGGCAAGATCCGTGATGCCTTTTGCGGAAAGCGACACGAAAGCGTCGCGGACATCCTCGCGCGGCAGGTAGCAGTCGATCAAGAGGTCCCTGGGCTGCCGGACCGGCATGTCCTTCATCGAATGAACGGCGATGTCGATGGTCCGGTACATCAGGTCATTCTCGATCTCGCGGGTGAAGAGGCCCTTGCCGCCGAGATCCTTCAGCGGGCGGTCCTGTATCCTGTCGCCGGTGGTCGAGATCACCAGAACCTCGAACGCTTCGTCCGGCAGATCGAAGGCCGACATCAGCCGATGCCGCACCTCATGTGCCTGCGCCAGCGCCAGAGGAGAGCCGCGCGTGCCGATCTTGAGCGGGTGCGCCGGGGAAGGGAGATCGAGTTTCATGCACCCCCAGTAAATGCGACTTGAGGTCCTGACAACCAGCACCGGGTTGACAAACTGTTGCGGGCGACCGACGACAGCCGGAAATTTGTGGAAGGGCCGGGGATGGCGGAAACCAAGACAATCCTGCGCGCGTTGGCCGGAGAGGTTCTGCCGACCCCGCCGATCTGGATGATGCGGCAGGCGGGACGCTATCTGCCGGAATATCGCGCGACGCGGGCCAGGGCCGGGGATTTCCTGTCGCTCTGCTACAACCCGGATCTTGCCGCCGAGGTGACGCTGCAGCCGATCCGCCGGTTCGGCTTTGACGCTGCCATTCTCTTCGCGGACATCCTTTTGGTGCCTCAGGCTTTGGGGGCCGACCTGTGGTTCGAGCCGGGAGAAGGGCCACGTCTGTCCACTGTCACCGGTTCTGCCGATCTGGC
The DNA here is from genome assembly GCA_041633555.1 of Paracoccaceae bacterium. Taxonomy (GTDB): domain Bacteria; phylum Pseudomonadota; class Alphaproteobacteria; order Rhodobacterales; family Rhodobacteraceae; genus JAHEAO01. Next base: position 36,171 of record JBFKFZ010000022.1, on the reverse strand, counting down.
GAAACTGCGACCGGTTGCGGATATCCACGAGACCCTTGCGCCGATCTATGAAACGGTCCGCATCCTGATGAGAGAACTGCCGGCGGAAACCACGCTGATCGGCTTTGCCGGTGCGCCCTGGACGGTGGCCACCTACATGATCGCTGGGCAGGGCACCCCCGACCAGGGACCGGCGCACAAATTGCGGGTCGAGGACCCCGAGACATTTAATGCGCTGATGGGACTGCTGACCGAGGCAACCGTCGAGTACCTCTCGGCGCAGATCGAGGCCGGGGCGGAGGTGGTGAAGCTCTTTGACAGCTGGGCGGGTTCGCTTTCGGGCGACGCGTTTGCAAGCTACGCACTGGAGCCGACAAGACAGATCATCGGCGCGCTCAAATCCCGCCATCCGGGCATCCCCGTCATCGCATTTCCGCGCGAGGCGGGCGACAATTACGTCGGGTTCGCCAAGGCAACCGGCGCGGATTGCGTGGCGCTGGACAACTCGGTTTCGGCGGACTGGGCGGCGGAGAATGTGCAAAAGGACGGCTGCGTGCAGGGCAATCTAGCTGCCTCGCATATGGTCACCGGCGGGCAGGAGCTGGTCGACGAGACCCGTGCCATCGTCAGGGCCTTTTCGAACGGTCCGCATGTCTTCAACCTCGGCCACGGCATCACGCCGGACGCCGATCCCGACAATGTGCAACTGATGATCGATACGGTTCGGGGCGGCTGAGTTGGCTCAGACCCACTTGGCCAGCGGCGGCAGGCTCATCAGCACCGCGTTGGCGTCGTGGCCGGTTTCCAGCCCGAACTTGGTGCCCCGGTCATAGACGAGGTTGTATTCGGCATAGAGACCCCGATGGATCAACTGGGCCTCTTTGTCAGCGTCGGTCCAGGAGATATTGCGCCGCCTTTCGGTGATCGGCAGGAAGGCCGGCAGAAAGGCGCGGCCGACATCCCGCGTGAAGGCGAAATCGGCATCCCAGTCGCCGGAATTGTGATCGTCGTAGAAGATGCCGCCGACGCCGCGCGCGCGATTGCGGTGCGGGATGAAGAAATATTCGTCGGCCCATTTCTTGTAGCGCGGGTAAAGATCGGGCCCGTGCGGATCGCAATGCGCCTTCTGGATGGCATGGAAATGTGCCGTGTCCTCGGGATATTCGATGCAGGGATTGAGGTCCGACCCGCCGCCGAACCACCATGCGCCCGGTGTCCAGAACATCCGGGTATTCATGTGGACGGCAGGCGCGTGCGGGTTCTGCATATGCGCGACCAGGCTGATGCCAGAGGCCCAGAAGCGCGAATCGCTTTTCATTCCCGGCACGCCACGCGCGGCCATTGCCGCCCGTGCGCGCTCGCCCAGCGTTCCGTAGACGGTCGACACATTGACCCCGACCTTCTCGAACACCCGGCCGCCGCGCAGCACGCTCATCAGCCCGCCCCCGGCATCCGACCCGTCATCCGAGGCACGGCGGGTTTCGCTGACGTCGAACCGGCCGGCGGGTGCATCGGCGAAGGGGCCGGTAGTCTGGCTGTCCTCCAGCGCCTCGAAGGCAGAGGTGATCTGGTCGCGCAAGGCCCGGAACCAGGCCGAAGCCTGATCTTTCCGGATCTGCATCTGATCTGCCATTGCCGCTCTCCTTCACTGCCATCCGCGTTGCCCGCGGACAGCTCTAACCTGCTTTAACTCCGGCCGCCTGCGACCTATCTTAGCAGCTGCAGCCATTGTCAAAGGGGCCGCGATGAAACATCTGGTTTTTCTGCCGCTGCTGGTGCTTACCGCCTGCGCGACGCCGCGCGAGCAATGCATCGCGAGCGCAACAAGGGACATCCGGGTACTGGACCGGCTGATCGGTGAAAGCCAGGGCAACATCCAGCGCGGCTATGGATATGGCATCCAGAGTTACACGACCTGGGACTTCGTGATCTGCGGACGCCGCAAGGACGGAAGCTTTCATTATTGCTGGGAGCCCTATGACCGGACCCGCCGGGTACCGGTTGCGGTTGACCTGACGGCAGAGCAGCGACGGCTGGAATCGATGGTCGAGAAGCGGGCAGAGCTGGCAAGACGGGCTGAGCCACGGTTGGCGGCCTGCAATGCCACCTATCCCGCCGAATAGACGGCCTTAATGGGAGGGTGCATCCACGGTATCGACAAGGCACCGCCCGCCATCGACGACCAGAACCTGACCGGTGACGAATCCCGACGCGTCCGAGGCCAGATATTGTGCGGTTTCGGCCAGTTCGGTCGCGCCGGCAATGCGGCCCAATGGCGTATGACGGACCAGGTTGTCCCGGAGGTCGTCATCCTCGCGCATCGCATCCCGCAGGCTGCTGCTCATGACGCTGCCAAAGGAAATGGCGTTGACGCGGACGCCCTTTGAGGCCAGCGCCAAGGCCATCGAACGGGTCATCTGCTCGACGGCGGCGGTGCTGACAGAATAGGCGAGAAGGTCGGGATGGGTATGCACAGCCGCAATCGAGGACAGGTTGATGATGGAGCCGACCTGACCTTCGTTTTCCTCGTCCTTCTCGGCCTGGGCGATCATCCTGCGGGCGATGACCTGTGACAGGCGATAGCTGGTCATCAGGTTCTGTTCGATCATAAGGTCCATCGACGTATCATCGGTGCTGAGCGTTTCGGTCAGCGCGATCTGGCGGCTGGCATTGACCAGGATATCGATCCGGTCGAACGCGTCGATAGTGGCCGACAGCAGGTTGGCGAGGGTCAGCTTCTTGCGCAGATCGCCGACGAACAGCTTGACGCCGTTGCCGTCTTCGGATGCGGCCTCACCGACTTCTTCCATCAGGCGCGCCTCATCCAGATCGACGAACATGACATTCGCCCGCTGCGTCACGAAGTGGCGCGCGATGGCGAGGCCGATACCATTGGCCGCACCGGTGACGATGGCGGTCTTTCCTGCGATGGCAAAAGACATGGTTGGACTTTCCGTTATGGATTTGCACCTGCCGGATCAGCCCGGCTTGCGGCGAGGTCTGGCGGCGCGAAACACCTTGAACGACGCGTCGCCCGTGATCTCCGATACTTCGTGAAATGCGGCAGTCAGGGCGGCTTCATAAGGCAAATGACGATTCGCGACCAGCCATAGAACGCCATTTGGCCGGATCATCCGGGCGGCAGACTGGATGAAGGCCCGGCCGATGTCGGGTTCGGCGGCGCGGGTGGTGTGAAAGGGCGGGTTCATCACGATCGCGTCGTACGCGGTGTCGGGTTGAAAGGCCGTTGCATCGGCCCAGTGGAACCGCGCGCGCGGGTCGAAGACATTCCGGCGCGCGCAGTCGAGGGCGGCATGCTCTGCCTCGACCAGGTGACACTCGGTCACCTTCAGGCTTCGCAGCACCCGAGACGCCAGGTAGCCCCAGCCGGCGCCGAGGTCCGCGACCCGACCGGACAGGTCCTTCGGCAAGGCGGCGGCGAGGACGGCAGAGCCGCGGTCGATGGCGTCGGAAGAGAACAGGCCGGGCAAGGTCACATATCCGTCGGTCAGCCGGATCTCGCGCCCCGCAACGGTCCAGTCGTCGAAACTGCCGCCGGTGAGCACGAATATCTTGCCGTGCGCCTTCGAAAAAACCGCGCCAATCTCGGCCCCGCGCTTGCGGCAATCCTTCAGGATGCTGTCGACGCCATCCGTCTTTTGTCCGTCCACCACGACCGGTCCGCCGCCGGTGATCTGGGCTGCCTCGGCGATCAGCGCGCGCGCCTCGATCTTGGCGCGCGGCAGGAACACGATGGCGAGGGAAAAGGTTCCGCTGGCCGTCGCGGCCGTTTCGAAACCGACATGGACAAAGCTGTCATGATCCGGGCGGAAGCCCTGTACGACCTGCACCCTGTTCCGCGGCAACGCCGACAGGTCAGTTCCGGCCCGCGGGCGATATACGACGATGCGGCCGGATTCCGGCAGCGAAACAAGCTTGTCATCAATGGCAATGGAGAGGCGCGACGGGCTCATGGCCGGGGCGGCAAGCCCTATTCCTTTTCCATGGTGCATTGCAGCGGATGCTGATGGCGACGTGCGAAATCCATGACCTGGCTCACTTTGGTTTCCGCGATCTCGTAAGAGAAGACACCGACGACGGCCAGCCCTTTCTTGTGCACGGTCAACATGATTTCGAAGGCCTGCGCGTGATTGAGGCCGAAGAACCGTTCGAGCACGTGCACGACGAATTCCATCGGCGTGAAATCGTCGTTGAGAAGCATCACCTTGTAAAGCGGCGGGCGCTTGGTCTGGGGCTTGGTCTTGGTGACAACGCCCGTTTCACCATCCGTCTGGTCGGTCTTGTCAGACATCATGTGAAGGGGTGTCTTCAAAAGACGTTCTCCGACAGTTTGAATTTTCGCGGCTCTGGGCGGACTATATAAGGGCTGAGAAGCCAGTGAAAAGGGGGCGGTCCGCCTGCGGGGCGCGATTCGAAGGAGCATGGGACCGGTATGGCCAACAAATTGACAACAATTGGTTTCGATGCCGACGATACGCTCTGGCAGAACGAACAGTTCTTCCGGATGACGCAGGAACGATTCGAAAGCCTTCTGGCGGACTATGCCGAGGCCGATCACCTAGCCGACCGCCTGCTCGCCGCAGAGCGGCGCAACCTTGGGCACTATGGCTTTGGCATTAAGGGGTTCGTGCTTTCGATGATCGAGACGGCGATCGAGGTGACGGAAGACAGGGTGCCCGGCTCGGTGATCCGGGAGTTGATCGAGGCCGGGCAGGACATGCTGCGGCATCCGATCGAACTGCTGCCCCATGCCAGAGAGACGGTCGAGGCCCTGGCGGACGGGTTTCGCCTGCTCTTGATCACCAAGGGTGACCTGCTGGACCAAGAGCGCAAGCTGGCGCAGTCCGGCTTAGGGGATCTCTTTGACGGGGTCGAGATCGTGTCGGACAAGACCGCGCCCGTCTACAGCCAGATCTTCGCGCGTCACGGCACCGGACCGGATGCGGCGATGATGGTCGGAAACTCGATGAAATCCGACGTGGTTCCGGCGATCGAAGCCGGCGGATGGGGGGTCTACGTTCCGCATTCCCTGACATGGGTGCTGGAACATCACGAGCCGCCGCTGGGCCATCCGCGCTACCGGCAGATCGAGACGCTGGGCGCGCTGACGGCGCTGGTCGATGAGATCGGCGTCGGATGAGGTCCGTCGGTTTTCCGCCTGACGTTGCGACGGGGAGCTTGGCATGACCCGGTCAGCAGGTCAGAGCCTGTCGATCACGGACCCGCTCGACCCGGCAAGAGCGGCTGCCCTTCACGCCACGCTCGGTTTGCCCGGTACGCCGCCGAAATCCGGCGAGGCCATGCCGCCCTTCTGGCAACAGATCTATTTCTGGGATGCGCAGCCGCCAGCGCGGCTGGGCCCGGACGGGCATGTCCAGCTCGGCAGCGGCCTGATCCCCGACCTTGGCCTGCCGATCCGCATGTGGGCGGGAGGCCGGCTGCAGTTCGACGCCCCGGTTCTGCTGGGTCATCCGGCGGAAAGGCGCAGCATCGTCGAGGCGACAACCCGGAAACAGGGCCGCAGCGGGCCGCTGGGATTTGTCACCCTGCGCCATGAAATCTGGCAGGAGAGCCGGCTTTGCCTGACCGAGCATCAGGACATCGTTTACCGCATGCCGCGTTCCGATACCGGCCCGGCGAGCGGGCCGCCATCGCCTGTGGATGAAACGATCTTCAGACCGGTCAGCTTCGATTCGACGCTGCTATTCCGCTACTCAGCCCTGACTTTCAACGGCCATCGCATTCACTATGACCTCGATTATGCCCGCCGGGTCGAGGGCTATGCCGGGCTGGTCGTGCATGGGCCGCTGATGGCGCAGTTGCTGATTCTTCTGGCGGAGGAAGAAATGGGCGGCCTTACCCGATTCAGTTTCCGTGCGACGGCCCCGCTGATACTGGGCGAGGATGCCGAGCTTTGCCGGAAGGACGGCAGGCTTTGGGTGCGGGGGCCGGACGGTCGGCTTTGCATGGAGGCCGAGGCGGGCTAGAGGTTCGCCTCGACCCGGAACGCTTCGGGGATCCGGTTCCGGTTCTCGAGAATGAGGTCGGCCATGACCTCGGCGACTTTCGGGGCCATGCCGAAGCCGATCTTGAAGCCGCCATTGGCGATGAACTGGTCCGCACGGCCGGGGTAGGGGCCAAGCATCGGCGCGCGGCTCTTCGCGCGTGGCCGGACGCCTGCCCAGCGCGCGATGACATCGGCACCGCTCAGCACGGGACAGACGGAAATCGCCCGCTCCAGCAGCGCGTCAAGCTGATCGTCGGTCGTATCGGGCGCGTCAAAGTCGCGTTCGCTGGTTGATCCTATGGCCACCGTTCTGTTGTCGTGAGGGATGATGTGCAGCGAGTCTGCAAAGAGTTGCGGGGCGTCGCCGGCGTCGTGGCGCAGCAGCATGGCCTGTCCCTTGACACCGCCGCCAACCGGTCGCCCGAGGTTCTGCGACAGCGCCTGCAGCCCCTCATGGCCGGTTGCCCAGACGACCTTTCCCTCTGGCTGGTGGTCGCGCAACAACTCTGCACCGCCATCGACCAGGGCGGCGGCGAGTGACGCACAGGCGCGTCGCGGGTCTATCCGGGCGGTGAGCGAATCGTGGACGAGAAATCCAGATGTGCTCGCAGGTGCCCAGCCGCCGAAATCCTGCGCCGGGCGAACCTGCCAGTCGGCCTTGCCCTGCCAGTGGTCCGCGGCGTAGGTCGCGCGGTCGCGGGCGAGCGACAGGGCGCGGTCATCTGCGATCCGCTGCAATCGCCCGGTACGGCCAAAACCGGAATTCCGGCCGCTGGCAGCATCGACCGCGGCCCAGAACGGCGCGGCCATCATCAGGCTCTCGAACTGGAACGCCTTCTTGTCGTTCCAGTTATCCGGCGTGTGGGGTGCGAGCGCCCCGACGACACCGCCGCTTGCACCGCCGCCGGGTCCGCGCGGGTCGATGATGCGCAGGCGGGCGCCGCGTTGAAGGCAAGTCCAGGCGATGGAGAGGCCGAATATCCCGGCTCCCATCACGGTCATGTCGATCCTTGCCAATCCCGGCCCCCTTGCCCATTGTCGCGCGCGGTACGGGTGTAGGCCATCACATGACAGCAGACCAGAGAGCCTTGGTGGAGTGGCGCAACGGCGGAACGCCGGTTTCGGCGCGCTACGATGATCCCTATTTTTCGCTTGAGGATGGCTACGCAGAGACGAGGCATGTGTTTCTGGCCGGAAATGACCTGCCCGCCCGTGCCCGCGCGGGCTTCTGTATCGCGGAACTCGGCTTCGGCACCGGGCTGAACCTCCTGGCCACGGCTATTGCCCTGCAGGGGTCGCGCGCCGAGGGACCGGTGCGCTTCGTCAGCTTCGAGGCGGAACCGCTTCCGCTCGAAGACATCCGCCACGCATTGGCGCATTTCCCGATCCCCGGCGACTTGTTGCAGCCCTATCTGGCGGCCTGGGAGCGCGGCGCGCAGAATTTCAATCTGCCCGGTATCGAGGTCTCGATCATCGTGGGCGATGCGAGAAAGACCCTGCCAGAGTGGTCGGGCCGGGCGGATGCCTGGTATCTGGACGGGTTCTCGCCGGCCAAGAACCCGGAGATCTGGAATCCCGAGTTGATGGCCGAAGTGGCGCGCCACACGGCCCCGAATGGCACTTTCGCGACCTACACCGCCGCAGGCCATGTGCGGCAGTCGCTTGCAGAGGCCGGATTCGTGGTCGAGCGGGCGCCGGGCTTTGGCCGCAAGCGACATATGACGATCGGCCGGCTCAGGTCACCGGAATGAGCGAGAGCAATACCCGGCTTGGCATCCTCCTGATGATTGCGACGACCTTCGTATTCGCGGTTCAGGACGGGCTGTCGCGGCATCTGGCGGGCGAGTACAACGTGATGATGGTCGTGATGATCCGCTACTGGTTCTTCGCGGCCTTTGTCGTGGCGCTGGCCAGCCGCAAGGCCGGAGGTATCCGGCAGGCAGCCGCGACGACGCAGCTGCCGCTTCAGATCCTGCGGGGTTTGCTGCTGGCGGCCGAGATCTGCGTCATGGTCCTTGCCTTCATCCTGCTGGGGCTGATCGAGTCGCATGCCGTTTTCACGAGCTATCCGCTGCTGATTGCGGCCCTTTCTGGCCCGATCCTGGGTGAAAGGGTCGGTTGGCGGCGCTGGAGCGCCATCGGCGTCGGCTTCGTCGGCGTGCTGATCATCCTCGATCCGGGCCGCACCGTGTTTGCAGTCACGGCTTTGGTGCCGCTGGCCTCGGCGACGATGTTCGCGCTTTACGGCCTGCTGACACGCTACGCGGCGCGGCGCGACAGCACTGCGACCAGCTTTTTCTGGACCGGGGTCGCGGGCGCGTTCGCCATGACCCTGACGGGCATCTGGTTCTGGGAGCCAATGGCGCCGCGCGACTATGGCTTCATGGCGACCCTCTGCGTCACCGGGGCGCTGGGCCACTGGCTGCTGATCCGCTGCTACGAGGTTGCCGAGGCGAGCGCAGTTCAGCCCTTTGCCTATCTGCAGCTGGTCTTCGCCTCGGTCATCGGTCTTGTCGTCTTCAGCGAAACGCTGAAATCGAACGTCGCCTTCGGCGCCGGACTTGTCGTCGCGGCTGGAATCTTCACGCTCTGGCGGGAACGGCGCCGGGCTAGCGCCCCTTGAGTTCCGCTGACAGCCGGATCGGACCGGTCTGGCCCGAGAGGCGGGCGCGGTAGATCACCACCGATTCCATGACCCGCATCACATAGTTCCGGGTCTCGTTGAACGGGATATGCTCGACCCAATCGACGGCATCGACATTGGGGTCACGCGGATCGCCATAGGTCTTGATCCAGCTTGCAGGTCGTCCAGGCCCGGCATTGTAACCCGCGGCAACGAGCACATAGGCCGGGCCGAACTTCTCGATGAGATGGGCGAGATAAGCGCTGCCCAGTGCGGTGTTGTAGCCGGGATCGGAAGTCAGTCGGTTGACCTCGTAGGGCAGGCCCAGCTTCGCAGCCATTAGCTTGGCGGTGCCGGGCATGACCTGCATCAGGCCGCGCGCCCCGGCGGGACTGCGCGCCTGGGCGTAAAACTCGCTTTCCCGGCGCGCGATCGACAGAGCAAGTTCGGTGGGAACCGGAAAGCTTTCCTTGGCCAGCGCCGGCAAGGGGAAATAGGGCCGCATCAGGACCACCCCGGCATCCGCGGCATATTTCGCCAGATAGACCGCCGCGTAGGGCTGATCGAGTTGCAGCGCCATTTCGGCGAGCTGTCCCTGTTCGACGGGCGTCAGGGATTCGGCAAGATGCCTCAGGAATCGCGTGAAGAGCAACGGCTGGTCGGCGGCCCAGAGGAGTTTCGCGGCCTGAAAGACCGAGGAATTGACGAAAGCGGCCGTGCGCCAGTCGGCGTAGCTTTCACCGCCGACGAGCCCCGGATCCATCGGCATCCCGGCTTTCTCGGCGGCGAGGAGGCCGTAAAAGCTGGTCTGGAACTCCCCCCCGAATTCATAGGCCGCGCGAGCGTCTTCGGCGCGGCCCAAGGCCTCGTAGGCGCGGCCTTCCCAATAGCCGGCGCGGCCCAATGAAATGGGCGTCGCGACGGCGATGCGCAGCCGGCGGAAATGCGTCAGAGCGGTTTCGGGATCATTGAGGTCAGTCAGGGCGATGAAGCCCGACAGCCATTCGAGGTCGGAGTAATCATTGCCTTCCGTCAGATAGTGGCGGCTGGCAAGGCGATAGGCCTCCTTTGCCTTGCCGTCACGCATCAGCTGGCGCGCGAAGTCGCGGCGCCGGTCGCCCCATGCTTCGGGCCGGCCGAGCGCGGCGGCAGAGCCGCTTCGTTCCTGCATCAGTGCGGTGGCGTCATCTATGCGGCGCTTGGCGTCGCGCCACTGGAACCGGGCATAGGCAAGCCCGGGATCGTCGGCGAGCGCGGACGGAACGGCGGCGATTCGCGCGTCTACGCCAGCGTCGCGGCGGATCAGTGCGATCCGCGCCGCGGCGAGCTTGGCGGTTCCGGCGTCAACGAGCGGCATCATCCGTTCGGCTTCGCTGGCGTAGTCGCGCCAGAGCAGCATGTCCTGCCGCGCGGCATGATGCGGCGCCAGTGTCTTCGAGAATTGCGCGAGAAACGCCCTTTCCTCGTCGGTCGACAGCGACAGCTCTGTCCATGCCTTCACGATGACCGCCGTGGCCTTGTCGGCGGCTCCGGTGGATCGCAGCGCGGCGGACAGGCGAAGGGCGCCGACGCCGGTCTGCGGTTCTTGCCCGACGAAATAGGCGATGACGTCGCTGGCGCTTGCGTGGCTCGGGATCTTGCGCTCTCCGGCCTTGCGCAGGTAGGGCAGGCCTGGCCAGTCCGGGCGGCGGGCCAGAAAGTCCTGATAATCTTCAAAATTTCCCTGGTCGTACCTGAGCAGGTGCCAGTCCATGATATCACGGCCGATGGTGCCGGCAGGACCGATCTCTGCCCTGGCGCGGGCCCAGTCCCGCTTCTCGATTGCCTTGAGCGTCGAGACGACCGCCGCGACCGCTGCCTTGTTCTGAGTATTGTCCTGTGCCTGCGCACCGGTGCATAGCGCCAGCACCAGCGCCAGCCCGAATACCATACGCTTCATCGCGTCCTGTCCCTTGGTCATTCCGACGGTCCCTCACTGTAATCGACCCGCGCGAAACGGCAACTCACAAACTTGGCAATCGGTCAAACTGCAGTTAGGGTCCGCGCGCTTGTTACAGGGTGACTCGAAGGGGTTACCAAATCCTATAGGAGACGTGTCATGTTCAAAGGGTCGATGCCTGCCCTGGTGACGCCGTTCAAGAACGGCGAGCTGGATCTTGATACGCTGCAACAGCTGGTCGAGTGGCATATCGCCGAAGGAAGCCACGGTCTGGTGCCGGTCGGGACCACCGGTGAAAGCCCGACCCTGACGCACCGCGAGCATGAAACCGTGATCGAGGAGGTCGTGCGGATCGCCGACGGCCGGATACCGGTCATCGCGGGCGCCGGGTCGAACAATACCGCCGAGGGCATCCGGCTGATACAGCATGCCAAAAAGGTCGGGGCCGACGCCGCACTTGTCGTGACCCCCTATTACAACAAGCCGACCCAGGCCGGGCTGGTCGCGCATTATACCGCGATGCACGATTGCTGTAACCTGCCGATCATCATTTACAACATTCCCGGCAGGTCGGTGATCGACATGTCGCCAGAGACGATGGGTGAACTGGCCAAGCTGCCACGGATCATCGGCGTCAAGGACGCGACCGGGGACGTGACGCGTGTGTCGAAGCAGCGCCAGACCTGCGGCGCGGATTTCGTGCAGCTATCGGGCGAGGATGCCTCTGCCATCGGGTTCAACGCGCAGGGCGGTGTCGGCTGCATCTCGGTGACGGCGAACGTGGCGCCGAAACTCTGCGCCGAGTTTCAGGAGGCAACGCTGGCGGGCGACTATGCCAAGGCGCTTGGCTATCAGGATCGGCTTATGCCGCTGCACACCGCGATCTTCCTCGAGCCGGGGCTGACCGGGGCCAAGTACGGTTTGTCCCTGCTTGGCAAATGCTCCGAGGAGGTTCGCCTGCCACTGGTCGGACTGAGCGACGGGACCAAGGACAGGATTCGCGCCGCCATGGTTCATGCCGGTCTGTTGAGTTGATGACCCGCATGGGCGGCTGAACCTCGAACTGCGCCTGGGCCGCGGCGTTGACGACCTAGCTGCGAGACGGTTGCCACTGAACTCAGTGCGCCATCAGCAGGGGCACTTTCGAGATCTGCAGCATGTTCCGCGTTGCACCGCCAAGGATCGATTCGCGAAACCGCGAATGCCCGTAGGCGCCCATCACCAGAATATCCGCTGCCTGATCCTGAACATGGCGGGCGACGACGTCGGAAACACGCGGCATGGTCTTGGCGAGAACCGAAATCTCGGCATGCACGCCATGCCGGGACAGCATCTCTGACAGGGCGCCGCCGGGATCCGAGCGGTTGCTGGCATGCTGCGGCGGGTCGATGATGGCGATGTTGACCGTGTCCGCGGCAATCAGCAGCGGCAGGGCATGGCGCACTGCGGTCAGGGCTTCACGGCTTTCATTCCAGGCCACCACGACGCGATCGATCCGTTTGGGAAGTCCTACGCCATCGGGCATCACCATCACGGGCGCCCCGGCATCGAACAGCGAAGCCTCGACGATGGCCTCACATTCGTGGCCGCGATTCTCGCCATAGGGCCGGCCGAGAACAACAAGGTCGCTGAACCGCATGAATTGCGAAAGGAACGGGCCGATCCCAACCGACTGTGCGGCCAAGGCATTGGCGCTCCAGGAAATATCGCGCTTCGACAGGTGCTCTTTGACCGCCGCTTCCAGCACAAGGGCGCGCTCTTCGGCTTCGGCCAGGGTGCTCTGCATCGCCATTGCACCCGCCCCGGCGTAGTAGAAACCGGGCTGCGTGTGATCAATGCCCAGACAGTACACGTCGAGATGACCGTCGTCGCGCTCTGCCACATCGGCCGCCGCATCGACGACCGCGCGATGAAGCTCCATATCCGTCACAACGGTTGAAATGGTCTTGAATGCCATGTTCAATACTCCGGAAGTCCTCGTCAGCATCGTAAGCCTCGTTGCTGAGCCTGTTAATTCAAGATTGCGGGATGCGCCCCCGCTTCTCTTTGACATGGATCAAGGCGGTTGACCGGGTGGCAGTCCAGTTACGGCACTGTCGAACAGGATCAGGCCACCTTTGGGGGGGAGTCTGGGAAGTAATGAAGGAACGCGAACGATGTGGGACTATCTGAAACTCATGATTCTGGGGCTGATCGCCTTGCTGGCCGCGATCGCTGCGAACTACGCCCGAGATCTGGCCTATCAGGTCCACGCCATCATCGTCATGCTGATTGCAGGCGGGTTGTTCCTGTGGACCCTGCGCCAGACAGACGAACCGAAGCCCGCGGCGGAATTGGAACTGGGTTATGCCGATGGCGTCATTCGTGCGGGTGTCATTGCGACCGCGTTCTGGGGCGTCGTCGGTTTTCTTGCCGGCACATACATTGCCTTTCAGCTTGCCTTTCCTTGGCTGAACTTCGACTGGTTTCACGGGATGGGGAATTTCGGACGGCTGCGGCCGCTGCACACGTCTGCGGTCATATTCGCCTTTGGCGGCAATGCACTGATCGCAACGTCGTTCTATGTCGTTCAGCGGACATGTGCCGCCCGGCTCTGGGGCGGCAATCTGGGCTGGTTCGTCTTCTGGGGCTACCAGCTCTTCATCGTTCTGGCCGCCACGGGCTACTTGCTGGGGGCGACGCAGTCCAAGGAATATGCAGAGCCGGAATGGTATGTCGACATCTGGCTGACGATCGTCTGGGTCGCCTATCTGGCGGTCTTCATGGGCACGATACTCAAACGCAAAGAGCCGCATATCTACGTCGCGAACTGGTTCTACCTGGCGTTCATCGTGACCGTCGCGATGCTGCATGTCGTCAACAACCTGTCCATTCCGGTTTCGATCTTCGGCTCGAAATCGGTGCAGCTCTTTGCCGGCGTGCAGGATGCGATGACGCAGTGGTGGTATGGCCATAACGCGGTCGGGTTCTTCCTGACGGCAGGCTTTCTGGCAATGATGTATTACTTCATTCCGAAACAGGCCGAACGACCTGTCTATTCCTACAGGCTAAGCATCATCCACTTCTGGTCGCTGATCTTTCTCTATATCTGGGCCGGACCGCACCATCTGCACTACACCGCATTGCCCGACTGGGCAGGGACGCTCGGCATGGTCTTCTCGATCATCCTCTGGATGCCCAGCTGGGGCGGCATGATCAACGGGCTGATGACGCTGTCGGGGGCCTGGGACAAGCTCAGGACCGACCCGGTCATCCGGATGATGGTCATCTCGCTCGGATTCTACGGCATGTCGACCTTCGAGGGGCCGATGATGTCGATCCGCGCAGTAAATTCGCTGTCGCACTATACTGACTGGACCATCGGCCATGTCCATTCCGGCGCGCTCGGCTGGAACGGCATGATCACTTTCGGCGCGCTCTACTTCCTTGTGCCGAGGCTCTGGCAGCGCGAGCGGCTTTACTCGTTGCCTCTTGTCAACTGGCACTTCTGGCTGGCGACGATCGGCATCATTCTCTACGCCGCATCGATGTGGGTTACGGGGATCATGGAGGGCCTGATGTGGCGCGAAGTGGATGCCAACGGCTTCCTCGTGAACAGCTTTGCCGACACGGTCGCCGCGAAATTCCCGATGTATGTGGTCCGTGGCCTTGGGGGCGTCCTGTTCCTGACCGGCGCGCTGGTCATGTGTTACAACCTTTGGATGACCGTGCGGTCCGTGCCTGCCAAGGCCGCCGTCATGGCGCCGGCTGAATAAGGGGTCCTGACAATGAGCACCACACCCCCGACCAACAGCGCCGCCTCCGATGATCGCCCGAAGCGGCGCGGCATTCTCGACCGCCACAAGATACTGGAGAAGAACGCGACGCTCTTGTTGATCTGCAGCTTACTCGTCGTGAGCGTCGGTGGAATCGTCGAGATCGCGCCGCTCTTCTATCTCGAGAACACGATCGAAGAGGTCGATGGCGTGCGGCCCTACAGCCCGCTGGAATTGACCGGGCGCGATGTCTATATCCGCGAGGGCTGTTATGTCTGCCACAGCCAGATGATCCGCCCGATGCGGGACGAGGTCGAGCGTTACGGCCACTATTCTCTGGCGGCGGAATCCATGTACGACCACCCGTTCCAATGGGGCTCGAAGCGGACGGGGCCGGATCTGGCCCGCGTCGGCGGGCGCTATTCGGACGAATGGCATGTCGATCACTTGGTTAACCCGCAATCGGTCGTCCCTGAGTCGGTGATGCCGAAATACGGCTATCTGCTGAATACCTTCATCGACGCCGAGCACACGTCCGACCTGATGCGGACACACCGGCTGGTTGGTGTGCCTTACACTGACGAGATGATCGAGAACGCGGCATTTGACTTCAAGGTACAGGCCGATCCCGATGCCGACTGGGAAGAGATGGTCGAGCGCTATCCCGGTGCCGTGGTCAGCAATTTCGACGGGCAAGCGGGCATCTCAGAGATGGACGCGCTTATCGCCTATATGCAGATGCTCGGCACGCTGGTCGATTTCTCGACTTTCACGCCAGATCCAAGCCGGTAGGGAGGTCCGAGATGAATTACCACATACTCCGCGAGTTCGCCGACAGCTGGTTTCTTCTGGCCATGTTCGTCTTCTTCCTGGGATGCGTGATCTGGGCATTCCGTCCCGGCAGCCGAAAGATTCACGACGAGAGCGCAGATATCCCGTTCCGGCATGACGATGCGCCGGCCAAGTCCGAGGAGTCCTCGACATGAGTGAGAAGATAAACGAAGAGACGGGCGTTGGCACCACGGGGCATTCCTGGGACGGGATCGAAGAGTGGGACAACCCGATGCCGCGATGGTGGGTTTGGGTGTTCTATGCGACTATCTTCTGGGGAGTGATATATACGATCGCCTATCCTGCATGGCCGCTGGTCAACAAGGCGACGGGCGGCTTGCTGGGCTATTCGACCCGCGGCGAGGTGGCCGAGCAGATTCAGGCGTTTGACGAGGCCAATGCCGCGATCGATGCAAGGCTCGCCGCTGCCGACTTAACGACCATCTCTGCCGATCCCGAGTTGCAGAGCTATGCGCGCAATGCCGGTGCCGCGGTCTTCCGCACCAACTGTTCACAGTGCCACGGCTCCGGAGCCGCAGGGGCCAAGGGTTATCCAAACCTCCTTGATGATGATTGGCTTTGGGGCGGCGATATCGAGGCTATCGCCTACTCCGTCCGGCACGGGATCCGCAACGAGACCGACGAGGCGCGCTATTCCGAGATGCCTGCGTTCGGCGACATTCTGAGCGAAGAGGAGATCGCGCAGGTCGTGTCCTACGTGATGAAGCTGTCGGGCCAGGAGCACGACGCGGCCTCTGCCGCGTCCGGTGAGACACTGTTCGCCGACAATTGCTCTGCCTGCCACATGGAAGACGGCACCGGCGACCGGGACCAGGGCGCGCCGAACCTGACGGATGCGATCTGGCTCTATGGCGGCGACGAAGCGACGCTGACCGAAACAGTCAGCCAGTCCCGTTTTGGCGTGATGCCCGCCTGGGGAACGCGCCTGTCCGTTGCGGAGGTGAATGCCGTCTCGGCCTTTGTTCACCAGCTTGGAGGTGGTGAATAGTCATACGAGTTCCGGGGCCCCAAAGACCCCGGATCGGCACCGACCCCTGATCCTGTTCGCGCGTTTCTTCGGGGTCGGTGCCACCCAGGCGGCGGGACTGCGACGAGCGGTGCCGCCGTTCATGTTTTGCCGCGCCAGTAGCGCCGAAATGCCATCGAAGGCTGGAAAGACGGCAACATGACCACCCCGCCGGCCCGGTTCCCGGCCAATGCGGCACGCCGCCCCGCCTACGGAGAGAACGATAGGACAGAGGGGTGCGCAAGGGCAATTGCCCGGATTGATCCATAACTCCGCCCGATTGGTACGGAACTCCTGACTATGCCGTGTCACGACGGCAGGGTAGGATGTTCCGATAGTTTCAAACCGCATGACAAGAGCGCCACTGGCGCGGACATGAACCAAGCAGCACCCTCTTTCTCATTTTATTTGAGGGAGTTGAGTTGAAAAACCCCATCTGCGGGACCGGAGGATATCTCTAATTTCGGTTCCCCTCGGCACTGGCCTGACCTGGCCTTTCCGAGACGAATTCAATTGGAGTTTGCGTAATGAAGGGTCATTTGCAGGCAAGTCGCGTTCTGGAAATTGTACCATTGACCTTGGTGTTCGCGTTTGCAGCCGCGACCGCCTCGGCGCATGAAGCTTGGCTGTTGACCCCGGCAGAGATCGAGGCCCTGGTCGCAGAACCGATGCCGGCGCTTTTTGCCAGTCATCTCTGGCTCGGTGTGGCCGCCGTTATCGGTGCCGCACTGACGATGATCGCCCTGATTGCCGAGGACCGGCTGCGGCCACACGAACAGCGTATCGCGGCCCCTCTGCTGGCCGGCGCGACGGCTGTAGGACCGATGCTGCTGCGGTTTGGAATGGCCATCATGCTGGTGCTGGCGGGAACCGGCGGCCTGCCGCGACATGGAACGGCTCTGTGGGTCGAGCCGACCCTTCTTGTTCCGGACATGCAACTCGGCCTGGTCTTCGGCTGGGACTGGCTTGCCGCCGCTCAGATCATACTGGCCCTTGCGCTGGCCGTCGGGTTGCTTGCGCGCCCAGCAGGCGCGCTGTTGATCGGTCTGTCTTTCCTGGGAATGATGCTCTTCGGGGCGCCTTTTCTGGCCTATGCGCCGCATTTCGCCGCGCCCGGATTGATCCTGATGCTGTCAGGTGGCGGCGCGATGTCGCTCGATCGCAGGCTCGGTCTTGACGATGTCCTGTTGCCATCTCCCGCGGCGCTCAAGGTGGGCTGGAGACTGTCGCAGATCCTTGTCGGGGCCGGCTTCCTCTATCTTGCGATCGCCTTCAAGCTGACCCAGCCGACGCTGCTCATCGCGATTCTCGATCATGGCAACCTGCCAACTTTCGGGATGCCGCAACCCGTGGTCGCACTGATCATGACCGGTATCGAGATCATCTGCGGCGCGCTTCTGATCGTCGGCAGGCTGACCCGACCGGTTGCGCTAGCGATCATCGCCGCGATAACCACCTTGGCGGTTGGTCTGGGGGAAACACCGCTTTTTCACGCCAACCTCTACGGCATAATGGTGTTCCTTCTCATGGCGGGTCCCGCATTGCCGGACGCGCGCGTAAGCTTCGCAGGATACCGGAGGGCGGCGACATGAGCCCGGCAAGGACCGCACGAAACCCATCCTTCGGGCTTGTCGCCGCGATGCTGGCAACCCTCGCGGTCGGCGCACCACTATTCAATGCCGAGGGCGCCCCGCCGCGATCCGTGTTCCTGCAGCTTCCCGCTGACCTGCCGGAACCGCAGGTCAGCCTTGCCGCGACCCGGACGGCCAAAGGCTACTGGCAACTGCGGATCGACGCCGATGGGTTCCGGTTCACCGACCTCTGCCTGTCCGACGCGGCGGCGATTCCCGTCGGCCATGCGCATATCATTCGTAACGGCGTCAAGGTCGCCTCGGCCTTTTTCCCTGTCGTCGATCTGGGGCAGTTGCCGCCAGGCAAGCACCACGTCGCGGCAGTGCTGCGCGGGCAGGATCACCGGGCGCTGGTTGGCCGAAGCGGGCTTATCAAGGCCGATCTGCTCATCGTGGTCCCTGAAAGCAGGCCGGACAGCCTGCATGCTGCGGATGCGGTCGCCGAATCGACATAAGATGAGTTGCTCTGAAACTACCCGCCGAACGCTTGCGGGGTTGACGCGCCTGGGTCCGGGATGGTTTTGACCTAAGTCAAGGTTGCGCATTGTGGTAATCTCCATAACGCCGGCAACGCGAACAGTGACTGGACGATTCCCTTATGTCCTCCTCGGACACCCCGCCGTCGCTTTATGCGGCCCGAGAACCAATATTTCCGCGCAGAGTCAGCGGCAAGTTCCGCTCGCTCAAATGGTGGATCATGGGGGTTACGCTTGGCATCTACTATCTGACGCCCTGGATCCGCTGGGACCGGGGTCCGAATCTCCCTGACCAGGCCGTCCTGGTCGACATGGCCGGGCGCCGCTTCTTCTTCTTCTGGATCGAGATATGGCCGCATGAATTCTACTTCATCGCCGGACTGCTGATCATGGCGGGGCTAGGCCTCTTTCTCTTCACCTCGGCGCTGGGCCGGGTGTGGTGCGGCTATACCTGTCCGCAAACGGTCTGGACCGACCTCTTCATTCTGACCGAGCGATGGATCGAGGGCGACCGCAACGCGCGCGTCAGGCTCTGGAAGTCGAAGTGGGATTTCCGCAAGTGGCGGCTGCGGATTGCCAAGTGGTTCATCTGGCTGCTGATCGGGCTCGCCACGGGCGGCGCATGGGTGTTCTACTTCACCGACGCCCCGCAACTCGCGCGGGATCTCGTGACATTCAGCGCCCATCCGATCGCATATTCGACTATCGCGATCCTCACGATGACGACCGTGCTTTTCGGCGGCTTCGCCCGCGAGCAGGTTTGTATCTACATGTGCCCCTGGCCACGCATCCAAGCGGCGATGATGGACGAGGACACGCTGACCGTGGCCTATCGCGGCTGGCGCGGCGAACCTCGGGGCAAGCACCGCAAGGCGGACGACGTCGACAAGCTTGGCGACTGCATCGACTGCATGGCCTGCGTCAACGTGTGCCCGGTCGGTATCGACATCCGCGAAGGCCAGCAGCTTGCCTGCATCACCTGCGCCCTGTGCATCGACGCCTGCGACGACGTGATGGAGAAGATTGGCAAACCGCGCGGTCTGATCGACTATATGGCGCTGACCGACGAGACCGCCGAACGCGCGGGCGAGTCGCCAAAGCCGGTCTGGCAACATGTGCTGCGTCCGCGCACGGTCCTCTATACGGCGCTCTGGAGTCTGGTTGGTTTCGGCCTTGTTTTCGCGCTTTTCATCCGGCCCGATATCGACATGACCGTCGCCCCGGTCCGCAACCCGACCTTCGTGACCCTGTCGGACGGCTCGATTCGCAACACCTACGATGTCCGGTTGCGCAACAAGAATGGCGAGGACCGTCCTTTCCATATTTCGCTGACCTCTGATAGCCTGTTGCGCATCGGCCTTGAAGGTCAGGACGATCTGGTGGTCGAGGTGCCGGCAGACGAAACCATGCTGCAGCGCGTCTATGTCACGGCGCAGGCAGGCAGCACCGCCGCCGCAGCAGATCGCACCGAATTCCGGCTGTGGGTCGAGGATCTCGAAACCAATGAACGGACATCCAACGCCACGATCTTCAATGGGAGCGCCCAATGAGTGACAGGACCATCACCGGCCGCCAGGTGTTCATCGTAACGGCATCGGCTTTCGCGGTCATCATAGGGGTCAACTTGCTTCTGGCCTACAAGGCCGTGGCGACCTTTCCCGGGCTGGAAGTCAAGAACTCATATGTCGCCTCGCAGAGTTTCGAGGCCGATCGCAAGGCGCAGCTGGCGCTTGG
Organism: Paracoccaceae bacterium; assembly: GCA_041633555.1. Lineage (GTDB taxonomy): Bacteria > Pseudomonadota > Alphaproteobacteria > Rhodobacterales > Rhodobacteraceae > JAHEAO01. The sequence continues at coordinate 16,148 of JBFKFZ010000022.1, read as the reverse complement.
CTGGGATCTCTCGGCCCGCATCGAGGATGACAAATTGCGGCTCTCGATTGCCGATCGCGACGGGTACCCAGTCGAGGTTGCCGATCTGGTCAGCACGCTTGGCAGGGCCACCGAGGTCAGCCAGGACCGCGCGCCCGAGTTCGTCTTTGACGGCAAGGGTTATGTCGCACCGGTGGATCTGGCCGCCGGCAACTGGAATCTCAGGATCCGCGCCACGGCGGCGGACGGCACGTTGTTCCAGCAGCGTATCGTGCTTTACGTCAAGCGCTGACGATGGCGGGTTCCTCGACCATATCGGCCTGTCCTGCCTGCATTGCGGCCCCCGAGGCCGGGGCGGTCGCTGCGCGCAAGGTCGATGATGCCAGTATCCTCCTGTCGCTGCCGTCGATCCACTGTGCAGCCTGCATTTCGGGTGTTGAACGCGCCCTGACGGCAGAGCCGGGCGTGCTTGCCGCGCGTGTCAATCTGACGCTGAAGCGTGCGACGGTCGCGACTGACCCTGCCGTGACGCCCGAGCGCTTGACCGATGTGCTGGCGCGCGCAGGGTACGAGGCGCACGAACTTGACCCGGCCTCGATCGGCGTTACCGCCACGGATGAGCGGAGCCGCGCCCTGCTGATGCGTCTCGCCGTCGCAGGATTTGCGATGATGAACGTGATGCTGCTATCCGTCGCGGTCTGGTCAGGCGCGTCCGAAGCGACGCGCGACCTCTTTCACTGGATCTCTGGTGCGATCGCTTTGCCGACGATCGCGTTTTCGGCGCAACCCTTTTTCGCAAACGCCGCCAGCGCCCTTCGTGTCTGGCGCCTTAACATGGATGTGCCGATCTCGCTGGCGATCGTGTTGGCGGCCGCGATGTCGGTCTATGAGACGATGCAGAGCGGCGACCATGCCTATTTCGACGCTGCCTTGTCACTGACCTTCTTCCTGCTGGCCGGCCGCTACCTCGATCACCGCACCCGAACCATCGCGCGATCCGCGGCCGAGGAACTGACGGCGCTGGAAGTCCCCCGCGCCCTGCGGGCCAGCGGGGAAACAGTAGCGGTGGCAGAACTTGTTGCAGATGAACTGGTGCGCGTCCTTCCCGGAGCGCGGGTGCCGGTCGATGGCGTCGTTCTGGAGGGCGCCAGCGAGATCGACCGTTCGCTGCTGACCGGGGAAAGCCTGCCCGTTGCGGCTGGACCCGATACAGTGGTCAGCGCCGGTGAGGTCAATCTTACCGGTGTGCTTGTGGTCAGGGTCACGGCGGCGGGGAAGGATAGCTCGCTGCACCGCATGGCCGATCTGGTCGCCATGGCCGAAACCTCGCGCAATCGCTACAGGTCCCTGGCCGACAAGGCCGCGCAGATCTATGCGCCGGTCGTCCATCTTCTGGCATTCGTGGCTTTCGGTGGCTGGCTCTGGGCCAGTGGCGATGTGCGCCTGTCGATCAACATCGCGGTGGCGGTGCTGATCATCACCTGTCCCTGCGCCTTGGGCCTCGCCGTGCCCGCCGTGACGACCGCTGCATCCGGCCGGTTGTTTCGCGCAGGTATGCTGATCAAGAGCGCCACGGCGCTGGAACGGCTGGCAGAGGTGGATACGGTGGTCTTCGACAAGACCGGAACCCTGACGCGCGGCCAGCCAGAGCTGATTGGCATTAGCGGCTATGACAAGGCAGATCTGGCCGTGGCCCTGGCCGTCTCAGAGGGTTCGGCGCACCCGCTGGCGCAAAGCTTGTCCGTAGCGATCCGGCGCGAGGGCATTGCGCCAGCTGCGCTGACAGAACTGCGCGAGGTGCCGGGGCAGGGCGTGGAGGGGCGCTGGCGGGACCGGCGGGTCCGAATGGGCCGTGCCGACTGGCTGCAGGCCGAGCCCGCATCGTCGACCGCGACCTATCTGCGCATCGGTGACCGGCCCGTACTGACATTCTGTTTCGTCGACGCCCTCCGCGACGGGGCAGAGGAGGTCGTGGCCCGGCTGAAGGAGCGGGGCAAGGACGTCGTCCTGCTGTCGGGCGATGTGCCCGATGCGGTGGCCGATATTGCCGGACGGGTCGGCATCGAGGCGTGGGAGGCCCGCCTTTTGCCCGCTGACAAGGCGGCGCGCATCGCCGTTCTGGCCAAATCCGGGCGGCGGGTCCTGATGGTTGGCGACGGATTGAACGACACCGCCGCGCTGGCGTCGGCGCATGTGTCCATCTCGCCTGCAAGCGCGCTGGAAGCGGCACGGGTTGTGTCCGATATCGTGCTGCTTGGGGGATCTCTTGCGCCCATTGCCGAAGCGATCAGCGTGTCGCGCTCTGCAACCCGCCGGATCATCGAGAACTTTGCCATCGCGGCGCTCTATAACATCATTGCCATCCCGGTTGCTCTGGCCGGATTCGCGACGCCGCTGGCCGCCGCGCTGGCAATGTCGGGATCGTCGATCACGGTCTCGCTCAATGCTCTGAGACTGACCCGAAGATGAACGTGCTCGTATATCTCATTCCGGTCTCGCTAATCCTTGGCGGCCTCGGGTTGGCAGGGTTCTTCTGGGCGCTGCGCGACCGGCAATTTGATGATCCGGACGGAGACAGCAACCGCATCCTCTCGGACGATTACGATGACAAGCCGAAACGCTAGCGATTCCTCAGGCTTACCCTCGCTGTCGTCCAACTCGTTCCGTCCAGCGACCGACGTCCTATGGCCGCGCCAGTCTCACCAGTTCCGCCACGGAAGGCCCGATACTCTCGACGATCAGCCCGACGCCTTCCGCATTCGGGTGCAGTCGGTCCGGCTGAAAGTATCGCGCGACGACTCCAGCCCGGTCGGGAAGCCTGGTCAGGGGCGAAAGGAAATCGTCGAAAAGCAGCGTTCCGTGGGATTGGGCGAGCGCAGGGTAAATGGCCTCGAACGCAATGCGATAGTCAGCACCGTAGTTTCCCGGCGCACCGATGCCGATCAGAAGAACCGGAACCTCGCGCGCAGCCGCAATATCCAAGATCGCCTCGAGGTTGGCGCGCGCCGCAGCCGGATCAAGGCCGCGCAGAACATCGTTACCCCCCAGTGAAACGATCAGCGCCTCGACCTCGGGCGTCAGCGTCCATTCGACCCGGGACAGACCGCCAGCCGTCGTATCGCCTGACACGCCGGCATTGAGGAGTTCTGCCTCAATTCCGTTGCTGTCGAGCCAGTCTTGCATGTGTGGCACGAAGCCCTGATCGGGTGGCAGGCCGTAGCCCTGCACCAGGCTGTCGCCCAATACGGCGATCGTGACAGGCTCGGCGCGGGCGGTTTCACCCACCGCTGTGACCGCTGCGGCAACAAGGACCGCAAGTCCGCTGTTGCGGACGGGGGTAAATACCCCATATCCAAGACAGAACAACAGCCTGAGGACTGCCATGAAGGCCGAGCCGATCATTTCCCTGACCGATGCCCGACTCAGCCTGTCGGGCAATACCGGTGTCGTCGACATCCTGCGCGGGATCACGCTGGACATCGCCGAAGGCGAGACGGTGGGGCTGGTGGGTCCATCTGGTTCCGGCAAGTCGTCGCTCCTGATGCTGCTGGGCGGTCTGGAACAGGCCACCGGCGGTGTGGTGCGGGTCGCGGGGCACGATCTGACAAGGATGGAGGAGGATGCGCTGGCCCGGTTCCGCAGGGGGAATATGGGCATCGTCTTCCAGTCTTTCCACCTGATTCCGACGATGACCGCCTTGGAGAATGTTGCGACACCCCTGGAGATCGCGGGCGTCAGGGGCGCATTCGAGCGGGCCGAAGCCGAATTGCGGTCCGTCGGGCTCGGCAATCGGGTCGGCCACTATCCCTCTCAGCTGTCCGGCGGCGAGCAGCAGCGTGTGGCGCTTGCCCGGGCGGCCGCGCCCCGGCCCGCCATCGTGCTTGCCGATGAACCGACCGGAAATCTCGACGGCGCGAATGGTCAGGCCATCATGGACCTGCTCTTTGATCTGCGCGACCGGCATGGCTCGACACTTGTTCTTGTCACCCATGCTCCGGAACTGGCGCAGAGATGTGACCGCGTGATTCACCTGCGCGACGGGATGATCGACGACGACGCGGCAATGGACGCTGCGGAATGAGCCTGAAGGTCGCAGCCCGAATTGCCCGCCGTGAAATGCGCGGCGGCATAAAGGGATTCCGGATCTTCCTGATCTGCCTTGCCCTCGGCGTTGCCGCGATTGCCGCCGTTGGAACCGTTCGCAGCAGCATCGAGGCTGGCCTGACCCGCGAGGGGGCGGTGATCCTGGGGGGGGACGCCGAGATCGAGCTGACCTATCGCACCGCGACCGCGACCGAGCGTGCCTGGATGAATGAGACCGCAGTCGCCGTCTCCGAGATCGTCGATTTCCGGTCCATGGCAGTGGTGGGCGAGGGAGAGGCCGCCGAGCGGGGCCTGACGCAGGTTAAGGCCGTCGATGCCGCCTATCCGCTTTACGGCGCGGTTCGGCTCGATCCGGAGATGGATCTGACAACAGCACTTGCAGGACAACGCGGTCGTCCCGGTGCGGTCATGGACCGGGTTCTGGTCGACCGGCTTGGCCTTGAGGTTGGCCAGTACTTCCGATTGGGCGAGCAGGAATTCATTCTGTCCGCATTGCTGCTGCGCGAGCCGGACAGCGCTGCGGGCGGTTTCACGCTGGGTCCGCGAACCATTGTCCGCACGGTTGACCTTGACGAATCCGGACTGTTGCAGCCCGGCACGTTGTACGAAAGCGAATACCGCATGAAGCTTGCCGCCGGCAGCGATCTCGACGAGATCCGGGAACGGGCCCTGCCAGCCATCGAGGGTGGCGGATTCCGGTGGCGGGACAGGCGCAACGGTGCCCCCGGCATGACCAGATTCGTCGAGCGCCTCAGCGCCTTTCTGATCCTCGTCGGTATCGCGGGCCTCGCGGTGGGCGGGGTTGGGGTGTCCGCCGCGGTGCGGGCCTACCTGGATGAAAAGGTGCAGGTGATCGCCGCGTTGAAATCGCTTGGCGCGGAAAGCCGAACGATCTTTCAGGTCTACATGATCCAGATCGGCATACTGACGGCGGCTGGGATCCTGATCGGCCTCGTGATCGGTGCCCTCATTCCGATCCTGCTGGCGCCCGTGATCGAGGCAAGGCTGCCGGTTCCGGCGGATTTCGGTCTGCATCCCGGCGCGCTGGCCGAGGCCGCACTCTACGGTGTTCTGGCAGCCCTGCTCTTCACCCTTTGGCCGCTGTCGCGGACCGAAGACATCCGGGCGGCGGCGTTGTTTCGCGACGCGTCATTGGGCCTCCGGGGCTGGCCCCGGCCAAGATATGTCGCCCTGACCGGTCTGACCCTGGTTTCACTGGTCAGCGCCGCGGGCATCCTGTCAGGGCAGCTATGGCTGACGACTTGGGCGGCGGGCGGAATTCTCGGGGCTTTCCTCGCCCTCATCCTGGCGGCGATGGCCACACGGTGGCTTGCCCGCCACCTGTCGCTTTCGCCAACATTGCGGGGGCGCACGGCGCTGCGGTTGGCGCTCGCTTCGGTCGGGGGACGCGGCGGTGACGCGATACCCGTGGTGCTGTCACTGGGCCTCGGTCTTTCGGTGCTGGCCGCCATAGGGCAGATCGATACGAATCTCCGCGGGGCGATCGCCCGGGATTTGCCCGAGGTCGCTCCGTCCTATTTCATCGTCGATATCCAGCCGGATCAGATCGAACGGCTCCGGCAACGGCTGGACGACGATCCGAACGTATCGCGCATGGAGGCTGCGCCTATGCTGCGCGGGATCGTGACGCGGATCAACGACCGCCCCGCGAATGAGGTCGCGGGCGATCACTGGGTCGTCCGGGGCGACCGCGGTATCACCTATTCCGCGACGCCGCCTGAAGGTACAAAAGTGATCGCAGGCGAATGGTGGGCCGAGGATCACCAGGGCGACCCGGAGATCAGCTTTGCCGCTGAGGAGGCGGACGAGATGGGCCTGTCGCTCGGTGACCGGATCACGGTCAATATTCTGGGCCGAGAGATCACTGCGGTGATCACCAGCTTCCGCGAGGTCGATTTCTCGAATGCCGGGATGGGCTTCGTGATGTCGATGACCCCGAACGCGCTCGCCGGTGCGCCGCATACATGGATCTCCACGATCTACGCGGACGAGGCGTCAGAGGCGGCCATATTACGGGATCTCGCCACGACCTTTCCCAACATTACCGCGATCCGGGTTCGCGATGCGATAGATCGGGTTGGCGAAGTGCTGCGCGGCATCGCGGCCGCGGTAACCTTCGGCGCCATGGCGACGCTTCTGACCGGTGTGATCGTTCTGATCGGCGCGGCTGCCGCCGGCGTACGGTCGCGCACCTACGAGGCGGCCGTGCTGAAGACTCTCGGCGCGACCCGTTTCGCGGTGCTCGCGAATTTCTCCTGGCGGGCGGGTATTTTGGGCCTTGCCGCAGGTCTGGTCGCGATCCTTGCTGGCGGGCTGGCGGGATGGGCCGTGTCACGATTCATCATGGAAACCGACTTCCGGTTCGAGCCGGTCTCTGCCCTGGCGATCGTGTTGTGCGGTGTCACCCTGTCCATGGTGGCGGGATTGTATTTCTCGTTTCGATCCCTTCGCGCCCGGCCTGCTCGCGTACTCCGCGCGAGGGAGTAGGTTATCGCGGGGATTCGTATGGAGGGATCATGCTTTTGCTCACCTGTGGTTGTGCGATCTAATGCGCGGAAAAGAACTGTTTGCAGATAGCTGGGCATGCCAAGATCTGTTTGAGCGGGCGACGGGAACCTTCAATTGCGCGGACAATCTCCTGGTTCTCCGATGCTAGGCTTTCAATTCGGCGGTGGCTCAACTCCCTATTCAAACGGTTCTCTCGCAAACGGATTTCCAGGCTGTGGCCAGTCCCGTGTACTTATTGTGACGCAGCGCCCAGATCGGGGGCCACGGGTCAGTACGCTCAAGGGATTTCTTCATCAAAGTCAGGAATTTCTCCGTAGATGTGGAGTAGTTCAACATAACCCGATAATAGGCATTCATGCAGAACGACCAGCATCTCGAACCTGCCGAACTGCGCTCGGTTTTGGGGGCCTTTGCCACAGGCATCACCGTCGTAACCACGACGAATAGCAAAGGTGAGGCGCGGGCAATTACGGTGAATTCGTTTACGTCTGTCTCTCTCGACCCGCCGCTCGTTCTGTTCTGCCTCGACAAGGCTGCATTCAACTACGAGTGCTTTGCCCGGGCGCAGGAATTTGCCGTGAACTTACTCGCTGCAGATCAGGAAGAACTCTCCAACCGATTTGCGGGCGAGGTGGAGGATGGGTGCGAGGGCCTGGGAATCTACCCGCTCGAAACCGGCAGCCCGGTTTTTCCTGAGATTCTGGCCGCGATCGATTGCAGGCGACATGCGACGCATGAAGCCGGCGACCATCTGATCATCATAGGCCGCGTCGTGCAGGTCAAAGCGCCGCGTGACGCAGACCCGCTACTGTACTTTCGCGGCCGCTACGCGCGGCTCAGGCGATGAAGCGTCGCGCGAATTCGGGTGAGGCAGATTCGGTAAACTCACTGTCCTGACCGACTATGAAGAATGCCGCGATGTCGTGTTTCGTTGCCAATTCCATTGCCTCGACCGGTCCGAGCGCCAGCATCGAGGTCGACATGGCGTCGGCTTCCATCGTTGTCGCGGCGACAACCGTGGCCGAGGCGAGCTTGTGATCCACCGGCCAGCCGGTACGCGGGTCGATGATATGCGGATAGCGCTTGCCGCCGGCCTCAAAGAAGATGCGGTAATTTCCGGAGGTTGCAAGCGCATCTCCGTCGAGATCCACCGTGCGCTGCAGGTCACCTGCGACGAGCTGCGGCTTCTCAATGCCGATCTTCCAGGGACGGTCCTCGGCGGCGCGGCCTCTGGCCCGCAACTCACCGCCCACCTCGACGAGGTAGTTTTCCAGACCCCTCGCGTCGAGCAACTCGGCCACCTTGTCGACGCCATATCCTTTCGCAACGCCCGACAGGTCGAGTTGCAGGTCCGACACGGCCTTGCTGACCGCTCCGTCGGCAAGCGATACCTTGCGGTAGTCGACCGCCAGCCGGACAGTTTCGACCTCCGAAGGGACAGGCGCGCCGTTCCTTTTGCCCTTTGGCCCGAATCCCCAGAAGTCGACGAGCGGGCCGATCGTCGGGTCGAAGGCGCCGCCGGTCATGGTGGCGGCGGCCAGCGCGGTCTCTATGACATGTGCGGTCTCACCGGAAACAGCGACCGGCTGGCCGGCAGGTCCCGCGTTTATTCCAGAGATCTCCGAATCCGGGCGGTAGGTAGACATCCGCAGATCAACCGAATGCAGCGTCGCGTGTATGTCAGCTGCCAGCGCTTCGGTCTCCAGCGACTCAGGCACATCGGCGACCTTGACATTGTAGGTCGTTCCCATCGTCTGACCGGAAAAGCCGAGGATCTCCCCGACGTCCACATCGTCACAGCCGACCAGGCTGATAAAGGGAATCGCGATTGCCACCCCGTTCGCTTGTCGGATGAAGTCGCGCCTGGATAGCATCTCGATGATCTCCGGATTTGGAAGTGGTTCTGACGCCTGTCACTATCTCAACAAAATTTCGCGGTGTCTACACGCCGAAATCCGGCACCACGGAATAGCGGAGACGAGCGGCTTTCCTGATCGGTTTTTTTGTGCAATTCATTGAATATGCGAGTCCGTCGCGGGCTTTTCAGCGGGGAGGAATCTAATCCATGGCACCAACGTCCTACCAGGGCCCACTCGAATCCGACGATGGAGTTCACCACACACATTCGCAGACTCAAGAGGGAAATTTCGGTGTGAGCGCGCCGGGAATCCTGGTTGAGGACATCCTCAGAGAGAAGGGCAACGAGGTGCATTCCGTCGCCCCGCACGATCAGATCAAGGACGCCATCGGCAAACTGGCGCGGCTGCGAATCGGTGCTTTGGTCGTGATCAATCCCGCCAGCGAGGTTGTTGGCATCCTGTCCGAGAGAGACGTGGTAAACAAGCTCGACACGGTCGGTCCGGACGTGTTGGGGCACACGGTCGACTCGATCATGACGCCCGATCCGGTCACCTGCACACCGGATTTCAAGATCGGCGAAGTCATGAGAATCATGACAAAGCGGCGTTTCCGCCACATGCCGGTGCTCGATGACGGCAAGGTTCGCGGCATGATCTCGATCGGGGACGTCATCAGCCACCGGCTGCAAGAGGTGGAGTACGAGAACCTGAAGATCAAGCAGGCCATGGTCGGCTGACACCCTGTTCAAGACGACACCGATTATCTTAGACTGGCCAGGCGGAACGGTCGCAGAGGAGAGCAAATGCAGACAACGGAACAACCGGCAAAACCGTCGGGGACCGCCAATGCACAAGGATCGGCGACGTTCGAACTGAAGCTCGGACTTGATCTGCCGATTAAGGGCGCGCCTGCCGGCAGTGAGATCGAGGACGGACCGCAGGTCGGGAACTGTGCGGTGCTCGGTGCCGATTTCGTCGGCATGAAGCCGCGGATGCTGGTCGAAGAGGGCGATACGATCAAGCTGGGCCAGGCGCTGTTCGAGGACAAGCGTTTCGAAGGCGTTCGGTTTACCGCACCTGCCGCTGGACGGGTTCGTGCGATCAATCGCGGCGCCCGCCGGGTCCTGCAATCGGTTGTGATCAGCATTGATGACTCCGCCGGAGCGGAAAGCTTCGCGTCATGTGAGGCTGACAAGATCGCGGGGCTGTCGCGTGAGGATGTGGTTGAAAACCTTCTGGCTTCCGGCCTCTGGACGGCTCTGCGAACCCGGCCTTATTCCAAGATACCCGATCCGCAATCCACGCCCGCCGCCCTGTTCGTTACGGCGATGGATACGCGCCCTCTTGCGGGCGATCCGGCTGCTGTGATCGAGGCCGCCATGGAGGATTTCCGCAACGGCGTGCAGATTCTGTCGAAGCTGACCAAAGGCACGACCCATGTCTGCCATGCCAAGGGCGCCGCGATCGAGAAGGCATCGGGGCCCGACATAAGATATTCCGCGTTCCGCGGGCCGCATCCGGCCGGGCTGGTCGGCACCCATATCCATTTCCTTGATCCGGTCCATTCGGGCAAGGCGGTCTGGCACATTGGCTATCAGGACGCGATCGCAGTGGGAGAGTTGTTTCGCACTGGCAAACTGCCGACAAGTCGGGTGGTGGCGATCTGCGGACCGGCGGCCAGCAAGCCGCGCATGGTTCGCACAAGGCGCGGCGCATCCGTCGCTGAACTGACCGATGGAGAGATTTCAGGCGATAACGTTCGCATCATCTCGGGCGACGTGCTGACGGGAAGTCAGGCAGCGAGCGCCTTCGCCTATCTTGGCGCATTCGACAACCAGGTCACGTTACTGCCAGAGGGCGACCACCGCGATTTTTTTGGCTGGATCATCCCGTCAATGGAGAAATACTCGAACGCTCGTGTGCATCTGTCCGGGCTGCTGGGGCTGGACAAGATCAAGTTCCACACCAACCTGAACGGCTCGCCTCGCGCGATGATCCCGGTCGGGCTGTATGAAGACGTGATGCCGCTCGACATTCTGGCCACGCAGCTTCTGCGCGCGATTCTAGTTTCGGACACTGATACGGCGCAGCAACTCGGGGCGCTGGAGCTTGACGAAGAGGACCTCGCGCTCTGCTCTTATGTCTGCATGAGCAAATATGAATACGGGATGGCGCTGCGCGCCAATCTCGAAAAGATCGAAGCGGAAGGCTGACCATGGGGCTGCGCAACTACCTCGACTCGATCGAGCCGCATTTCACCAAAGGCGGAAAGTACGAGAAGTACTATGCCGTCTACGAGATGTTCGACACGATCTTCTACAGCCCCAAGACGGTGACCAAGTACGCGCCGCATGCACGGGCAAGCCTCGATCTGAAACGGACGATGACCTACGTGGTCCTGGCGACCATTCCGGCCATTATCGTCGGGCTTTACAACACGGGTCTCCAGGCCAATTCGGCAATGGCGGCGCTTGGCGTCGAGTCGATTGGCGGCTTGCGGGGCTGGGTACTGGAAGCATTCGGCATCGGCTACAATCCGGGCAACTGGTTCGCATGCTTCGTTCACGGCTTCCTCTATTTCTTCCCGATATACATCGTCACACTCGTTGCGGGAGGTGTTGTGGAGGTTGCCTTCGCGGTCATCCGTCGCCACGAGGTCAACGAAGGTTTCTTCGTAACATCAATGCTTTACACGTTGATTCTGCCGGCGACGACGCCGCTCTGGCAGGTCGCGATAGGAATCGTGTTCGGAGTGGTGATCGGCAAGGAGGTGTTCGGCGGCACCGGCAAGAACCTTCTCAACCCGGCTCTGGTGGGGCGGGCCTTCCTCTACTTTGCCTATCCGGCGCAGCTGTCGGGTGACAGCGTCTGGGTGCCGGTCGACGGCTATTCCGGTGCCACGGCGTTAAGCGTCAGCGCCAGCGAGGGATATCAACAGCTGGCCGGCGTCGGCATCGACTGGTGGACGGCCTTCGTCGGGATCATGGACGGATGTATCGGCGAGACATCGTCGCTGGCGATCATCCTTGGCGGCATCTTTCTGGTCTATACCAAGATCGCCAACTATCGCCTGATCGCCGGTTGCCTGATCGGCACTGCGCTGATGAGCACACTGTTCAACCTCATAGGGTCCGAAACCAACCCTATGTTCGCAATGCCGTTCTGGTGGCACATCGTCCTTGGCGGCTACATGTTCGGTCTGGTGTTCATGGTGACCGAGCCTGTTTCGGCCGCGATGACCAATGTCGGGCGCTGGTGGTACGGCGCGCTTATCGGGGTGATGTGTGTGCTGATCCGGGTCGTGAACCCGGCATTTCCGGAAGGCATGATGCTGGCCATCTTGTTCGGCAACGTGTTCGCGCCGCTGATCGACTACTTCGTCGTGAACGCCAACATCAAGCGGAGGGCACGGCGCAATGTCTGAGGAGAAATCGATCTTTTCGAATGATCACCCGTTCAAGATCGTCTTCGTTGCCGTCGTGCTGTGCCTGGTTTGCGCGGTGCTCGTGTCGGCTGCCGCCATCGGCCTGCGGCCGCAGCAGGCGGCGAACGCGCTGCTGGCGAAACAGACCAACATCCTGCAGGTCGCCGGTCTCTATCAGACCGGTGCGGATGTGCGTGAAGTCTTCAATGAACAAATCGAACAGCGCGTCGTGGACCTTCGCACGGGCACCTTCACCGACGAAGTTGATCCCGCAACCTATGACGCGCGTGACGCGGTCCGAGACCCGGAACTCAGCTCATCGCTCGGGCGGGACGAGGACTTGGCGCAGATCGGTCGGCAGGCGCACTATGCCACTGTCTATCTGGTCAAGAACGGTGACGGATACGAGTCGGTCATCCTTCCGATTCACGGATACGGCCTGTGGTCCACGCTTTACGGTTTCGTGGCGCTCAAGCCCGACGGCAACGAGGTGATCGGCCTGCAATTCTACGAGCATGCCGAAACGCCCGGCTTGGGTGGCGAGGTCGACAATCCGAGCTGGCGCGGCCAATGGCCAGGCAAGCTTCTTTATGACGAAAGCGGCGCGCTGCAGGTCAAAGTGGTCAAGACCGGCGCCTCGGGTCCGCACGAGGTTGACGGGCTGGCCGGTGCGACGCTGACTTCGAGCGGGGTCAGCAACCTTGTGCGGTTCTGGGCGGGCGACAACGGCTTTGGCCCGTTTCTGAAGTCTCTAGAACAGGAGCTTGCAGCAAATGGCTGATCGTAAGAAACTGATCCTGGACCCTGTTCTGGAGAACAACCCCGTGATTCTCCAGACGCTGGGCATCTGCTCGGCTCTGGCCGTGACATCTTCGCTGACGGTGTCGCTGATCATGTGCATCGCGCTGACCAGCGTCGTTGCCCTTTCGAACCTGTTCATCAGCCTGATCCGGCATCATATTCCGGGCTCGATCCGGATCATCGTTCAGATGGTGATCATCTCGTCGCTGGTGATCGTCGTCGATCAGGTACTCAAGGCCTTCGCGCCGGAAATATCGAAAACGCTGTCGGTCTTTGTAGGCCTGATCATCACCAACTGCATCGTCATGGGGCGGGCGGAGGCCTATGCCATGGCCAACCCGCCGATTCCCAGCCTGCTGGATGGCATCGGCAACGGGCTGGGCTACAGCGCCATCCTGATCGGCGTAGCAGTCATCCGGGAACTCTTCGGGGCTGGCAAGCTGATGGGAATCGAGATCCTGCCGACGGTCTCGAACGGCGGCTGGTACGTGCCCAATGGCCTTCTGCTGCTGCCGCCGAGCGCATTCTTCATTATCGGCGGCTTCATCTGGATCGTGCGAAGCTGGAAGCCGAAACAGCGCGAGAAGGTCGAGAACGTGATCATGAACGTCCAAGTCAGCGAGCACGCGTGATGGAAGCCCTCATTAGCCTCTTCATCAAGTCCATCTTCATTGAGAACATGGCGCTGTCGTTCTTCCTCGGCATGTGCACCTTCCTGGCCGTATCGAAAAAGATCAGCACCGCCATCGGCCTGGGCATTGCCGTGGTGCTGGTTCAGGCCGTGACGGTACCAGCGAACAACCTGATCCTGAACATTTTCCTCAAGCCCGGCGCGATGACGTGGCTCGGCTTCGACGAAACAGACCTGATGTTTCTTGGTTTGATCAGCTATATCGGGGTGATCGCGGCCATCGTGCAAATCCTCGAAATGGCGCTCGATAAGTTCTTCCCCGCGCTCTACAACGCGCTCGGTGTGTTCCTGCCCCTGATCACGGTGAACTGCGCCATTCTGGGTGGGTCGCTGTTCATGGTCGAGCGCGACTACAATTTCGCCGAAAGCGTGGTCTACGGCATTGGCTCGGGCGTTGGCTGGGCGCTAGCGATCGTGGCTTTGGCAGGTCTGCGCGAGAAGATGAAATATTCCGACATTCCGCCGGGGCTGCGTGGGCTTGGCATCACCTTCATGACCGCCGGACTGATGGCCATGGCCTTCATGTCGTTCTCCGGCGTGCAACTCTGAGGAGGGATTCAGATGACCGATTTCATCCTCGGCGTTTTTCTTTTCACCGCGATCATCCTCGCACTTGTCGGGATCATCCTGGCGGCGCGGTCGATGCTGGTCTCCACCGGCCTCGTGAATATCGAGATCAACGGCGAACGAACCCTGAAGGTGCCGGCTGGCGGCAAGCTGCTGGGCGTTCTGGCAAACGAGAACCTGTTCGTGCCATCAGCTTGCGGCGGTGGGGGGACCTGCGCCCAGTGCCGAGTGAAAATTCACGAAGGCGGCGGGTCGATCCTGCCGACTGAACTGTCCCATATCAACAAGCGCGAGGCGCGCGAAGGCGACCGGCTGTCCTGCCAGGTTGCAGTCAAGCAGGACATGAAGATCCGCATCCCCGATGAAGTGTTCGGCGTCAAAAAGTGGCGCTGCCGGGTACGCTCGAATGATAATGTCGCCACTTTCATCAAGAACCTGGTGCTCGAGCTGCCTGAGGGCGAGAATGTTGATTTCCGCGCGGGCGGCTACATCCAGATCGAATGCCCGCCCTACCAGATCGGGTTCAAGGAATTTGATGTCGCCGAGAAATTCCGCGAGGATTGGGACAAGTTCAAGCTTTGGGACATCCATGCGAACAATACCGAGCATGTGACGCGGGCCTATTCGATGGCGAACTATCCGGAGGAACGCGGCATCATCATGCTGAACGTCCGAATTGCGACGCCGCCACCGCATGCTGATTTCTCGAAGATCCCGCCGGGGTTGATGTCGACCTACATCTTCAACCTCAAGCCTGGCGACGAAGTGACCATCTCAGGTCCGTTTGGGGAGTTCTTCGCCCGCGACACCGAGAAAGAGATGGTCTTCGTAGGCGGGGGTGCGGGCATGGCCCCTATGCGGTCGCACATTTTCGACCAACTGTCGCGGTTGAACTCGAAGCGCAAGATCACCTTCTGGTACGGCGCGCGGTCCCGGCGCGAGATGTTCTTCGTCGAGGATTTCGACAAGCTGGCGGCGGAGCACGAGAACTTCGAATGGCACGTCGCCCTGTCCGATCCTCTGCCCGATGATGACTGGAAGGGCTACACCGGGTTCATCCACAACGTCCTCTTCCATGAATACCTGAAGAAGCACCCCGCGCCTGAGGAATGCGAATACTACATGTGTGGTCCACCGATGATGAACACGAGCGTGATCAACATGCTTCTTGAGCTGGGTGTGGAGCGCGAGGATATCATGCTGGACGACTTCGGTGGCTAGGCGCGGCTACACCAGGAAAGGCGGTTGACGATGCTGGGTACTGTTGCGGTGGCATTTCTTGTCTTTCTGCTGGTCATTGGCGGCATGGCGTTGGGCGTGATCCTTCAGGGCAAGCGCATCACCGGCAGCTGCGGCGGGCTTGGCGCAATCAAGGGCATCGACCAATGCGGCGTCTGCGGCAAGAGCTTTGATGACCCCGAAGTCAAGAGCTGCGACGGGAAGCCTAACTTGACTTGAGGTTATCCGTGAGAAGATCTCGAATGGGTCCATTCATGCCCGCTATGGCCAATGCGCGCATCGTGGAATGGCGCACCCCAGCAAGTAGCCACCGTCATGGGCTAATTTCAGGATTGCGGCATGGTTGGGATACTCAGCATTTCCTAAGTCTTCGCCATTCGGAGCATCAGGGCGCCCGCTGATATATTGTAACGGCAACAGGGTTCTGTTGTATCCGAAATGAACGACGATTCAGTACGCGTTTACAATCCACGTCGTCGTGGGTCCCGAGTAACCCGCAACATTGGTCTGACCAGTTGGCAGATCAGGCCAGCTTGAGTTTGCCTTCCGTTTTCTGCCGCGACCTGATCGTGACGAGGGCCTTGTCCAGCTCGACCGCCTTCTTGTGGCTGTCCGCCTTGCACTCGTCCCCTTTTTTCATTTCACGTGCCCCGGCGGCCACGGCTTTCTGAAGCGCTTTCAGGATGGCGTTGGCCTCCTTGCCCAGCCCGTTCAGGTCCTCATAGGCCGCATCCAGCGCGTTGGCTTTTTTTTCGGCGGGTTTGACCTTTATGGAAGCCGCGACTGGATGGCCGCACCGGGCCGGCATTGCCCTGCGATCGCTCTTGGCACTGAAACAAGTGCGATGGCGCGATCGAACCCCAGTTTCGCCGAAAACACATCGGATCTTCTGAAGTCGGAAATGTCGACAGATTTCCGAGAGTTCTACGCAATTCTCGACAAGATTGATCGAACT
>JBFKFZ010000021.1:0-45791 GCA_041633555.1 Paracoccaceae bacterium | reverse complement strand
TATGACAGCGACCACGAACTGGCGCGCGGCGAAGTGGGGAAAGTCGGCGTTCCGGTCGGCCACCTCGGCGACATGCGCTCGTTATTCGACCATATCCCGCTCGATCAGATGAACACCTCAATGACGATCAATGCGACCGCGCCCTGGCTGCTGTCGCTCTACATTGCCGTGGCCGAGGAGCAGGGCGCTGACATCGCCGCCCTGCAGGGCACGGTCCAAAACGACATCATCAAGGAATATCTTTCGCGCGGCACCCATATCTGTCCGCCGGCGCCGTCCTTGCGGATGATCACCGATGTCGCGGCCTATACCCGCCAGCACCTGCCGAAATGGAACCCGATGAACGTGTGTTCCTACCATCTGCAAGAGGCCGGCGCGACGCCCGAGCAGGAGCTTGCCTTCGCGCTGGCCACTGCCACCGCCGTGCTGGACGACCTGAAAGACAAGGTCGCCCCGGCGGACTTTCCAGAGATGGTCGGCCGTATCTCGTTCTTCGTGAATGCCGGTATCCGCTTCGTGACCGAGTTGTGCAAGATGCGCGCCTTTGTCGAGCTTTGGGATGAGATCACGGCCACGCGCTACGGCGTAGAGGACCCGAAATTCCGCCGCTTCCGCTACGGCGTCCAAGTCAACTCGCTTGGCCTGACCGAGCAGCAGCCGGAAAACAATGTCTACCGCATCCTTCTGGAAATGCTGGCCGTGACGCTCTCGAAGAACGCCCGCGCCCGCGCCGTGCAATTGCCCGCCTGGAACGAGGCGCTCGGCCTGCCTCGCCCCTGGGACCAGCAATGGTCGCTCAGGATGCAGCAGATCCTGGCCTATGAGACGGACCTGCTGGAATATGGCGACCTCTTCGATGGCAATCCCGCTGTTACGGCGAAGGTCGAGGCGCTCAAGACAGGCGCCCGCGCCGAACTGGCGCAGATCGACGGCATGGGCGGCGCTGTCGAGGCGATCGGTTACATGAAATCCCGTCTTGTCGAGGCCAACGCCGAACGCATCTCCCGCATCGAGGGCGGTCAGATGACCGTGGTCGGGGTCAATCGCTGGCAGGCCGGGGAAGCCTCGCCGCTGACTTCGGGGGACGGGACGATCATGGTTGCCGACAAGGATGCCGAGGCCGACCAGATCGAACGCCTTACCGCCTGGCGCGCCTCTCGCGAGGACGCCGCCGTCCAGTCCGCGCTTGAAGCCCTCCGCGAGGCTGCCCGATCCGGCGCCAATATCATGCAGCCCTCCATCGCCGCCGCAAAGGCAGGCGCCACGACCGGCGAATGGGGCGACGTGGTGCGTGCAGCCTTCGGCCAGTACCGTGCGCCGACCGGGGTTTCCGCCAATCCGTCGAACCGCACCGAAGGGCTGGATGAGATCCGCGCGGCGGTGAACACCGTTTCTGACCGTCTCGGCAGGCGGCTCAAGTTCCTCGTCGGCAAACCCGGTCTCGACGGCCATTCCAATGGGGCCGAACAGATTGCCGCCCGGGCAAGAGATTGCGGTATGGACATCACCTACGAGGGCATCCGAATGACCCCGGCAGAGATCGTTGCCGCCGCGCAAGAGCAGCAGGCACATGTCATCGGGTTGTCGGTCCTTTCCGGCAGCCACGTGCCGCTCATCGAAGAGATGATGGCACTGCTTCGTGCGGCCAATCTGACCAAAATCCCCGTTGTCGTCGGCGGCATCATCCCAGAGGCCGACGCCGCGCGGTTGTGCGAATTGGGTGTCGCGCGCGTCTACACACCCAAGGATTTCGAGCTGAACCGCATCATGTTCGACATCGTGGCCCTCGCAGACTCCGAGGCGGTCGCCGCCGAGTAGCCCACAAATCGACTGGAAACCGTCCCCGAAAGGCCCCGCCTGGGCATTTCCGCACATCAACTGTTCGCCAGCGGCACTTCCGAACCGCCTGCTCTTGCCCCATATTCGTTCAAACCCAAGGAGCAAGAGCCATGAGCTTCAGACCCGTCAAATCGGAATCCGCCGCACAGCCGACGCTGGAAGGTGCCGGCGTTCATCTCTATCGGGCATTCGGATTTCACAAGCCGCGCGAGTTCGACCCGTTCCTGCTGTTCGACGATTTCCGCAACGATGACCCGGCCCTCTATGCCAAGGGCTTTCCGTGGCATCCCCATCGCGGCATCGAGACGATCACCTACGTTCTGGAGGGCGAGGTCGAACATGGGGACTCGCTCGGAAACCGCGGCACGCTTGACGCGGGATCGGTGCAATGGATGACGGCCGGATCCGGGATCATGCATCAGGAAATGCCGCGCGGAAGCCGCGACGGCAAGATGCACGGCTTTCAGCTCTGGGCCAACTTGCCTTCGAGCCTGAAGATGACCGCGCCGCGCTACCAGGACATCAAAGGCAGCGACATTCCCGAGGAAACCGACGATGACGGTACCCGTGTAAAGATCATCACCGGCAAGTTCTGGGGCAAGTCTGGCCCGGTCGACGGCATCGCCGCCGAGCCGATGTATCTCGACGTTTCAGTACCGCCCAACACCCGCAGGTCGCTGCCGGTCGATACCTATGCCAACGCCTTCGCTTATGTCTTTGCCGGCAGCGGTTCATTCCGCGACGCGTCCCATCCCGAAGGGGTCCGGGTGGAAAAGGAATTCGCGGGCGAAGAACTCAACATCCGCGATCTGAGCGGCAACCGAACGCTCGTCCGGTTCGATACCGGTGACGAAGTGACGGTTCAGTCGGGGCCCGAAGGCGTCCGCTTCCTGCTGATTTCCGGCCGCCCGCTGGAAGAGCCGGTCGCTTGGCACGGCCCGATCGTGATGAACACGCAAGAAGAGCTGCGCCAAGCCATGCAGGACCTTCGCAACGGCACCTTCATCCGCAGCCTGCACTGACGGAATACCCCTGCCCTTTGCCTGATCCCGCGCTATAGTCGCCGGACCATTGCAGGAGGGGTGATTGATGACCGTCCATATCGGAGCCAGGAATGGCGAGATCGCCGAAACCGTCCTTCTCCCTGGCGATCCCTACCGTGCCAGATGGGCGGCAGAGACCTTTCTTGACGCTCCGAAACTCGTCAATGAAGTGCGCGGCATGCTGGGCTATACCGGCAGCTACAAGGGCAACCCGGTCTCGATCCAGGGCTCCGGCATGGGGATGCCTTCGCTGTCGATCTACGTCAATGAACTGATCAAGGATTACGGCGCCCAGACACTGATCCGCATTGGCTCCTGCGGCGGCATGCAAGACCGCGTCAAGGTCCGCGATGTCATTCTCGCGATGACCTCGACCAGCCTGTCCACCCCTTCAAGCGGCATCTTCAAAGAGCTCAACTTCGCACCCTGCGCCGACTGGTCGCTGCTGCGCGCCGCCGTCGCCGCGGCCGAGGCCAGGGGCGTTCCAACCCATGTCGGCGGCATCTATTCGTCTGACGTCTTCTACGACGAGCGCCCTGATCTGAACGAAAAGATGGTGCGCCACGGCATCTTGGGCGTCGAGATGGAAGCGGCGGAGCTTTACACCCTCGCCGCCCGCTACGGCAAACGCGCGCTGGCCGTCCTGACCGTCAGCGACCACCTGATCACCGGCGAGGCTCTGCCCTCTGCCGACCGTGAACGCAGCTTTGGCGACATGGTCGAGATCGCGCTGGAGGCGGCTTTTTCGTGAGGCCGGGGGCCGTCTGCCCCGCACCTCCGATCCTGAGCCAGAACAGCGCCAATCAGATGCCATGGCTGCGGTCATAGCCGTTCGCCTTGGGCGAGGTCCAACCGGCGGGTGCGGATTTGGGGTCAAAGACCTCGATCAGAAGCGGATAGCACTTGGCCGTATCGCTTGAATGTTCCGACGAACAGTCGCCGCCCGGACAGGCGCTGAGCCCGACGAGAAGGTCGATCTCGGCGAAGAACTCAATGTAGTCTCCGGGCCGGACGGGACTGGCTTTCATGAAATACTGACCGGTATCGCGTGAAAACCCGGTGCACATGAAAACGTTCAGAACGTCATGCACCAGCGGCTCGGCCTTGTTCACTGTCATGCCGGTCGCCTCGACCAGGGCCCGCGTCAGGTTGGAATGGCAGCAATGATGGTAGTCGTTACCGGCCAGCAGGTTGTGGGTATAGGGATCGCAGCGGGTGCCGATCACGTCATGAACCGCACCGCCGAAACTGTCGAAACCATACCAGTCCAGAGTATCCTCGATCACCGTCGCCATCGGACGCAGGCAGGGGAATGTCGACCACATGCGGTCCCCGGTCGACAGGTGCGTGCCATGCAGGGCGCGGGTCTTGCCGGAATAGAACCTCTCCGAAAGATCGTTGGCATTCCAGATGTTCAGATCGCCAACCTGCGGCCCCTCGACCGAGGTGATGCGAAAGAATTGGCCCGCCGCAACATGACAGCATCTCGCATCACGCGGCGAAACCAGGACTTCGCCGACCTTCCCGGCATCCGCTCCGGCCGACCGGTAAGCCTCTAGATCAGGTTGCGGCAGGGTCTCTGGCGGGTAGCAGATCACCGGTGCTACGGACAGTCGCGCCTCGGCATCGGCAGGAGCGGTGTGTTCAGGATGGCTTGGCTTCATGGTCGGCGGCTCCGCAGTTCAGACCGAAACACCAAACGCCGAAACCAAGCCGAATGAAAGGGTCCGATCCGAGGATCAGACCCGATCTTGTCCGTCAGGCCGCGCGGCTTAGGCGCTTGCCCTGCGGCCTGCGCCGCCGTCTGCCCTGCCCTTGCGGCTTGGACGGGCCACCACGACCCTTGCCCTTGGCCGGCGCCGCTTCATGTTCCCAAGGCGACCCTCCGGCAACGGGAATACGCGTCCCCATCGTCTTTTCGATGGCCCGCAACTCACCCATTTCAGCCGGCGCACAGAACGCGATGGCAGAGCCATCGGCCCCGGCACGGGCCGTCCGACCGATCCGGTGCACGTAGTTCTCCGGCACGTTCGGCAGATCATAGTTGTAGACATGGCGCACCTCGGGAATGTCGATCCCGCGTGCCGCGACATCCGTCGCCACGAGCACCCGCAGCCGTCCCTCGCGGAACGCCTTCAACGCGCGCTCGCGCTGACCCTGGCTCTTGTTGCCGTGGATCGAACCGGCCGCAAAACCGACCGCCTCCAGCGATTTCATCAGCTTCTCGGCGCCATGCTTGGTGCGCGAAAAGACCAGCGCCAACTCGTCGCGATGCGCGTCGAGCTTCTCCTTCAGCATCTCCGGCTTCTGCGCCTGCGGAACGAAGATCACCGATTGCGTGATCTTGTCGGCGACCTTGCCCGGGGGGCTCACTTCGACCCGCAACGGCTTGTTAAGATAGGCGGCGGCAATTTCGGCCATCTGCTTGGCCATGGTTGCCGAAAACAGCATCGTCTGTCGCTCTGCGGGCAGCATGGTCGCGATCTTGCGCAGCGCATGCACGAAGCCGAGGTCAAGCATCTGGTCGGCCTCGTCGAGGACGAGGAACTCCGTTTCGTTCAGCGAAACCGCACGGCGGTCGATCAGATCGAGCAAGCGCCCTGGCGTAGCGACAAGAATGTCCAGTCCGCGCTCAAGCCGCTTGGTCTGCACGTTGATCGACTGGCCACCGACGACGACCCCGATCTTCAGATGGGTCTTCTCGATGAACGGACGGATCGCATCGGCGATCTGCCCGGCCAGTTCGCGCGTCGGTGCAAGGATCAGACCGCGGGCGGTCTTCGGCGCGGGCTTGCGGCCGGCCGTGGCCATCAGATGCACCATCGGCAGGCCAAACGCGGCGGTCTTGCCGGTGCCGGTCTGTGCGAGCCCCATGACATCGCGGCCCTGCAGGACAAGCGGGATCGCCTTTTCCTGGATCGGGGTGGGCTCTGTCAGGCCCTGTTCAGCCAGGCGTTCGACCAGACGGTCGGAAAGCCCGAGTTCTTTGAAAGTCAGCAAATTCAACCTTTTCTGCAGCCGCCAAACGGCAGGCCGCGCATGAAAGAATGCCCCGCCATCGCCTCCACCAGTATTGGGGACAGCGCGACGAACGCATGAGTGCCCGATCCGTTCAGGCAAGAGGCCGAATTGCCCTTCGCCTTCGGATCGCCGGACCCCTGCGTGATGTGGGAACCAATTTGGACCACGATTTTCGTGATCGCTTTCCAAGCATCGATCGCAGTTGTTCCTGCGAATGCTGTCTGCTCACGCGGCAGATAGCTTGGTCAATGCCTGTGACATCGTGTGTTTACTTGCGTTTGTCAAGGACTTGCTGCGGCGCGGCAAAGATTGGCGGTCAGGACGTGTCCCAACCGCCCGGCAAACTGCGCACGGCCTGACGCGTCTCAAACGATGCGCTCGACCATCATCTTCTTGATCTCGGCAATCGCCTTGGCCGGATTCAGCCCCTTCGGGCAGGTCTTGGCGCAATTCATGATCGTGTGGCAGCGGTAGAGCTTGAACGGATCCTCCAGATCGTCCAGCCGCTCGCCCGTCGCCTCGTCGCGCGAATCGATAATCCAGCGGTTGGCATGCAGCAGCGCCGCGGGGCCGAGATACCGGTCGCCGTTCCACCAGTAGCTTGGGCAAGAAGTCGAACAGCAGGCGCACATGACGCACTCGTAAAGCCCGTCGAGCTTCTCGCGATCCTCAATCGATTGCTTCCATTCCCGGGCCGGCGTGTTGGACTTGGTCTCCAGCCACGGCATGATGCTGGCATGCTGGGCATAAAAATGGGTCAGGTCCGGCACCAGATCCTTGACAACAGGCATGTGCGGCAGTGGGTAGATCTTCACGTCACCCTTGATCTCGTCCATGCCATAGATGCAGGCCAGCGTGTTGATCCCGTCGATATTCATCGCGCAGGATCCACAGATGCCCTCGCGGCAAGACCGGCGGAAGGTCAGAGTCGGGTCGATCTCGGTCTTGATCTTGATCAGCGCGTCCAGAACCATCGGCCCGCAACTGTCCATATCGACGAAATAGTTGTCGACCTGGGGGTTCTTCCCGTCATCGGGATTCCAGCGGTAGATGCTGACCTTTCGGACATTCTTGGCCCCCTCCGGTTTCGGCCAGGTCTTGCCGGTCTGGATGCGGCTGTTCTTCGGAAGTGTCAGTTGAACCATGTCTCTACCCCAGAATATTTCCAAGCGCCGTCGGGCCGATGCACTGCATCGTCTCTGGCCGGCTGGCTACGTTCAGTATGATCTGCACAGTCGCCTCGTCCGGACCGGTCAGCGCGCCGGTGGCGATGTTCAGAACCTCTTGATCAGTGGCGTTGTCGATGATGCAGTCGGTGAAGGGCGCCGCATTCACCCCCGGAAAACGCTGCGCGATGACGTTCGTGACAACCGACTTCGCCGCATTGCGGGCGGTCTGCTGCACCATCGGCTCGCTTCCTGTGCAGGCCGTCATCAGGATCAGGCCAAACGCCATTGCCGCAACTGCGCGCATCATGCATGTCCTCCGTACCGGGCGCGGTGTTCCTTTCGGATCACGATCTTGAGGCCGGACCAGATTTCGTCGACCGCGCAGACCTTCACATCCACCATGTCGTTGCGCAAGGCACAGTCGCGGATCGTGTCCTCGGTCACATCCGTCGGCACCTTGGAGGCCCGCTTGGGCCAGCTCATCCAGACCATGCCCGCCGGTTCGATACGGTCGCGCAGGGCCGGCGTGGCCACTTCGACGGTCGCTGCGCTGTTGGTGAAGAGATGGATGTAGTCCAGCCCCTTCGCCTTGAGATCGGCCCAGTTCTCGACCCGCTCGGCAAAGGCATATGTCCGCGCCTTCAGCAATTGCTCCAACCTGCCAGGCAGGCCGATGAAGGCAACGCCCAGCCCGTCCTTTAGCCCCAGCTTCGCGGCCAATGGCGTTCCGGAATATCCCGCCGCGGCCATCATAGCCTCGGCGGCCGAATTGGCGCCTGACCGGTCTTCGACCAGACGCAGTCGCTGTAGACCGCCCCCGGATCACGACGGCTGAGCGTGTCGCTGGACAGGACGATGCCCAGATCCAGCCCGGTCGTGACCCCGCCACTCCCGACGCCCATCCGCGCCTGACCGGTCAGGGCCGTGCTGCTGCGCGCCCGCTCCTCGCATTCCTGCGCCGCCCGCTCCGGAGAGATCGGGCCGCAGGCCGTCAGGGTCGCGACGACCCCCAGCACGGGAAGCGGCGTCAACTTCACTCCGGCTGCACCTCGGGCAGTGCCGCCAGGCATTCCGCAGCTTCAGGCCGCCCCGACGCCTCGGAGACAATGTCGTAGGATTGCTGGGAAAGCTTGGTCGTATTGCTGGTCCCGATCTTCAGGACCTCGCCATAGGTCATGCCCTTGATCACACATTCCGCCGCGGCATTCGCCTCGAGCTTTGGATGGGTGTGGGCGACAACCCGTTCGGTGACCGAAACGGTCCCCTTGCGGGATCCATCATAGATGATCGCCGCGGGCGCGCAGCCCGACAACAGGAAGGCCGCAGTGCAGATTACAGACAGTAGGCGCATCAATATACCCTCGCTTTCGGCGCGATCTTCTTCAGGTCGATGCCGCCATCCTCGGACTTGGATAGCGGATCGAGGTGAACGTCGCGATAAGACAGTTTGACCTTCTTGCCGTTGACTGTCGCAAGGCTGTGCTTGCGCCATTTCTTGTCATCCCGGTTCGGATAGTCCTCGTGTGCATGCGCGCCCCGGCTTTCCTTGCGGGCCTCCGCCGCGACGATGGTGGCCAGCGCGTTCGGCATCAGGTTGGTCAGTTCCAGCGTCTCCATCAGGTCGCTGTTCCAGACCATGCTTTGGTCGGTCACATGAAGGTCTCCGAGCTTGTCCGCGACCGCTTCCATCTTCTTGACGCCCTCGGCGAGCGTCCTGTCGGTGCGGAAGACCGCCGCATCCTGCTGCATCGTCTTCTGCATTTCCAGCCGCAGATCGGCGGTCGGAACGCCGCCACTCGCATAGCGCAGGCCGTCGAATCGCTGCAATGCCTTGTCGACCGATGCCTTGTTGAGCCTCGGATTCGCCTCGTTCGGATTGACGACCTCTCCGGCCCGGATCGCCGCCGCACGCCCGAAGACGACAAGGTCGATCAGAGAGTTCGAACCAAGCCGGTTCGCACCGTGTACGCTTGCGCAGCCGGCCTCGCCCACGGCCATCAGGCCGGGCGCGATCCGGTCCTGATCCTTCGCGGTTGGGTTCAGTACCTCGCCCCAGTAGTTTGTGGGAACGCCGCCCATGTTATAATGCACCGTCGGGATGACCGGGATCGGCTCCTTGGTCAGATCGACACCCGCGAAGATCCGCGCGCTTTCGGAAATTCCCGGCAGGCGCAGGTGCAGGGTTTCCGGCGGCAGATGGTTCAGGTGCAGGTGGATATGGTCCTTTTCGGCACCCACGCCGCGGCCCTCGCGGATCTCCATCGTCATGCAGCGCGAAACCACATCGCGGCTGGCAAGGTCCTTGTAGGTGGGCGCATAGCGCTCCATGAACCGCTCGCCCTCGGAATTGGTCAGATAGCCGCCCTCGCCCCGCGCGCCCTCGGTGATCAGGCAGCCCGCGCCATAGATGCCGGTGGGGTGGAACTGCACGAATTCCATGTCCTGCAGCGGCAACCCCTGCCGCGCGATCATGCCGCCGCCGTCGCCGGTACAGGTATGGGCGCTGGTCGCGCTGAAATAGGCGCGGCCATAGCCTCCCGTCGCCAGCACGGTCATCTTGGCGTTGAAGACATGCAATGTGCCGTCATCGAGCTTCCAGGCCAGCACGCCCTGACAGGCGCCGTCCTCGGACATGATCAGGTCGATGGCGAAATATTCGATGTAGAATTCGGCGTTGTGCTTCAGGCTCTGGCCGTAAAGCGTGTGCAGGATCGCGTGGCCGGTTCGGTCGGCGGCGGCACAGGTGCGCTGCACCGGGGGCCCCTCGCCGAATTCCGTTGTGTGCCCGCCGAACGGGCGTTGATAGATCCGCCCGTCCTCGGTGCGCGAAAACGGCACACCGTAATGCTCCAGCTCGTAGACCGCCTTGGGCGCCTCGCGCGCAAGATATTCCATCGCATCGGTATCGCCCAGCCAGTCAGATCCCTTGACCGTGTCATACATGTGCCACTGCCAGTGATCGGGGCCCATATTGCCCAGCGAGGCGGCGATTCCACCCTGCGCTGCAACCGTGTGAGAGCGGGTCGGGAAGACCTTGGTCACGCAAGCGGTGCGCAGGCCCTGCTCGGCCATGCCCAGCGTCGCCCGCAGTCCGGCACCACCGGCGCCCACCACCACGACGTCGAATTCGTGGGTATCGTATTCGTAAGCAGCCATGTGTCGATTACCTCAAAGTGCCAGCCGGGCAATGGCGAACAGGCCCGTTGCTGCGGCGGCGTAGCTCAGGCAGATCATCGCGATGATCAGAACCTCGCGCGCCAGTCCATGGACATAGTCCTCGATCAGAATCCGCACTCCGTTCTTGAAATGCATGAAACCGACCACGATCGTCAGCGCCGCGATGATCGCCGGGAAGGGTCTGGCATAGTAGACCAGCACGTCCTCGTATGACGATCCGAGCACGCGGCCGAAGGTGAAAATGAACAGCGGCACCAGAACCAGCAGCCCGACCGCGCTGACCGTCATCGACCAGTGATGCGCCGTTCCGGTCTTGGCCGAACCCGTGCCCGTGGCGCGCTTTCTGTCGGTTAGATATTCCATTCACCCGCCCCCTAAACCGCTATGACCGTCACGATCGTCAGCAGGGCCGATCCGCCGAGAACGCCCCAGCCGAGGATCTCTGCCGTTGGCACATCCAGCCCGCGGCCGCTGTCCCAGTAGAGATGCCGAACCCCGGCCAGCAGGTGATACCAGATCGCCCAGAGCGACAGGAACATGACCAGATCGCCGAACCAGCCGGTCAGGATGCCGTTCACCACGTCGAAATAGGCCGAGGAAGTCGCTGCGGCGAGAAACCACCAGACAATCAAGAGCGCGGCCAGCAACAGCGCATTGCCGGTGATCCGCGTCAGGATCGACGTCATCGAGGTCAGTTGCGGCCGGTAGATGGTCAAATGCGGGGAAAGCGGCCGGTTGCCCCGGTTCACATCAGCCATGCGATTTCCTTACCTGTTGTCACTTCGCGAGTGTTATTGCCTTCCGTGATAACGTCTTTTCCCGCAATGTCACTAGGCTGGCGGCGCTAACAGTCGCCGATTGGACGATAAATGCGGCAATCCATCGCCGCATCATCAATTGCGCCCGTCAAGCGCGGCGACCTGCTTGGTCGTTTCGCGGACCAGCTTGCGCCGGATCGCCGGCGGATATTCGGAGAATCCGTTGGCAGTGATGATGAAGGCACCCTCGCCGACGATCACGTTCTCCCAAAAATAGACGTCGAGATCGGGCTCGCTGCCTTCGATCACCAACGCATTTACCGTGATCCCCGCGGCCTGCAAGGCGGCATGACGCTCCCGCGGTTCTTGTCCCTCATTGGAGGTTCCGTCACCCGACACGTCGATCACCTTGCGTCGGCATTGCGGCACATCGGAAAACTGCGCCTCTCCCAGGGCCAGCGCCTCGCCGATGGCCGTCGAATAGTCGCGCCAGCGCCGGGGATCCTCTTCGATCCGTGTCGCCAAGGCATCGAGATCGGCATAGCTCTCGATTGACGTCCAAGGGATCGTGACTTCCTGCCGCGAGGTGCCCGACCATTGCAGAAACGCAACCTCTGCCCGCGACCTGATCAGCGCCTCGGCGACCACACCATCGCGCAGCGCCGTGGCCAAGCCATCGCTTTGGGTGCGGAACTCATCTCGGCTGACGGATCCCGAAACATCGACGGCCAGCAACAGCGCGATGTCACAGGCCCCCGCTGGCGGCGCCAGACAGATAAATGCAGCAATCGCGCGCAGGCTCGACATCCTGCCAGTCTAGCCGTCCGCCGCGTTCTGCAAAGACAATTCACCGACAATGCCGCAGCCCGTCGCCCGACGGTTCGGGCTCAGTTCAGGTTCTCGAGCATGTCCGACGGCGTGTCGGAGTAGGAAAAGAAGATGATCCTGACCGCGCCGTCAAATATCGCGCCCGACAGGTACAGGCCCAGAGGCCCCCGGCCGGTATCATAGAACACCACTTCCTGATAAAGCCCCGGGGGCTCGAACCGATGCACGACCGTGGCGCAGCCCTCGAAACCCTTCGGCATCAGCCTTTGCAGCGGACCGATCAGCGAGGCCTGCTTTTCCTCGGGATTGGACACGTAAGGCGTCACCAGCTCGTAGAACCGGTCGTAATCACCGGCCAGCATCGCCGCCTTCGCCTCCTCGAAGACCGGAACCGGCTGATCCGCCGGCGGGTCACAGACCGGCGTCTCGGCCAGCGCCGGGCTGGCAAGTCCGACTGTCACAAGCGCAGCGGCGATCAATTTCCTCATAGAGGCATCAGAGCCCAGTAATCGAGATCGAGCAAGACCTCCGGCAGATACTTGCCGTCCGTGCCGCGCAACTTGAAGGCCTCGCCCTTCGTCGCCACCAGCCGCAACCGCACCACCCCAACACCCGGCGCCGCCGTTTCGGCCTTGTCCAGAACCTCGGACCAGGCGCGCACCGTATCCCCGGCAAAGCACGGGTTGGCATGGGCGCCTGCATTCAGCGCCACCAACATCTGCGCATTCGCGAGCCCGTTGAACGACAGCGCGCGCGCCAGAGAGATCACATGCCCGCCATAGATCAGCCGCTTGCCATCCTCGCGAACCGTGGCATCGAAATGCACCTTGGCCGTATTCTGCCAAAGCCGCGTCGCCAGCATGTGCTCGGCTTCTTCGACGGTCACTCCATCGACATGGTCGATCTGCTCGCCGACCTTGTAATCGGCCCAGCGATGCGGCTCGCCGGCCTGACCGAAATCATATTGCAAGAAATCGATGCCCTCCGGCAGCACCAGATCGCCCGGCGCCACCGCCTCGGCCAAGTCCGGCACGGCGGTCTCGGGTGCGGGCGTTGCGGGATCGCGCTTGCGCACCATCACCCAGCGCACATAGCCCAGCACGGCCTCGTCCCACTGGTTCAGCCCGGTCGTGCGGACCCAGACGACGCCGGTCTTGCCGCTGGAATTCTCCTTCAGCCCGATCACCTCGCTGACCGACCGCAGCGTGTCGCCTGGCCAGACCGGTCGCAGCCAGCGCCCCTCGGCATAGCCGAGATTGGCGACGGCATTGAGGGAAATGTCCGGAACCGTCTTGCCGAAGACCAGATGAAACGCAGCCAGATCGTCGATCGGCGATTTCATCAGCCCGCAGGATTCGGCGAAGACATCCGAGGAATGAATCGCGTGCCGCGCGGGATAGAGCGCGTGATAAAGCGCCCGCTCGCCGCCCGATACGGTGCGCGGTACGGCATGGGCGATCTTCTCTCCCAGCTTGTAATCCTCGAAGAAGCGACCCGGATTGGTTTTCACAGCTGCCCCAGTTTCATGTCGGGTGAATAGGTCGCATCGACCTCTTTCGTGACGGCCTGCGCACAACGCATCTTGCCGGTCGAGGCATCGAACCCGTAGGCCGGGTCGCCATAAAGCTCCCAGCCCTTCGCCAGCGCGTCGGTGACCTTGTGGCAGAAGGCGGACGTATCGTCCTCTGTCAGCAGTCGATAGGCTTTCATCGGCTCATGCTCCGAAGGGTGAGGGGCCGATCCAGATATGGATGCCCGCGATCACGGCGTAGACGACGAGCGTTATCGCGGCCAGCCGGATGTCGCCCTTGACCGAGCCGCCGGTGAACGGCTCGGGTGCAGGCTCGGCCCGGTTGATGACGATCATCTCAGCCACGGCCCAGACAGCAAGACCGCCGAACAGCACTAGGCCTGGCGCGTCGCCGTTCACCATCAGATGCAGGACCGCCCAGAGGATCACGCCGGTCAGCATCGGGTGCCTCAGCGTCCCCCGCAGGCGGCTTTTCGAACTGCCAAGGCCCATCAGCGCCACCGCGATCAGCATCAGCAGGTCGGTCAGATGCACCGCCCAGCCACCCAGATACCACAGGTAAGTCGGCTCGGCGGCGCGGTAGCCGATCACCATCAGGGCAATCCCGGCGACCGACAGAACCGCGACCAGCCCCTTGCCCGCATCGCCAAGCCTGGCCCTTGGACCCGGCGCAACTCGTTTGAAGAAATGCGCGCCGCTCCACAGCGCCAGCCCCAGTATCAGCCAGATCATCTACGCCTCCATCGCCGCAATCGCATCCGCCTTGCTCAGCAGTGCCTCGGCGGTCGCGATATGCAGATTTTCCACGATTCTGCCATCCACAACCGCAACACCCCTGCCATCGGCCTGCGCCTCGCGGAACGCTTCGATCTGCCGCCGGGCAAGGGCGATTTCCTCCGGCGCCGGTGCGAACAGTACGTTCGCAACGGCCACCTGCGCGGGATGGATCAGCGTCTTGCCGTCAAAGCCCAAATCGCGCCCCTCGATGCATTCGGCGCGCAACCCGTCCTCGTCCTTGAACGCATTGTAGACGCCATCGACGCAGACGATCCCCTCGGCCCGTGCCGCCAGCAGGCACATCTGCAACGCGGTCAGCATCGCCGCCCTAGCACGGCTGCCGAGCTCTTTGGCCAGATCGTTGGTGCCCATGACAAAGCCGGCAAGCCGCGGATGCGCGGCGATCTCGGCCGCGTTCAGCACGCCCCGGCAGGTCTCGACCATCGCCCAGAGCGGCACCTCCGGAACCAGGGCCGCGACCCCATCGAGATCCGCCGCGCGGTTGACTTTGGGGATCAGCAGACCGTCGATGTCCAGATCCGCGAAAGCCGCGATATCCTCGCGCGCCCAGCCGGTATCGAGGCCGTTGACCCGCACCAGTCGCGCCCGCGCGCCGTAGTCCCCCTTGCGCAGCTCATCGGCCAACAGCTTGCGGGCCGAGGGCTTTTCGTCCGGCGCCACCGCATCTTCCAGATCGAAAATGATCGCATCGACCGGCAGCCCGCGCGCCTTGTCCAGGGCCCTGGCATTCGAACCCGGAATATAAAGGACAGACCGCCAGGGCCGCATAACCCGCTCCATGATTCTTTCCTCGCAACCTCGTTGCGCAAACCTTCCCCAGAATTACCGAACTCCGCAACCAGCTTTTGCCGCGTCGCAGCGAGCTCTCGAGATCAGGGCCTTGAGGGCCACGCAAAACCGCGCGAACGCTTCGTTAACCCATCTTTGTTCTACTGAAGTCGATGCTCTACCCGTCGTCGGGCACTCGGTTCGGCGCCTTGCATCAAAGGGGCGACCATGCCCCAGAATTCGGGGATAACAAATGAAAAGCCAGTTCCTAGCCCTGTCATTCGGTTTCGGCGCGATGCTCCTTGCCACCGACCATGCTTTCGCGGAAGGCCGGCCCAACTGCGCCCCGCGCGAACGCGTCCTGGAGCGTCTGGCCACCGGCTATGGCGAAACCCGGCAGTCGATCGGCCTCGGCGCCAACAACGCGGTGGTCGAGGTCTTCGCCTCTGACGATTCCGGCAGTTGGACGATCACGGTGACCATGCCCAGCGGCCTCACCTGCCTCGTCGCCAGCGGCGTCGCGTTCGAAACGCTTGCCGAAGCCCTTCCGCCCGCCGGCAAAGGCGCCTGAAGCCACCCTTCTGCGGCCGGGCCCCGGGCCTCAATGCCGCAGCATGACCTGTTCGGCGCGGCCAAGGGCATCGCAGCAAACAGCCGAATGAACATCGTGGGCGGACCCTCCTCACCGGCCATTCGGAAAACGGGCCAACCATGGCCTTTCTGCGCCCCGACCGCGCGCCTCAAGCCGACGCCCAGCGCCCGCGCAATCAGAACCCGTCGCTTCCCAATCCCCCCGAAACCGCGTGATAACGCCGCAGGCAGGCCACCCGCCTCCGCCTCCCTCGCTTGACTCGGCCCTCTCAGACAGACCGAAGCACAGACCGCTCCGATTGGCGCTGTATCGCGGCGCCCTTGCGCAGCGGGCGCCAAGGGTCTAGGCATCCCGCGTCATTCAATCGGATCGGAGATCACCCATGGCCAGACCCAAGATCGCCCTTATCGGTGCAGGTCAGATCGGCGGCACGCTCGCCCACCTCGCAGCGCTCAAGGAACTCGGAGATGTCGTTCTCTTTGACATCGCCGAGGGCATTCCGCAGGGCAAGGCCCTCGACATTGCCGAATCCGGTCCCGCGGAAGGTTTTGACGCCGAGGTTTCCGGCACCAACGACTATGCCGGTATCGCCGGCGCTGATGTCTGCATCGTCACCGCCGGTGTCCCCCGCAAGCCCGGGATGAGCCGCGACGACCTGTTGGGGATCAACCTCAAGGTCATGAAATCCGTCGGCGAGGGCATCAAGAAGAACGCCCCGAACGCCTTTGTCATCTGCATCACCAATCCGCTCGACGCGATGGTCTGGGCCTTGCGCGAATTCTCGGGCCTGCCGCACGAAAAGGTCGTCGGCATGGCCGGGGTCCTCGACTCCGCCCGCTTCCGTCACTTCCTCAGCCTCGAATTCGGCGTCTCGATGCGCGACGTCACTGCCTTCGTCCTTGGCGGCCACGGCGACACCATGGTGCCCCTGGCCCGCTATTCCACCGTCGGCGGCATTCCCCTGCCGGACCTCGTGGAAATGGGCTGGACCACGCAGCAAAGACTCGACGCGATCATCCAGCGCACCCGCGACGGCGGCGCCGAGATCGTCGGCCTCCTGAAAACCGGCTCGGCCTTCTACGCACCCGCCACCAGCGCAATCGAGATGGCCGAGGCTTACCTGAAGGACCAGAAACGCGTCCTGCCGTGTGCCGCCTATGTCGACGGCGCGCTTGGTCTCAGGGGCATGTATGTCGGCGTGCCGAGTGTGATCGGCGCGGGTGGCATCGAACGGGTCATCGACATCAAGATGAACAAGGACGAACAGGCGATGTTCGACAAGTCGGTCAATGCTGTCAAAGGCCTTGTTGCGGCCTGCAAGGAAATCGACAGCACGCTCTCCTAAGGGCGTCGGCTCAAGATGATACGGGCGGCCCTTCAAAAAGGCCGCCCGTCATTTGTCTGGCGCACCTCCGCCGCTGCTGAGAGGTGCCGTGACCAGGGAACTGCCTGTTCCTGCCGCACCTTTTCCAACAGCGCGTAATCTTCTGCATAGAACCGCGTGATCCGGTCGCGCGTCGCATCGCTGACCGTCACGGTCTTGCGCTCGGCCCTTTTTCATGCGGCATGGTTGCCCCCCGGCTGCTCCCGGTTACCTCCTCGATCCAGCGCGCGACCGGATCAAGGCCCGCGTCGAAGTCGAACAGGTGATGACCTTCGGCGACGAACTCGCATTGCGGCCGGATATGGTTGTCGCAGATATGGGGATCGGCGCGACAGGTGCACAGGATCGCCCCGACCCAGCCGTCCAAATCGTTGCGCCAGACAAATCCTCCGGCCCTTGCCGCGACGGAGGCCCGCCCCGCAGTCCCCGGCAGGCGCAGGGGGTGCAGGATCCTGTGATGCGGCTTGCTCATCTTCGCCTGGTGGCGGAACGCGCTCAGCATCCTGTCGCCGGGTCGCGCAGCATCGCGAAACCCTGGTCATAGAACCCCGCCGGAATGCAACTTTGGCAGGTTTCGCGCTCCATATGCTGAGGCGTGACCTTCGAGAACCCCGTCGCACGCCTCGAAACCAGGCAGGCCTGCCCGATCTCCTGCAAATAGCGCTCGATGCTGCTGCCGCCGGTTTTCGGGATGTGAACGAAGAACAGAATCCCCTGCCCGACGCGCGCCAGGGGCATATCGAATGCCGCCTGTCCTGCCAGCATTCCGACGCGTTATGGAGGCCCCCCGGACTCGTGCAACTTCTGCGTGCAAGCTGTTCCCGTGACCGCTCCGGAGAAGATTTCAAATTTTGTGATCACACCTCTTGATCGTGTGATCACAAAACGCACTTTTAGCGCTACCATTCGGTCAGACTTGCGGAAAACCGTTTAACCCTGCCGAACCTCTGTGCCATGACGGTGGTCGGACAGAGCAGAAGGGAGCCGCCATGAACATCCACGAGTATCAGGCCAAGGACCTTCTTCGCAGCTACGGCGCGCCGGTATCGGACGGCAGGGTCGTGATGCGGGCCGAAGAAGCCAAGACCGCCGCCGGAGAGCTTGACGGCCCCCTCTGGGTGGTCAAGGCGCAGATCCATGCCGGCGGACGCGGCAAGGGCAAATTCAAAGAAGCGGGCTCGGGCGAGAAAGGCGGCGTCCGGATCGCCCGCTCGGTCGAGGAAGCCGCGAACGAGGCCAAGAAGATGCTCGGCCGGACGCTGGTGACCAAGCAGACCGGCGAAGCGGGCAAACAGGTCAACCGCATCTATATCGAGGACGGCGCCGGGATCGCGACAGAGATGTATCTCGCCCTGCTTGTCGATCGCCAGACCAGCCGCGTGTCGTTCGTCTGTTCTACCGAAGGCGGCATGGATATCGAGGAGGTGGCCGAGAAGACCCCCGACAAGATCCTCTCCTTCTCGATCGATCCCGCCACCGGCTACCAGCCCTTCCACGGTCGCCGCATTGCCTTCAACCTCGGCCTCGAGGGCAAGCAGGTGAAGCAATGCGTGATGCTGATGGGCATTCTCTACCGGCTTTTCCTCGAGAAGGATTGCGAGATGCTGGAGATCAACCCGCTGATCGTGACCGATGACGGCGACCTGAAATGCCTCGACGCCAAGATGGGTTTCGACGGCAACGCGGTCTACCGCCATGCCGACATCGCCGCCTTCCGCGACGAGTCGGAGGAAGACCCCAAGGAGCTCGCCGCCTCGAAATACGACCTCAACTACATCTCTCTGGACGGAGAGATCGGCTGCATGGTCAACGGCGCGGGCCTTGCCATGGCGACGATGGACATCATCAAGCTCTACGGCTCCTCGCCCGCCAACTTCCTCGACGTGGGCGGCGGCGCCACCAAGGAAAAGGTGACCGAAGCCTTCAAGATCATCACCTCCGATCCCAACGTGAAAGGCATCCTCGTCAACATCTTCGGCGGGATCATGCGCTGCGACGTGATCGCCGAGGGCGTCGTCGAAGCGGTGAAGGAGGTCGGCCTGAAAGTGCCGCTCGTCGTGCGGCTCGAAGGCACCAATGTCGAGAAGGGCAAGGAAATCATCCGCGGCTCGGACCTCAATGTGATCGCCGCCGACGACCTCAAGGACGGCGCCGAAAAGATCGTCGCGGCGGTGAAGGGATAAGCAGATGTCAGTACTCGTCGACAAGAACACCAAGGTCATCTGCCAGGGCTTCACCGGCAGCCAGGGCACGTTCCATTCGGAACAGGCCATCGCCTATGGCACCAACATGGTCGGCGGCGTGACGCCGGGCAAGGGCGGGCAGGAGCATCTCGATCTGCCGGTCTTCAACTCGGTCCATGAGGCCGTCGCCAGGACCGGCGCCAATGCTTCGGTCATCTACGTCCCGCCGCCCTTCGCCGCGGATTCGATCCTCGAGGCGATCGACGCCGGGATCCCGCTGGTCGTGGCGATCACCGAGGGGATCCCGGTCCTCGACATGATGCGTGTCAAGCGAGCGCTGGAAGGCTCCAGCACCATCCTTGTCGGCCCGAACTGCCCAGGTGTGATCACCCCCGACGCCTGCAAGATCGGCATCATGCCCGGCCATATCCACAAGCGCGGCTCGGTCGGCGTCGTCAGCCGCTCGGGGACCCTCACCTACGAGGCGGTAAAACAGACCACCGATGTGGGCCTTGGCCAGTCGACCTGCGTCGGCATCGGCGGCGATCCGATCAAGGGCACCGAGCATATCGACGTGCTCGAATGGTTCCTCGCCGACGACGAAACGACAAGCATCATCATGATCGGCGAGATCGGCGGCCAGGCCGAAGAGGACGCCGCGCAGTTCCTGAAAGACGAGGCCAGGAAGGGCCGCAAGAAACCCGTCGCCGGTTTCATCGCAGGCCGCACAGCACCGCCGGGCCGCCGCATGGGCCATGCCGGGGCGATCGTCGCCGGCGGCAAGGGCGACGCGGACTCCAAGATCGAGGCGATGAAAAGCGCCGGCATCGTGGTGGCCGACAGCCCCGCCGGGCTGGGCGAGGCCGTGCTGAAGGCGATCGGGTAACGCGGATGCAGCGCCGCGGCGTCATAGCATCCCTGACGGCGGCGATCGCGCTGCCAGCGGTCGGGCTTGTGCCCGGCCGGGGGTGGGCGCAGGCGTCGCCGGACATCTACCGCGACTTCGCGCTGGTTGCGGCAGCCCAGAACCTCTCGGCGCAGGGCCGCGTGTCGGGACTGCTGGCACAGGGATGGCAGATCGCCCGCAAGAACCAGTTCCCGGACGTCATCGCGGCCCTGGCAGATGCCCTGTCAGTTCCAGATTTAGTGCGTCCCGGCGGCAGCTTTGCCGATCCGCTGTTCCGCAAGCGCACTCATGCCAACCTCGCCGCCAACATCCACCGCCCCAGCACCGGCGGCGTCACATCGACGACCCTATACCAGGCCGGCGACGGCTTTCAGGCCTATGCCAACATCCTGCAGAAGGGCGCCGACGGTCAGGTCTGGTCGACCATGGCGACGACCAGCATCGACCCGGCCCGCGCCTTTCACGAGCTTTACGAACCCGTCCCGCCATTTGCCCCGGACAATCCGGCGATCCGCCTGCGCGGCCGCGGCCTTTCCGGCGCCTTCGACACCCGGATCATGCTGACCCTCATCGACACCGGCGCGCTGGCGGCGAGCGGCATGCAGTTCGCCGCCCCTGCCGGACTTCTGATCAAGACCCGGATGCAAGGCACATGATGATGAAACCAGAGCCAGCAGCCAATCCTGCACTCCAGTACGGCGCTACAGGCGCAACCATGCGAGGCCACAATGACTGAACAATCCCCCAACGACATCTTCCGCGCCTCATCCTTCCTGCAAGGCCATAACGCGGAATACATCGAACAGCTTCAGGCCCGCCATGCCAATGACCCGGCCTCTGTGGATGCCGCTTGGGCCAGCTTCTTCAAAGAGCTCGGCACCCCCGAAACCGAGGCAAAACGCGAAGCCGAGGGGCCCAGTTGGGCCCGCGCCGACTGGCCGCCAGTCCCGAATGACGAGGTGACGGCGGCGCTGGACGGGCAATGGGCAGAACCCGCGAAACAGGTCGAGAAGATCAAGGCAAAGGCCGCCGAGGCGGGTGTCCCGGTCAGCGACGACCAGATCAAGCAGTCGGTTCTCGACAGCATCCGCGCGCTGATGATCATCCGCGCCTACCGGATCCGGGGCCATCTGATCGCCGATCTCGACCCCTTGGGCATGCGCACCCACACGCCGCATCCGGAGCTCGACCCGCATTCCTACGGCTTCTCAGATGCCGACATGGACCGGCCGATCTTCATCGACAATGTGCTCGGTCTCGAATTTGCCTCGATGCGCGAAATCATCGCGATCGTGACCCGCACCTATTGCGGCACCTTCGCGCTGCAATACATGCATATCTCGGATCCCGAACAGGCCAGCTGGCTGAAAGAGCGGATCGAGGGATACGGCAAGGAGGTCAGCTTCACCCGCGAGGGCCGCAGGGCGATCCTGAACAAGCTTGTCGAGGCCGAAGGCTTCGAGAAATTCCTGCATGTCAAGTATATGGGCACCAAGCGCTTCGGCCTCGACGGCGGCGAAAGCGTGGTCCCGGCGATGGAGCAGATCATCAAGCGCGGCGGCGCACTTGGCGTCAAGGACATCGTCATCGGCATGCCGCATCGCGGCCGTCTCTCAGTTCTGGCCAACGTGATGACCAAGCCCTACCGCGCCATCTTCAACGAATTTCAGGGCGGCAGTTTCAAGCCCGAGGATGTGGACGGGTCCGGCGACGTGAAATATCACCTCGGCGCGTCCTCGGACCGCGAGTTCGACGGCAACATCGTTCACCTGTCGCTGACGGCCAACCCGTCGCATCTCGAAGCGGTCAATCCCGTCGTGCTCGGCAAGGCCCGCGCCAAGCAGGACCAGCTGAATGACAGCGAGCGGACAAGCTGCCTGCCGATCCTGCTGCATGGCGACGCGGCCTTTGCCGGGCAAGGCGTGGTCGCAGAATGTTTCGGCCTCTCCGGTCTCCGGGGTCACCGCACCGGCGGCACGATCCATATCATCGTTAACAACCAGATCGGCTTTACCACGGCCCCGCATTTCAGCCGCTCCAGCCCCTATCCGACGGATATCGCGCTGATGGTCGAAGCGCCGATCTTCCACGTTAACGGCGACGATCCAGAGGCCGTGGTCCATGCCGCAAAGGTCGCCACCGAGTTCCGCCAGAAGTTCCGCAAGGACGTGGTGCTCGACATCTTCTGCTACCGCCGCTTCGGTCACAACGAAGGCGACGAGCCGATGTTCACCAACCCGATCATGTACAAGAAGATCAAGGGCCACAAGACCACCCTGTCGCTCTATACCGAGCGGTTGGTCAAGGACGGTCTCATTCCCGAAGGCGAGATCGAGGATATGAAGGCCGCGTTCCAGGCCCATCTGAACGAGGAATTCGAAGCCGGCAAGGACTACAAGCCGAACAAGGCCGACTGGCTCGATGGCCGCTGGTCGCATCTCGACCGCGAGGGCGAGGATTACCAGCGCGGCCAGACCGCGATTCCGAAAAAGACCCTGAAAGAGGTCGGACAGGCGCTGACCACCCTGCCCAAGGGTTTCCCGGCGCACAAGACCGTGACGCGCCTGCTCGAAGCCAAGGCCGAGATGTTCAAGACCGGCAAGGGCTTTGACTGGGCGACCGGCGAGGCGCTCGCCTTCGGCTCGCTCGTCACTGAGGGCTACCATGTGCGCCTGGCCGGTCAGGACGCGGCCCGAGGTACCTTCAGCCAGCGCCATTCTGCAATCATCAACCAGGAGGATGAAGAGCGTTACTACCCGCTGAACCACATCAAGGCCGGCCAGGCGAAATACGACGTCATCGACTCGATGCTGTCGGAATATGCGGTGCTCGGCTTCGAATACGGCTTCAGCCTCGCCGAACCCAACGCGCTCACGCTCTGGGAAGCGCAGTTCGGCGATTTCGCCAACGGCGCGCAGATCATGTTCGACCAGTTCATTTCGTCCGGCGAAGCCAAGTGGCTCCGGATGTCGGGCCTCGTCTGCCTCCTGCCGCATGGCTACGAGGGCCAGGGTCCGGAACATTCCAGCGCCCGGCTCGAACGCTTCCTCACGATGTGCGGCGGCGACAACTGGATCGTGGCCAACTGCACCACGCCCGCCAACTACTTCCACATCCTGCGCCGCCAGCTACACCGCTCCTACCGCAAGCCGCTGATCCTGATGACCCCGAAATCCCTGTTGCGCCACAAGCTGGCGATCTCGAATGCCGAGGATTTCACCACCGGCAGTTCCTTCCACCGCGTCCTCTGGGACGATGCCCAGAAGGGCCATTCCGACACCAAACTCGTGGCCGACAAGAAGATCAGGCGCGTCGTGCTCTGCTCGGGCAAGCTCTATTTCGACCTGCTGGAAGAACGCGACGCCCGCGGCATCGACGATGTCTACCTGATGCGCGTCGAACAGTTCTACCCGTTCCCCGCCCTCAGCCTCGTCAAGGAGCTCGAGCGCTTCAAGGGCGCCGAGATGGTCTGGTGCCAGGAGGAACCGAAGAACCAGGGCGCCTGGGCGTTCATGGAACCCAACCTCGAATGGGTCCTGACCCGCATCAAGGCCAAGCATTCGCGTCCAGCCTATGCGGGCCGCAACGCCGCCGCCTCTCCGGCCACGGGGCTCGCAAGCCAGCACAAGGCACAACAAGCAGCGCTCATCGACGAAGCGCTGACGATCAAAGGGTAAAAACATGTCTGTAGAAGTCCGCGTCCCGACGCTCGGCGAAAGCGTCACCGAAGCCACCATCGCCACATGGTTCAAGAAGCCCGGCGATGCCGTGGCGGTCGACGAGATGCTGTGCGAGCTGGAAACCGACAAGGTCACGGTCGAGGTCCCCTCGCCCGCCGCCGGAAGCCTCGGAGAGATCGTTGCCGCCGAGGGCGACACGGTCGGCGTCAATGCGCTGCTGGCCACGATCAACGAGGGCGCCGGCGCCGCCCCCGCCCCGGCAAAGGCCGAGGCCGAGGCCAAGGCCGAAGCGCTTGCCGAAAAGCCCGCCGAACCAGCCCCGACGGCGAAGGGAAAGGATGTCGAGGATGCGCCCGCCGCCAAGAAGGCGATGGCCGAGGCGAACCTGTCGCCAGATCAGGTCACCGGCACCGGCCGCGACGGGCGGATCATGAAAGAGGACGTCAAGGCCGCCCTTGCAGCAGTCCCGGCCCAAGCCGAGGCCCCCGCCGCCCCGCGCGCGCCCGTCGCCGCCGAGGATTCGGCGCGCGAGGAGCGCGTCAAGATGACCCGGCTGCGCCAGACCATCGCGCGGCGGCTCAAGGACGCCCAGAACAACGCCGCGATGCTCACGACCTATAACGAGGTCGACATGTCCGGCGTCATGGGCCTGCGCAGCGAGTACAAGGATCTCTTCGAGAAGAAGCACAAGGTAAAGCTCGGCTTCATGTCCTTCTTCACCAAGGCCTGCTGCCACGCGCTCAAGGAAGTGCCGGAAGTCAATGCCGAGATCGACGGAACCGATGTCGTCTACAAGAACTTCGTCCATATGGGTGTCGCCGTCGGCACGCCCACGGGCCTCGTCGTGCCAGTGGTACGCGATGCCGACCAGATGTCCTTTGCCCAGATCGAGAAGAAGATCGCCGAGCTGGGCTTGCGCGCCCGCGACGGCAAGCTGTCGATGGCCGAGATGCAAGGCGGCACCTTCACAATCTCGAATGGCGGCGTCTACGGCTCGCTGATGTCCTCGCCGATCCTGAACCCGCCGCAATCGGGCATCCTCGGCATGCACAAGATCCAGGACCGCCCGGTGGTCGAGAAAGGCCAGATCGTGATCCGCCCGATGATGTATCTCGCCCTCAGCTACGACCACCGCATCGTCGACGGCAAGGGCGCGGTGACGTTCCTTGTCCGGGTGAAAGAGGCGCTGGAGGACCCGAGAAGGCTGCTGATGGATTTGTGAGGGCTATTGAAGGTCGCCAGGGAAAACGCGAACGCGACGCGCTCCTCCAAGGAGTTGAACGAACTCGTAACCTACGAGGCCCTTGTTGAACTCGCGCTCTTCGTGATCAAGGCCCTGATCACGATCAACAGCGGCGGTGCCGTGGTCCTCCTGACTTTCGTCGGAAATGCGGGGGACCCGGCACTCTTCATCGTAGAGAGTCAGTCGATCCGGAACTCCATGCTCTGGTTCGTCAGTGGGCTGGTCCTTGCCGTTGTATGGGCGGCCATCGCCTATTGCCGGAACTACATGATCCTCATGGGGCGCATCAAAATGCCTAGGACGATGCGCGTGCTCAAGGTCTACATGTTCTTTTGCGCCTCATCGCTCGCCTGTTTCTGCATTGCGGTGGCTACTGTCGCGTTTTCA
Organism: Paracoccaceae bacterium; assembly: GCA_041633555.1. Lineage (GTDB taxonomy): Bacteria > Pseudomonadota > Alphaproteobacteria > Rhodobacterales > Rhodobacteraceae > JAHEAO01. The sequence continues at coordinate 20,483 of JBFKFZ010000021.1, read as the reverse complement.
TTCGGCGCACAGGTCGGGCAACCGTGAGCAAGCCCGAGGGAGCGCTTGAGCGTTCTGCGCGCCCGATTCCAGGAAGTTCAAACAGGTACCGGACATGGTTCGGGGGGGTGCCGCCAAAAGGTCCAAATCAAGTTCGGGACAATGACGGCCAACGCCGCACTCCGCTGGGCGGGCTTCAGCCCGCCATCCGCCCCGCATCAAAGAGAGGGCCGCGCCCGACCGCGGGTGGGCGCTCCTGCCCTCCGTGGTCCGCGCTTTATGGTCCCGCCACATCCCCGGCCGATCCCCGCACCAGCGACGCAGAAGCGCCCGCCCGTCCGGGCGGTCGGGCGCGGCCCGGGCTGCCGCCCGCGCCAAGGGGTAGAATTTCCCGACCCGTCCTGTCGGCCCGTGGGGCTGGCTTCAGGCCGCCGCGCCCGACTCATAGCCGCAGCCCCTGCCGGATCCAACCGTCCCGCACGACCGCAGTCCGAACAGCCCCCGACCGCCTCCATGGACAGGGGCTTCTCCCCGCCCGCGGTCCGCGGCCGCCCTCCGCGATCCCTTTCGACCCGGCCATGCGCCGGAAGACCCTCGGCGGTTGCGTGGTATTGCGTCCGCACCGGCTTGCCCTTCTTGCAAGCATTGGCCTACCCTTCCGGCATGACCGACCAACCCCTCTCCGGCAGAAATGTCGCCGTGACCGGCGGAACCGGCGCGCTCGGCACGGCTGTCGTCGCGCGGCTGATCGAGGCCGGGGCGACCTGTCACGTTCCCAGCCACAAAGCCGACGCCAAGACGGAGACCGGGCAGGACCGGCTGCTGATCACCCCCGGCGTGGACCTCACGCAAGAATCGGCGGTCGCCGCCTTTTACGGCACGATTCCGGACCTCTGGGCCTCGGTCCACATCGCCGGGGGCTTCGCCATGGCGCCGCTGGCCGAGACCGGCCGGGCGGAGTTTCTGCGCATGATCGAGATGAACGCGCTGACCACGCTTCTCTGCTGCCGTGCTGCCGCCGGCGCCATGACCGCGACCGGCCGGGGCGGACGCATCGTGAATGTCGCGGCACGCCCGGCGCTCGAGCCACGCAAGGGCGCGAAGATGACGGCCTATGCCACCAGCAAGGCCGCGGTCGCGGCGCTGACCCAAGCGCTGGCAGAAGAGCTGAAAGCCGAGCGGATTCTCGTCAACGCCATCGCCCCCTCGACCATCGACACAAAGGCCAACCGCGCCGCGATGCCCAAGGCCGACCCGGCGAAATGGCTGAACCCAGCGGCGGCGGCAGAGGCGATCCTGCATCTGGTCTCGCCCGCCAACAGCGAGATCAGCGGCGCCGTCCTGCCGCTCTATGCCCGCGCCTGAGACCGGTGGCGGCTTGGCCCGGCCCACTGCGCCAGACCAATCGCACGGTGCCCGCCGACGCGATCCCTTTTGTCCACCCCCACCGCGCGGCACATCGAATCCGTTGAGATTTCCTGAATGAAAGTTCTCAACGCGTTGATCTTCATGGAAAGCCATGTTTGTCCGCGCGCGGACACACCGGGAGACCAAAACACCGCCGATTTCCCGAAGATCGCCGCACCCTCTGGTCCCCGCCCGCCACTCTGCTAACCTGCCCCCGAACGAACAATTTCAGGGGACCGTTCCTCATGCTTTCCGACGAACTCTCGCTGCTCGCCATCTACGGCCTGCTCGTCGCCCTCCTGCTTGGGCTGAAGACAACCGGCATGATCGGCCAGCTTGGCATGGGCTACGTCCTGTCCTCCCGCGATGAGCTGCGAACGCCCCGCGGCATGATCGGCCGCCTCGATCGCGCGCTCAACAATTCGGTGACCGCCCTCGCCCTTCTCGCCCCGGCCATCGCCATCCTCGCCCTGCGCGACAATTTCTCGGACGCGACCCGGGTCGCTGCACAGGTCTTTCTTCTGGCCCGGCTGATCTACATTCCGGCCTACGCTTTCGGCATCGTCGGGTTGCGCACGCTGGCCTGGATCGCCGGTTTCGCCGCCACCGTCGCCCTCTATTTCCTGGCCCTCTGAACCGCGTGACACCGGAACTCACCGCCCTGGCCCTCGCAGGCCTGCTGCAGGTCGTGCAATACGTGCTGATGTCGGTTCCCGCCAACCTCGAACTCGGCACTGCCAAGACCACCAGCCCGCGCGACCGAGACCGCCTCGGCGGTGATCTGCAGGATCGGCTTTCACGGCGCACCGCTCGACTCTACCGTGCGCTCAACAATCATTACGAGGGACTGATCCTCTTCACTCTCGCAGTGGTCGTCGTCACGCTCTCGGATCAGTCGACCCCCCTCACCACCGCCTGCGCCTGGATCTATCTCGGCGCGCGGGTGCTTTACATCCCGGCCTATGCTTTCGGCTGGAGCCCCTGGCGCTCGCTGATCTGGGCCGTGGGATTCGCCGCGACCACCCTGATGCTTATCGCTTCATTGATTTAACCTGCCCATATGCCATAGGTTTTGCTGACAGATCGCTGACCAGCAGCCGTCACCGAAACCGACCGAAGGAGACCCAAATGCCCGCATATGATGTCATCGTGATCGGAGCCGGCCCCGGCGGCTATGTCTGCGCGATCCGCTGCGCCCAGCTGGGTCTCAGGACCGCGGTGGTCGAAGGCCGTGAAACGCTGGGCGGCACCTGCCTGAATGTCGGCTGCATCCCCTCCAAGGCGCTGCTGCACGCGACACATATGCTGCATGAGGCAGAGCATAATTTCACGACTATGGGCCTCAAGGGAAAGCCCCCCTCGGTCGATTGGAAGGCGATGCTGGCCTACAAGGACGAAGTCATCGGACAGAATACGAAGGGCATCGAGTTTCTCTTCAAGAAGAACAAGATCGACTGGCTGAAGGGCTGGGGCTCAATCCCCGAAACAGGCAAGGTCAAGGTCGGCGATGACGTGCACGAAGCCAAGAATATCGTCATCGCGACCGGCTCGGAAGCGTCCTCTTTGCCCGGTGTGGCTGTCGACGAAAAAACCGTCGTCACCTCGACTGGCGCGCTGGAGCTGGGAAAGATCCCGAAGAATCTGGTTGTGATCGGTGCCGGTGTGATCGGCCTTGAACTGGGCTCAGTCTATGCCCGTCTTGGGGCCGAGGTCACGGTGATCGAGTTCCTTGACGCAATCACCCCCGGCATGGACGGCGAGGTGCAGAAGGTTTTCCAGAGAAGTCTTAAGAAACAGGGCCTCACCTTCATCATGGGCGCGGCCGTGCAAGGCGTCGAGGCGTCCAAGACCAAGGCGAAGATCACCTACAAGCTCCGCAAGGATGACAGCGAACACACCCTCGACGCCGAATCCGTACTGGTCGCGACGGGCCGCAAGCCCTATACGGAAGGGCTTGGCCTTGACGGGCTGGGGGTCAAGCTTTCCAAGCGCGGACAGATCGAGACCAATGATCACTGGCAGACCAACGTCAGTGGAATCTACGCCATTGGCGATGCCATCGATGGGCCGATGCTGGCCCACAAGGCCGAAGATGAAGGCATGGCAGTGGCCGAGGTTCTGGCAGGTAAGAAGGGCCATGTGAATTACGGCGTCATTCCCGGCGTCATCTATACCCACCCCGAAGTGTCGAATGTCGGCAAGACGGAAGAACAGCTTAAGGATGAGGGCCGCGCCTACAAGGTCGGCAAGTTCTCTTTCATGGGCAATGGCCGTGCCAAGGCAGTCTTTGCCGGCGATGGCTTCGTCAAGATCCTCGCCGACAAGGAAACCGACCGCATTCTCGGTGCCCACATCATCGGCCCGGCCGCTGGCGACCTGATCCATGAGATCTGCGTCGCAATGGAGTTCGGTGCTTCGGCGCAGGATCTGGCGCTTACTTGCCACGCCCATCCGACCTATTCTGAAGCGGTTCGCGAGGCCGCGCTAGCCTGCGGCGACGGTCCGATCCACGCCTGATCCACGCGCATCGGCTTGCGCCGCTGTGCGTGGATCAGGGCCGTGGTGCAAGGCTTATTCGACGACCAGCATCCGGAGGCCCTGCGTCACATCCGTTCGGACCGCCAGCCGAAGTCCCGGCTCATCCCCGGCCCTGAGGGCTGCCACGATCAACCGGTGATTCTGCGGAATGCCCCTGCGCTGCATACGGCCATAGAGCGCGCGCATCGTCGGGCCGAGTTGCAGCCAGACGGTTTCCGCCATTGCCAGCATCGCCGGTGCCTGTGCGCGAAGATAAAGCGTGCGGTGGAATTCCAAGTTCGTGCGAATGAAACCGATCGCGTCGCCCTTCGCTACGAATTCGGCGATCGTTCCGTTGATCGTCTGAAGCCGTTCGATCAGCGCCATATGGGCGCGTGGCAGAGCTCGGCTGGCCAATTCAGGTTCCAGCAGCGCCCGCAAGGAGGCAAGTTCCTCGATTCGCTCACTGGAGAGTTCCGGCGTTGAAACACGGCCCGAGGCCGACAGGCTCAGCGCCCCTTCTGCCACCAGCCGTCGTAGCGCCTCACGTGCCGGCGTCATCGACACATCGAACCGCTTGCCGATGCCGCGCAGCGTCAGGGCCTCTCCCGGAGGCAGAACGCCATGCATGATCTGCGCCCTCAGGGCGCGATAGACCCGGTCGTGGGCCGCTCCGGTGGCGTCAGAGGATCGTGACTGGATCAACATGGGGCACAGAGACCACGTGCCCTATCTTCGGTCAATCTCCGAAACGAACGGCATGAAGCTCCTGGCCATGCCTGCGCAACCATGCCCGGTGTGTTTCGTAGTCCGGACAGATCCGGCGAACCACCGCCCAAAAGGCCGGGGAGTGGTTCATCTCGACCAGATGCGCCACTTCGTGCGCCGCCACATAATCCAGCACGCCGGGCGGTGCCATGATTAGGCGCCACGAGAACATCAGTCGCCTCTCGGAGCTGCACGAGCCCCAGCGGGAGCGGGTGTCGCGCAAGGTGATCCTTGAGACGGGCCGATCAACAAGACGGGCATAGTGGTCGACGGCCGCACAAAGCCGCTCGCGGGCTATCAGCTTGAGAAAGGTCCTAATCCTGGCAGGGGTCTGCTCAGGCGTGCCCGGGACCAACAGTTGTTCATTCTCAAAGTGTACGCGACGACCGCGATGCGACAGCACCGGCACCTGACGGCCTTCGAACATGACGGTCTCGCCGGGCTTCGGGCTGCGCAGGGAAACTCGCTGCGCCAGATTGTTGCGCAGCCATCCCTCCTTCTCGCGGGCAAATGCAAGCGCCTCTTGTTCTCCTGTCCATTTCGGCAACGAAAGCGTGACCTGTCCGTCCAGTCGCGAAACCCGAAGCGACAGCCGACGCGCCCGACCGGATCGGCGCAGCTTGATCTCGATCGGGGGATCGCCGGAAAGTACAACCTGCCCCATAACCGCCTCTGCTCTTTCGTCTTGCCGATACTAACTTATCCGCGCGGGAGTGCACCACCTCAAACTCGACAGTGATTGACTTGGCTGGAAAGGCTTTGACACCCCGCTTCCATTGTGGCAGAGGGCTGCAATTCAACGAAATGACCGACGACGAAAGGGGTATACATGCCCAAGGAAGAATGGGGCGTAAAGCGCATCTGCCCAACAACCGGACGCCGGTTCTACGACCTGAACAAGACACCGATCATCAGCCCGTATACCGGCGAGACGGTACTGATCGACGCCAACACCCGCACCCGGGTGGCCGTCGCCGAAAAGGCGAAGGTGGTCGCCGAGGAAGATGCAGATACGTCCGAGGAAGATCTGCTCATCGATGATGATGATGTAGAAGTCGAAGACGATGACGATCTGCTCGAAGATGATGATGACGATGATGATGTTTCGCTCGACGACATCGCCGACGTCGCAAGCGACGACGACGACTGAAGACAGTTCTTTTTGTCTTGAACTGCCCTGCGCAGTTGCCTAGATAGGCGCGGGTGGGCGGCTCTGCCGCCCGCACCGGATGGGGCCATAGCTCAGTTGGGAGAGCGCTTGCATGGCATGCAAGAGGTCAGGGGTTCGACCCCCCTTGGCTCCACCAGACCCTTAATTTAAACTATTGTTTTTTAGTAGTTTTTTTAGTCTGCTAGTAACACTTCCCCCAAAACTTCCCCCAGATAAGCTTGATGGTCATGTTCATTGGGGCGGCGCGGTCGGTCATCCGCATTGTCAAGTTCTGGCGTTGAACCTGCGAAATCGAAACGTCCGCTTTTACAGGATAGCCCGACACGACTTCTTTGTGGGTGGCCGTATCGATATGCCCTCGCAGAGCATTTTCTGGATCATCGTGCGGGATTTTGTGGGTAACTGTCGCATATGTGTCTAGCAGCTATACGTCTGGCAATTTTAGCAATTTGAAGAGCCGCCGTGCTGGCATCCTTACGGGTAGCAATATAACTTCGCGTAGTTCAGTGGTTGATGTCGCAATCGGGAGAACAAACATGACCAAGTCGATGATGACAGTTGCCGCGCTGTTGTTAACTACAGCAAATGCTAATGCGATGACATGCGTTGGTGATAGACTCACTTTTGTCCGAACAGGCGATAGAGCGACGGTCGTCGATCATCCATTTGGCAACCAGATGTCCACGGACATGATCTGCAATGGCGACCTCTGCTGGACTTTCAACTTTACTGGAACAGAAACGATTAGCAGCATCATACAGCTTGACCGAGTAAAGAACCTTGCCACGCGCGTTCTTGTGATGGATGTCAAGAAAAAAGGCCGAATGTGGACAGTTCACGTGAAGTGCAACTAACGACAAAATGAATACGCAGCCTGTGGCTTAGTCATGAGCCTTGCCCTTACCCATCCTTAGTCCGGTGCTTCTTCCCCCATGAAACTTGCAGCGTCGTCTTCCCGGTTCGGACAACAGGCGGCAAGCGTGACCCTTTCGTGTCTTGGCCCCGCAGGGTTGGCGATAGCGCGCGGCCCTGGCCCTGACACGGGCGTTGTGCGCCTCACAGAGCCAATCCAGGCGCTCCTGTTCTCTGTCCTTGAGTAAGTCCCCATCCACGCGCGCGCGTGTCGTGGTGTAATAAACCGACAAAACCGTTAGACCAAGAACCTTGAACATCCGCTGGATTGCCCAGCCTCGCCAGAACTTCTCGGGCTTCTTTTCCCAATATACGACGGCGTGCCGACCAATCCCGGCACGTTCGGCAAGGTTAGCTTGTGATAGCCCTGCCGCCTTGCGCTCTGCTCTAAGTTCAGCGCCGGCAATGCCGTAGTATTTGCTAAGAATGGACATGCGGCCTCCTTGCGAGCGCGTCGCCTCAGTCGAATATCAAGCTTACATATCGCCCATGCCCCTGCGCCAGAAAGAAAACCTCGCCGTCGCAGATGACGCTTCGGCATCGAGCGGTCCTGTTCACCAGGCTGAATTCCGGGCCGAAGTAAGCAGCCAACATGGCCGGTTCGACCTGTAGCACCAGCCCCCACTTGCGGCACCATGCTCGAACAGCGACGCCTTCCGCCGCCATTGCCCCGACGGTTCGATACCGAGCAGAAATGAGAGGGGGCCGCTGACCTTTTGGCATATCCCAAATATTCATTGCTTAGGCCACGCGAGGCAATGTTCTATTTTTGTTCTATGGCGGATTGTGAGGAATTGCCTGTTGTTACCAGCCCAAAGCAAAAGGGCGTCCCCTCGGAACGCCCGTAAATCTCAAGTGCAGGTTGGTCAGGCTGCTTTCTTCTTGCGGCGACCGATGAAGCCAAGACCCCCGAGACCAACTGCAAGTAATGGCAGGGCTGCGGAGAGGGGAATCATCGAAGGTACTGCGCCAGCAAGTGTTATTGCAAAGGAGTCAACGTTAAACGAACCTCCTGCTCCTCCAATGCAACCCGTCCCGGCGGGTGGTGCCGTTTTATTCCAGCGTTGACACGTAATAGCCCTTTTCCACGCGGGCCTGCACCTTCAGAAGCCCAAAAAGCCTTGCAAACCAATGCCCGATTACAGAAGGGTTTCTGGCACCTCAAACACATGTTAACAGTGCCGGACAACCTCGCGGCGGTGGACAGGCTTCACCACTTTTTTCGCAGAGCATCCTGATGCATCGTCTTGTCCAGAGTCAGGTCTGCCACCAGGCGCTTCAGCATTCCGTTTTCGTCTTCGAGCTGTTTCAGCCTGCGGATCTCCGATACGCCCATCCCGGCATAGACCTTCTTCCAGCGATAGAACGTCGCTTCCGCGATCCCCATCTTTCGACAGATCTCGCCCATCGTCTTGCCGGCTTCCGCCTGCCTCAACGCAAAGGCAATCTGCTCATCTGAAAATCGTTTCTTCGGCACCGGTACATTCCTCCTTCTTCGGAAATGTACCCAAGAATTCGCACTCAGTTCGGACCAGTTTCAGGGGTCAAGACCAAGTCTCAACGGGCCAAATGAACTGAGCAGTACCGCTCGATAATCGGCCTTCCCAGGGTTGTGATCGGGCGAGTAGCAAAGAGATGAACGCGTCCGTCGAATGATCAGAACTTGCCGATCACGTTCAGGAATAGCCCCTTGGAAGTGTAGGACTGGTCGGTCAGATCATCAGAAAAATCGGTCGCGTTATAGCCAATCCCAACGCGAAAGTTTTCATTCACACGGCGGTAGGCTGCGACCAGAAACCCGGATCGGGACGCATCCACATCCGGCGTGCCAAGATACCGATATTCCCCGACAAGATCCCATTTTGGCCGCAGGCGGACATCGGCGCGCAATATGGCCAGCCACGCGTCAGAACTGACCCAGCCTGCACCCGGCAGCCGAACGTCGCCCAGCCGCGCACCCAGCTTGGTGCCAAAGCTGAACGTGTTGTTGACCTCGTAGTTGCCATCCACCGAAAACACGTGGCTTCGCTGCGCGAAATCGACTGCCTCGCCCCCCGCGCCAACCTGACCGGAACTGTCGGAATCATACAGGAAAGTGTAGCGGAATAGCGCATTTAGCTTGTCGTTTTCCACAGGACGATAAGCATATCCGGTGGTGAACTCGAGGAACTCCGTATCGTCAATCAGCGCATTGTTGCTGTCGGATGTGGCCCCTTCCAGCCGCATAAGCCAACGCCAATCGGGATGGACCTGATAGGAGTATCGCGTGCGCAGACCCCATGTTTCGATCGAGTTTGCCCCTTTGTCGAGACGATATTCCAGTGTACCGGAAAAGTCCGAAGTATCAGTGCGATATCCGGCGGAAAGACTGACCGCGCGGCGTTCCAGATCGCCGGAAAGCGGATCAGAAATATCGCCGAACTCGGTGCGTATCGCATAGTTCCATTCATTTTCTGGGGACAGGTCAAGCCCAAGCGACGTGACAGTTCCCACAGGACCGTCGCCATGGTGATAGCTTTGCTCGACCAGGACGGAGACGTAGTCGCTCATGACGCGCCTGCCGCCGATGGTGAACTTGCCGATCTGCCCGCGATAGCGATTATCGGCGCTGTCTGGTTCCAGCGAATAGCTCAGGTAAGTCTGGGTCTTGTCGTCCATCTGCCATGTCGCGCGAGCAATCGCGCCAAGGCCGCCATCGCCATCGGAGATCTCGCCGCCGACGTTCAGCCGGTCCGAAACGCCGACATCCGCGCCCAGCCCGACCCGGTTGTTGCGCGCGCGGGTCCCATCACGCTCTAGCGTGCCCTGCACATAACCGTAATAGCTGAGCCCTTCGCGCGGGGTGTGATCCACGCGAACGATCGCATCCATCCGTCTGCCGGTCGCCGACAGGGCGCTGCTCGCGTTCACGTTACGCGTTCTCAGGTCGTCATAAGCGATGCCAACGCCGATCTTGGTTGCGGCACTGATCTGGTGCGTGATGTTCAATTCGGACACATCTCGCGACTGGCTGTCCGCATCCTTACCTTCCAACAAGAACCGAAAATCGGTGAACGCGCCAAATGGCAATGACAGGTCCAGTCCATATTGGCGCACCGCCTCAGTCGTTTGCTCGCCCGGACCGGAAAACCCTACCTCGCGGTTCTGAATGAACGCCTTCAAGTGCCCGCGATCCATGCCGAAATCGGTGAAATCAAGACTGGTAGCAAGGCGGCCGGCATTTGCGGAGCGGCTGGCCCCGGCAGGGCGCCGCACGAAGGTAAAGCCGCCGTCGATCGAGGTGAAGACAGGCCCACCGGAATTCTTCGAGCGCGCTGCTTCGATGCTGACCTCGGAACGCTCCGCCAACTTGTAGCTGAGCTTGGCGCCCAGCACCGTCTGGTCGTTTGGCCCGTCGCTTTGGTCGATGGCGTTGATGCCAAGGGTCAGCCGTTCGCTGACAGCAATATCGGCGCTGCCGCCGACGATGGCTTCGTCATCCGCGCCGATGCCGGGTGAATGCTCGTAGCGCACCACAAGGTACTGCAGATTACCGCCCGTACTAGCCCCGTTCAGCAACCCGTCGGCGCCTCCGGTCGATCCCAGCGGCGTTTCCAGACTAATCCGGCCCTGAATGGCATTCAGATCGAAATCCTCGAACTCGGTCAGTTCATTGCGCGTCAGCAGCGCGCCGGTTGTCCGGTCGCGTGTTTCGAGCCAGACGCGGGCAGAGCCGCCAAGAATGTCCCGATTACGCAGGAAATAAAGCGATCCGCCCGTGCCGCGGAATTCATCCTGTGCCTGCACCGTGCCCGGTTCGGCTGCGTAGACTTCGGTGCGGATGCGCGGCGCACCACCTACGTTTGCGGCACTTTCAGTGCGAACGCGCGCACCATAAAGCGACCGCGATGCATTAGAAAAATGCGTGTTCGGCGCACGGGTCTTGAAGTTGCCCCAAAGCACCTCTCGCCCATCGCGTTCCAACCGTACATAGAGCTTGCCGTCGGTCGGCGCACCCAACCGCGCGGTGCTGTTATCGCCGTAGACCGGATAGTACTTATTTCGATCCAGCCGCCGGATGAACGAGCGCGCATCGCTTTTGAGGAAATTGTCGAACAGGTCCTCGACCGGCCCTTCGCGCGTGTCAGCAGCGGCAGTGATCAGCCAGTCGCCGCGCACTTTGCCGCGCAGATAAAACGCAAGGCGACCATTCACGTAAATCTCGTCATCGAACCGGCCGCTGTCATCGCCGGTGATCTGTTCAATCGGGCCGCTGGTCTCGTTCTGACCCACGGTTAAATCGGCGATCCCGACATAGAAGAAATCCTCGTCGGCGACAGACAGTGGCTGAGTGTAGCGTGTCAGGATTTGCCCGTCGCGATTGCGCACTGCTAGGTCCAAGACACGGTCGCCCGCCGGGATGATTTGGGTATCCTCGAACCGGCCAGTGGACAGGACCGGCACGGTATATCCCTCAAATTCAACAAACTGGCCGGGCTCCACGCCAAACCCGTCGGCCGTTACCGCCCGCCCGCTCTTGCGAATGCCCTGGCGTTCCAAATCGTTATCCACCGCATGATACAGCAATTCGCCCCGGGCCGGAGCACCCGCGCGCGCCGCGGCGAGCGACTTGGCGCGGGTCACATCGCTGCGTCCCCGTGCATCATAGACTCGCAGGCGATAGCTGGCACCCTCCGGCAGAGCCTGAACGGTGCGCGCCGAGGCACCCAGCCGGATCGGCAGAACCACGATCTCGCGCCCATCCTTTTCGACCACGATCTCGGCCCGTTGGGCAAACATTGAATAGTTCGACCATGCGCGGAACTCCGTCTCACTTCCTTGCCTCCATGCCTGCACCGACAGGAGCGGCACGGGTTTTTCAGACGCATAGCGCAAGTCCAGAGCGGCGGGGTTCTGCACTTGCGGCGCAACTGTCAAGTCCCGCTTGGTTCGCGGATCCTCGAAAATCTTGATCGTAAAGCCGGTTCCGGCATCTTGCGCCAGCGCCCCGGTCGTCAGGATAGATGCCATGATCGCCGCACTTGTGATGTTCATCAGGTTGCGCATCAATCCAACTCCGTGATCGCGGATGCGCTGTCAGCAACAAACGTCTCGATCTTCAATGGGTAACAACAGCCTTCGCGATCCCACGCACGCTCCATCATGTTCGAAAGCCTTCGCAATCGCGGTTTCGTGGCGCGGGTGGCCCCCTTGTGGATGAACTGCACGATGGTCGGCGCCTGACTGAGCGTTTCGGGCAGATCACGGATCGCTGCCGCCAGTTCTGCGCTCGGCTCATTGCCATCAAATGCAGTATCGTCCAGTTCAATCTTGGCCAGCCGGTAGATCGCCGCGCCAAAGTTCAGCTTGGTCAGCTTGCCGCGCGTGACGCGCACAATCTCGGGATTTTCGCTGGTCATCAAGAACCCGAAGGGCAACGTGCTCTCATCCAGTTTCATGATGAAGTTCGAACCAAGGAAAGCGTCCGGGATCGCTGCGCACGGCACGTGATACCGCCCGAATTCGTCGGTTGTGATCAGCAGGCCATAGACGGTGGTCACGGTTACTTCGGATAGGCCCTCTTCGCCCTCTTCCTGAATACCGTTGCCGTTGCGGTCATTGAAAACCTTGCCGATGATATCCGAGCAATCGAAAATCGGGTCAGGCGCGATTCGCACCGTGGCCGAGGCTGTGTTCGAAATCGCCGTCCCGGAGGCTGCGTTGATCGCCAACGCCTGATTGGTGTATTTGCCATCGCCCACGCCCGCGCCGACATTCAGCAGCAGCCGCAGGGTCTTGGTTTCGCCAACCGCAAAGCTGAGACCGGTGAAATCGAGTGTGCGGCCCGACCCGGTCGGTTCAACAAGAACCCCGTCGATCGAGGCCGTCCCGGCTCGATAGACAAAGCCCGGCGGCACGATATCGCGTAGCGTCACGTTGTTCAGCGTCGAGGACAGCGAACTGCGCGCTGTTATCGTGTACGGCACACCGGTACCGCGATAGACTTCCTCTCGCGGGGTGGTCTTGGTCACGACAAGGCTGTCGGTTAGGATCGGGTCCAACGGGATGTGGTTGTTGATTACATCCGCCGACGTGCCCGGCGTCAACGTGAAGCTGAGGTAGTATTGCGTGCTGTTGCCGCCAGCGGCCAAACCGGCTGACATCGCCGGACAGCTTGCGGCGTCATGCGCCGTCACCGACGTGGCCGGCGCGCCGGCCTGGTTCTGGACCAGCGCCGGGTCAGGCGCGGCTCCTACGCTGAGCGTTGCGGTACACGGGGCGATCAGGTCCGAAACCGGGCCGACATAGCTGCCAGGATTGGTAATTGACAAAGCGTAGGTGCCCGCTGGTGCGGTCGGCAGCAGCAGGAACTGATAGAGCCCTTCAGCACCGGTGGCCATCGACGTGCTGCCCCCCACGACATGCGCCGCGGTGAATCCTGCCGGGCCGCTGATTGAAACAGTCGCGGCAGATACCGGTGCGCGCGTGATCGCGTCATAAACAACGCCTGCCGGGTCCAGCGGCAAGGACTGACCAACGAAATCGTCCCCCGCCGTCAGCGTCAGGTTGCGCAGAGTGCCATCGCTTGCATCCGCCCCGGCCGGGTTCGTCGTGGGATCGACAATGCCGTTCACAAAGGCGGCGCCATCTTCGTTCGGAACCGCTGCACCAAAGATCGCGCCGGTTGACGGCTCGCGGAAGCGCAGGGAAAATCCTGTTCCCGGCGGCACATCCGCTATCGAATACTGACCGCTGGCATCGGTGCTGGCCGTTCCTATGACGGTACCCGACTGAACCAGTTCGACGGTCCAGCCTTGTACCGCAGGTTCACCCCCATCACGCACGCGATCATGGTCCAGATCGCGCCATATCGAGCCCGACACATCAGCGCCCGACGCGATGGCAACGGTATCGTCGTCCGTGTTGTTGCTGGTGAAGCTTGCCGGTTCCGACACGCCGGACACGGAAGCAAAGGCTGCCAGAAGCTGCCCGGCCAGACCGTCTGCGACAATCGTGGCAATGGTGATCGGGTTTCCGGAGCCGCTGGAGGGGATCACGTCATTGCTGGTACAGGTCACGGTCTGCCCAGCTACGGTGCAGGTCCAGCCCGCACCGGTCGCACCAGTTGGCGCAATGCCCGCTGGCAAGGTGGTCGATACCGTGACGACGCCCGAACTGTCCACGGGCCCGATATTCGACGGGGTCACGATGAACGTTCCGTCGTCGTTGTTTTCCGCAAACGACGTGGGCGCGTGGGTGATCGCCACGGTCAGATCCACTGCTGGCCCGGGCACTTCGGCAAAGTAATAGTCCCCGCCGACCGTGTTCGCGCCAGTCAGGTTGACACCGGAAATGCTACTGGGCGTAGTGCCTGTGCCGGTGGCCGTGCCCCCAGCGCTGCCAGCGGTAGTTTGCCCGTTGCTGGTGTCGCTCGGTTGGTCAGGCTGGGTAATTGTGTAGGTGCCTTCGGGCAATCCGTCGAAAGTGTATTGCCCATTGGCATCCGTGACGACGCTGCGTGTCACCGGGTTGCCGTTGATATCGGCGCCGGTCAGGTTGACCGTCTGACCGCTCAGCCCATAATCGTTGCCATCAAATGTCCCGCTGTTGTCAAAATCGACAAAGATTCGGCCCGTCAAGCGGCGTGTCGTCGGCAGTTCGGCAAAGTTGTTGGCCGCAACGCTGGTGTTAGGCGGCAGAATGATGTCGGTGATCTGGCTGGGGCTGACGGTCGGTGTGGTGGCGGTGCCGGTCGTACCGCCATTGGGAACCACACCGGGAATCGTGGAACCATTTACGGTATCCGCAGGCTGTGCGGGCTGGCGAATGTCGTATGTACCGGGCTGCAAATCGCCAAAGCTGTAATTGCCTGACCCGTCGGTCGTGGTGGTGCGCACTACGCTGCCACTTTGTAGCAATTCAATCGTCTGCCCCGCAAAGCCGGGTTCCGATCCATTTTGGATACCGTTGTTGTCGTCATCCCGGAAGACCGTCCCCGACAGCGCGCTTTCGGGCAGTTCGGCGAAGAGGTTGTCAGGCGATCCGGCAATATTGCCCGCACTCTCGCCCAGCACAATTCCGATGATCTGAGACGAGGACGGCGACGGGTTGCTTGCGGTTCCGGGCGATCCGACGCTGCCGCCAAAAGTGACGATGCCGCCCGCGGTCGTGGTGCCGTTGAAAGTGTCGGCAGGCTGGCCCGGCTGACAGACAGAATAGGTTCCGGCGGCAAGACCGCTGAACAGGTAATTGCCGACGGTGTCAGTGACGCCTGTCTGCACAGGTGCCCCGCCGCAGCCGGGACCGCTATGCAGGTTGATCGTCACGCCCGCAATCGGTGTGTCAGTGCCGGTTGTGAAGGTGCCGTCCTGGGTTACATCATTGTCGCCGAATACCCGGCCCGAGATATAGCCTGCGGTGCTGATAACCAGCGGCGCAGTTGCCGCGTCCGGATTCGGCCCGGCATTGGTCTGCAGATCTCCAGCCGGGATCAGCCCGGTGTAATCGCCCGGTGTCGCGCCGGTCACGTCGACCCGGATTTCACAACCGCCCGCTGGTATCGTGGATCCTGATGGCAGCGTGATCGCCACACTGCCTGGCGTCGCGGACACGGCGCCACCGCAGGTAGATGTGGCATTTGGCACGGCCTCGATATTGATCGGACCAGGCGCGTTCGGCAGCGTGTACGAGAACGGCGAAGTCAGGGTCAGCGGCCCGTCGTTGCCATTACCCAGCGTGATGACAGATGTCGAAGTTCCGCCGGGTTCGATCGCCGGTCCTTCGAACGCCAGTCCAACGCTGGGTGGATCGAGGACTATCAATCCGGCCCGAGTGCTTTCGGCGTTTGTCGTACCTTCATTGGTCGTCACTGCGCCTGCGGGGATGTCATCGACATAGGTTCCCGGCACGTTCGACAGCACATTGACCGTAACCTCGCAGGATGCACCGGCGGCCAGCGTTGCGCCGGTCAAGGTCACAGCCGTGCCCGAGACGGGCGCGCTGATGGTGCCGCCCGAACAAGTTGTCGCCGCGCCAGGTACAGTCGACAGAACCAGACCGGTGGGCAGTCGATCCTGCAGCCGCAGGCCTGTTACCGACGTCGGCCCCGGATTGCGCAGGCGGATCGTCAGAACTTCACTGGTGCCACGCATGCTGGTCGCGCTGCCGGTTGAAAAGGGCGCTCCCGTCTGGATGGCGGTGTCGAGGGTGGAGTTGTCGATGGCCACCTGCACCTCCAGCGGCGCAGAGACCAGCAGGTCCGCATCCGCCGGATCGGCGTTCGAAATGGACAGACCACCCGCGATCCCCATCACAGCATCGGTCGGAATGACATTCTCATAGGCACTCGACACGGAGGCCGTGACATCGACCGATACGCTGCATGTCGCCGGGCTGGACCCAGTCGCTCCTGCGAGCGCACCACTGTCCAGCCGGACCTGCGTGGAGGTCAGAGTAAATGTGCCACCGCATGTTGTCTGAGGGTTCGCACCTGCTGGGATCGTGACACCTGCGGGCATGTCGTCGACCAGCGAGATATCGGACACCGGCGTGGCCTTCGAATTGAACACCCGGATCGTCAGCCGCGACCGTTGACCCGGTTCGATCACGCCTGGTGCGAACGATTTGACGACACCCAGGTTGGCATTGGTGGTCAGCGACGACGAGGTCGGGTTGATGTTTGTTGTCCCTTGCGTGGACGTCGCCTGCCCTACCGGGATGGTGTTGGTGATCCCGCCAACCGCCAGCGACGTCACATTGACCGAGAATGTACAGGACGCGCTCGGCGCGAGATTGGCGCCGGACAACGCCACGAAGCGGCCATCGACCGGTGCGATGACAGTCCCCGCGGGGCAGGTCGTGCTTGGCATTGGCGCATTGTCGATGACCATTCCGTTAAAGTTGGTCGTGTTGGTTCCGTCAGCGGTGAAGTAATCGACTAGCCCAAGACCCGTGGTCGAGGCAGAACCGTTTGTGATCGAGACGTTCAGACGCGCAGACTGACCAGGAAAGCGCAGCGACGATGGATTGATCGATTTGGAGATGAACAGGCTCTGCGGCGCAAGCTCGCTCAGCGTCGCCGAGGCAGGGTTGACATTGATGACCCCACCATCGGCGCGCACGCTTCCGATCGGGATGTCATTCACCCAAGGCCCGCTGCCGATTGCGTCCACGTCGAATACCAGATCGCAGGTCCCACCCGCAGGCACAGTGGCATTGCTCAGATCGATCTGTGTGCTGCCGCCATTCACCACGATATCGGGACTGCCACCGCAGGTGGTATAGGGCGTCGTACCTGCACTGACAGTCAGGCCTGCGGGCAGTGCATCCGTGATCTCGACGCCCGTCAATTGCGCAGAGCCGCCATTGGCCACTCGGATGATAACGTTGGACGTACCTCCGCTGGAAACCACGCTCGGCTCAAACTGCTTGGCCACGGTCAGGGCCGAAGAATACGTCAGCGTTGCCGTGTTCGATCCGTCCGACACGGCAACCGGGCCGCTGCCATCGGCGTTGGTGGCATCCCCGGTCACGGTCACCTGATTGTTGTATGTCCCGGCAGGTCCGATCACGTCCACCTGCACCCTACAAGTTCCCGCAGCCCCGGTGCCCAAGTTGGCCCGGCCCGGCACGACGCCACCGGAAAGCGAGAACGAACTGTCTCCGGCATTGGCGGTCACAACACCCGCGCCGCACGTCGTGGAGGCGTTGGGAAGCGAGGCCACGATCAACTGTCCGCCGGTCACGCCATCGGACGGGAACGCGTCGGTTAACGCCATATTCGTGATTTCATTCACAGTCTGGTTGGTCAGGGTGATGGTCAGCCTGGATACCACCCCTTCAGACGCGTTGGTGGGGTTGAAACTCTTCAGAGCCGTGAAGGGCGAAGTATTGCTGGTGGATGTGGCACCCGTTCCTGTCGGGTTGCTGCTAGCCCCACCATTCCAAGTCAGCGCCCCGGCGGGAATGTCGTTGGATGTGTTGCCGCTGCCGGCAGGCGCTTGCGCATAATAGGTTATGAAACAAGAACTGGGCTGGTTCACGTTGGTGCGACCGGGCAATGTGCCCATTCCGAAAACAGCCGTCGTCGCCCCAATCGTGTTGGTATCGGTCAAACCCGAACACCCGGCACCCGTCAAGGTCGGCGTGTAGTCATTGCCATTGATCGCGCCGGTCAGCAGACTCACGCCGGAAGGCAGCACATCGGTCAGCGTCAGATTGTTGACCGGAGCGGCGCCAAAGTTTTCGATCTGCACGACGTAGCGGATCGGTTGACCGGGCGCGACACTGCCAGGTGACGAGGTGATGCTGATGCGGATCTCATCCCCGACCAGGATGCTGTCGGAGGATTGCTGGGCAACGATGCTGGCACCGCCTAGATTGCCCACCGTGAAGTCACCGTCGTCCAGGGCGTTGGTATAGGTGCTGGTCGTGCCCTGTATCTGGACCGTGCCCACGAAGGGAACGGTAATCCTGCATGTCGCTCCCGCAGCCAATGTCATCGGCGCATCCAGATCATAGCCGATATTGCCTGCCGTGGCGCTTAACGTCCCGGGTGTGCCACTTGTGCATGACATGCTCGGATTACCGGTCAGCTTCAGCCCGAAACCCGCATTGCCGATCCCGTCGATCGGGTCATTGACAAAGGAATTGATCGTCAGAGGCGAATTGGCAAGATTTACCCATGTGACGGTCATGATGTCTGCCTGCCCGTTCGCAAGCTCTTCATTGTCGAAATCGACATCGACGAGCAAAGGCGATTGCAGGGTAATTACTCGGTCGGAATCGGCCTCCAACTCGATCCCCAGATCGTTTGACCAATCCGCCTGAGCATCAACAGAATTGGTCACCAGCGTCGAGAACAGGTTGTCCGTTGTCAGCGCCGAGATATCGACAGTGAATGTGCAGGTGCCATTGGCGGGCAAGGTCCCGTTCAGCGTTACCGACGTGTCCCCGCTGTTGGCACCACCCGTGAATGTGGGGTTTGGCCCGCTGGAGCAGGATGCGCCGGCATTCGGGGATGCGGCCACTTCGAAAGCGGGACTTCCGCCGATCAGCGGAAACGTATCGGTCAGCGAAAAATTCTCGATATCGACATTATCGTTGTTGGTGACGGTCATGGTCAGCGTCTGCGGATCCCCGCCCAAGATCAGCCTATTGCCGTTGGACACGCCATGCTGAGTGATCCGGGGGCGCTGTAGGGCATTGACGTTGATCGACTGGCTGACCGCGCCCGAATTCGCGACCGGCGCACCGTCGGTGCCGGTCACCGCGCCGTCGGCAATGGCATAGGTGTAGGTCCGGAAACTGCCATTGCTTGTTCCGGCGGATACCGGAATTGCGATGACGCAGAAGCCATCAGACCCAGCGGCGCGCGCGGGAATGACACCGCCGGACAGGCTGATTGCCTGCGTTCCGGGCGTCGCTGTCAGGGTGCCGGAACCGGCAGAAGTGATGCTGGTCGCCGGGTCGGTACATTCATAAGTTGCGGTCGCATCGACGAACAATCCGTTCGGCAATGTCCCCGGCAGCACGTTGGAAAACGCGAGATTGGTGACAGATGCCGACGGGTTCGAATTGGACAGAATGATTTCCAGCGACGTCTGCTCGCCCGGATCAATTGTGCCGGACGCGCCCAGCGCCAGCGTGACCGAGGCCGCAATATCTGCATTGGCTGCGGATGCGGACAGAACGAATGACGTTATCGCCAGAGTCCGCTTGACCCAACGGTTTCTAAAACCAGACTGGCGTGACCCGCGCCCAGAATTGCTCGACTTGCTCACTCTTCACCGCCCCTGATAAACCATTAGTTGTTTTTTGGCCGTCTTACACAATCTAGCCGGTCGGGCAAAGGGAAAGACGAAGCTTTTTTCCCCATAAGGCAGGGCTGTTCGAATCCAAGCCAGATATCCGATGGCTGTAGCGGAATTGGCTACGGATACCCGCCTAGCCGCTCGGGCGAGTTCGGCGCGGATCGTGATCCGACGCGATAATGGGACACACGTCGCAATAGAAGACGGAAGCCATCACCATGTGGTCAGACCAGCCTTAGTTGAGCTGCCCCGGGATTTGCAGGAGACTTGAAACCTGACGAGGATGAGAGTCATGAAAAAGAGCAATATGGCAAATCGCAATTCACCAGAGGTCCGCGCCCGCGCGGTCCGGATGGTGCTGGAAGATCGCGGTTCCTATGAAACGCAAGGCGCTGCGATTGCAGCCATTTCTCCCAAGATTGGCTGCATTTCGCAGACCCTTGGTATCTGGGCGCGCCAGGCGGAGAAGGACAACGGGATGCGCGATGGCGTGACCAGCGGCGAGCGCGATCGGATCAAGGCGCTGGAACGGGAGAACCGTGATCTCGGCCAGGCCAACGAAATCCTTCGGAAAGCATCGGCATATTTTGCGCAGGCGAGCTCGGCCGCCCATTCAGGCCATGATCGGCTTCATTTACGATAATCGTGCTGTTTGTGGTGTCGAGCCGATCTGCCGGGTTCTACGCCGCCGTTGACAGTGGATTTGTGCGGAACCATGAATGGGGAACTTGGCTCCACCATCATTCACTTCTCCTCAGGCCGCTAGCATCCAATTTGAGAAGATCGGCCAATTCTTCCGGCAAGCACCGATTTGCCGCCGGCCGGCGCGCCGGCGACGGCAACCAGCCAGCGACCGCGATCCCGGGGCAATCCGGCGATGCGCTTCGCGAGGTCGGCAACGGCGTTCGGGGTCATCCTTTCAGGCAAATTCATCCTCT
>JBFKFZ010000020.1:0-50364 GCA_041633555.1 Paracoccaceae bacterium | reverse complement strand
TTAATCTCCCAAAAGGGCGTTTCTGGGTCACCTTCCCATGATGATCGTGCTGGCTTTGCTATTTTCAAGTGGGGATTGCAATTTCTCGGCGCGTGGGAGGGAGGCGGCTGCAGCGGGTTTCACTCCGCGACCCCAACATGTTCAAGAATATTGCCATGGCGATCGACCCAGAGATCGAGCGCCCAGTACTCAACACTTACAATCAGGAGGACGATCTCGTCGAAACGGGTCCGCACCCTAGCCCGACTGTTCGGCTCGCGCCACGGGGGAAAGGCAGCCTACTACCAAGAAACAGGTCTTCGTCGATCAACTTCATCCCCGGGGGGCAAGTGAACGGCTGGTCATCGACGAAGCGCCCAGACGCTCTCCGAACAATTTTTGTCATAGGACGGCGCACAAGGCCATAATCTCGCAAAGCGTGGCGGCGCGCGCGCCTTGGGCAAAGCTATCAGGTTGGCGAAGGACATACCGGATCGTGCCGGTCATCCGGCCAGCTTCGCGTCCAGCGTGATCTCAGCCTTCAAAAGGCGGGAGACAGGGCAGTTCGCCTTGGCACCCTCGGCGGCTTTATTGAATGTCGCTTCATCGGCTCCGGGGACCGTTGCCGTCATGTCGAGGTGGGATCTCGTGATGGTGAAATCCCCGTCGACTTGTTCCAGCGATATTGTGGCCGTCGTCGAAATGGAGTCAGCGGTCAGACCGTGCTCGGCGAGGAATACGGACAATGCCATCGAAAAACAGCTGGCATGGGCTGCGGCGATCAGTTCTTCGGGGTTGGTACCCACCTTGTCTTCGAAGCGCGTGTTGAAGCCGTAAGGCTGGTCCTTGACCACGCCGGTCTCGGTCGAAACCGTACCTTTGCCTCCTTTCAGCGTGCCCTGCCAGACAGCCGACCCCTTTTTCTTGATCATCTCGCATCCTTTCCTGTTCAAACCATCCAAGATAACCCACTACGGCCGTCATTAGTTCCAAGCAACGGCATATTTCCGAAACAATCAGGCCCGATCATGTCTTATTGATCAGCGTTCGGACGAGTCACATTGACCGCGGCCAGCAATTGGAGTAGCCACGCTCCATTCTGAGGCACTCGGAGTGAGATGGCCATACGGGCCGGGCCTCATCAGACGTTACGGGCGCAATATGTCCGTAAGAACACGGACATAAATGACGAAGTTCTCTGACCTGAATCTGGACCCGAAGGTCCTCAAAGCTGTTGAAGAAGCCGGCTACGAAACCCCCACGCCGATCCAGGCGGGGGCCATTCCTGCCGCCTTGGAAGGGCGCGACGTACTGGGCATTGCCCAGACAGGCACCGGCAAGACCGCGGGTTTTGTGCTGCCGATGATCACGCTTCTGGCCAAGGGCCGGGCGCGGGCGCGGATGCCGCGTTCGCTGGTCCTGTGCCCCACGCGCGAGCTGGCCGCACAAGTCGCTGAAAACTTTGACACTTACACCAAGCACTTGAAACTGACCAAGGCGCTGCTTATCGGCGGTGTTTCGTTCAAGGAACAGGATCTGCTGATCGACCGTGGTGTCGATGTGCTCATTGCCACGCCGGGCCGCCTGCTCGATCATTTCGAACGCGGCAAGTTGTTGCTGACGGGCGTGCAGATCATGGTGGTCGACGAGGCCGACCGCATGCTCGATATGGGCTTCATTCCGGATATTGAACGGATTTTCAGCCTGACGCCGTTCACCCGGCAAACGCTGTTCTTCAGCGCCACCATGGCGCCAGAGATCGAGCGGATCACAAACACCTTCCTGTCCGCCCCCGCCAAGGTCGAGGTGGCGCGGCAAGCGACGGCCTCAGAGACGATCGAACAGGTCGTTGTGCCGTTCCGGGGCAGCCGGAAGGACAGGCAGCCGAGCGAAAAACGCGCCGTGTTGCGGTCGCTGATCGACGCCGAAGGTGACAAATGCACCAACGCCATCGTTTTCTGCAACCGGAAGACGGATGTGGATATCGTGGCCAAATCACTGAAGAAGTACGGATATGATGCGGCCCCAATCCATGGCGATCTGGACCAGTCGCAGCGGACGCGGACGCTTGACGGGTTTCGCGATGGGGCCTTGCGGTTCCTTGTTGCCTCTGACGTGGCGGCCCGCGGGCTGGACGTGCCCTCGGTCAGCCATGTATTCAATTTCGACGTGCCGAGCCACCCCGAGGATTATGTGCACCGGATCGGCCGCACCGGCCGCGCCGGTCGTGACGGCAAGGCGATCATGATCTGCGTGCCGCACGACGACAAGAACCTTGCCGCGATCGAGAAGCTGATCGAAAAGGAGATTCCGCGCGGCGAATACCCGGCAAAGCCGGTATCTTCCAATGTTCAAGCAGAGTCAGCGGCAGAGGAAAAACCGCGCCGCGAGCGCGCGCCGCGATCGCGCAAGACCAAGGACACCGCGCCGAAACCGGAGTTGGCCACCGAGGCCGCCGGAGCACTCCAGGCGGAGGGCAAACCGTCCCGCCAGCGCAACGAGCGGTCGGGCGGTGATCGCAGCCACAGCCGGAACCGCCAGGGCGGTGGCGACAAGGTCGTGGGCATGGGCGACCATTTGCCGAGTTTCATAGCCTTGAGTTTCGAGGATCGTAGCGCCAGTTGATCGGCTTGCAGGCCGCGCAGCGCCTTTGAACATTGATTGGCACCCCACCGGATCCGCTGGCACATTCCTAAAGTGCCAGTTGCCGACGCCGACCTGCTAGGCCTGACTGGAGGCCCTGGATCAAGTCCAGGGCGGCGTCGCGCTAGCTCTGCAACCGGCTGACGACAACCGTGACCTCGGGCTTCTTGCCGATCTCGTCATTGGCGGTGTTGCGCACGATCTTGCGAATCTCTTCGCCAAGCTTGTCGTCGTTGACCAGCGTCTTGCGCCCGGCGCGCATCAGGAACTGGGTCACGTCATCTTCCAGAACCTCGACGAGAGGCGCGCGCGACCGACCGGATTCGGGCAGGCCCATCGCTTCGCACCAAGCCTCGCCCAATGGTTCGTTATCCTCGACGATCAGGGTCACGAGGACATGTCCGTTCAGCGCCATGCGGATGCGGTCGCGCACAACGCCATCCATCGCGCCAATCAGCACCGCGCCGTCGAGATAGGTGCGGCCGGTCTGAATGTGCTCGACCACCTTCGACACGGAGCCGGAGATCTCGACCATGCTGCCATTCGGCGCCAGAATTCCGGTCAGACCGGATTCGGCGGCGAGCTTCACATGTTCGCGCAGATGGCGGTGTTCGCCATGCATCGGGATCAGCACCTCGGGCGACATCAGTCGGTGCATCTCGGCCAGATCCGGCCGGTTGGCATGGCCCGAGACGTGGTAGAGGCCGGACGAGTCGTCGACGACATCAACGCCCATTTCGGAAAAGGCGTTGACGATGCGCCCGACGCTGCGCTCGTTGCCCGGGATCGTCTTCGAGGAAAACAGGAAGAGGTCGCCTTCTTTCAGCGCCAGGCCGAGATACTTGCCGCGGCTCAATTGCGCCGAGGCGGCGCGGCGTTCGCCCTGCGATCCAGTGACGATCAGCATCAACTGGTCGCGCGGGATCGACAGTGCATCCTCGGGGCTGACGGTGGCAGGAAAATCGGTAAGGATGCCGGTTTCGACGCCCGCGGTGATCATCCGCCGCATCGCCCGGCCCAGCAAGACGACCGAGCGGCCCGCCTTCTTGCCCGCCACGGCGAGGGTCTTGACCCGCGCAATGTTGGACGCGAACGTCGTGGCGGCAACAAGTCCTGTGGCCCCGGCGACCAGGTCGGTGATCGGTTCGGGCAGCGAGGATTCCGAGCGCCCCGGATGCGGCGAAAACACATTGGTGGAGTCGCAGACCAGCGCCTTGACGCCGGTGGCGGCAATATCGGCCCAGACCTCCTTGTTCCAGGCCTCGCCAACGCCCGGATTCTCATCGAGCTTGAAATCGCCGGTATGGACGATCCGCCCCACCGGCGTGTCGATGAGAAGCGCGGAACTTTCGGGAATAGAATGCGAGATCGGCGCGAACGAAACCCTGAACGGTCCGGCCTCGACCGCTTCGGGCCAGGCCGAAGCGGTCTTGATCATCAGTTCGTCATGACCGGTTTCCTCGAACTTCAGCCGCGCCATATGGGCGGTGAAACTGCGCGCATAGATCGGCGCCTTGAGATGCCCCCAGAGATGGCCGATCGCACCGACGTGATCCTCGTGCGCATGGGTGATGAAGATCGCGTCGAGCCGGTCGCGGCGTTTCTCGATCCAGTCGATGTCGGGCAGGATCAGGTCAACACCCGGCGTGCTGTCCATATCCGGAAAGGTCAGGCCGAGATCGACCATGATGAACCGCTCTTTCCCGGCCGGCCCGTAACCGTAAAGGTAGCAGTTCATCCCGATCTCGCCGGCGCCGCCGAGAGGAAGATAGATCAGACGGTCCTGGCTCAATTGCCCATGTCCTTGTTGTATTTGTGGATCACGGTCAGGCCGTGCATCGTCAGGTCATCCTCGATCACGTCGAACAGCCCGTTGCCCTGGGCAAAGAGCGGCGCGAGGCCGCCAGTGCCGATGATCGTCATCGGCTTGCCGTATTCGTCCTTGATCTGGGCGCAGATACCTTTGACAAGGCCGATATACCCCCAGAACACACCCGACTGCATACATGCAACCGTATTCGTGCCAATCACCTTCTCAGGCTTTGTCACATCGACATGCGGCAAGGCGGCCGCGGCCTGATGCAGCGCTTCGAGGCTGAGATTGACACCCGGCGCGATCACGCCGCCGACATAGGCGCCGTCATGGGCGGTAACGTCGAAGGTGGTGGCGGTGCCATAATCCACGACGATCAGGTCGCCGCCGTGCCGATCATGGGCACCAGTGGTATTCACGATCCGATCGGGCCCGACGACTGTGCCCTGATCGACGCGCGGGGCGATGGGAAGGAGGCATTCAGGTTTGCCGACAACATAGGGACGACAGTTGAAATAGCGGTCACAGAGGACGCGGAGGTTGAAGACCACGCGGGGCACAGTCGAGGATATGATGACCTCGGTGATCTTGACGTCCAGTTTCTTGGCGTCCACCAGCGTGCGCAGCCAAACATAATACTGGTCAGCCGTGCGCTGATGTTCGGTCGAGGTCCGCCAGGTGGCAAGAAACTTCCTGCCATCCCAGATGGAAAACACGGTATTGGTGTTGCCAGTGTCAATGCAAAGCAGCATGGGCGATGTCCCTTGGTCATGCGCCGCGCGCTAGAAAAACACCTCGGCGGCGGGGATGGTGTGGCGGCCCTCGGCATTGGTCAGGATCAGGTTGCCGGCCTCGTCCACAGTCTCGAAGGTCCCAATCAGTTCCCGGCTCCCGGTGCGCGCCGTGATCAGCTCTCCCAGCCTCGCGGCGCGGTCGAGCCAGGCCTCGCGGACCGGCGCGAAGCCACGGGTCACGAACTGATGCTCCCAGTAGGCATAGGTGGGACCCAGGAGTTCGAGGAAGTTTTCCGGCCCGATCGTGCCGCCCATGACCTCTCCAAGCGCGACCGGAAGCATGGCGCCCGGTTCCAGCGTATCCGGGTCCGGCGCGCTGGCGAGATTGACGCCGATGCCGATGGCCAAATACTCGACGTCGCGACCCTTGCCCTGGCTTTCCAGCAGGACCCCGGCGACCTTGCCACCGTCCAAAAGCACATCATTGGGCCATTTCAGTTCCAGCCCCTCGGTCCGCCCGAGAATTGCAACGAGCGTATCGTATAGCGCAAGCGCCGCCACGAAGGAGCGCAATGCCACCTGCTCGGCAGGTTCGGTCGGGCGCATGACCAGCGTGCCCGCGAAATTGCCATGGGGGCTGTCCCACGCACGGCCGCGGCGGCCATGGCCCGCAGTCTGGAGCCGGGCGACAATCCACTCGGGATGGGCGAGTGTCGGGGCGAGCCTCAGGCCCTCGGCATTGGTGCTTTCGGACTGCAAGAGGATGCGCCGGCCAACGCCCTGAGGCCAGAGCCCCTCTCCGCTATCCACGCGCCAATTACCGGACAAGGGCGTCTGCCGCTGTTGCCGCCAGCGCCTCCATGCCAAAGAGATTAACAACACCAACCACCATGACGGCGGCGGAAGCCATCAAAAGGGTCCACGGGATCGGAGCCATTTGCACGTCTATGCCGTCGCCCTCCTCTCCGAAATACATGTAGAAGACGATGCGAAGGTAATAGAATGCACCGATCACCGACGCGACGACACCGGCGACGGCCAGCCATGCCATCTGCGCATCGACCGCGGCCTTGAGCACATAGAACTTGCCAAAGAAACCGACAAGCGGCGGCACTCCGGCGAGCGAAAAGAGCAGCACCAGCATCGCCAGCGCCTTCAGCGGTTCATGCCGTGAAAGCTGGTTGAGGCTGCCGATATCGGTAACGGGCGTTCCGTCCTTTTCCATCGACAGGATGAAGGCGAAGGTCCCGATATTCATGGTGACATAGATCGTCATGTAGATCAGCATTGCCTGCACCCCGCCCGCAGTACCAGCCGAAAGCCCCATCAGCGCAAAGCCCATATGCGCGATCGAGGAATACGCCATCAGGCGCTTGATGTTGCGCTGGCCGATGGCGGCGACTGCACCAAGGAACATCGAGGCCACCGACAGCAGCGCCAAGACCTGGCCCCAGTCGGCAGTGACGCCGCCAAAAGCGTCGAAGAGAAGCCGCGCGAACAGCGCCATCGCGGCGACCTTGGGCGCGGTGGCAAAGAAGGCGGTGACAGGCGTGGGCGAGCCCTCGTAAACATCCGGTGTCCACATATGGAACGGCACGGCGGAAACCTTGAAGGCCAACCCGGTGATCAGGAACACCAGTCCGAAGAGAAGCCCGAGCGAGAGATGCCCCTCGGTCGCGGTCTGTATGATGCCGGAGAATAGCGTGGTGCCGGAATAGCCGTAAACCAGCGACGCGCCGTAAAGCAGCATGCCGGACGACAGCGCGCCGAGGACGAAGTATTTCAGGCCGGCCTCGGTTGATTTCACCGAGTCGCGGCGGAGGGCCGCGACGACGTAAAGCGACAGCGATTGCAGTTCCAGCCCCATATAGAGCGTCATCAGGTCGCCCGCCGAGACCATGACCATCATGCCCACGCTGGCCAGCGCGATGAGCAGCGGAAACTCGAACCGCAACAGGTCGCGCTTGGCAAGGTAGCTCTCGCTCATCAGCAGGACCGCGGCGGCGGAAAGCAAGATCGTGACCTTGGCGAAACGGCTGAACGCATCGTCTAGGAACATGCCGCCGAAAGCCGCATGGGTGCCCGACCCGTTGAACCCGATCCAGAGCGCCGTGCCCGCCATGATCGCGGCAGTGACCCAGATCATCATCGGCGCGGTCTTGTCCTTGCCGCCATAAGCACCGAACAAGAGCGCCGCCATCGCAAAGACCGCCAGCAGAACCTCTGGCAGAACAGTGTTGAAATCGGCCTCGGTCATTGCGGTCGTTCCTTAATGCGATGCCATGGCGGCCACCTGATCGACAGGAAGCGCGGCTTTGTAGTCGGTGATCAGCGCGGAAACACTTGGCCCGATGATGTCGGTCACAAGCGCCGGATAGACGCCGAGAAGGATGGTCATGACGACCAGCGGCGCGAAGATCGCGCGTTCACGTCTGGTCATGTCGGTGATCGATTTCAGGCTTTCCTTGATCAGGTCGCCCATTACCACCCGGCGATAGAGCCAAAGCGCGTAGGCCGCCGACAGGATCACACCCGACGCAGCGAAAAGCGCGACCCAGGTATTGGCCTGGAAGATGCCCAGAAGCGTCAGGAATTCGCCGATGAATCCGCTGGTGCCTGGCAGGCCGACATTGGCCATGGTGAAGAGCATGAAGATCAGCGCATAGGCCGGCATCCGGTTCACGAGCCCCCCATAGGCGTCGATGTCGCGGGTATGCATCCGGTCATAGATCACGCCGACGCAAAGGAAGAGCGCGCCGGAGATGAAGCCGTGGCTGAGCATTTGGAAGATCGCGCCATCGATGCCCTGCTGGTTGGCGGCGAAGATCCCGGCGGTCACATAGCCCATATGCGCGACCGAGGAATAGGCGATCAGCTTCTTCATGTCCTGCTGGGCTAGCGCGACGAGCGATGTGTAGACGATGGCGATCGCCGAAAGCCACAGCACCATGGGCGCCCATATGTCCGAGGCGACCGGGAACATCGGCAGGCTGAAACGCAGGAAACCGTAGCCGCCCATCTTCAGCAGGATCGCGGCCAGAACGACCGAACCGGCGGTCGGGGCCTGCACGTGCGCGTCGGGCAGCCAGGTATGGACCGGCCACATCGGCATCTTCACCGCGAACGAGGCGAAGAAGGCCAGGAAAAGCAGCGTCTGCGCTCCACCAACGATCTGGACGCCGAGAACCGGGAAGGTCTCGGATGCGAAGTTATGCGCCAGAAGCGTCGGGATATCCGTAGAGCCCGCATCGACATACATCGCGATCATCGCGACCAGCATCAGGACCGAACCGAAGAAGGTATAGAGGAAGAACTTGAAGGCCGCGTAGATCCGGTCCTTGCCGCCCCAGATTCCGATGATCAGGAACATCGGAATGAGGCCACCCTCGAAGAACAGGTAGAAGAGCACGAGGTCGAGCGCCATGAAGACGCCCAACATCAGCGTTTCCAGCATCAGGAAAGCGATCATGTATTCCTTGACGCGGGTCTCGACCCCCCAGCAGGCCCCGATCGTGATCGGCATCAGGAAAGTCGTCAGCATCACGAACAGCACCGAGATACCATCGACGCCCATCTTGTACTTGAGCCCGATCAGCCAGTCGCGTTCTTCGACGAACTGAAAGCCGGTATCGTCGGGGTTGAAGCCGAAAAGCACGATCAGCGAAATCAAGAAGGTCGCGGTGGTCGCGATCAGCGCCAGCCATTTGGCATTTGCCTGTGCCGCCGGATCGTTGCCGCGCAGAAAGAAGGCGAGGATGACAGCGGCGACCATCGGCAGGAAAGTGATGATCGACAGGAGGTTTTCCATCAGTTGGCTCCCCCGCCGAGCATCATCCAGGTGATCAGGATCAGGATCCCCAGCACCATCGCGAAGGCATAGTGGAAGAGGTAGCCCGACTGGGCGCGACCGGCGAGGCGGGTGAAGAACGGCACGATGCCCATCGCCAGACCGTTCAGGAAGCCGTCAATCGTGCCGCCATCGCCGCGTTTCCACAGGAACCCGCCAAGCTGCTTGGCGGGCTTTGTGAAGATCGCGTCGAAGATCTCGTCGAAATACCACTTGTTCAGCAGGAACTCGTAAAGCGGGCGCTGCTGGGCGGCCAGCCGGCCGGGGATGGAAGGTTCGCGGATATAGAACATCCATGCGGTGAATAGCCCGATCAGCATCGCGACGAAGGGCGACACCTTGACCCAATTCGGCGCGTGATGCGCCTCGTCCATGACGTGATTGTCGGGCGCCATGAAAATCGCGCCTTCCGGGGCCATGCCGGGGGCATGGGTATCGGCGGCGGCATGCTCGTCATCGTCAGCTGCCCCGGTCCCGGCCGCTGCATTTTCCTCCGCGGCCGAAGCCTCGGCTGAAACCGTCGCGTGGTCGTCAGCCGCTTCGGCAGGCGCGTCCGCGGCCTGATCCGCAGGTGCCGGGGCCGCGTGATCGGCCTCGGACAAGGCGGCGCCCTCAGTGGCGGCACTGTCGGTGGCCTCGCCGTGGGGTTCGGCCTCAGGTGCGGCTTCGGCATGGGCCGCCTCGGCAGTTTCGGTTGTCTCGCCATGGCCCGACTCGACGGCCTCGGCATGTTCGCCCGCGGCGGCTTCCTGATGCTCAGGGATGCCGAAGAAGCGGTTGACCTGCTCGTGCTCGCCGAAGAACGAACCGAACCAGATCATCCCCGAGAAGACCGCGCCGAGCGCCAGCGCGCCAAGCGGGACCAGCATGGTCCACGGGCTCTCATGGGCGTGCTCATGCGCATGATGGTCGCCGCGCGGCTCGCCGTAGAAGGTCATGAACATCAGCCGCCAGGAATAGAAACTGGTGAAGAGCGCCGAAACGACCAGCAACCAAAATGCATAGCCCACACCGCTTGCATAGGCGGACTCAACGATCGCGTCCTTCGACAGGAACCCGGCGAAGCCGATATGGGTCAGCGGAATGCCAACACCGGTAATAGCCAGCGTTCCGATCATCATCGCCCAGAAGGTCTTGGGGATCTTGTGGCGTAGCCCGCCATAGTTCCGCATGTCCTGTTCATGGTGCATCGCCGTGATGACGGAACCGGCCCCGAGAAACAGCATCGCCTTAAAAAAGGCATGGGTGAAAAGGTGGAACATCGCCGCCGAATAGACGCCGGCACCCGCGGCCACGAACATGTAGCCGAGCTGCGAGCAGGTCGAATAGGCGATGACGCGCTTGATGTCGTTCTGCACGAGGCCCACGGTCGCGGCGAAGAAGGCGGTCGAGGCGCCGATATAGATCACCACCATCTTGGCTTCGGGCGCATACTCAAACAGGGGCGACATCCGGCAGACGAGGAACACGCCCGCCGTCACCATCGTCGCGGCATGGATCAGAGCGGAAACCGGCGTCGGGCCCTCCATCGCGTCAGGCAGCCAGGTGTGCAGGAAAAGCTGCGCAGATTTTCCCATCGCACCGACGAAGAGCAGGAAGGCCAGCAAGTTTGCGGCATTCCACTCGGTCCAGAGGAAATGCAGCTGGGTTTGGGCGAGTTCCGGGGCCGCGGCAAAGATGTCGTCCATCTTGATGCTGTCGACCAGGAAGAAGAGGCCCATGATGCCAAGCGCAAAGCCGAAATCGCCAATCCGGTTGACGATGAAGGCCTTGATCGCGGCGGCATTGGCACTTGGCTTCCGGAAATAGAAACCGA
Source organism: Paracoccaceae bacterium (assembly GCA_041633555.1). Taxonomy (GTDB): domain Bacteria; phylum Pseudomonadota; class Alphaproteobacteria; order Rhodobacterales; family Rhodobacteraceae; genus JAHEAO01. The sequence continues at coordinate 39,532 of JBFKFZ010000020.1, read as the reverse complement.
TCAGCAGATAGGAGGCGAGGCCTACGCCCTCCCAGCCGAAGAACATCTGGACGAGGTTGTCGGCGGTTACCAGCATCAGCATGGCGAAGGTGAAGAACGAGAGATAGGCGAAGAATCGCGGCCGGTAGCTTTCACCTTCCGCGAAGTTCTCGTCATGCGCCATGTAGCCGATGGAATAGAGGTGCACGAGGCTGGAGACGGTCGTGACCACCACCAGCATGATCGCCGTCAGCCGGTCCATGCGTATTGCCCAATCGGTCGAGAGCGAGCCGGACTCGACCCAGCGCATCACCTGGATATGTTCGGTCGTGCCGTCGAAGGTGAAGAACACAATCCACGACAGTAACGCGATCAGCAGAAGGATACCGGTGGTAAGCCATTGCGCGCCGGCATCGCCGATCATGCGCCAGCCGAACCCTGCGATGATGGCACCGACGAGCGGGGCAAAAAGGATAAAGGTTTCCATTTGCTCAGCCCTTCATCACATTGACGTCTTCGACGTCGATGGTGCCACGATTGCGGAAGAAACAGACAAGGATCGCAAGGCCGATCGCGGCCTCGGCTGCAGCGACTGTAAGCACGAACATGGTGAAGACCTGCCCAACGAGATCGCCGAGATAGGCGGAAAAGGCAACGAAGTTGATGTTGACGGCCAGAAGCATCAGTTCGATCGACATCAGGATGATGATGACGTTCTTGCGGTTCAGGAAGAGCCCGAAGATGCCGATGACGAAAAGTGTCGCGGCCACTGCCAGATAATGTTCAAGTCCGACCATTTTGTCCCTCGGGGTCTGCCCCTTCCTCTTAATTCTGTCGCGGTCTCGGACGTGATCCGGGACCTCTCGTCTTGTCCCGCCGGTCACGGCCGGGAGATCCCGGATCAAGTCCGGGATTTGGATCCGCCTAGAGCCCCTGCCCCGATTTGACGTCCTTGAGTTCCATCGCTTTCGCAGGATCGCGGTACATCTGTGCCAGGATGTCCTGACGCTTGATGTCGGTCCGGTGCCGCAGTGTCAGCACGATCGCGCCGACCATCGCCACCAGCAGGATCAGGCCGGCCAGCTGGAATTGCAGGATGTAATCGTCATAGATCAGCATGCCCAGTGCCGCGGTGTTATGCACCTCGTCCAGCGCAGGTGTGACCGCCGCGCGCAGGCTCTCGGCCCGGTCGGAATACTCCCAGACGCCAAGTGCCATTGCGAGCTGCATTAGGATGATCACACCCATCAAGAGCGCCAGCGGCATATAGCGCGCCATCTCGCCCCTGAGTTCCGCGAAATCGACATCGAGCATCATGACGACGAACAGGAAAAGCACCGCCACGGCGCCGACATAAACGATGATCAGAAGCATCGCAACAAACTCGGCCCCCAGAAGCACAAAAAGCCCTGCGGAGGACAGGAAGGCGAGGATCAGCCAGAGAACCGAATGAACCGGGTTTTTCGAAACAACCGTCAAGAGGCCCGACGTCACCACCACGATGGCAAAGAGGTAGAAGGTGAAATCGAAGACCGTCATTCCTCCCCCGCCTCTTTCTCGGTAAAGACCTCCTGCGCGAAGCCGAGCGCACGGGTCATGGCGGGCAGGCCGCCCAGCATCGACATCTGGTAGATGACCTCTCCGATTTCCTTGTCAGTGGCACCAGCTTCAAGCGCGTGACGCACCGTGGTCTTGAACATCGGTTCGACCGGCGCGCCCTGAACGGTCAGTCCCGCGAGCATCGCCAGAAGCCGGGTCTTGGCATCCAGCCCGTCCTTGTTGAAGGCATTGCCCCAGACCATTTCCATGAAATCCTTGGGCATGGTCGGCATCATCTTCTCGAAGCCGGAAGCCTGGAAATTCTCCAGCGCGGGATTGAAGGCGCGGAGCATCTGCTGGCTCTGCTCCATCATCTGCTCGAACATCTTGGAATAATCGGTCATCTATAGGGCGCATCCATTTCGAGGTTGCGGGCAATTTCGGCCTCCCAGCGGTCGCCGTTTTCAAGGAGTTTCTCCTTGGTGTAGAAAAGCTCTTCCCTGGTCTCGGTGGCGAATTCGAAATTCGGCCCCTCGACGATCGCATCGACCGGACAGGCTTCCTGGCAGAAGCCGCAATAGATGCATTTCGTCATGTCGATATCGTAGCGGGTGGTCCGCCTGCTGCCATCCTCGCGCGGTTCGGCGTCGATAGTGATCGCCTGCGCGGGGCAGATCGCCTCGCAGAGCTTGCAGGCGATACAGCGTTCCTCCCCGTTCGGGTAGCGGCGCAGCGCATGTTCTCCGCGAAACCGGGGCGAAAGCGGACCCTTTTCATGCGGGTAATTCAACGTCGGCTTCGGGGCGAAGAAATATTTCATGCCAAGCCCGAAGCCCTTCATGAAATCCCAAAGCAGAAAATATTTCGCGGCGCGGGTATAGTCGATCTGGGTCATACTTATCCCCCCGTAGCCCAGCGGGCATAAGCTCCGCCGAAGACGCCGTATTGTGCGAAGAACGCCACGATCACCACCCAAGCCAGCGACAGCGGCAAGAACACCTTCCAGCCGATCCGCATCAACTGGTCGTAGCGGTAGCGCGGCGTGATGGCTTTGACCATCGCGAAGACGAAGAAACAGCCGGTCATCTTCAGGACCATCCAGAGAATGCCGTCCGGCAGGCCGGGGATCGGCGACAGCCAGCCGCCGAGGAAGAGCAGTGAAACCAGCGCGCACATCAGCACGACCGCCATCAGTTCGCCGATCATGAAGAGCAGGAACGGCGTCGAGGAATATTCCACTTGGTATCCGGCAACGAGCTCGGATTCCGCTTCAGGCAGGTCGAAGGGCGGACGGTTGGTTTCGGCGAGCGCCGAGATGAAGAACAGGAACAGCATCGGGAAATGCGGCAGCCAATACCACGAGAAAAGACCGTAATCACCGTCCTGGGCTGCGACGATATCGCCGAAATTCATACTGCCGGTCGAGATGATCACGCCGATGATGATCAGACCGATGGAGACCTCGTAAGAAATCATCTGCGCGGCAGAGCGCAGTGAGCCGAGGAAAGGATATTTCGAATTCGAGGCCCAGCCGCCCATGATCACGCCATAGACCTCAAGCGAGGAGATGGCGAAAATGTAGAGGATCGCGACGTTGAGATCCGCGATCACCCAGCCCTCGTTCCACGGGATCGCGACCCACGCGATGACGGCCATCACGAAACTGATCATTGGCGCGAGGAAGAACACCGCCTTGTCGGCCCCGGCGGGCACGACGACTTCCTTGACGATGTATTTCAGGAAATCGGCGAAACTTTGCAGCAGGCCGAAGGTGCCGACGACATTCGGGCCGCGGCGCATCTGCACGGCCGCCCAGACCTTGCGGTCGGCATACATAAGGAACGCGAGAGCCAGCAGAAGGGGAACGATCACCAGAAGCGCCTGTCCCAGTATCAGCAAGACGATGCCAAGATTGGTTTCGGTGAAAAATTCGATCATTGGGCCTTGTCCCTCACACCACCGGTATCCCCTCTGCCGCGCAGTCTTGCACGGTGACAGTAGCGTCAATCGTGCGCAGGCCGTTGGGCAAGGTCGGCGAGATGGTGTAAACCGCATCTCCGTGCCAAATGCCACCCTCTTTCGCTACATTTGTGCGCACATGGCGCGCAAATCCGTAGCCTCGGATCAGCGCATATTGCGCCGCGGCGCAGGTAGCATAGGCAGCGACATCGTCATTGTCGCGCGCACCGGTCATGGCGACGTGGAAATTCACGATGTCATCGTCGAGCAGGCGCGTCTCGATTCCCTGATATTCGGGGGTGAATGGCGCATCGGGATCCGGGGCGGCAGGCGCGCAGGCCGTCAGTCCGGCCAAGGCGACAGCCATGATCAGCCCCCTCGCCCGCACGCCTATTCTGCCGCGATCTTCTGCCCGCGGGCAGCCGCGTTGGCCGAAAGTTCGCCCATCAGCGAAGATGCCCGAGCGATCGGGTTCGTCAGGTAAAAGTCCTTGATCGCATTTCGGAATTCGGCCTTGCCGGGAGTCTTGAGCGGCAGTGGCGACCAGCTATTCTTCGGCACTTCGTCAATCTTCGCAAGATGCGGAACCGCCGCGACCAGAGCCTTTCGCAACTGCGCCAGCGAGTCGTAGGGCAGCGTCTGGCCGAGTTCGGCCGACAAAGCCCGCAGGATCGCCCAGTTCTCTTTCGCCTCGCCCGGCGCGAAGCCGGCGCGCATCGCCAGTTGCGGACGGCCCTCGGTATTGACGAAAAGGCCGTTCTCTTCGGTATAGGCGGCCCCCGGCAGGATGATGTCTGCGCGGTGTGCGCCGCGATCGCCGTGGCTGCCCTGGTAGATGACGAGGGCACCCGGCGCGATGTCGACCTCGTCGGCGCCGAGATTGTAGACCACTTCGGCATCCTTGAGCACTTCCATGCCGCCGTCGGTGACCGCACCCACATCCATCGCGCCTACGCGCGCGGCAGAGGTGTGGAGCACGAGGAACTTCGACTCCGTCAATTCAGCAAAATTCATGGCCTGGCCGAGCACCGCCTCGCCATCGGCCTCTGTCAGCGCACCCTGCCCGACGATGACGATCGTGTCCTTGCCGAGCGCATCGGTGTGATCAGATGCGGCCATCTTGACCAGATCGTCGCGCCCGGTTCCGAGATGGAAATAGTCATATGTCAAGTCAGCGGCCTCGCCGACGACGCCAATCTTGGCGCCGTTGATCCAGGCCTTGCGGAGGCGGGCGTTCAGCACCGGGGCCTCGATGGCCGGGTTGGTGCCGATCAGCATGATCGCCTTGGCGTTGTCGATATCCTCGATCCGGGCGGTGCCGACATAGGCCGAGCGGTTACCGGCGGGTAGTTTTGCGCCATCTGTACGGCATTCGACGCTGCCGCCATGCCTTTCGATCAGTTCTTTCAGCGCGAAGGCGGCCTCGACCGGGGCCAGATCCCCGACCAGCCCCGCCAACTTCTTGCCCTTCATCGCTGCGGCGGCGTCCTTCAGCGCTTCACCCCAGCTTGCCTTCCGCAATTTGCCGTTCTCGCGGATATAGGGCGTATCCAACCGCTGGCGGCGCAGCCCGTCCCAGACGAAACGTGTCTTGTCGGAAATCCATTCCTCGTTCACGCCGTCATGATTGCGGGGCAGAAAGCGCATCACTTCGCGGCCCTTGGTATCGACGCGAATGTTCGAGCCGAGTGCATCCATCACGTCGATCGACTCGGTCTTGGTCAGTTCCCAAGGCCGGGCGGTGAAGGCGTAGGGTTTCGAGACCAAGGCGCCGACGGGGCAAAGGTCGATGATGTTGCCCTGCAGGTTAGAGTTCAGAGTCTCTCCCAGATAAGAGGTGATCTCGGCATCCTCGCCACGGCCGGTCTGGCCCATCTGGGTGATTCCGGCAACCTCGGAAGTGAAGCGCACGCAGCGGGTGCAGGAGATGCAGCGCGTCATGTGGGTTTCGACCAGAGGGCCAAGGTCCAGATCCTCCGAGGCGCGCTTCGGCTCGCGGTAGCGGCTGAAATCGACACCGTAGGCCATCGCCTGATCCTGCAGGTCGCATTCGCCGCCCTGATCGCAGATCGGACAGTCGAGCGGGTGGTTTATGAGCAGAAACTCCATCACCCCCTCGCGGGCTTTCTTCACCATCGGGCTGTTGGTTCTGACGACCGGCGGCTGGCCTTCCGGTCCGGGGCGCAGGTCCTTGACCTGCATCGCGCAGGAGGCAGCAGGCTTCGGTGGGCCGCCAACGACCTCGACCAGACACATCCGGCAGTTGCCGGCGATCGACAGGCGTTCATGGTAGCAGAAGCGCGGCACCTCGATTCCTGCAACCTCGCAGGCCTGGATCAGGGTCATCGCCCCGTCCACTTCAACCTCTTGTGCGTCGATGATGATCTTCTTCAGATTGGACATCCATTCACCTGTTTGTCACGAAGGCCGGTGCCTGCGACCCTGTTTCAGCCTGTCGGCGCGACCGCATCAGAGAGCCGGTCAGCGTTCCTTTTTCAATCTCGGCGCGCCCCGCGGCGCAATAGGATTCATTGTCATCCTTCACGACGCCCTGCGCCGCGAGATAAGCATGGGCGGCCTTGCGGATCCGCCTTTCCTCGGCCTTGTCGTCCAGAAATGCCTCGATCTCGGCTTCGCCAAAACCAAGGTTGCGGGCATATCGCTCCAGCGCCTTGGCCTTGGAGAATACGACCAGATATCGCGGGCTGATACTATCGCATTTTTTCACGATGATCTCACCCACCGCAGCGGCGAGGAGCGAGCCGTTGATATGCGGCTCCTGGTTCAGCGGCGGTGGGTTCTGCGCGGCGGCGACCCCGGCGGCAAGACCAGCGCTCAGCGCGGCTGCAAGGCCAAGGCATTTCAGGAGGGGTCTATGGCTTTGATCTGGCACAATCTTACTCCACCGGCCGCACGAGATCGCAGCCAAGTTCAACCGGGCCCGGAACGCCGGCCCCTTCACGCCCAGCACGTCGAAGACGATCTTACGCCCGTGGTTCTGCAGGGTTGATCCCCGCTTCAATTGGCCGGAGCGGATCCGCCAGGACCTGTGAGTGAATTCCCAGCTATCATGGCACTCCCCTGCAGGGCCAGCCACAGTTTCGTGCGCAACTGTTATAGGCGCGGCGCGGCCCGGCGGGGGGACGCGCGATAACGCTTCCGGCAAACGGCTCATCGGCGCCTCTTGTCGCGCAGGGGCGATACACCGTCCCTGGCCTTGCGCAGAAAGGCAAAGATCATCACGCCCGAAACGAAGACCAGCCCTGCGATGTTTGCCCAGACCCATTGGGGCGCGAAACCGGCATCGATCGACATCCAGGCGTAGTAGGCAGGAATCAACGTGAATGCCGCCGTCACGATAGCAGCAATGAAGCTCAGGAAGCCGTCCCAGAGTGCTCGCATTGCCTACTCCGCCGCCGTCGACCGGCCACTGGCGGTGCGCTTCGGTTGCACCGCCGGCAAATATTCGAAGCCGAAGGCATGGTCGCTGTCTCCATGTTCCTGCAGATGCGCTAGCCTGTCCAACGCCTCGCGGAAGCCAGGAATATGACCTGCAGCGACAGGCCAGATCACGTAGGTTCGATGATCTTGCGGCCTGAACCATTCCTCGCGCCGCATCAGGAATCCGCCGTGAACGGTGCGGTGCACGAAGTCGTCGAGATCGGCAGCGCTCTCCCAGACCGACATCGTGCAGATCGCACAGGGATCGCCTTCGCAAAGCGAAATGCCCTCGGCCTTCAGCGTCGCGGCCTCGTCGGTGCAGCGCCAGACAAAGCCTTTCGAACGTTCGGCTACGGCGTTCACCCTGGCGACATTGTCGGAGAAACCGGCGCTGCGCGGATCGTCGGCCGGGTGCCGGAGCAGCCCGAAATTGAGCTGCGAGACGTGATATGTGGCCGTACCGGTCAAAACGCCGCCAAAACCGCCATAAGCGCGATAAGCACCATCATCAGCCAGCCTAGGACGAACAGCATCGTGCGCGGTCCGCGATCCGGCGCCCCTATGCCCTGGATATGTACATATACCATCGCGATGCGGGCCAGCAGGGCGATCGAAGCAAAGAGGTTGACCCAAAAAGGGGCTGCCCCGGACAGTACGGCGGCGCCCACCACCACGCCAAAGATGCCAGCCATCTCGACCGAGTTCTGATACGAGCGCGCGATGCGGAAGTTGCGATCGGAATAATCCGCGCGTGGCATTTCTCCGGGGGCCAGCCCGACCTTGCCTCGCATGATGCCCACCCAAGGATTCAGCAAGAGCGCGATCAGCGCAAAAAGCCCGACCGAAGCCAGAGCGTGACCATATTCAGCAAATTGTTCCATCGTTCGCTTCCTGTTCTTGATGTCTGCGCCCTAACGCCCTTCGCACCGCGCGGTGAAGATCATGGTCTCTTCCGTTCGAACGTATGCCCAGTCGCGGGTGGCGGGATCGAGCTGCCAGTCGGCATCGGAATCGCCAAAACTCCGCAGGCAATGATAGGTCGCCTGATAGCGCGCGCTTTCGCGCACCTGCTCGACCTGGGTTCCCGCCGGTGCCGTGACAGTAACCGCCAGATCCTGACCGTCCTCGCTGGTGGCCAGCGCCGCACGGTAGGGCATGCTGCGAGCCGCCCGGTCCGTGCCGAAGCCGAGCCGCTCGGAGATGCCGCAAGCGGACAGAAGCAGAATTATCGCAAGGCTAACGAGGTGTTTCATACGCTTCTCCGCCACGATACCGACGCCTTTATGTGATGGCCAAACGCCCTGCACCACAGAGAAAGACGAGCCACCAGCCCTGCAAGCGCCGGAACCAGCCGCAGCTTCGGCACGCGAACGCCCGCGGTGCGGGCCGCGATGTCGCGGAGCATGGCGTTGTGCTCATAGGGTCCGTAGCACATCGCCGCTACTCCGCCGCTACGGCCGAGACAGAGCCCGCGCGCTTGTGCCGAATCCGCTCTTCGATCTCGCCGCGGAAGTGACGGATCAGGCCTTGGATCGGCCACGCGGCGGCGTCTCCGAGGGCGCAGATCGTGTGGCCTTCGACCTGTTTCGAGACATCCAGCAGCATGTCGATCTCGGCCGGGTCAGCCTCGCCCTTCACCAGCCGGTCCATGACCCGCATCATCCAGCCGGTGCCTTCGCGGCAGGGCGTGCACTGGCCGCAGCTTTCGTGCTTGTAGAATTTCGACAGCCGCCAGATCGCCTTGATGACGTCGGTGGAATTGTCCATCACGATCACCGCAGCGGTGCCGAGGCCCGAACGCTGCTCGCGGAGCCAGTCGAAATCCATGATCGCATCCCGGCGCATAACCTTGCCGGGCAGCAGCGGCACCGACGAGCCGCCGGGGATCACCGCCTTGAGGTTGTCCCAGCCCCCGAGGATGCCTCCACAATGCTTTTCGATCAGTTCGTCGAAGGTGATCGACATGGCTTCCTCGACGACGCATGGGTTGTTTACGTGGCCAGAGATCGCGAAAAGCTTGGTGCCGGTATTGTTGGGCCGCCCGAAGCCCGCGAACCATTCGGCACCCCGGCGCAGAATCGTGGGGGCAACGGCGATGCTCTCGACGTTGTTCACTGTGGTCGGGCAGCCATAGAGCCCGGCACCCGCCGGAAATGGCGGCTTCATCCGCGGCATGCCCTTCTTGCCTTCGAGGCTTTCCAGAAGAGCCGTTTCCTCACCGCAGATATAGGCGCCGGCGCCATGATGCAGAAAGAGGTCGAAATCCCAACCCGATTTCGCGGCGTTCTTGCCCAAGAGCCCGCCATCGTAGCATTCGTCGATCGCGGCCTGCAGCGCCTCGCGCTCGCGGATATATTCGCCGCGAAGGTAGATGTAGCAGGTATGGGCGTTCATCGCGAAGCTGGCGACCAGGCAGCCCTCGATCAGCGTATGCGGATCGTGGCGCATGATCTCGCGGTCTTTGCAGGTGCCGGGCTCGGACTCGTCGGCATTGACAACCAGATAGGCGGGCCGACCGTCGCTTTCCTTAGGCATGAATGACCATTTCAGCCCGGTCGGAAAGCCCGCGCCGCCACGCCCGCGCAGCCCGCTTGCCTTCATCTCGTTGACGATCCAATCGCGGCCCTTCTTGATCATGTCCGCCGTGCCGTCCCAATGGCCGCGGGATCTCGCACCCTTCAGGCTGCGGTCATGCATCCCGTAGATGTTGGTGAAGATCCGGTCCTGATCCTTCAGCATGTCTGCTTTTCCTAGTCTTCCCGGCGCGCGCGCCAGATCTGAAATATCGCCCACAATGCCCAGCCGAACCCGGCCAGGGCTATCAAGTCAAAGAAGGCCCGGCTGCGGTTCGTCCAGCCAAGCTTGCCGCCCAACCAGGTGATCCCGATCCAGTAGAGGCCGACCGCCGCCAGTAACAGGGCAACCTGCCTGCCCTTCCGCGCCAGTTGGCGGTCTCGCTCCGGATCACCCATGTCTTACGTCTCAATACACGTCGCCCTTCTTGACGCGCTTGGAAAACTCAGTCTGACCCCCTTCGGCCAGCACCTTGGCCTGCGCAACCCAGTCGTCACGGCTGACCCGCTGGCGGACCCCGGCCAGGTTCTCGTCCATCCAGGCGACCTCTTTCTTGCTCAAGCCGGCGATCTGATCGAAATGGTAGACGCCGATCCTGTGTAGCTCGGCCTCGAGCTTCGGTCCGACGCCCTTGATCTGCTTCAGGTCATCGGGTCCGCCCTCGCGCGCCACTTTCAACAATTCCGGCTTGTCGCCGGCAGCGGCAGGTATGGCGGCTTTTTCGGCCTTCTTCTCGGCAACCATCTTGTTGCCGGCTTCGCCCATCATTGAAGAACTCGCCTTGGCAGCCGATTTCTTGTCGGCCTTCGCCGCCTTGGCTTTGGGCTTTGGGGCGGCTTTCGGTTTTCCGGCCCCGGCGGGTTTCTCGGCTGCGGCCGGTTTCGCGGGCTCGGCGGGTTTCTTGGGCTCTGCCGGTTTTGCGGCGGGCGGTTCGGTCACGGTCGGCGGCGCGGCGATCCCGGTCGTTCCGGTCGTCATCGTTCCCGAGGATAGGTTGGCGCGCTGGGTTTGGGCGTCTTCGCCTTCAATCTCGGGTTCGTGGTAGAAGCCGATCCAGAGCAGGATCGCCACCAGAACTCCGATCAGCACCGCCAGGAGCAGCGCCGGCCAGAAGGAATAGGAGGCTGTGAACTTCAGCAGCAGAAAGGCGACGACGCCGGCACCGGCGGCAAATCCCCAGATCTTGGTCTTGTTTGACATTTCATCAGAACTCATCTGCTATCCTTCCATTACCACATCAGTTGGGTTGCCCCGCGTCATTTCCCCGAGCGTTTCGAGAGTTCGGTCTCGCCGCCCTCGGCCAAGATACGGGCCTGGCTGACCCAGTCATCACGCCTGGCGCGACCCTTGAAACCCTTCAGCTTGTCATCGACCCACGCGACCTCATCGGCAGTCCAGTTGGCGATCTGATCGAAGTGGTAGAACCCCATGCTGTGCAGGAGTTCTTCCAGCTTCGGCCCGATTCCCTTGATCTTCTTCAGATCATCCGCCTTCGACGAACGCGGCGCCGTCAGGCGCACTGGCCCTTTCGGCTCGGCGGCCGAGACCGGCTGCCCGGTCGACTTGGCCTGCGCTTCCTGCTCGGTGATGCCGGTATCGTCGGCAGGCTTGCCTTTCGATGGCTTCGACCCCTTCGATCTTGCGATCCCGGCCGATTTCGCAGGCGCCCCCGTCTTGCCGAGCCACGGCGTGATCAGCGGCACTTCGGCGCCGTCAATGCGCTTGACGGTATCGCCGACATCAACGGCCAGCTGTGCGCTGACATTGTACTGCGTTCGCCCGCTTTCGTATTCCTTCAGGCTGGTCAGCCCGGCAAGCGGTTCGGACGCGTAGCGCCCGTTCTGCGGTCCCGGCACCGGGACTTTTCCGGCAGCCAGTTCGTCGATGATCTCGGCCAGCCGTTCGGTTGTTAGATCCTCGTAATAGTCCTTGCCGATCTGCGCCATCGGCGCATTGGCGCAGGCGCCAAGGCATTCGACCTCCTCCCAACTGAACTTGCCGTCGACCGAAAGCTGATGCGGCTTCGCAGCGATCTTGTCCCGACAGACGCCAATCAGGTCCTCGGCGCCGCAGATCATGCAGGAGGTCGTGCCGCAAATCTGGATATGCGCAACGGAACCAACCGGCTGCAACTGGAACATGAAGTAGAATGTGGCGACCTCCAGGGCCCGGATATGAGCTATGCCGAGCATGTCGGCGATATGTTCGATCGCTGGCCGCGACAGCCAGCCCTCCTGCTCCTGCGCCCGCCACAGAAGAGGGATGATGGCGCTGGCCTGACGCCCGTCGGGAAACTTGGTGATCTGCGCCTCGGCCCATTTTTGGTTCGCCTCAGTGAAGGCGAAGCTGACGGGCTGGTCGGGATGGAGACGGCGAAGCATCAGGCGGGAACTCCGGCAATCAGGGTCAGCAGGGCGAGGACGAAGACGATTGCGCCCGCCACACCCGCGGTCAGGTGTTCGGAATAGGATTTGCTTGCCCGGTGATAGATCCACGCGTCAGCACAGCCAAGGAAACAGAACACGGCGAAGAGGTAGGCGATCACCTTGAAATCACCGTAGAGTACCGCCCCCACGACAAGCAAAGCCATCGCGAAATAGCGGTCGCTCATGACGTCCGGCAAATGTTCGGGATCGTGCTGTGTCACCGCGAAGCCGCGCGCGGGATTTCGCAGAAAGAGAAAGCCGAGCCAGGTCGTCGAAAGCACGGTCAGCGAGGCTATTGCAAGCGTGATCCCGGCCAAAGTCATGGTGCACAGGCCCCCGTTTTGAGGCGGAACTCAGCCGGCGGTACGACCTGCACGCGGCCTTCCTGCATCAGTTCTCCGCCTATCCGGCCAAGCTGTTCCTGTCCGAGCCCAAGCGATGTCAGTACCCGCTCGGAATTCGCGGCGTTCAGCACGCAGCCTTCGGCCTCGATCGCCGCGACCAGACGCTCCTTGTCGCTCCGCGCTTCCGGCGGCGGCGCGCAGGCCCCAAGTAGCGCAACAAGGGGTAGATAGTAGCACTTCATCTGTCGACCTCCCCGAAAACAATATCCATTGTTCCGATGATCGCCGCCACATCGGCCAGTTGGTGCCCTCCGGCGACATGATCCATCGCCTGAAGATGCAGAAAGCCGGGCGCACGCAGTTTGGCGCGGTAGGGCTTGTTCGAACCGTCAGCCACCAGATAGACCCCGAATTCGCCCTTGGGCGCCTCGACGGCGGCATAGACCTCGCCCTCGGGGACGTGGAACCCTTCCGTGTAGAGTTTGAAGTGATGGATCAGCGCTTCCATCGAGGTCTTCATCTCGCCACGAGTCGGCGGCGCCATCTTGCCGCGGGCCATCACCGCCCCGGGTTCCGCGCGCAGCTTGGCGATGCACTGCTTGATGATCTTCACCGATTCCCGCATCTCGGCCATTCGGACGAGGTAACGGTCGTAGCAGTCGCCGTTCCTGCCAATCGGAATCTTGAAGTCGAATTCGTCATAGCATTCATAGGGTTGCGAGCGGCGCAGGTCCCAGGCGAGGCCCGAGCCTCGCACCATCACTCCGGAAAAACCCCAGTCGAGGATATCATCCTCGGTCACCACGCCGATATCGGCATTGCGCTGCTTGAAGATGCGGTTTTCGGTCAGCAGCGTGTCGATATCGTCAAGGCGGGCGGGGAACTGGTCAGCCCAGGCGTCTATATCGTCGATGAGTTCGGGGGGCAGATCCTGATGCACGCCGCCAGGGCGGAAATAGGCCGCGTGCAGCCGTGCGCCGCAGACCCGTTCGTAGAAGATCATCAGCTTTTCGCGTTCCTCGAAGCCCCAGAGCGGCGGGGTCAGCGCACCCACATCCATGGCCTGCGTGGTGACGTTCAGCAGGTGGTTCAGCACCCGGCCGATCTCTGAATAGAGCACCCGGATCAGGCTGCCCCGGCGCGGCACCTTGGTGCCGGTCAGTTTCTCGATCGCCAGGCACCAGGCATGTTCCTGGTTCATCGGCGCGACATAATCGAGCCGGTCGAAATAGGGCAGGTTCTGCAGGTATGTCCGGCTTTCCATCAGCTTTTCGGTGCCGCGATGCAGCAGGCCGATATGTGGATCACAGCGTTCCACGATCTCGCCGTCGAGTTCCAGCACGAGTCTCAACACGCCATGCGCAGCCGGATGCTGCGGCCCGAAATTGATGTTGAAATTGCGGATCTTCTGTTCGCCCGTCAGTGCGTCATCGAATTTGCCGTCCATCATGTCACACCTCTGCGGGTTCGGGCTGCCAGGCTCTTGGCAGCCGGCCGAACAATTGCTCGACATAGTCATACTGCGGCTTAAGCCAAGCTCGCGCGGCAAGGCGCTGGCGCTTGCGCATCTTCAGATCGAGGCCCTGGTGAACTCGCCGCTGCAACTCGGGGGCAACGTAACGGATCCCCAGAAAGGCGCAGATCTTGCGGATCCCGGATTCACTCAGCATCTCTTCTGTGAAGGCCAGCAACACGCGGTTCGGATCGACTGTCGCCTTCAGCTTTTCCACCGTTGCGGCATAATCGCCGCGCGCCGCGATCTCGGGCTCTTTGTCGCTCAGCACGTCGAAGAACAGCCGGCGCGCCGACCCGAAGTCGACCTCTCCGGTGACGCTTTGCCTCCGCACCTCCATGCGCACATGACTCCAGAGCCGCTCGACCGGGTCCCGCATGATGAAGATGAACCTGACATCGGGCGCGATTCCGGCCATCTGCTCAAAGGTCGCGGCAGACAGAAGAGCGTAGGACGGGGTCACATCGCCGACCAGCTTTTCGCCCTCGATGCCCCGCTTGAGATAGTCCAGATATGCCGCGGTTCGGTCACCCTCCCGGCGCAGAACTTCGAGCCATGCGGTAATGTCGGCGATCTCGGTGCCGATCTCGATCAGGTTCCCGGCCTTGGCCCCGACGAACTTGTCCTTAAGCCATCTCAGCCGTGCTTCCAGCCGCTCGCGGCGCTGATCAACGGCGCCCTCGGCAATCCGGTCGAAGAAATGCAACTCCTTGATCGACCGCAGATGGCAATCGGGGTGATCGTGCAGATAGCGATAAAGCCAGCTGGTGCCGGCTTTCGCGGCACCGACCACGTAAAGAAGTGTCGGGTCCGCGGTCATCACCGGCCCGACCGGTCATCCAGCTGGTCCTTGAAGGCGACGACCCATAGAAGGATGATCGCGCCCAGCGGGATGATCGCCAGAAGTGCCGCCCAGGACGGGATGCCGCTGCGTGGCAATATGCGCCAGAACGGGACGACCAGAAGCGCGGCAATAACCAAGAACCAGAGCAGGCCGCCACCGCCCATTCCGTAGTTCCCAATCATTTGGTCGCCTCTTTCTTTTCGTCGCCGGGCAGGATGTACTCGGCACTCTCCCAAGGACTCATGAAGTCGAACTGGCGGTATTCCTGCACCAACTTGACCGGCTCGTAGACGACGCGCTTTTGCTCTTCGTCATAGCGCACCTCGGTATAGCCGGTGGTCGGAAAATCCTTGCGCAGCGGATGGCCGCGGAAGCCGTAATCGGTCAGCAGGCGGCGCAGATCCGGGTGGCCGGAGAAGAGGATGCCGAACATGTCGAACACCTCGCGCTCGAACCAATTGGCCGAGGGATGCACGCTGATGATCGAGGGCACCATGTCATCCTCGCGTACGGCGATCTTCACCCGGATCCGGTGGTTCTGGTACATCGACAGGAAGTGATAGACGACGTCGAAGCGTGGTTCGCGCGCCGGATAGTCCACCGCGGTGATGTCAACGAGGGTCGAGAAGCGGCAATTGCCGTTCGACTTCAGGAATTCGGTGAACGGCACCAGCGAGGCCAGCGTGACCGTCACGTTCAGTTCGCCGTGCGCTACTTCCCAACTCAGCACGCAGTCGGGGCGCTTGAGTTCGAGATGAGTGCCAAGCTCTTTCAGTGCATCATCCATAGTCTACCTCGCGATAGTGCCGGTGCGCCGGATCTTGCGCTGCAACTGCAGGATGCCGTAAAGCAGCGCCTCGGCGGTCGGCGGGCAGCCCGGGACATAGATATCGACGGGCACGATCCGGTCGCAGCCGCGCACCACAGAATAGCTGTAATGATAATAACCGCCGCCATTGGCACAGGATCCCATCGAGATCACGTAGCGCGGCTCGGGCATCTGGTCGTAGACCTTGCGAAGCGCCGGGGCCATCTTGTTGGTCAACGTGCCGGCGACAATCATCAGGTCGGACTGGCGCGGGCTGGCACGCGGCGCAGTGCCGAAGCGCTCCAGGTCATAGCGCGGCATAGAGGTATGCATCATCTCGACCGCGCAGCAGGCCAGTCCAAAAGTCATCCAGTGAAGCGACCCGCAGCGTGCCCAGTTGATCACATCCTCGGTCGAGGTCAGCAGGAATCCCTTGTCCTGCAACTCGGCATTCAGGGCGCGGGTGGTGACATCCTTGTCCTCACCGACATCGGTCGCGGTCATTGCCATTCCATCGCCCCCTTCTTCCATTCATAGGCGAAACCGACGGTAAGCACAGCAAGGAACACCATCATCGACCAGAATCCGACAATGCCGACATCCTTGAAGGCGACCGCCCAGGGAAACAGGAACGCAACCTCGAGGTCGAAGATGATGAACAGGATCGAGACGAGGTAGAAGCGCACGTCGAACTTCATGCGCGCATCGTCGAAGGCATTGAAACCGCATTCATAAGCACTCACCTTTTCGGGGTCCGGATGGCGGACGGCGATCACCACGGCGGCGAGGATCAGCACAAGTCCGAGGCCGATCGCGAGGCCCAGAAAGATCATGACGGGAAGGTATTCGCGTAACAGGTCTTCCACGAAGGACTCCTTTCCTTGGGCGGCCCCATGTGGTTGGCTCGTCTTGGGGTTTACCGCTGCCCCGGGTCGGGGTCAACCAAAGCCGATTGCGATTCCATCGTTTCATTACCCCCCTGATCCTGGCCTCCTATCGGCGACTCTCAATGGGTCGGAAGCTCAAGCGAATGCAACGAGTACCGATGCGATCAGCATCACGACGGTGACCGGGGCCCAGAGCAGTCGCTCGGGGCGCGACGGCGTGGTGATATTGCCTATGGCACTTGCCGCCGTCAGCACCAGAACCGGCCAGAACAGCCAGGCCGGCCCCGCCGCCATGGCGGTGATCCCGGCGCGTGCAGCGACAACCAAAGCCATGCCGAGGATGACACCGATCTGCAGCAGGGCAAAAAGCCTGATCAGGACCGGCAGGCGCCCCTGCCAGCGCCCGCCGAGCGCCAGCGCACCCCACGGGGCGCCGAGAACCAGAGCGAGTTGAAAAAGGGCCGCCAGGCAGGCCAGCGCGACATATAGATATGCCGCCGCCGCGATCACTGCTCCTCTGCCCATTTCGGTTTGCGCTTCTCGAAGAAGGCGGCGATGCCTTCGGCCGCCTCGTGCTGTTCCCAGATCCGTACCAGCGCTTCGATCGTCTCGGCGATAACGGCTTCGTCGATAACCGGCCCCAGCTTGCGGGCCAGCGCCTTGGCCGAAGCGACGGCGCCAGGCGCGCAGGCGAGATATGGCTCCACTTCGGCCTCGACCGCCGCCGACAGACCAGCGGGCTCGACGACGCGGGCCAGAACGCCCAGCTCGACCGCCTCCGCGGCCTCAAAGACACGGGCCGACATGAAGACCCGACGCGCCCGGGCCTCGCCCATCCGGGCAATGACATAAGGGCCGATCGTAGCCGGGATCAGGCCAAGCCGGGTTTCGGTCAGACCGAATTTCGCCCCCGAGACGCCAATCGCCACGTCACAGACCGAAGCCATTCCGATGCCGCCGCCCAGCGCGTTGCCCTGCACCGCGCCAATCAGCGGTTTTGGCATCGTGTTCATCGCCTGCAGCATCATCGCCAGCTTCTTGGCCTCGGAAGCGCGGGTTGCGCCGTTGGCCGAGATCTGCGCCTTCATCCAGTTCAGATCGCCCCCGGCGCAAAAGCTCTTGCCCGCCCCGGTCAGAACCACGACCCGCACGGCCGGATCCCGGCCAAGTCGCCGCGCCGATTCGGTAAGATCCGCGATCAGCTCGGCTGAAAGAGCATTGTGCTTGTCCGGCCGGTTCAGCGTCAATGTCGCGACGCCCCGCCCGTCGGTTTCGATCAGAACCGTGTCAGCCATCCTGTTTCCCCTTCCTAACCTGTCCGCATCTTCCGGGCCATCGCCGCCGCGCGGTCTAGCACCGCGGCATCCAGCCCGGTTTCGTATCCCAGCCGTTCTAGCAGCGCATTCACGGCCTCCGTCGCGACATTGCCGGCAGCGCCCGGTGCATAGGGGCAACCGCCGAGCCCGCCGACCGCGGCATCGAACACCCGCACGCCCATCCGCAGCGAGGCCTCGATATTGTCGAGCGCACGGCCACCGGTATCGTGATAATGGCCGGCAAGTTCCTCTGCGGGAATTACCTCGACGACGGCCTCCAGCATGGCCCCGATGGATTCGGGCGTGCCCTTGCCGATCGTATCGCCCAGCGAGATCTCGTAGCAGCCCATTTCAAAGAGCGCGCCCGCCACCTCGGCCACTTGAGCGGGCGATATGGGTCCGTCATAGGGGCAATCGGTGACGCAGGAGACATAACCCCGGACCCGCAGATTGGCGGCATGGGCGGCCTCCGCCACGGGACGGAACCGCGCAAAGCTTTTGGCAATCGAGCAGTTGATGTTCTTCCGACTGAACCCCTCGCTGGCAGAGCCGAAAATGGCGATCTCGTCAGCTCCGGCCTCGACCGCGCGGCCAAAGCCCTGCATGTTCGGCGTCAGCGCTGCGTAGGACACGCCCGGCGCACGGGTGATCCGGGCCAGCACCTCGGCACTATCGGCCATCTGCGGCACCCATTTCGGGCTGACGAAACTGGCCACCTCGATGCGCCGGAACCCGGACTGCGACAAGAGGTCGACTAGCGCGACCTTGTCACGCGTCGGAATCTGCACCTTTTCATTCTGCAGGCCGTCGCGCGGCCCTACTTCGAATATCTCAACGGACTCAGTCATCCCATGCCTCGTAGAAGTCTCGCCCATATAGCAGTTCCGAGCCTTGGCCTGGCAAGGCCGCTTGGAAAGCGGGCCGCTCGCTGATCCTCTGATACCATTTCGTCAGTTCCGGGAAGGGTTCGATCCGCGCGAAATGCCGCGCCATGTAGACCGCTTGACCGACGCTGATATCGGCCGCCGAATAGCCCGATGTCAGCAGGTAGTCGCGATTCTCGACCGGTGTCGACAGCCGCGCCTCGATGGCGGCGTAGCATTTTTCAAGCCGCTTCGCCTCCAACTTCATCACGATCGGGCTGCGCATGGCATCGTCGTATAGCGCGATATGCTGCTGGGTCAGGGCCGCGGAGTGCTGGCTGACGGTTTCGGCGAAATGCAGCCAGATCAGCCAGTCGGCGCGGTCAAGATCGCCAGCATCGCGACCCAGCCCGCGTTCGGAAAACCGTTCGCACAGGACCTGGGTGATCGCGCCGCTCTCCCAGATCACCTCGCCATCCATCTCCAGCGCCGGCACCCGGCCGACCGGATGCACGGTCAGGTACTGGTCAGAGCGCAGGGTCTTGTCGAACGGGTAGACCGCGACCTCGAACTCCACCCCGAGTTCGTTCAAGAGCCAGAGCGCCCGCATCGACCGGGTCTGGTGGCAATGATGCAGCCGGATCATTCCGCCTCATCTTCCAGCCGCACCAGCGCGGCACCTGCCTCGACCTGATCACCGGCCCCGGCCAGCACTTCTGCGACGATGCCGTCGCGCGGCGCGGTCAGGGTATGTTCCATCTTCATCGCTTCCAGGATGGCCAGCCGGTCACCGGCGGCAACCGATTTGCCAGGTTCGGCGAAGACTGCCTTGACGAGGCCCGGCATCGGCGCCTCGATCAGATTACCCGTTGCGGCAGCGGTGCCAACTGCAAGCGGATCGGGAATATCGAACACCCAAGTCTGCTCGGCAAAGACCGCAACGCTGTCGCCGATCCGCAGGGCGCGGCCCGGTCGCCCGTCGCTCCAGCCGTCCGGCGTGCGGTTCAGCTCGTAAGACTCGCCCTCGAGCGTCACCTGCGCGCGGCCCGGCCCCAAAACCTGCAGGGCCGCCTCGAACGGGGCATCACCACCCACCTGGATTCGCCGCTCCAACGGCGCCCAGAGCGAAAAGCCACCGGCCCCCTTCAGACCCGCCGCAGCCACGGCTGCGAGCGCCTTGATCCTGCCCGGCGCGGGGTCAACGGCCTGGAAATAGCCGATCTTCCGGCCGATCAGACCGGTATCGACATCGCCCTTGGAAAAATCCGGATCCGCGGCCAGCTTGCCCAGAAATGTCAAGTTGGTGACGGTGCCCGCCACCTCGGTTCCAGCTATCGCCGCGCGGAGCTGCGAAAGGGCAATCTGGCGTGTCGAACCATGCACGACGATCTTGGCGATCATCGGATCGTAATACGGGCTGATCGTGTCGCCGGCACGCACCCCAGTATCGGCGCGGGCGCCGTGGGCGAATTCCAGATGCGTCAGCGTGCCCGTCGCGGGCAGGAATCCCTTTGGCACGTCTTCGGCATAAAGCCGCGCCTCGAAGGCATGGCCTGTCAGCGTCAGGTCCTTCTGCCGCTTCGGCAGCGGCTCGCCCGAGGCCACCCGCAATTGCCATTCCACCAGATCGACGCCGGTTATCGCCTCGGTCACAGGATGTTCCACCTGCAGCCGGGTATTCATCTCCATGAACCAGAACCGGTCGGAGCGGAGCCCCTCGCTGGCATCGACGATGAACTCGATCGTCCCCGCCCCCTTGTAGCCGATTGCCTCGGCGGCACGGACCGCAGCCGCGCCCATCGCCTCGCGCATCTCCGCCGTCATGCCCGGTGCCGGCGCTTCCTCGATCACCTTCTGATGCCGTCGCTGAAGCGAGCAATCCCGTTCGAACAGATGCACCGCATCCTTGCCGTCGCCGAAGACCTGCACCTCGATATGGCGCGGCTTCTCGACGAATTTCTCGATCAGGACCGCGTCATTGCCGAACGCCCCCTTCGCCTCGGCCCGGGCCGAAGCCAGCGCATCGGTGAACCCCTTGGCCGCCTCGACCAGCCGCATTCCCTTGCCGCCGCCGCCCGCGACCGCCTTGATAAGCACCGGATAGCCGATCTTCTCGGCCTCTGCCGCCAGCAAGGCGTCATCCTGATCGGCACCGTGATAACCGGGCACGACAGGCACGCCCGCCTCTTCCATCAGTTTCTTCGCGGCGTCCTTCAGCCCCATTGCCCGGATCGCCTTGGCCGAGGGTCCGATGAAGACAAGCCCCGCCGCCTCGACGGCTTCGACAAATTCGGGGTTCTCCGACAGAAAACCATAGCCGGGATGGATCGCCTGCGCCCCGGTTTCCGTCGCGGCGGCAATGATCGCATCCCCTCGCAGGTAGCTCTCAGCGGGCAGTGCGCCGCCGATATGCACACCGGCATCGGCCAGCGCGACGTGCCGCGCGGCCCGGTCGACATCGGAATAGACCGCCACGGTCGCCACGCCAATGCGGCGGCAGCTGTCTATGACCCGGCAGGCGATCTCGCCGCGGTTCGCTATGAGTATCTTGTCAAACATCAAAGGCCCAATCTCTTGCGCGCATCGTCAAGGTATCGCTCTGTCCGGGAGTCCAGTGCAACAAAGAACACCTTTCCGACCGGTCTTGCCTCGGAAAGCGTTTCTGCAACCGTTTCGACCGCAATCTCGGCAGCGCGGTCCGGGGGAAACCCAAAGGCCCCCGTGGAAACTGCCGGAAAGGCAATGCTTTTGCAGCCATGCCTTGCGGCGAGGCGCAGCGCGTTCCGATAGCAGTCAGCAAGCTTCGCCTCTTCCCCCGAAGCGCCGCCGCGCCAGACCGGCCCGACCGTGTGGATCACATGGCTGGCCGGAAGGTCATGACCCTTGGTGATCTTCGCCTCGCCGGTTTCGCAGCCGCTGAGCGTTTGGCATTCTTCCAGCAGCTTCGGCCCGGCAGCCCGGTGGATCGCACCGTCCACGCCGCCGCCGCCAAGCAGGGTCCTGTTCGCAGCGTTCACGATCGCATCGACCTTCATCTTGGTGATATCGCCTTGCACGATCTCAAGCCCGTCCAGCGCCATCACATTCGGAACACGCCAAAGCGCGTCTCCTCTATCGGTCTGTTGAGCGCAGCCGAAAGGCTCAGCGCCAGCACGTCGCGGGTTTTGCGGGGGTCGATGATGCCGTCATCCCAGAGGCGCGCCGAGGCATAAAGCGGATGGCTCTGCTCCTCGAACATCTCGATGGTCGGGCGCTTGAACTCGGCCTCCTCCTCGGCAGTCCAAGTCTTGCCCGCGCGCTCGATCCCGTCGCGCCGTACGGTTGCCAGTACGCCCGCAGCCTGCTCGCCGCCCATCACCGAGATCCGTGAATTCGGCCAGGTCCAGAGGAACCGTGGCTGATAGGCCCGTCCCGCCATACCGTAATTCCCGGCCCCGAACGAACCACCGACGATCATCGTGATCTTCGGCACGGACGTCGTCGCCACCGCCGTCACCATCTTAGCGCCATGCCGGGCGATGCCTTCATTCTCGTATTTCCGTCCGACCATGAAGCCGGTGATATTCTGCAGGAAGATCAGCGGAATAGAGCGCTGGCTGCACAATTCGATGAAATGCGCGCCCTTCTGTGCGGCTTCCGAGAACAACACTCCGTTGTTGGCGACGATGCCGACTGGGCAGCCCTTGATATGGGTAAAGCCCGTCACCAGCGTTTCGCCGAACCGCGGCTTGAATTCGTCGAAGCGAGAGCCATCGACCACCCGCGCGATGATTTCTCGGATATCGTAAGGCGTGCGCAATCCAGCCGGGACAACTCCCAGAAGCTCCTCGGGGTCATAGCAAGGCTCCTCGCTTGCCTGCATCCGGATCGAGGCCGGCTTGCTGCGATTGAGGTGCTCTGCTGCCCGCCGCGCCAGCGCCAAGGCGTGGGCATCGTCCTCGGCCAGGTAATCGGCAACCCCCGACAGCCGCGTATGCACGTCGCCGCCGCCCAGATCCTCTGCCGTCACGACCTCTCCGGTCGCGGCCTTGACCAGCGGCGGTCCTGCCAGAAAGATCGTTCCCTGGTCCCGCACGATGATTGTCACGTCCGACATCGCGGGCACATAAGCGCCGCCCGCCGTGCAAGAGCCCATCACGACGGCGATCTGCGGAATGCCCTTGGCCGACATCCGCGCTTGATTGTAGAAGATCCGACCGAAATGGTCGCGGTCGGGGAAAACCTCGTCCTGATTGGGTAAGTTGGCGCCGCCCGAATCCACCAAGTAGATGCAGGGCAGCGCGCATTCCTCGGCGATCTCCTGCGCGCGCAGATGCTTCTTTACCGTCAACGGATAATAGGTGCCGCCCTTCACGGTGGCGTCGTTGCAGACGACCATGACTTCCCGGCCCTTGACCTGCCCGATCCCGGCGATGACGCCCGCGCAAGGTGCCGCGCCTTCATAAAGCCCATGCGCCGCCGTTGCCCCCAATTCCAGAAAGGGCGAGCCAGCGTCCAGCAGGTTCGCCACCCGCTCGCGCGGCAGCATCTTGCCCCGCGAGACATGCCGCTCGCGCGCCTTTTCGCCGCCGCCCGCCGCAGCAAGCGCCGCCGCCTTCGACACCACGGCCAGCGCATCAAGATGCGCCGCGCGGTTGGCCTTGGCCTCTTCCGTTCCGGCGATGAAACTGGTGGTCAATCGCATGTCATTCTTCCCGCATCCCCTTCCATTCCGCCGCTTGCCCAACGGTTTCTTCCATCGGGCTTTCCTGCGCCGCGGTCACCCGCTGCAATCCGGCGGCCCTTCGAGTATCGCATAATCCGCATTCGGCGTCGCGAAAGCCGATCCGCACCGATTGCGCCCAGAGGCGCGGAGGCGAACGCGCCATTCCATAGGTTCAAGCTGAGCCTTTCGGTCGGCCCGCTCATCGGCGCCGAACCTACATTCAGCGCCGCGAAAACGGAGAATGTCTGTCATCTGGTCGCCCTCCCCCGGTTTCGGATCAGGCCATCGCGGCCATCATCTCGCGCCCGATCAGCATCCGCCGTATCTCGGATGTTCCGGCGCCGATCTCCATCAGCTTGGCATCGCGGAAGATCCGGCTGACGGCGCTTTCATTCATGAAGCCCGCCCCGCCCATCGCCTGCACCGCCTGATGCGCCTGCTTCATGGCCTCCTCCGAGGCATAGAGCACGCAGGCCGCAGCATCGGCGCGCGTCACCTCGCCGCGGTCGCAGGCCTTGGCGACCTGGTAGACATAGGCGCGGGCCGAGTTCATCGCCGTATACATGTCGGCGATCTTGCCCTGCATCAGCTGGAAGTTCCCGATCGGCTGGCCGAACTGCTTGCGCTCAGCGAGGTATGGCATCACTTCGTCGAGACAGGCCGCCATGATGCCAGTGCCAATGCCTGACAGCACCACGCGCTCGTAGTCCAGGCCGGACATCAGCACCCGGACGCCCTTGCCCTCTTCTCCCAGGACATTCTCGAACGGCACCTCCACATCTTCGAATATCAGTTCGGCAGTGTTGGACCCGCGCATCCCGAGCTTGTCGAAATGCGTCGAGGTCGAGAATCCCTTCATCGACTTCTCGATCAGGAAGGCGGTGATGCCCTTGCTGCCGGCCTCCGGATCGGTCTTGGCATAGACAACCAGTGTCGTGGCATCCGGACCGTTGGTGATCCAGTATTTGGTGCCATTCAGCCGGAAGTTATCGTTGCGCTTTTCCGCCTTCAGCTTCATCGAGACGACATCCGACCCAGACCCCGCCTCGGACATCGCCAGGGCGCCGACATGCTCGCCCGAGACCAGCCCCGGCAGGTACTTCGCTTTCTGCTGGTCGTTGCCGTTCAGGCGGATCTGGTTGACACAGAGGTTGGAATGCGCGCCATAGGACAGGCTGACACTGGCCGAGGCCCGCGCAATCTCCTCGACCGCGATGACGTGGGCGAGATAGCCCATATCGGCCCCGCCGAATTCCTCGGGCACGGTGATCCCGAGCAAGCCAAGTTCGCCCATTTCGGTCCAGAGTTCGGCGGGAAACACATTCGAGCGATCGACTTCTGCGGCGAGCGGCTTAATCCGTTCCTGCGCCCATTTGTGCACCATCTCGCGCAACGCGTTCACATCCCCGCCAAGATCGAATCTCATACTGGCGTTGAACATCGGGGTCTCCTTCGGGGTTTATTGAACGCTTGTTCAATTAATAGCAGTATGGCCCGCTGTCGTCAATCATCGTGTCAACAGATCGCCCGAGTGACAAGGCGCATCCAGGCGGGCCGGGTCGCAGCGGCGCCTCAGGCTGCCGATGCTTGCCAGACGGCAGCGACTTCGGCCCGGATGATCCGGGCGATCTGTTCGCAATCCGCAGTCGAAAAGGTCAGCGGCAGGCGCATGTCGAGAAGTCCTGCCAGCACCCGGTCAATCTGTGGCAATTTCGGCGGGTCGACGTAGCGCCAGCTGTCATATTTCGACGTGAAGCCAACCGGTTCCGTCGCGCCGAACCATTTCAGTTCGACCCCGCGCGCGCGGCAGCGTGCCACGACGTCCCGCACCGCCGCAGCCTGCCAATCCGGCAGAAGGAATTGTATGGACGAGCCGACGAAGGATTCCGCCTCTGACCGTTCGATCACCCGCAGACCGGGCGTGTCACGCAGGCCGGACTCGATGGTTCGGTAGCGGATGTTCCACGCCGCGACCTGTTCGGCCAGCCGGGCCAATTGCGGGCGCAGAATTGCTGCGCGCAGATTATCCATCCGGCCCGAAACGTTCGGCGTGTCGTATTTCACCCGCTCGAACTCGTCCGGCCCGGGGGCTGCGAGATGGCTACCATAAAGCATGTAGGACCCCGACAGGATCACCGCCCGCGCCGCGAGGTCCTCGTCATCGGTGATAAGGAACCCGCCCTCCCCCGAATTGAGATGCTTGTAGGTCTGTGTCGAATAGCACCCTGCTACCCCGTGCCGCCCCGAGGCGACGCCGTTCCACGACGCGCCCATCGTATGGGCGCAATCCTCGATGACCGTGACGCCCTTGCCATCGCAAAGTGTCATCAGCTTTTCCATCTCGCAGATATGGCCGCGCATGTGGCTGAGCAGCAGGACCTTCGCGCCCGAAGCGTCGATCTTGCGCTTCAGATCTGCCAGATCAATGGTCAGCGCCTCTGTCACCTCTACCAGAACCGGCACCGCGCCAAGGCTGGCGATCGCGCCCGGCACCGGGGCCAGCGTGAAGGCGTTGGACAGTACCTTGTCGCCGGGTCTGACGCCGATGGCGCGCATGGCCGTCGCCATCGCATAGCCGCCCGAGGCGACCGCCAGGCAATACTTCGCACCCATCTCGGCTGCAAATTCCTGTTCCAGCAAAGCGGTTTCCGCGATCTCTCCAGGGGCCGTATTGTAGCGGTGCAGCCGCCCATGCCGCATGACCGCGACCGCGGCCTCGATCGCTTCCTCCGGGATCGGTTCCTGTTGCGTGAAAGAGCCCTTGAAGATGTCGGTCATGATGCCCCCTGTCGGCTCAGTTGATGCCGTGCAAGTTGTTTCGTCAATAACCGCGCGGAGCGCGGGTCGTCCCGGCGGCGCCCGACCGCCCCTTCGCGACTAACCGATCAACCGCGCCACTGCCGGCCCCAGATCATCGTAGTGATCCAGCAGCCCCTCCGGCTCGAGCCCCGCCACGTCACGCCCCGACGGACCGAACGTCACCAGCAGGGACCGCATCCCCGCCGCCCGCGCTGTTTCCCGATCGGTTACCGAGTCGCCAACCAGCACCGCTCTGTCCGGATCGCCGCCGACGCGGGTCACCGCTTCGTGCAAGGGTGCAGGATCGGGCTTGCGCACCGGCAAGGTATCAGCGCCGACCAGCGAACCGAAGAGTGCCCGCACACCCAGAGCCGCCAGCAGCTGATCCGCCAAGGCCTCGGGCTTGTTGGTGCAGATCCCCACCGCATAGCCGGCGCAGCGCAGTCCTTCGATGGCCGCCTCGGTGCCGGGGTAGAGGCTTGAATACCGGTCAATATTTTCGGCATAGGCCGCCAGCAACAGCGGATAGCCGGCTTCGACTTCGGCCTCGCCCATGCCGTTGGCCAGCCGCTTGAACCCCAGCCTCAGCATCGCCCGCCCCCCACCGGTCATCGCCAAACCGGCATCCGTGACGGGGTCCAGCATGTCGTCCAGCCCAAGGCCGCGAAACGCCGCATTCGCAGCGGCGATGAGGTCACCCGACGTATCCGCCAGAGTCCCGTCGAGGTCGAAAATCACCGTTCTCATCGTCTTTCCCCTCGCCGGAAGGCCCGCCAATGCTGTAACGAAGCGTAAACACTTTTGATGCCCGCAACCCTTGCGGCACCTCCGCCAAGGCGTAAAACGGCGCGACGACAAAGAAAAGAGCAGCCATGCCTACAGCCCTTATCATTCTGGCCGCAGGCCAGGGCACCCGTATGAATTCCGACCTGCCCAAGGTGCTGCATCCCCTGGGCGGAGTGCCGCTATTTGCGCATGCCCTCGCCGCAGGCGCCGCGCTTGAACCCGAGCGTACGATCCTGATCACCGGGCATGGCGGCGCGGCAGTGGCGAAAGCGGCACGAGACTTCGACCCCGAGATCGAAATCGTCGAGCAGGCCCAGCAGCTTGGCACCGGCCACGCTGTTTTGCAGGCGCGCGAGGTGCTGGCCGATTTCGACGGGGATGTCGTCGTTCTTTACGGCGACACGCCCTTCATCCGACCCGAAACGCTGACAACAATGGCCGAAGCACGCGCGAATTACGATGTCGTTGTGCTGGGCTTCGAAGCAGAGGATCCGGCCCGCTACGGCCGCCTGGTGATGGAGGGCGAGCGGCTGCAGAAGATCGTCGAATTCAAGGATGCGACATCTGAAGAACGTGCCATAAACTTTTGCAACAGTGGCATAAAGATGGCGTCTGCCAGGACCATGTTCAAGCTGCTCGACGGTGTCGGGAACGACAATGCCGCCGCTGAATATTACCTGACCGATATCGTCGGTCTCGCCAATGCGCGCGGCCTGATCGCCACCGCCGTGGCCTGCGACGAGGGCGAGACGCTCGGCATCAACACCCGCGCCGAACTGGCCGCGGCAGAGCGCGCCTTTCAGGCCCGCGCCCGGATGGAAGCGGTCGAGAATGGCACAACGCTGATCGCGCCCGGCACCGTCTTTTTCGCCCAGGACACACATCTCGGCCGCGACGTCGTGGTCGAGCCCAATGTTGTCTTCGGTCCCGGCGTGACGGTTGAGACCGGCGCCCGGATCCGGGCCTTTTCGCATCTCGAAGGAGCCCATGTCAGTGCCGGTGCCATCGTCGGGCCCTATGCCCGGCTCCGCCCCGGCGCGGAAATCGGAAATGCCGCCCATATCGGAAACTTTGTCGAGATCAAGAACGCAGAAGTCGGTGAAGGCGCGAAGGTCAATCACCTGACCTATATCGGCGATGCGAGTATCGGCGAGGCGACCAATATCGGTGCCGGCACCATCACATGCAACTATGACGGGGTGATGAAGCACCGTACCGAGATCGGGGCCCGCGCCTTCATCGGCTCCGCCACGATGTTCATTGCGCCGGTCAGGGTCGGCGACGGCGCGATGACGGCGACCGGAACGGTGGTTACCCACGACATTCCCGACAATGCGCTGGCCATCGGCCGGGCCGAGATGCAGGTCAAGCCCGGACTCGCCCGAAAATTGTTCGATAAGTTAAGGACCGTGAAGGCGGCCCGGCAGAAAGGTTAACCGAATGTGCGGTATTGTAGGGATCCTCGGACAGCACGAAGCCGCCCCGATCATCGTCGAGGCGCTGAAACGGCTGGAATATCGTGGCTATGACAGCGCCGGGGTGGCTACGATAAACGATGCGCATCAACTCGACCGCCGCCGCGCGCTCGGCAAGCTCGTCAACCTCGCCGACCTTCTGGTCCATGACCCGTTGCAGGGCCGCGCCGGGATCGGCCACACGCGGTGGGCCACGCATGGCGCGCCTTCGGTCGGTAATGCCCATCCGCATCGTGCCGGCCCCGTCGCCGTTGTCCATAACGGCATCATCGAGAATTTCCGCGAGCTTCGCGCCGTCTTGGCCAAAGAAGGCTACAAGGTCGAGACCGAGACCGATACCGAAACCGTCGCCCTGCTCGCCCAGAGCTTCCTCGACCGGGGTCTCGCCCCCCGCGACGCTGCCGAACAGACCATCGCGCGGCTCGAAGGCGCCTATGCGCTCTGCTTTCTCTTCGACGGGCAGGATGACCTGATGATCGCCGCCCGCAAGGGCTCACCGCTCGCCATCGGCCATGGCGATGGAGAGGTTTTCGTCGGCTCCGACGCGCTGGCCCTGGCGCCCCTGACCGACCGGATCACCTATCTCGACGAAGGCGACTGGGCGGTTCTGACACGAAATTCGATGGAGATTCGCGATGCAAAGGGCAAACGCGCCAACCGCCCGGTCAAGACCATCAGCATCGACGCAGGATCCGTCAGCAAGGGTGGATACAAGCATTTCATGGCCAAGGAGATCGCCGAGCAGCCCACCGTGATGGGCGAAGCGCTAAGCCACTATCTGTCCGAGGATGGAACTGTCGCGCTGCCAGAGAAGCTCGATTTCTCGAAAGTCGAGCGCGTAACCATGGTCGCCTGCGGCACCGCCTACTATGCCTGCCTTACCGCGAAATACTGGTTCGAGCAGGTCGCGCGTCTGCCCGTCGAGGTCGATGTCGCATCCGAGTTCCGCTACCGCGAACCGCCGGTCCCCGACGGAACTCTTGCGCTCTTCGTCAGCCAATCCGGCGAAACCGCCGACACGCTGGCCGCCCTGCGCTACATGCGCGACAAGGCCGAAACGATCCTGTCCGTAATCAATGTGCCCGAAAGCTCCATCGCGCGGGAAAGCGATATCGCCCTGCCGATCCTCGCCGGTGCGGAAATCGGTGTTGCTTCGACCAAGGCCTTCACCAATCAGCTGACCATTCTGGCACTGCTGGCGCTGAAAGCCGCCCGCGATCGCGGACAGATCGATGCAAAGACTTTCGGCCGGCATCTCGAAGAACTCAGGACTTTGCCGGGCCTCCTGAACCTCGCGCTGGGTCAGTCCGAGGCGATAGCCGGGATCGCCGCGAAACTCGCCGAAGCCCAGGACGTGCTTTTCCTCGGTCGCGGCCAGATGTTCCCGCTGGCACTGGAAGGCGCCCTGAAACTCAAGGAAATCAGTTATATACATGCTGAGGGTTACGCGTCTGGCGAACTCAAGCACGGCCCCATCGCCCTGGTGGACAAGAAGGTGCCGGTGGTCGTGATGGCGCCCCGCGATTCGCTCTTCGACAAGACCGTTTCGAACATGCAGGAGGTCATGGCCCGCAGCGGAAAAGTGCTGCTGGTGACCGACGCCAAGGGCGCCAAGGAAGCCGGCGAAGGCACCTGGCAGATCATCCGGATGCCCGAGGTTCCAGCCCTGTTCGCTCCGATCCTCTATGCGGTTCCGGCGCAGCTTCTGGCCTATCACACGGCGATCGCCAAGGGCACCGATGTCGACCAGCCGCGCAACTTGGCCAAGTCCGTGACCGTGGAATGACGCCGGAAGAGTCTCTGTCCCAGCTTCGCTCCAAGGCCCAGCCGGGCCGGGATGCCGACATGGCTGCCTATCACAAGACCGACCGGCCATATCTTGGCGTTGCAAATTATGACACCAACGCTCTGGTGGCAGAATGGCGCAAGGCGCTCGGGATCGCTGAACGCACGGCCCTCGCCGCCGGCCTCTGGCAGACGAATATCTTTGAAGCACGCCTAGCCGCCGCCAAGCTGCTGACCCAGGCGCGAATCCGCCCGGATGAAGCTGTCTGGCGGCTGATCGCTTCCTGGGTTCCGGACTTCGACAGTTGGGCCATCGCCGATCATGCCTGCATGGCAGGACAAAAGCGGCTTGTCGCCGATCCCGCTCGGCTCGACGAAGTGGAAAGCTGGACCAGTTCTCCGCATATCTGGACCCGCCGCGCCGCCCTTGTGATCACGCTGCCCTGGACCAAGCAGAACCACCCGAAACCGGCCGAAGGGGCCGCCCGAGACCGAATCCTTGGCTGGGCGGCGTCCTACATTGATGACCGCGACTGGTTCATCCAGAAAGCCATCGCCTGGTGGCTCCGCGATCTCTCAAAACACGACGCGCGACGAACCCGCGCCTTCCTCGATCAATACGGCGAGCGAATGCGGCCCTTCGCGCGCAAGGAAGCCGCGAAATATCTCGGCTGACGCCTGCACCCTCAGCCGCCCGCCAGTAATCCCGACCGGCCGCGCCTCAAGGCCGTATTGGACTGGCAGCCGTCAGAGCGCCATAGGAGAGATCCCGCCCGCAAAGGCCGCGAGGATGGGCGCGGTCAAGGCAAAGCCGGCGCGGAGGTAATCGCTGACCCCGTCCTTCAATCCGTGCGAGGATCTCCAGTCGTTGAGATCAAGCTGCTCCCCGGCTTCGGCGTCCTGGCCGGCCGTTTCGGCAAGCTTTCGCACCCGGTCATCCAGAATG
Organism: Paracoccaceae bacterium; assembly: GCA_041633555.1. GTDB lineage: Bacteria > Pseudomonadota > Alphaproteobacteria > Rhodobacterales > Rhodobacteraceae > JAHEAO01. Next base: position 8,543 of record JBFKFZ010000020.1, on the reverse strand, counting down.
AGGGCGACGGGCAGGTAGAAGCTCAGGATCAGCAAGCTGAAATAGGTGCCGGTGAAAAGCGCCGTTGCCAGTATGACCGAGCTATATGCCGACCGTTCGGCGTCCAGAACCAATGAGATCGGCCAATACATCCAGCTTGTTGCGAAGAAGATGCCAAAGGTAAGAACCAAGCTGGAGAGATAAAGCTGCTGCCGCATCTGGCGCAGGTTCTGCGCCAGCAGCGCGGCCTCTTCCTCGACGTCATCGCTCTCACGCGTTTCAAGGCACAGGATCATGCCGACGATCAGCGCACCGACAGCAAGACCGGCGAGGACATTGACGATATCCAATATGCGGTTGAACATCGAGATCGTCGGTATTTCGCCGCATCGGCCGAGCAGCCAGCGGTCGCCCGGTTCCTCGCAACCAGGCACCGTACCCCTCCCCAGCGCGGTCTCGAAGAATGCAGCGCCAAGCCTGTGATAGACACGCGGCTCGTCGGGGTCCGCATTCTGCTGAATCGAAGGAGCGACGACCAGCAGTAGGATCAGGGCCATCGTAACAATCGCGGCCCATCTGGTTTCACGAGCCATCGGGCGCAACAGGGTCCGGACCAGCAGGACGACGGCAAAAATCGCAAGCGAAGCAAAGAACCATGTTGCCGCAAGGAACCTGTAGCGGCCCGCCGCTTCGAGCCACGGACGCCCTTCCTGCAGGATGTCGGGCGGTACATTCAGATCCACGGCAACCAGATGCCGGATGATCATCGCGTTGATCCAGAAGATGACGATGGGAACGAGCGCGATGGCAAAATAGCGCGTCTTCACTCGACAAATGGCCACGACCGCCCCCCTCGCTGGTTCAGGTTCATGAATGCATGCGTAGCATGGAATTGCCGCGCACGCACAACGGTGTCCGAGGTGGCGGAGATAGTTGCCGTTCAGCTCGACATGCCGGCATCCTTGAATATCGGCGTTCCGTCGGGCTCGTAGGCGACGATGCCCGGTTCCCACCACCAGACAGGGTTGACCTTGAAGCTTTTTCGATTATCCAACGCGTCCAGCAGCCCCTCGAGCCTTGGATAGTGCTGAAGACCGAGGTCAATTCCGAGCGGCCGAGCCTGGACGAATCGCACATGCGCGGCAAGAAAGATGTCCTGCATCGAGACGCAGCTGGGCATCAACCCGCCCGCACCGTCGTCCAGTCGGGTTTCAAGCATTGGAGAATGTGATTGAGCTTCTCGCTCGACCTTTCGAGATGTGAATTGTCCTCGACGCCGACACCGGACCATGTCATCTGCGAGATGATTGTTGCTGCATTTCCAAAGGTTTGTATCGTGGAGAATATCAACTTATCCTGCCATTCCATGCCCGGGCGGAATGCGTGTTTAGCGAGCGGGGGCGCTGCGGTCGGCCGGTTCGGATAGGTCGAAAGCAGGTACTCGACGATGGTTCCACTTTCCCAAAGTGTCAGATCGCCGTCCCAGAATGTAGGCACCTGAAGCGTGGGCGTCGCGGTCGCTCTGGCCTCGACGCCAGGGGTCATGATGTCTTCGCGCCGTTCGTAGTCCAGTTCAAGCTCGTCAAGCACGATCCGCACCGCCCGCGCGAAGGGTGATCCGGTTGTGAAAAGCAGTGCGCGCATTTGACCTCCCTACTTGATCCCTCCAAAGGCTATGCCGGCGGAGCGGATCTGTCACTTTGAGACTAGGTCCTTCATCGACAATTATCGCGAAGCAAGAAACCAAAGGACAGCTCCAGGAGTGCTATATCGGGCCGGATCGATGCGGCTACACGCATGGCGACGTGCCTGCGCCGCCGGGTAAGCCGGTAATTCCTGTCCTGTTTGCTCCCGCTCAGCGGGGGGCGAGCATTCGGCTTTTCTGGCTTCGGAAAACAGCACTGCAAGAAGATACCGCGTCAAACCCGCCGGGTTCCACCGAGAGGAACGTGCTATTTCCCGCGCAGCTCCCGACGCATGATCTTGCCTGTCGCTGTCATCGGCAGCGCCGCGACGCGTTCGATCATCCTGGGGGCGACATGCGGACTCACCCTGTCTCGCACACGCTGGATCAGTGCCGCTTCCAGCCCTTCCCAGTCCGCACCCTCGCGAAGGACGACGAAGGCCTTGACCACCTCTGTCCGCACCGGGTCTGGCAGCCCTACTGCCGCCGCCATCACCACGTCGGCATGTCCGGTCAGGCAGTTCTCAATCTCTGTTGGCCCGATCCGGTAGCCCGCCGAGGTGATCACGTCATCATCGCGCGAAGCATAGGTGAAGTAGCCCTCTCTGTCGCAAGTCCCCAGATCACCGGTCCGTAGCCAGCCGCCCCGCAGCTTCTTCGCCGTCTCTTCGGGCTTTTGCCAATAACGAAGGAACATCACCGGATTGGGCGTTTTCACGCAGATCTCACCCATTTCGCCGACTGGAACCGCCCGGCCCGCTTCATCGAGAACTGCCACGTCGAAGCCGGGCAGAGCGCGGCCCATCGAGCCCGGCCGCACTTCGATCAGCCCGTGGCAGGAAGCAAGCACCAGATTGCACTCGGTCTGGCCATAGATCTCGTTGATCGGCGCGCCGAGCGTCGTCAGGCCCCAATCCAGTAGATCCGCGCCGAGCGACTCGCCGCCCGAAGTTACCGAGCGCACCTGCGCCGAATTCGGCACGCGCGCGGCGCGCATCAGCTTCAGTGCGGTCGGCGGCAGGAAGAGGTTCCGCACCCCCTGCCGGTCAATGAGCCGGAAGGCCGCATCAGCATCGAATTTCCGCATCCGGTGGCTGATCAGCGGCACACCGTAATAGAGGCTCGGCATCGCCATATCCATCAACCCTCCGATCCAGGCCCAGTCCGCAGGTGTCCAACCCACATCCCCTGCCTGCCCGAAACCCGGGTGGGTGCATTCGATCGATGGCAGGTGGCCCAAGAGGAACCGGTGCGCATGCAGAACACCCTTGGGCGGCCCGGTGGTGCCAGATGTGTAGATCAGAATTGCCGGATCCTCGGCGGCGGTCTCTACGGCGACCAATTCCTCGCGCGCCGCTTCGATTTCCTCCCTGAATCCGCGCACCGGAGGCGCCGCATCGCCGACCACATAGACCTCTGAAAGGTCCGGCAGATCACTCCGGAGCGCCATCACCTTGTCAAGGTTCTCGGCATCCGTCACCACGACCTTCGCACCGCTGTCGGCCAACCGGTAGCGCAAGGCATCTTCGCCGAACAAGGTGAAGAGCGGCAGCCCCACCGCCCCGAGCTTCATCGCCGCGAAATGCGTGATCAGCACCTCGGGGCATTGCGACAGAAGGACCGCCACCCGATCGCCGCGTTCGACACCGCATTCATTGAAACTCTGCGCCAGCCCGTCGGAGGCGCGCTTCAATCCACCATAGGTCCAGTCGCCGACCGCACCATCGCCCCCGACATGCCGGATCGCAAGCCGCTCGGGTTCCACCTTCGCCCAACTGTCGCAGCAGCGTTCGGCGATGTTGAAGTGCTTTGGCACCGCCCAGCGGTGCTGCTCCCGCATGCGATCCCAGTCTGCAAGCCCGGCAATTGCCCGGCGGCTCATGCCTTACTCCGCATAGACGATCAGTTCCGGCAGGCCCGTCAGTGGTGCCCCGAGCAGCCGCAGCGCGGGCAGCGAAACCCGGCTGCCTGCGGTTGCCGGACCATCGATCGGCCGCAATTCCACCGCGACGCTGTTGCCAGTCGGCGGGTAGACAACTCTGCCTTGCGCCGTTGCGTTGACCAGCGGCGTTTCCAGCCAGAAACCGGGATCAGCCGGATTGCCAAGCGATGCCACCGTGCGCCCCAGCTCACGCTCGCCCGCAGGCGGACCGGCCAGCGCCGCCTCGCGCTCCGCCTCGGTCGTGGTGTCAAACTGATCCGCCGTTACCGCTTCAGCCGGCGGCGTCGGTGTCGTTGCTGCGGTATTGCCAACCGCAGCATCGTTGGGAGGACCGGGCTGGAACGCGGCGATACAGCCGGTCAGCAGCAGGGCGGGAAGGACGGGAAGCAGGAACCTCATGGGACGAATGCTAGGATGAAACCGCATGGCATTCAATCGCATCTGCCCCTTGAAGCGCCTCGGCGACAGGCCTAGTTTCGCCCCTATGACAACGCCGCTCACAGACCCGTTCCAGCGCGCCATCTCCTACCTGCGCGTCTCGGTCACCGACCGCTGCGATTTCCGCTGCGTCTATTGCATGTCCGAGAACATGACCTTCCTGCCGAAGAAGGAGCTTCTGTCACTGGAAGAACTGGATCGGATGTGCTCGACCTTCATCCGCCTCGGCGTCGAAAAGCTGCGGATCACCGGCGGCGAGCCATTGGTGCGCCGCGATATCATGACTTTCTTCAACGCCATGTCGCGGCATCTTGAAGCCGGCATGCTGAAGGAAATGACGGTCACCACCAACGGTTCGCAGCTACAAAGGTTTGCCGGCGATCTTGTCGCGGCCGGGGTCAGGCGCATCAATGTTTCGCTCGATACGTTGGACGAGGCGAAATTCGCCCGTGTCACGCGCTGGGGCCGCCTGCCACAAGTATTGAAGGGTATCGACGCCGCTCAAGCTGCCGGGCTGCGCGTGAAGATCAACGCCGTGGCCCTGAAAGGCTTCAACGAGGATGAGCTTTTCACCCTCACCGAATGGTGCGCCGCGCGCGATGCGGACCTGACCTGGATCGAGGTGATGCCGATGGGCGATCTCGGCAACGAGGACCGGATCGGCCAGTACTGGTCGTTAAACGACCTGCGCCGCGGCCTGTCAGAGGCCTACACGCTCACCGACCTCGCCGAACGGACCGGCGGCCCGGCGCGCTATGTCCGGCTCGAGGAAACCGGCCAGAAGATCGGCTTCATCACGCCGCTGACGCATAATTTCTGCGAAAGCTGCAACCGGGTGCGGCTGACCTGCACCGGCGAGCTTTACATGTGCCTCGGGCAAGAGGATATGGCCGACCTCAGGAAACCGCTCCGCAATCATCCCGATAGCGACGTGCCGCTGGAAACGGCCATCCGCGCCGCGATCGACCGCAAACCCAAGGGCCACGATTTCGATTATTCACGGCAAAGGGCGGACGGGCAGGTCAGTCGGCATATGAGCCATACGGGCGGGTAGGCCATCCCTGCGGTATCGCGTGGCCGGGCGGGGGTCCGCGCGCGGACAAACATCTATCCCCTTGAAACAAGACAATTAGCGTCACCGACATTTACCTTTTTTGCGCTCCACGGGGGCCGCGCGGGGGGGTGGACACAAGATCTGTCGATCCGCCAACTGACCGAAACGCCACTTCACTATGCACATCTTCCGTTCGGAAATATCCCGGCGGCCCCAAGAGAAACCGCCCCCGTCTGTCGCCGCCCGCTCAACGATGCGCAAAGCGCGGGGGGGGCTCTCGCGCGTCGGCTGGCACTAATCCTTCATGCAGTAATGCGAGACCAAACCGACTTCAAAGCCGCCTGACACCCATCCATCCGAGGATTCCCAAAACCGGTTCCCAGCGGGAACGATGCCCGAGGGAGGGCGTAGGACACGGCGCGTATTCCGTAGCAGCGCACCAAGCATGACTGCGGTTTCAACCTTGCCGACCTACCTCCAGCCCACCCCATTGTGAGCCCTGGAGCTCGAAGAGAACGAAGGCAACCCCAGACATCGACAATGAAGGAAAGGCGAATTGACAGATTAGAGAACAGAATACGCCGTTCGTGTATAAGTTGCTCGGGCGGTAGCGTTTGCTACACGCGCGATCGCCTGGCTGGCACGCAGGGCGCCTTCGCCATCTCGGGTTCAACCCAGGTCGACACCTTCCAGATCGCCCGGCTTGAGACGGTACCGAATGACGTTCCCCTCGTGGAGACCGGCGAGTTGATCCCTGACATAGACGACAACACCCTCGCGATCGGCCTCGGGCACGCCCGCCTCAGCGGCCATCGCCAGCACGTCATCTTGGCGGAACGCCTTGAACTCCAGAACACAGCGGCGAAGAGCAGCGCGTACGAAATCCCGGTAGGCCAGTGCGGCTTTCTCCGGACGCTCAACCTCGGCCCGAAGGACGCGGTAGTCTTCGGCCGAGGCCACGTAGGCGTCGAGGTAGACCTCGCGGAGCAGCGACACGTTGTTCAATTCGTAAACCCCGATCAGCCCATCGATGTAATCACTGTCATCCATCGTGGTGAAGGACATCGGCGCGAGGTCAGATTTCAAGAGCGGGATGTTGGAGGCCACTCGCGAGGTCCGTTTGTTGACGTCCGCGAATGCTTGCAGATACGGGATGTGTACCAGCAGAAAGAAGGACTGCTCGAACAGGTCGGTGATCTGGGCCGCCTTGTGGAGCAGGATGTCGGACTCCTCCGAGATCGTGATCGCGTCCTCGAGCGGCCGATAGCTCGAATGCGAGATCCCGACCGGCATGGCCCGCAGACGACCCGACATGGCCGGGGCGGCAAGTAGACCATCCGACAGAAGTGCGTGGAGCGAGAAGATGTCAGGACGGCGAAGCCCGATCTCGTCGAGATTGTCGACGACATACTGAATCGCCTCCTTGTGGTTCAGGATCATCAAGGCTTCCTTGAGATCTTTGCCCGCGGCCTCCTCGCCGAACCGGATCAGCCGTTCGGTTTGAAGGATGTCATAGGTGTTACCCTCCATCCGCGACGACGCCCAGCTGAGATCAACAAGGAGTTGCTCCAGGATACTGCGCGCATAGGTGCCGGCTGGCATCGCTCCTCCTTGAGGGCGCCCTGCCTCCAGCAGCAGGGCCCGGTCGGCTTCCGGCAGATACCACGTCTTCCCCGGCACATAGGCGTCGAGGAACGCTGGCTTGTAAGGAACGGGAGGTCGCCGGTTGTAGGGGGTCGACAAATGCGCCCGGACGACCGCCGCACCGGCGATCTGGTATCCCGTGGCCCTGCCTTTTCCCGACACCTCGAGGCGCCCTTCATCTACCAGGCGTTTCAAGACCCGCCAGACGGTGGTTTCACTCACATCCCGCGCCACGCCCTTCCGAATGGCGTCTCGCCCGGCACCCGGGTTACTTGCCACAAAGTTGAGAACGTCTTGCTCTGAGAGAGCCATGAAACGATACCCTGTAGACGTGAAGCGATTATTGCATTGATACGCTTACCTTTTTCGTCGATGCAAGTTTTCGTTTCACGATTTTTGCAACGATTTTGCAGCCTAAATGACCAAAGTACCGCCGAAACGACTATACCATTGAAAACAAGTCAAAAGACCCGTCTCAGACATTTTCGTTTCAGGCCATGTGAAACGAAAGCTAAACCGTCGAAACATAGATTGATCCTCCCAAAGGATCGGCAACTGATACCGGCAACTTTGCGCCGCTAGAGCGTGTCGCTCCTGACGTGATTCAGGATCCCCATATGTCCTGATCTGTGGTTCGCTGTATCTGAGGCAGATATGGGGGCATCAGATGGGCAGGCCACCTCTTATGGCGCTACGGGAGCGTGTTGTCGCCTTCGTCGACGAGGGCAATTCCCACCGGGAGGCGGCGCGCGAATCCGAGGCGCCCTGTCTGGGTGCCGCCATGCTCGCGGCCGCCGCTGCCGGCCTGCACGGGAGCATCGAGGAGGCCTCGTCCGCGATGAGTGGCGGAGGGCGGGTCTATATGCCCGACGCCGTTGAGGGCGGCCGCTATGACCGGCTTTACGGTCTTTACAAGGACCTCTACCCTGCGCTTCGACCCCATTTCAGCCGCCTTCACGAGGTGTTGCATGACATCGCCTGACCCCACAATCCTGCGGCCCGAGAGCGTAGCCGACGGTCCGCCGACCCTTTCGGTCGACGCCGCCTTTGCCCGCTACGAGGATATTCGTGCAAGACTGCCGCAGGCACGACCCGCCAAGGCGCCGCCGCGCCGCGCAGCAGGCCTGCTGGAACTGGCGGACGAATTCGACGGTCTGCTTTTCGACAGTTTCGGCGTGCTCAATGTCGGCGAAACCGCGATCCCCGGTGCGGCGGATTGCCTGTCGCAGCTGCGCCGGATGGACAGGGGCATCCGCATCCTGACCAATGCCGCCAGCTATACCGGCGAGGCGGCGCTGGCCAAGTACCGCCGCCTGGGACTCGAGGTGAAGCGCGACGAGATCGTCTCCAGCCGGGACGTGACCTTCGCCCATCTCGGCGCCGTTGCCGCCAACTTGCACTGGGGCGCCATCTGTGCCGAGGACGACCGGTTCGAGGATGCCGGTGACCGCGCCATTTTCGACCTTCTACAGCCGGGAGCGGCATGGGATGCGGCCGAAGGCTTCCTCTTCCTGTCCTCCGCCCGCTGGACCGCGGCGCTCCAGGACCGCCTGGTCCGCGCCTTGTCCGCGCGCCCCAGGCCGGTCGTCATAGGCAACCCCGACCTCGTCGCCCCGCGCGAGGGCGGTCTGACGGTGGAGCCCGGCTACTGGGCGCATGATTTGCAGGACAGGACCGGAATCGCGCCGCGTCTTTTCGGCAAACCTTATCCCGAGGCCTTCTCGATCGCCTTGAACGGGCTCGGTTCGGGCCGCTACGCGATGATCGGCGACACGCTGCATACCGATATTCTCGGCGGCCAG
>JBFKFZ010000019.1:0-53303 GCA_041633555.1 Paracoccaceae bacterium | reverse complement strand
GCCTCCAGCTTTTCCGGTGACGGTTCTTCATGGACCCGAAAAAGGAGTGGCCGCTGCAGTCGGAGCAACTCCTCGGCTGCGGCGACATTCGCCAGCACCATGAACTCCTCGATCAGGCGGTGCGCGTCGAGCCGCTCGGCAATGGCGACAGACGCGACATCTCCCTCGTCGGTCAGGACGATCTTGCGCTCTTGCAGGTCGAGGTCCAGCGGCTGGCGGGCAGCGCGCGCCTTGGTCGTCGCCTCGTAAGCCTCATAAAGTGGAGTGATGACGTTAACCATCAGGGCGGCCGTCTTGTCGTTCGGTTCGCCATCGCGGGCGGCCTGCACCTCGACATAGTTCAGCGTGGCGACGGATTTCATCAGGCCGCGGGTAAAGCGGTGGCTGAGCTTGTTGCCCTTGGCGTCGAGTACCATGCGGACGGCGATGCAGGCACGCGGCACACCTTCATGCAGGCTGCAAAGGTCACCGGACAAGCGGTCGGGCAGCATTGGCACGACGCGATCCGGGAAATAGGTGGAGTTGCCGCGCTTGCGGGCCTCGCGGTCCAGCGCTGAGCCCGGCGTGACGTAATGCGCGACATCGGCGATGGCGACCCAGACCACGTGACCGCCTTCGTTCTTCGGATTGTCATCGGGATGCGCCCAGACGGCATCGTCATGGTCCCGGGCATCCGCCGGGTCGATGGTGACGAGCGGGAGATGTCGCAGATCCTCGCGGTCGCCACGTTCTGCAGGTGTCCAGTCATCGGCCTCGGCAATCACCTCGTCAGGGAAATCGTCGGGGATTCCATGCTGGTGAATCGCAATAAGAGACACTGCTTTTGGCGCAGACGGGTCGCCGAGACGGTTGGCGATGCGGGCCTGCGGCAGACCCATCCGGCCCTTCGGCCCGCTCTGCACGGCCTCGACCAGTTCGCCGTCTTTTGCCCCCTCGGTCGAACCGGCATCCACAGTCCATTCCTTGTTGGCGCCCTTGTCAATTGGCAGGATACGCCCGCCCTCGGCACGCTTACGGAAGATCCCGAGGATGCGGTGCGGGTTCGTGCCGATGTGCCTGATCAGCCGGCCCTCATATTGGTGGTCTTCGTCCTTTGCATCCTGCAGCCGGGCCAGAATGCGGTCGCCTTCCCCCAGGGCAGGATCAGAGGCTTTGAGAACCAGCAAGACGCGGGGCTCGGGGCCATCGCCCTGCCATTCGAGCGGTCTGGCGAAAAGGTCGCCATCCACATCGGGGCCCAGGACCTGCAGTACGGCGACCGGCGGAAGTCTGTCGGGGTCGCGATAGGATTTCTTGCGCTTCTCGAGATGGCCGTCGGCTTCCAGCTCTTTCAACAGGCGTTTTAGGTCGATGCGGGCCGCACCCTTGATGCCGAATGCACGCGCGATGTCACGCTTGGCGGCGAGAGTGGGGTTGTCGGAAATCCATTGGAGGATCTCGTCCTTGGTGGGGATATTGCTCATGGCCCGTGATTTAGCACGGGCCGTGGGGGCCGTCGCGGGGAAAAGACGGTTCAGAGATCTCGGGCGGTATCCACGTCCTGCAACTTGTCGGCAAAGGCCACGCGGCGCGCTTTGAGTGTTGAAACAGTGTCTAATAAGGCGCTTTCAGTCGACCAGCGTACGCCTTCGAACAGTCTGGACGGCGCAGGCCGGTGGCGGTTCAGGCCGATCAGCCAATAGCCGCCATCCGGGGCAGGGCCGATGACCGCATCTTTTGCCCTAAGCACTTTGAAGGCGCGTGCAATGTGGTTACCACGAATGCCGGGCACATCTGCACCAATGATCAATGCCGGACCGGGAGGAGCGGTGTCGAACACCCGCTTCATCCGCGCCCCGAGATCGCCCCTACCTTGCGCCAATCGCGGGAGGTCATCTGGCCAATAATGGCTTGTTAGACCCTTTTTGTCGGGAGAAACCGCCAAAATCAGCTGCCAGCGTGGATCGCGCAGGCGGCGGATCAGCCTGGAGGCCTGGTGCCGGAACCACCAGGCGGCAGCGGTCATGCCGATATCGTTTCCCAGTCTGGTTTTCACGCGGCCTGCGACGGGCTCTTTGACCATCAACACCAGACGAGGTCGGGGGTTACTTGAAATAGTCACGCAAAATCCGGCTGTAGATATCCTTGAGTTGGCGGATTTCGGCGACCAAAACCCGCTCGTCAACCTGATGCATTGTCTTGCCGACAAGGCCGAACTCGACGACGGGACAATGATCCTTGACGAAACGGGCGTCAGACGTGCCACCCGACGTCGAAAGCTCCGGCTGGATACCGGTTTCGGCTTTCACTGCATTCGCAACCAGATCGGAGAGTTCGCCCGGAGGGGTCAGAAAGCTCTCGCCTGAAACCTGCAACCGCATTCCGATGTCAATTCCGGTCTCGGCGGCGATCAGATCGGCAACCTCCTTCATCCAGACGGCAAGGCTGTCGGAACTATGGCTGTCATTGAACCGGATGTTTACGGTTGCCCGAGATTCCGCCGGGATCACGTTGTTCGCGGTGTTGTCGGTGTCAATCGTCGTTGCGGCCAGTGTCGAGGGTTCGAAATGCTCGGTGCCCTGATCCAGTTCATGACTGCAAAGGCGATCGATCAGCCGCGCAATCGCGGGAACCGGATTCCGGGCGCGATGCGGATAGGCGGAATGGCCCTGCACGCCACGCGCCGTGAAATAGGCCGTCATGGAGCCTCTGCGACCGATCTTGATCGCATCGCCGAGCTTTTCGGGGCTGGTCGGTTCGCCAACGAGGCAAACCGACATCTGTTCCCCGTTCGCCTTCATCCAGTCTAGCAAAGCGACCGTGCCATCCTTGGCGTCGCCCTCTTCGTCTCCTGTTATGGCGAGGATCACGGCGCCATCAGGCGGTGACTCGCGGACGAAATCGATGGCAGCGGCGGCAAAGGCGGCGACCCCCGACTTCATATCCGTCGCGCCACGGCCCCAGAGCATACCGTCCCTGATCTCGGCACCGAACGGATCGGAAGTCCATTGCGCCCTGTCACCGACCGGAACCACGTCGGTATGACCGTTGAATCCGAAACTTCGCGTGTGGCCGCATTCGCCCCAACGCCCGAACAGGTTGGATATGCCGCCCCGATCGACGCGGGTGCAGGCAAACCCCGCCGCCGAGAGAGCTTCCGCCAATACGGTCAGTGCTCCGCCTTCTTCTGGCGTAACCGAGGCACAGCGCACGAGACTGGCGGTAAGAGTAACTGGGTCGATCGGCGAATCATGCATTTCTTGCCTCTGATTAAGACTTGGTTAATTTCCGAAAGCCGCCTCACGAATTCCATCAGCATGTTGCGAATTGGAGACACCTGCCAATCGACGTGAATGCCACCATTCCTTGCAGTTAACAACAGCGGTCGCGCCGGGCATACTGGCGGCAATAAGAAACGTCCTGAGGCGGGCCAACGTGCCCAACGAGCGGTACTATCCAGAAAATTTCGTCCCCTTTGGGCGTAACCATTGGTGTCCTGTCGGCCTGCCTCCTGAAGAGCTGGGTCAGATATGCCGAGATTGCCGGTCAATCCAGGGGCATCCGCCATGACGATGGCGGAGGAGATTTTTGGCGAAGGCGTAACGGTTGTCAGCGCCAGCTACACCGGCGACAGGAATTCTGCAGGCATCTACAAGAACGGCGACAACGTCTCGCCGCATGTCACGCCGAGCAATACCGGAGTGATTCTGTCCACAGGGCGGATCCGGGATTTCACAAACAACAACGGCCAGAACAACCAGGCGACCAACACCTCGACCAATACCCGCGGCGTCGACAACGATCCCGGTTTCAACGCGCTGGCCGGCACCTCAACCTACGATGCAGCGATCCTCGATGTCGATTTCATACCGACTGGCGACACAATGACGATGCAGTTCATCTTCTCTTCGGAAGAGTATCCCGAATTTACCGGCTCGATCTTTGACGATGTCGTCGGGGTCTGGATCAACGGAACCCATGTGCCCCTGTCCGTGGGCGATCGCACGACAAGTGTCGGTAACCTGAACGACACCAACAATACCAACCTCTACCAAGACAATACCGCCGACCAATTCAACAGCGAGATGGACGGCTTCACCATCACGATGACCCTGACGATCCCAGTCAATCTCGGCGTCGTCAATTCGCTTCGGATCGGGATCGCGGATGCGGCAGACAGCAATTACGATTCGAATCTTCTGATCGCGGGCGACAGCATTCAGACCGTGCTGATCGCCAATGAAGACAATATCACGTTGGGCATTGGCGGTACCAAGACGCTGGATGTGCTGGTCAATGATAACAGTTCGGCCGGCTCAGCGCTGACGATCACGCATATCAACAATGTCGCGGTGACGACGGGCGGCAGCGTCACACTGACAACAGGCCAGGTCATAACGCTGAACGCGGATGCGACATTCACGGTCCAGACAGATCTGGATGTCGAGAATATCAGCTTCACCTACGGGATTCAGAACAGCAGCGGCCGGACCGATACCGGCATCGTCAATGTCAACACCGTCCCCTGTTTTGTCGCCGGTACGCTAATCCGGACGCCGGACGGCGGTGTTCCTGTCGAGACACTTGTTCCGGGTGATCTCGTGACCACCGTCGACGATGGGCCCCAGCCGCTGCGCTGGATCGGTCTTCGTGCGGTCGAGGGACGCGGTGCGCAAGCCCCGATCCGGTTTTCGACCGGCGCCCTCGGCCGGCACGAGGAGCTGCTCTTGTCTCCGCAACACCGCATCATGATCAAATACACTTTTGCAGAGCTGATGTTTGGCGCTGCTGAGGTTCTGGTCGCGTCCAAGGACCTGGTGAACAATCGTTCGATCTGGCGACAGGAATGCGACAGCGTGACTTATGTTCATATCCTGTTCGACAGGCATCAGGTGGTCTATTCCGAGGGCTTGACGACCGAAAGCTTTCTGCCCGGCCCGCAGACGACCCATTGCTTTGAGCAGCCGCTCATTGACGAAATCTGCTCGATATTCCCTGAATTAGATCCGCTTACGGGCGCTGGATATGGCCTGGCGGTCCGGCCGGGGCTGCGAAGGTTCGAGGCGCGCGCCCTGATTGGCGCTGGGTTGGCGGCATGAGCAGACAACCGCTAACGGAGAGGACGAAGGCATGAGCTGGATCGGTATCAATCCCTATCCTCCGAGTATCGCCTCTCGCCGAGCGAGGCCGAACATGGCCTTCGATCCGACTGATCCCGATGGTCAATGCCCGGACAAAGACCGCCTGCTGGTGCGTGGCACAGTGACGTTCGAGACCGAGATACCTGCAGCCACCAGCAGCCGTTTGCGCCTGCTAGCCTATCAATCCGACGCGGGATGGCGGCGGCGGTTCGCGGTCATTCACGATGCGACCGGCGCGCTGCAACTTACCATGGTTCAAGGCGAATCCAGCGCGTCGGCACTGCTATCGAGCAGTGAGTTCGTTGCCGGAGCTCGGTTACGCATCACCTACAACTGGGACGCTCCGGCCCGGCTGGCGCATCTCACGGTGCAGTCGCTGGAACGGTTCTCGATCCATCAGGCCAAGATCACCAACCCGCTGCCGCTGCCAGTGGCCGATCTGCGTCAGATCGTCTCGATCGGTAACAGGACCCATGTTTCCGAAGGCATCATCTGTCTGGCCATTGCGGATCATGTTGCGCCGATCTGCATGAATGCGGGTCTCATGCGGGGAAGCCCGGTCGCGACGACCGAAGGGTATCGCCCGGTCGAACGCCTGGCACTGGGCGACATGGTCGTAACCGCCAGCGGTCGCGCCATGCCGATCCGATGGATCACCCGGACCGAGATGCCGGCCGTCGGTCATTTTGCGCCGGTCCGCCTGCGGGCGCCTTATTATGGGCTGTCGAGAGATGTCGTCGTGGCGCAATGCCAGGGTATGTTGATGAACGGGCCGGATGCCGAATACCTGTTCGGCGCGGATACGGTTCTGGTGCGCGCGCATGATCTGACCAACTTGCAATCGGCAATGTACGAACCGGATCTGCCGGTCGTGACCTATCACCAGATCCTGCTTGATTGCCATGGCTGTCTGGATGTAGGGGGCACCTGGGCCGAGAGCCTCTATGTCGGTCAGTTGGGGGCCCTGCCCGAAATGACGCGAACCACAGCACTGGGCGAATTGCCGGCGGCGGCGCTGCCGCGCCATTCTGAGTGCGTCGCCCGTGCTCTGCGCAGCTATGAGGCCGCATCGCTTCTGTCCGAGATGACCGCCTGAGCGGAATTGGCCCGCCTGGTCAGCTTTCCTCAGTCGGCTGCCTAGCCTTGTCGTAGTATGGTGTCATCTGCGCGACGATCACCGAATTCTCGTCCAGCGCACGCTGCATCAGCGCCTGTTCCTCGTCGCTGATATCATGACCTTCCGCGAGACGCTCCTCCAGCGTGCCGTAGCCCGCGACATCGAGCGGTGCGAGGTCAGCCTGCTTCAGGATCGCGACGGTCTCTCGCACCGCTTCGGCCTCGTCGATGCCCGAGGCGTAGCACATCAGCGCGGCACCGGTGGACTTGGCGGGCAGACCGTCACTTTCCTTGCGGCCGACCTCGACCAGAAGAGTATAAACCTTTTGAAGCTTTCTGCCGGCTTTCATGCCAATGCAACGATATGTGCGACATTGACGATGCGGCAGAGAGGGGCGGGCTGCCCCGCACGCGCCCTCAAGTGCTCACCAACCAAGGGAATTCCAAGAAGAGAATCATCAGTCACGCAGAAGTTCGTTGATCCCGGTCTTGGAGCGTGTCTTTTCATCGACCCGTTTCACGATGACCGCGCAATAGAGGCTGATATTGTTCCTACTCGGCATCGACCCGGCGACTACCACCGAATAGGGCGGCACCTCGCCATAGCTGACATCGCCGGTCTCGCGGTCGACGATCTTGGTCGACTTGCCGATGAAGACGCCCATGCCTAGCACCGAGCCTTCGCGTACGATGCAACCCTCGACCACTTCTGAGCGGGCGCCGATGAAACAGTTATCCTCGATGATCGTGGGGCCGGCCTGCATCGGTTCCAGCACGCCGCCGATACCAACGCCGCCCGATAGGTGCACGTTCTTGCCGATCTGCGCGCAGGAGCCGACCGTCGCCCATGTATCGACCATCGTACCGCTGTCGACATAGGCGCCGAGATTGACGAAGGACGGCATCAGCACGACACCCGGCGCGATATAGGCAGACTTGCGAACCACGGCGCTGGGTACGGCGCGAAAGCCCGCGGCCTTCCACTGGTTGTCGCCCCAGCCCTTGAACTTGCTGTCGACCTTGTCCCACCAGCCGCCACCTTGTGGGCCTCCATCCTGCTTTTCCATGTCCTTGATGCGGAAGCCGAGCAGCACGGCCTTCTTGGCCCATTGGTTAACATGCCAGTCACCACTCGCCTGCTTCTCCGCCACCCGCAGCCTGCCGCTGTCGAGCGCGTTCAGCGTGTCCTCGATCGCTTCACGGGTCTCGCCGGTGGTGGCTGGGGTGATGCCGTCTCGGGCCTCCCATGCGGCTTCGATCGCTGCTTCCAGCTGGTCATTGGACATGGGTGTCTCCGATTTGTCATGTGGCGTCAGGTCGTCCGTGGCTATAGTGCCTCAGACAGAGGCGCGCAATCAGGAGAACCTCATGAAAGACGAACACCGCGTGCATCCGTTCCGGGATTCGCATCAGGATCGCGAAACGGCCAAGGATATACCCGACACGCCGCAGACCCGCGCGACGGCCTACCGGCTGGCATTCGATGACTCGGATTTCATGTGCCGCGACGAATTGCGGCCGGTGCGCCTGCAACTGGAACTCCTGAAGCCTGAAATGCTGATGTCGGAATATGGTGTGGAGTCGACTGTTGTATTGTTTGGCGGTGCACGGATACCAGAGCCGTCCCGCAAGGGTGCAGCGCGGACTGAGACTTTGGCGGAACTGTCGAAATACTATGACGAGGCGCGGGAGTTTGCCCGGCTTCTAACGGTGCGCTCGATGGCCAATGATCACCGGCATGACGTGATCGTCACCGGTGGCGGCCCCGGCGTGATGGAAGCAGGGAATCGGGGCGCGGCCGATGCAGGCGGCGTCTCGATCGGACTTAACATCGTTCTGCCGCACGAGCAGGCTCCGAACGAATATGTGACGCCGGATCTGTGCTTCAACTTCCATTATTTCGCGATCCGCAAGATGCATTTCTTGATGCGCGCCAGCGCAATAGCGATCTTTCCGGGCGGCTTCGGTACGCTCGACGAGATGTTCGAAAGCCTGACGCTGATCCAGACCGGCCGGATGAAGCGGGTACCGTTCCTTCTGTTCGGTGAGGAATTCTGGCGCAGGATCATCAACTGGGAGGCGCTGGCGAATGCCGGCACGATTTCGGACGAGGATCTGAAGCTGTTCCGCTTCGTCGAAACCGCTGCCGAGGCGGTCAAGGCGATAGATGAGTGGGACGGCAAGGGCGAGAAACGCTCGGCGATCCCCGGGCGCTGAACTCGGGATTAATTCCGCCTCGCGCCTCAAGCCTGCCATTTTTGCCTGATAAGAGCCTATCCGACTGGGAGCGGCATGGTGACTATGCAATCGGATGTCATGGATCGCGAGGGCCTGGTGACACGCCTTTTCGCAACGAACTGGATCCTCATCCTGGTCGTTCTTCTGCATTGGATGGCTGCCGTCACCACCGGCGTCGTGAACTCTGTTCCTTTCACGTCGGGCATGGTTGGCATTCTTGGAATGCTCTTCGGCGTATTGCTGCCTTGGTTTCTGATGATCCTGATGGTCTGGCGATTTGGCCACATGGCCCTGCACGTCCGGCCTGACCGCCCGCTGCAATGGTTCGTGGCTGATCTTCGCGGCACCCTGACGGATGCCGAGCGCATGGCAGGCGGAGCATTCAGGTTGGGCCTGATGGTTGTGATGGTGGGCACGTTCGCCTATCTCAAGTCGATCGTCCCGCACCTGAACCCGTTCGGGTGGGATTCATACTTTGCCGAGCTGGACCGCCTGATTCACGGAGGTCAGGATCCCTACATCCTGCTGATGGCGATCACGGGGCATCCGATGATCACCACCGCGATCAACGCGGCCTATCATTTCTGGCTGTTCCTGGTCTATTTCGTGATCTTCCTGGCCTGTTTCGCCAAGCAACATCGCAAGGAGGGCGATACGCTTCTGATCGCGATGGCACTGACCTTTATTCTGGGCGGCAATCTCTTGGCCACCGTCTTTTCCTCGGCCGGACCGGTCTATTATGAGCGTCTGGGCTATGGCGCGGATTTTGCGCCGCTTATGGCCATGCTGCGCGACTCTGCGGCGATCAGCCCGGTCTGGGCGCTCGATGTTCAGGATGCGCTCTGGCAGGGCCATGTCGCCAGCGGACCGGTCAGTGGCATCTCGGCAATGCCCAGCATGCATATGGCCAGTTCGACGCTGCTGGCGATCTATGGTTTTCGCTATGCGCGATGGGCCGGCTGGCTGCTGACCGGATTTGCACTTCTGATCCTGATCGGCTCGGTGCAACTGGCCTGGCACTATGCCGTCGACAGCTATGCAGGCGCGGCGCTGGCCATGTTCTGCTGGTGGCTGGCGGCGCGCTGGACGCACCGCGCATGGAGCGGATCAGCTTAGGCGGATCTCCGCGTCTATTTCCTTGCGGGACTTGCGGGCGCGTTCCGTCGCCGATTTCAACTGACCGCAGGCGGCCATGATATCCTCGCCACGCGGGGTACGGATCGGGCTGGCATAGCCCGCCTTGTAGACGATATCGGCAAAGCTTTCGATCCGTTCCCAATCCGACCGCTCGTAGGGCGCGCCGGGCCATTCGTTGAACGGAATCAGGTTGATCTTCGCCGGGATGCCGCTGATCAGCTTGACCAGCCGCCGGGCATCGGCGTCGGAGTCGTTGACCCCCTTCAGCATCACATACTCAAAAGTTATCCGCTCCGAGTTCGAGGCCTTGGGATAGTCGCGAAGCGCGTTCAGCAGGGTCTCGATATTCCATTTCTTGTTGATCGGTACGAGCCCGTCGCGGATTTCGTCGGTCGTGGCGTGAAAGCTGACCGCCAGCTGGCAGCCGATCTCCTCAGCTGTCCTGGCAATCTCTGGCACGACACCCGACGTCGACAGCGTGATCCGACGGCGCGAAAGCTGGATGCCCTCGGGGTCCATCGCGATCTTCATCGCGTCGCGCACCGCCTCGAAATTGTAAAGCGGCTCTCCCATGCCCATCAGAACGACATTGGAGAGAAGCCGGGTCTCGTCCTTTGGCGCGCCCGGTACCGGCCATTCGCCGAGATCATCGCGCGCCAGCATTACCTGGCCGATGATTTCGGCGGCGGTCAGGTTGCGCACCAGCTTCTGCGTCCCGGTATGACAGAACGAACAGGTCAGCGTGCATCCGACCTGCGACGAGATGCAGAGCGTGCCGCGATCGGCCTCGGGAATGTAGACGGTTTCCACCTCGTGCCCGCCGGCGATTCGCACGAGGTACTTGCGCGTTCCGTCGGCAGAGACCTGTCTAGACACAACTTCCGGGATATCGATGACGAATTTCCCCGCCAGATCCGCGCGGTAGGCTTTCGACAAGTTGGTCATCGCGTCAAAGTCACGTACGCCCCATTGATAGATCCATTGCCAGATCTGACCGACCCGCATCTTCGCCTGCCGCTCTGGCGTGCCGGCCGCGATCAGGGCCTCGCGCAGCGCAACGCGGGTCATGCCGACAAGGTTCATGGGCCCATCCGGCAGTTTCCGTGGGATTGTGTGTACATCCTGTGTGATCGGTGCGGTGGCCGTCATCGCTCTGGTCCTTGTCAGAATTGCCCGGTTCTACAGGATTCGTCAGATGCGGGAAACCGCAGAAACGCAAAACGCCCCGGGGCTAGCCGGGGCGCACGAGAATTGCGTTGCCGTGGCTACTCTGAACAGCGCTTCTCGGCTTCCTCCAGAGCGGCCGTGAAACCCAGAAGCGAGAACGTGTCCTTGGTCTGCGTTCCGCGCGACGACCGCCCGGTCACGATGGCGTCCGCACCCCGCTTCATCGCGGTAATGATCTTTGCATCCTCGCCGGGCGAAGCTGACCACGCCCACTCCCCGTTGGTGAAAAGCTCGAAATTGCTGCCGCTGATCTCGAGCGATACGGTCGAACCTCCTGCGAAGGGGTAGCCGCCGGTAAACGACACTTCGCCAGCAGAACCGGCACCGGGCCTATAGGTCACGAACATCAGGATATCCCCCCGATTGACGGCAACGACGCGGCCATCCTTGGAATTGATGGTCTCTTTCGGGCTCGACACGCCCCAGCATTCCTTCGGGTCGGATTCGACGAAGACGCTCCAATCTGTCTGGGCGGCGACCCGGTTGGTGGATTCGTCCTGCGCATTGGCGATACTGGTTGCCAAGACAATTGCCGCGCCGATACTGGCGGCCAATTTGGGTGATGTCATGTGTTTCACAGCCTCCAGCTGCCATTGCCTCTTTGGTCCGCCCCGCGGCGCATCTGAAGCGCACCTGACCGAGCAATGACCGTTTTCATCTCGATGGGCACAGTCTAACGTGTTTGACGCGGTTTTTGAAAGACCCGATGGCGGGAAATCGCGCAGGCGTGAGAGGGGCCAATCATGACAAATGCAGTCGAGTTGGTCGAGGTTTGGCGCGGGCCGCTACGCGAATGCGTTCATGTCGGCCACGCAGTCATTTGCGACGCGTCGGGGCAGATTGTCGAGGCCTGGGGTGACCCCGATGCTGTCATCTATCCCCGGTCGTCCTGCAAAATGGTTCAGGCACTGCCGCTGGTCGAAAGCGGTGCGGCGGATGCCTTCGGGCTGGGCAAGGAGCATCTCGCGCTGGCGTGCTCATCGCATCGCGGCGCAGCCATGCACACCGACCGCGTCGCGGGCTGGCTCGCGATTCTGGGCTTGGGCGAGTCCGATCTTCGCTGCGGACCGCAGGAGCCAACGGATACCGAGGCTCGAAACCGGCTTGTTAGAGACGGTTTCAAACCCTGTCAGATTCACAACAACTGCTCAGGCAAGCATTCGGGCTTCCTTACCTTCACCAAACATGTCGGGGCCGGGCCGGAATATGTGGAGGTTTCCCATCCGCTTCAGGCCGCGATCCGCACGACAATCGAAGAAGTGACCGGGATCGACAGCCCCGCCCACGGGACCGACGGCTGTTCGGCGCCAAGCTTCGCAACGACCTTGCATGGCCTGGCACGCGCCATGGCGTTCTTTGCCAGCGCGTCCGGGGGCAGGTCCGTGCGCGAAGGGGCCGCTGTCCGGCTGGTCGAAGCGATGATGCAGCATCCCGAACTGGTCTCTGGGACCGGCGCTGCCACGACAGAACTGATGCGAGCCCTTGGCGGCAAAGGTGCGGTCAAGAGCGGCGCGGATGGTGTCTACACGGCGATCCTTCCCGGGCGCCGACTGGGTGTCGCGCTGAAACTGATGGATGGCAGCGACAAAGCTAAGTCTTCTGCAATGGCGGCGATCCTGATCCGACTTGGTCTGCTCGATGCGACCCATCCGACCGCGTTGCGCTATGTCAACACGACAGAGCGAAACCGACGCGGATTGGTCACCGGAACGATGAAGGCTGCCGCCGCACTCGCAAACTAGGCAAATTGGCTGCGGTCATAGCCCTGAATGTAGAGAAGTGCCGTCAGGTCACCGTGATTGATCCGAATGGCGCATTGGGCTGCGACCGAGGGCTTGGCATGCAGCGCGACTCCGGTGCCTGCGAGCTGCAGCATGCCAAGATCGTTGGCCCCGTCGCCGACAGCGATGACCTCATCGGTTGAGACCTTCAGTTCGGCGGCGAACTCCTGAAGCGCAGAGACCTTGGCTGCGCGGCCGAGGATCGGTTCGGCAACCTCTCCCGTCAGCTTGCCGTTCTCGGCCAGCAAGCTATTGGCGCGGTGCCGGTCAAACCCGAGATCGGCGGCGATCCTGTCGGTGAATGCGGTAAAGCCGCCCGAAACCAGCACCGCAAATGCGCCATGCGCCTTCATCGTCGCGATCAAGGTCTTGCCGCCGGGCATTGGCGTTATGCGCGTTTTCAAAACCGTGTCTATTACGGAAATATTGAGGCCCTTCAGCAGGCCCACGCGTTCGCGCAGAGCCGCCTCAAAATCCAGTTCGCCATTCATGGCTCTGGCAGTGATGTCCGCGACCTGCGGACCAACGCCTGCCTCTGCGGCAAGTTCGTCGATACATTCCTGCCGGATCATGGTCGAATCCATGTCGGCCAATAGCAATCGCTTCTTTCTGCTGGTGTCGGCCTGAACAACCAAGTCGACGCCACGGGTCTGCAACTCCTCCCAGACATGCCATTGATTGCCCGGTTTTTCAGGCACGCGAAACTCAGCGGCCTCGTCCGGCGCCAGCCAGACTGTATCGCCTCCGCCCCATGCGTTTCGCAGACTGTCGACCAAGGCTCTGTCGAGATTGGGCTGATGCGGATTGGTAAACAGGGTAATTGCATACATTGGCGGGATTCCGGGCGTCGTCTTTCGTTGCTCGATCGCGCTATAGCGGTGATTCAACCGGTCGGAAAGTCCGGGCCGGCTCAGCCACGATGCCCGTGCCGTGCCGTGCCGTGCCCCGCGCAGATGCAACTTGCCAACCGAGATCATGATCTCTATCCAGACCAAGGCTTCTCAAGGCAGAACAGTCAAGTTCGGCATCCGACTGCCGATCAAGACGACCACGCCATCGCGGCCTCGTAGCTCAGGGGATAGAGCAACCGCCTCCTAAGCGGTAGGTCTCAGGTTCGAATCCTGACGGGGCCGCCACGGCAGCCAAGACCCCGCACGGGGTTCCATCCGGGGTCTGTTTCGCTGAGCCCTCAGTTCATCTGGCGCTTGACGACTGAGCCGCTAGTTGGCTTTCGCGTCGACAGCCATCACCTGTTCACCGGTGCTTTGCGCGAAGGCCTCGATCATGGCGTTGTAGTAGTCGTCGGTTCCCGGCAGAATACCCGCTCCAACAGTCGTCGCGTTCAGCTTGATGTTGAATTCCGACAGGGGTTCGGGCTTGGTCGCGTTGCTGTCCACAGCCTGCTGATCCGACTCGGGCGGATAGACGTAGACCCAGCCGTCGAGCGTGTTGAACCCCTTGTCATCCTGCAGCGGCTGACCGTCCAGGCTGATTTCAGAGATCCGGACCTTGACCGTATGACCGTCTTCGGCTGCCAGAGCAAACAGCTCCTCGGCAATGGCGGCCTGCAAGTCGGCCTTGATGTCGGGGTAGTAGTCGAGCGCCTTTTCGTTGCTCACATTGGACAGTTCAGCGTCAACCTCGACGGCACTGACAGAGACCTGTTCGGCGAAAGCAGCGCCAGCCGTTGTGATCATAAGTCCAGCCATTAGGGGGCGTAAGAGTGTCATGTCGTTTCCTTTCGTGGTTCCGCCCGAGGGCACCCCGGTGACATTCCTCACTCGCGACCTCCTCGTGCGTTTCGCTATGAAAGGAGAACGGACCTCGTCGGTGTTCGGTTCCGGCGCCGCATCAGCACCGGCGGGTTTTCGCCGGGCCTTACGCCACGTCGAATTCCAGAGGTCTGACCTGATGGAACATGCCAGTGGCCTCTAACTTGGTCAGCACAACGGGCGGGATCGGATCATCGAGGTAAAGCAGCGCGATTGCTTCGCGTCCGCGCTCTGACCGGCCGAGCGTGAAGTTGGCGATGTTGACGCCGTTCTCGCCCATTGTGTTGCCGAGCGTCCCGATGATACCGGGCATATCCTCGTTCGTCGTGTAGAGCATGTGCTGGCCGATCTCGGCGTCGATGGTGATGCCCTTGATCTGGATGAACCGTGGCTTGCCGTCGCTGAATACAGTGCCTGCAATGGACCTTTCTCGATCCTCCGTAACGACCGTTAGCTTTATATAGGCGTCGAACACGCCGGTCTTTTCCTGCGTCGTCGTCGAGATGTTGACCCCGCGCTCTTTCGCCACGATAGGTGCAGAGACCATGTTCACCTCTGGATTCACCGCCTTCATGATGCCGGCAACGGCTGAGGCGTTCAGCGCCGCCGTGTTCATCTTGGCGACCGAGCCGTTATAAAGGATGTTGATCGCTTTGATCGGCTCATCTGTCATTTGACCGACGAAGGCACCCAGGTGCCCGGCCAGCTTGACCCATGGCCCCATGACGGCCGCCTCTTCCGCGGTTACACTCGGCATGTTCAGCGCATTGGTGACAGCGCCCGTCAGTAGATAGTCCGACATCTGCTCGGCAACCTGGATCGCGACATTTTCCTGCGCCTCCGTGGTTGAGGCCCCCAGATGCGGGGTGCAGATGACATCTGGCAGACCAAAGAGCGGTGAATTTGTCGCGGGCTCAACTTCGAACACGTCCAGGGCCGCGCCCGCAACATGGCCTTCCTTGATCGCCTCGGCCAAAGCGGCCTCGTCTATCAGTCCGCCCCGCGCGCAGTTGATGATCCGAACGCCCTTTTTCACCCTTGTTAGAGCCTCTTTCGACAGAATATTGCGTGTCTTGTCAGTCAGCGGCACATGCAAGCTGATGAAGTCAGCGCGCGCCAGCAACTCGTCCAGTTCCACTTTCTGCACGTTGAGCTGATGTGCCCGCTCTTCACTCAGAAACGGATCATAGGCGATGACCTTCATCTTTAGGCCATGCGCCCGGTCGCAGACGATGCCGCCGATATTGCCGGCCCCGATCACGCCCAGCGTCTTGGCAGTCAGTTCGACGCCCATGAAGCGGCTCTTTTCCCATTTGCCAGCCTGGGTGCTGGCATCGGCCTCGGGGATTTGGCGTGCGACCGAGAACATCATCGCGATCGCATGTTCGGCGGTGGTGATCGAATTGCCGAACGGCGTGTTCATGACGATCACGCCCTTTTTGGACGCGGCTGGAATGTCGACATTGTCAACGCCAATGCCTGCGCGGGCGACGATCTTGAGGTTCGTTGCCGCCTCCAGCAGCTTTGCAGTCACCTTGGTTGCCGAGCGGATCGCCAGCCCGTCAAAATCCCGGATCGCCGCCAGCAGAGCGTCCTTGTCCTTGCCAAGGTTGGGTTCAAAGGTCACATCGATGCCGCGATCGCGGAAGATCTGCACGGCTGTATCCGACAGCTTATCGGAAACGAGGACTTTGGGGGCCATGTTCAGGCACTCCTACATGAATGATTGGGTGTTTCGTTTGCCAATTGGATTGTCGACACTTTGCCGACGATCCTCTGGGAGCCGTCAGGCGGCTTCGGTAAGGGCGGCGATCTCGGTCTCGAACGCCCACTCGATCCAGGGCATCAGTGCCTCCAGATCAGACGTCTCGACCGTTCCACCACACCAGATCCGAAGACCCGGCGGTGCATCGCGATAGGCGCCGACATCATAGGCTACGCCTTCGGAGTCCAGCCGCTTGGCGACCGCCTTGGCGAAGAGCGCGCCATCCTTGATCCGTGCGTCGGTGAACTTGAGGCAGACGCTGGTATTGCTACGGGTCGCAGGATCGACCGCGAGGTTTTCGATCCAGTCGTTCCTGGCGCAGAACGTCTCTAACACGGTAGAATTCGCATCAGCGCGGGCAATCAGCCCGGAAATACCACCCACCGATTCAGCCCAGTTCAGGGCCTGGACATAGTCCTCGACGGCCAGCATCGACGGCGTGTTGATTGTCTCGCCGATAAAGATCCCCTCGATCAACTTGCCGCCCTTGGTCAGGCGGAAGACCTTTGGCAGCGGCCAGGCGGGTGTGTGGCTTTCCAGCCGTTCCACCGCCCGTGGGCTGAGGATCAGCATGCCATGCGCCGCCTCACCGCCCAGCACCTTCTGCCAGGAGAATGTCACCACATCGAGCTTGTTCCAGGGCAAGTCCATCGCAAAGGCGGCCGAAGTCGCATCGCAAATCGTAAGACCCTGACGATCAACAGGAATATTGTCGCCGTTCGGCACCCGGACGCCGCTCGTCGTGCCGTTCCAGGTGAACACGACATCGCTGTCGAAATCAACTTCGGCAAGGTCGACGATCTCGCCGTACTCAGCGGTCCTCACCGTGGCGTCCAGCTTCAGTTGCTTGACAGCATCGGTGACCCACCCGGCGCCGAAACTTTCCCAGGCCAGCATTTCCACAGGGCGCGCGCCCAGCAGAGACCACATCGCCATCTCAACCGCCCCGGTATCCGACGCGGGCACGATGCCGATCCGGTAATCGGCTGGAACGCCCAGGATTTCCCGGGTCTTGTCGATGGCTTCCCGCAGTTTCGCCTTGCCGACGGCGGCACGATGCGAGCGGCCTAGTGGCGCGTCGGAAAGCGAATCCAGCGAGAATAGGGGGGGTTTGGCGCAGGGGCCGGACGAGAACCGCGGATTGACCGGCCGCGATGCCGGTTTCGTATTAGTCATTGCTGCTATCCTTCCAGATAAGCGCCCCTCATTGGGGAGGGGTGTCCCGCCGCCGGAATTACTCAAACCGCAGCTGGACCACAAGCATCAAAATCTCGGTGACCGTGAAATGCCGCATCAACCCATCAGGCGAGCCATCCTCGTGCCAGCCGACCCAACAAGCAGAGATTGAGGCTTTGGACCGCGCGAACGACTGCACTTGCCCAACCCTGGCAGTCTCCGAGACTGCGTCAAGATGTACGCAGGACGAGTCTTGCAGCTACATGGCGTTTGCGCCGGATCAGTATCGCGAGGTTGTTGCTGTTGAGTTTCGCCATCGTGAGATTGTCGCGCGTGGAACTCACGACAGCGAGGATCAGCACGTTGTCCTGGCCTGGCGGAGCAGGAACAACATGGGAAAGATCGACCGAGAATTCGACCGCCCTCGGTGTGCGCGCCTCGACGGGTTGAGTCAGCGTCCGCACCGGATTGCCGGGATCAGCGAATGCCCAGCCGGCAGGTGGCGTTGTCGAAGAACCGGCGATCAGGTCCAGCACGCTCTGCCGCCAGGAGACGTCAATCGGAACCGTGGTCAGGTCATCCGGTGCATTGTCGAGCCGTAACAACAAAACGCGCACATCTCCGCCAGCAAGCCTGACGGTATGCCTGTGATGCACAAGTACATAGGTCGGGAAGATGCCTGGGCGGCTCCGGACGTTTGTGGCCGTCGCAAGATTGGCAGCCTCGGTCCGATTGTACATCGCGGCCTCGTTGGGAAGGTTGCCGACGCCCCATGAAGGCGGCGCAGCAGAAGTATGCACATAGATATCCGGGCTGTTGCTCAAGCCGATCCGGGTCGGCGGGTTTGCCATGCTTCTGGGGTCGCGCGGATCGGCAGCAACTTCTGTCTGACGGCTATCGAGATTGGTGACCCTCAGATACGTGTTGCCGACCGAGGCTGGCGTATCGCTGATGTCGAGTTGCCAGACACCCCGGGACTGCAGCGCGGCGTTGAGAAGCCGAACGGTACCGAACGTGAATATGGCCAAGTCCTGAACCACGGCCTGCGGCAAACCATTAATCAGGCCCGTCCAGCGCCAAGTGGGCGTAGATCCCGAAAGGTTGATCGTGCCTTTCCAGACCCCGGCAGAGTTGCCAACAAAGACGGTCTCCGGATGATCGGGGTCGACGATCACGGCGAAAACTGGGGCTTTCGATCCCGAGGTTCCTGACGCCGAATCTAGTCCCTGATTGCGCAAGTTGGTCGGATGCCAGTTCTCGTCGCCGTCGAACCACCAAAGCGTGTCCATCCGGTCGGCCTCGTCAACCTCGCCGGCCGCGGTCAGCCGTGCCTTGCCGGTCGCGCCGACATAGAACGAGCCATGCGCGCCACGGGCCGGGTCATGGGGCGCGATCTCAGTCCAGATGCCGATATGGGGCAACCTGTCCGACGGTCCGGGGCTTACATTGCTGTTCTCGGTGATGCGGTTCTTGGATTTCTCATCCGTGAAGACATGCTGTGTCCACTCGTCCTGATCGGACGCATATGTGAACTGCATGATGTTTTGGGTGGTCAGGACCAGCAGCCGCGCGCCATCGAAATCGTCGGTCTCGTCACCGCGTCGCGCCCATTTGAGAGACAGGACCTCCTCGCCGCGGTCCAGCTTGTCCTGACCATCGTTGACCGACGCGGGGTCACGTGGATCGGTCCCGGTCGGCAACGTGACCCAGCTGTTCCCGGTACCCGAGGTCGGGTTCCAGTCAGGCGAGAACCAGACGCGGCTGGTGCCGATGGCGATCCGGGTGTCGTCGCCGTTGCCGGTTGTGGCTGCGACGCCGCTGTAGAAGTGCGAGGCATCACTCTCGTCGGTTTCCGACTGCGGCGGGTTGGCCCCGGCGGCGGGCACAGTTCGAAAGACCGGGTTGGTGAAACTGCCGCCGTTCACGACCCAGTGCGCGCGGATATACTGTGCCAGATAGTGGGCGGGTTTGGTCAGGTGATAGGTCGAGCCGCCACCATCGCCCTTGCGCCACAGCCGCCAGATCGTATCGCCGATCCGCTCGATCCGGCCATTGTCCTGGGTTCCGGCGATCAAGGCGCCGGCCTCGGACGGGTGCGTGGCAACGTAACCCGGTTCCGATACGGCAAGCCCGTAGTTCCGAGCCTCCATCCCGGTAGCGGTCCGCACGAAAATACCGCCATCGCAGCCGATCCAGACATCCGCTGCAAGCGGCTCGATGGCGTGAACATCGGCATGTGCACGGTCACCGAAATAGGTCGGGTCGTTTTGTGCCTGCAGATTATTCGCTGTGTTGAAATCGGTCGCGAAGTCGTTGGCTGCATGGGTACCGCTTACCGTCAGCCTGTGCATGTTCGCATTATGCCCGCCACCAGTCTGGATCGTGGAACCGCCGACATAGATGATGCTTGCATTCACCGGATCGACGCCAAGTGCCATGTCGTAATAGGACTGATCGCCTGACACGGTGATGGTTCCGTCTGCCGCGGCAGATGGAGTGCCGAAGAGACCCGGCGGCATCCGGTCGACAACCCGCGCTGGCCCGGCCCCCTCGATCCGCCAGAGCCGCGACCGTATTCCGGCGCCAGTGCCAAGCACGTAGACCACGTTCTGGTCGGAAGGCGCCGCGGCAAGGCGCAGGCGCCCGTTGCGGCGCGCACCATCAAGAACGATCTTGGTGTAGGCGCTGTCGGGTCCATTCTCCGTGACGTAGACGGCCGTGTCGCCACCACCCACATCTGTCAGCGCGACGAAGAGCCTGGAAGGCGTGCCCGAGGTCCAGAGGACATCCGCGCAATAGGCACTGGCATCGGCGGCAAAGCCAAATGGTGAGCGTGTCACCCGCGACCACTGAGCGTCCGGCACGAAAGGCCCGTCGCGGAAAAAAAGCCCGGTCGAGGCGGCCGCGACCAGCGTGTTTGATCCGGTAGTCGCAAAGGCGAGATCGGCGGCAGGATCGTGCGTCAGCCGGTAAATGCCTGCCCCTCTCAGCCGAGTCCCTTCGCGAAGCCACGGGACGTTACCGGGATTTGCAATTGCCTGGTTTACCGTTCCGTCGAGGCGCAGGATACCGACCCCGCCATGCTTCGTGCCCGGCCTGGCATTGTCTCGCGGTCGCAATTCACCCGTCGCGGCGTAGACGACGTCGAGATCGGGGTTGTCCGTCCCATCGCCATTCCTGCCGAAATGCACATCCAGCGAGCCGATGGTCAGCGACTGCAAGCGGCCGCCAGTACCAGAAGAAGGGCTTGGATCGATCCCCCAGCTGCCAAGCGGCAGCCAGCTTGTGCCGCCATCGTCAGTGTACCAGACGCCACCATTGGCTGACCCCGCATAGGCGCGCTGGCCATCGGGATGCACCTTGAGGTCGCGCACCCGACCGGCAACAATCGGGTTGCCTGTCGCCTGTCCGTTCAGCATCGCCGAAGGCCCGACGGGCACCCATCGGGTGGCGTCGATCAGTTGCCCAAGCCCTTCCAGCACCCTCAGATACTGCTCGCGCGCAGCAAACATCTCGTCGAACAGGCCGTCAGGGAAATGCAGGTCACGGAAGGTCGTATGGTCATGCCGCAACCCGAAGAAATCGAGCGACTGAAAACCGGCATTGGGCCAGCTATAGCGCATCACCTACCCCCCTCTTCCGGGAGCCGAGACGTGGCGGCGATCCTTATGTAGCCCTCTTCGATCCCGGCCGGCGCATCCGGCAAAAGCGCGGTCTGGGTCGCGGCAAGGATCGGGTCGTCTTTCCAGGTGAAGGGTGTGTCACGCCGCGTCCAGGTCTGATCCTCGCCAAAGCTCGCGATTCTCGGCAGCCGCACCTTGTCGGGGTCGATCATCACTGGACCTATCCGTGCCGAAGGGGCCATTCGGGCAAGCCCGGGATCCACCCAGTCGCGGGCAAGCTGCAGCGATTTCCGGGGCAGGATCCCGCTAGTCAGATGCACCTTGCCAGAGGGATGCATCAGGATCGTCAGCCGCAGGACCTCGCCCGCATGTATCGCCAATTCGTCTTCTGCCAGTATGTAACGGTGGTCGATCGGGCGCACCTCGGGCACCTTGGCCGTCTGGCCGAGAAGCCCGAAATGGCCACGCCGCCGACCTGCTTCCACTGCGCGGTCACGCACGAGTTTGTCGACGAGGTGAAAGCGCGCGTAATCGTCATTGACGAAATAACCATAAACGCCGTCATCGTCGCGAGTGAACTCGCCGATGCGCACGGTAAAGGCCCTGTCGGCAAGATCTTCGTAAACCGCCCTCCGCGCCTCCAGAGCACCCGGTGCGGAAAGGTCGAGCTCTGCCAGATCGTCCTTGATTTGCAGCCGAAGGGTCGCGCGCACCATCGCCATCGGACGCCCTACGAGACCCGCGATATGGGGTGTTCCAAGTGAGGCGAAAGCATCAATTGACCAGAGCGTCGTATCGACCGCGCGCAGGAACGCGGAAAGGGCGGTCTCGGCTCCCGCGGCCAGGGCCGCGCCCTGCCGCGCCCGCGAATCCGCCTCGACCATCGCGGCCGCGAACCGGCCGAGCGGCAGCTGGGCGGGTCCAAGATCATGAAGCGGTCCCGAATCTGCCGGACCCTCGCGCCCCGGCGCGATCTCCCACATTACACCGCCCGATATCGGCTCATGCATGAGCTGGCCGAGCGGGCTTCCGCTGGCATCGAAGACCTCCAGCGCCTCGTCGATAAGATCGGGCAGAAGAAACCCCGACACCGGATTGACCATCAGGTCGGGCCGTTCCTGGTTGACCGTCGCCTCGCGCGGCAATGCGGCCGGATCGCCGGGATCGGCCAGGCGGAACGACAGCCGCGTCGGACGGGACAGGCGTGGCGACAGACGCAGCCCGCTGGGTTGCTCAAGCGCATGGGCAGCCGGATGAGTGACTCGCTGCGGGTCCATCTCCAGAAGCCGCCCGAAGGCATCCACAATCCGAGCTCGGCTAAGCCGCATCCTGCCCGAGAAGAGAAGCACAGGCAGATCGACCGGCACGATCCGTTTGCCGGTTTCCTCGACCCTGCCGTCGGGCGCCTCCGGCAGACCCAGCAGCGCGTCATGGATCCCGGTCAGCGAAACCGATATCATGTCGGCGCAGGCGAGGTGCCGTTTCAGCGTCGCGACGTCCCGCTCGGTGTCTTCGCTTGCCTCGCCTTCGCCGTCGATGTCCCGCAGGTCTTCCGCTTCGATCCAGTTTCCGATGGTCGCTGCAAGCGTTCGGGCAGCACCAGCCGAAATCGGACTGCGGCCGCGGATCGTGCGTTGCGTGCCGCCTTGCGGGACGTCCTCAGTCTCGTAGTCGACTTGGCCAAGGAACCAGCCGGTCAGCCGGTCGCTGAGATCAAGTTCGACCTCCCATTCCAACCAGACCGGGGACCATGGCTGGGCCCATACGGTGACGCCTATGGGCGCCGCGTCAACACCTTCGATCAGCGAATGGCGGCGAAGCTGATTGCCAAGTGCCGCTTCCTTCGGTCCCGGCGCGATGCCATCGACGGTCGAGAAGCCGGGTACGGTACCGTCATAGACGCCGCCTTTCGAAAACCGCAATGCCGTCTCCGCCTTGACCCGCGCCAAGAGAGTTGCGCGCGGCAGGCCGCTCGATTTCGCGGCGTTCTCGGCCACCCAGGGTCCCGCATAGGGATCAGTGATGATGGCGTTCTGGGCCAGGCGGACAACCTCCTGCGGGATCGCCCCATAGGCAAAGCTGCCAAGCAGCTCCGGCCCGCTGATGCCGCCGGGGATCGACGTGGCCACCTGGCTGGGCCAGCGGCAGGTCAGCGTCTCGTCCGGCGAGGCGCGTCCGTCGCAGCCATGCCGAAGCGAGCGCTTGCTGTTGCGAATCGCGATAACCGGCTCGAGCGGCAAGTAGAAACGCGGGCCGGGTCGCTGGACATTTCGGGCGCGCTCCTGCGCGGCGGGTCGGCCCTTCTTCTCGAAGACGCTCGAGGCGACGCGCAGATCATCCTCGGCCAGCGCGATCAGGCCGGGCTTGGTGGCCGACCATGTCAGCTTTGTTGTCAGCGTCTTCGAGGCCGTCTCACGGGCCGGCACTCCGGCGCGGTTTCGTGCCGCGCGACCGGCGACCAGGTCCTCCGGTCCGCCACGGTCCATAATCCGCTCAATGGAATGATCCCCACCGGGAATAGCGCCGAAATTGGCCGCGTGTTCACGCTCTTCAATTTCAACCGCGCCATTCGCCTCGGCGAGCTTGCCAACAAGATCGCTCGAAAGCGCGGCAATCAGGCGTTCGGTGTCACGCCTGCTGTCGCTACCCTCAGAGCCGATGCCTGCAGCCGTCAGTGCCGCGACGGCATCCTCCACCTGCCCGGCCAGCGCCACGCCGACCCGGCTTGGCGTCGGCCGGTTATCGGCCGGAATTTTGCCTGTGACCGGGACGCCGTGAACGACACCATGCAGCAGCGTCGAATAGACGTGACGCGGCGGCGTTGCCACAAACCTTCCGCCCTCGGGCAAGAACAACTGCTGGCCCGCCGCTCCGGCCAGCGCCGTCGAATTGGTCAGCGTGCCCGATGTCGGCACGATTGCAAAACGGCTGGCGCTGTCGATGCCGAACCTCGAACGCGCTGCCGCGATTTGCTCGGCCGTGTCCACATAGGCGGTCTGGCCGGAAGTGTCCGCGCCGACGCGCCAGCCGAGGCTCTCGACGACTTGCGCAAATCCCCTCGCGCTGCGGGCGGCATCCAGAGGATCCTCGGCGGCACGCGACCACCAGCCAGCGACCAGATAGGTCGCCGCGTCATTGAAGGACCCGTTCGCAGCGGCTTCGCCGAGGTCGTCCAGCGGATCATGTATCGCGAACCGATTTAGCGCCGCATCGTAGCTAGCGGTCCAGCTTAAGCTGCCACCCGCACCGGCATTCAGATCCCGCCCCGACAGCGTCTTGCCGGTCGGCGTGCTGCCCGCATCGGTGCCTTCGCGCCAGTCGGCGAGCGCGACCACCCGAGTCGTATCGGCCTCGATCACCCATCCCTGCACATGGGTGCGGTCGGCGCCGTTTGGGGCGAGAATACGGAGCAACAGCCAACGGTCCGGCAATGCGGCTAGATCGAGCACATCGTCTTCGGATTCCCGCATGGTTCCGCGCATGATCGAGTCCGGCATCGCCCAGTGCAAATGAACCCCAGCCGGGCGCGCCTTGCCCGGCTCAAGCGGTGCGGGGGCTGGTGCGGCATCTTCATCGTCTGGTGTCGTGATGGCACCGGGCAGCTGCACGAATTCTTCGTCCGACCCTACCGGCACATAAAGTGCTTGCACATCAACCGGCACGATCAGTCGCGGCTTTCGCAAGATCTTGGGATCCCAGGTGGCGAAGGCTTCGGCGCTGAGGCCGGTCCGGGTCGCCACTGACCAACGATCCGAAGTCACGGCTCGGGCAAGAAAGTCGCTATCGAGCGGGATGGCCATCAGAACACCTTTCTGAAATCGGCAGCGAGTTGCGTGATCTCTTTCGAGATCGTCGGGCGGAACACAGCGCGGATATCGTCATTCGCCGTCACCGTCGGATCGCCGAAAACCTGCCTGTAAGGAAAGCGGATCATCTGGAGCGCGAATTCCGCCCCGTCAAGCTCGCCGTCCAACCCCATCCCGGTATGCGGATCTGCGACGAAGGCCCGGCCGGTATTCGCAAGGTCCAAAACGCCGGGAGAGCCAGGGCGAAACTGCACCGGCAGAGTCTTGGCCTCGGCAGCGGTATCCACCTGATTGCCACTGCTATCGACATACTTGGCGGTGCGCACGTCGCGCGCCGGGATCGTGGCGGAATAGGTATTCGCTGCGGTTTCCTTCAACGAGACGCCGAACTGCAGCCCACGCTTCGGCTCCTCGACATGGACGACCTGCGGCAGGCCGTCAAAGAGCGCCAGAAGCACGGCAGGCGCCAACCGTTCGAGACGCAGCAGCTTCAACCTGTCGGGGTGGCTTTCTGGCAAGATCTCTTCATCATTGTCCGCCGGTTCGGCGCGGTAGGCACGCACATGCAGCCCCGGCCAGCCCGAAACGGCGCGCGAGCGCATCAGAAACCCGGTCATGAGCCCGGCCTTTCCTTTCTGCCGCGCCTCGCCACCCGGCAGTCTTACCCGGCGCTCCTCATCGTCGATCTCTTCCTCGATGGCCGGATAAAGCTGTTCAAGCTGCGCCCGGTCAGCTGAATTCACGGTACCGACACTGAGCGCACCTTGGGTCAGCGCGTCGGTCCAACCCCGGTCAACATAGAAGAACCGGATGGATTCGATCGGCAATAGAGCACTGTCGGCAACGATGTTGGAAAAGGGCAGACCCTCAAGCAAACGCAGTCGCGCCAGATACTGGCGAACTTCGCGCGGGGTGATCCTGTCCTCCGCCGAATGATCGTCGACATCGGTCGGCAGAATCGCAAAGTCCATCGCCGCCACCAGCTCATTCATGATCGCATTGGCTGTGAAAACCGACTTGACCATCATTTCATCTCCCGCATGCGGCGACCGACCGTGCGCCGGATCGCATCGCTCATCGCATCGTCGCGGTTGGCGCCCGTGTCGCCGCGCCTGACAAGTTCGCTGCCAAAGGCGGCATCCAGAACCGAGCGCAGCCCGGTATCGAGCCCGCGATCGAGGGCCTGTAGCATCGCCTCGTCCAAGGCCTCTGGCCGGCCCGCGACAGCAACGCCGAGCCGGTCGAGAATAGCGGTGTCACGGGTCTTCTGGACCTCCGCCAGAACCGACCGGTCGATGGCTAGCCCGGCCGCAAGATCCGTCAGCGGGTTTACCGCCAGATGCTCGATCGGGCGGCCCGGATCGGCGATCGGACGGGCGTCTCCGAAGACGGCTAGCGGGTCCTTGGCAGAGATCCTCACGAATTCGGCTCCGATCCGGCTTGCGAGGCCCGCCGCGATCCCGGTCGAAACGACGTCGCGCGCGAAATCGACGGCGGCCACCAGTTTCCCGTTCAGACGCCTGGCCCGTTCGGCACCAAACTGTTCGCGCCGCCAGCGCATCAAAGCGGCGACGAGCGAGGGCTGCGAGAGTGCCAGAAGCCGACCGATCTCGAAGGCTACTGCCAGCGAGAGATCCTCGCGTCCATCCGGTATGACGAGGCGCAGCTGGTCCGAGACATGGGCGAGCACCGGCTTGCTGTCATCGCCGACACGGCGCTTGGTGGCAAACGCCGTGAAGGGACCGCGGAACCATGCGCGGCGATCCTCACCGTCCCGGGTTTTGTGGGCCAGCCCGACATGGCCTGTCTCGGCGACTTCGGGGGTGATCCGCGGCTTTTCCGCCGGCGGCGGCCCTTCGCCGGCCGCTGGCGGCAAGCATTCTGGGCGAGGCGGTGTCGCGTCCGGCCCCGGCAGCGTACCAAGCAGACCGACGTCAAGCTCTTGCATGATAGATTCGAGCGATCCGGCCCCGTTGCAGGTGAATGACCAGTGGGCGAGGACCGGGAACCGGAATGTCTTCTCGGCGATGAACGCCTCGAATGAGAACCGGAACCCGGCTTTCATCGCGTCCCGAACCACGAATGCGGCGTCGTCGCTGTTGGCGGTCACGGCAGCCGTCGCGATCCGGGATTGAGTCTCGGCCACCGACCACTCCGTCGATTTCGCGGAGGACTTCGGGTTCGCGCTGTGGCGCGCGATGCCCAACGGCGCCTCTGCCGTGCCCGACAGTACCGCACTTGGTCCGGGCTGCGGCGGCTCTCCGTCAAGCAAGGACAGATTCACCCGAGCCTCGGCCACCGTGCCCATAAACTGATGGTCGGGATCGGAGGGACGGGCGGATTCGGCTGCGAGTGCTGCGTCAAATACGAACTCTGTCGCCAGAAACGTCAGATGCGGCTGCGTCGGGGGAGGGGTCGGGGGCGGCAGAACGTGCAGTTGGCCCTCCAGATTAATCAGGCAGGCGAGATAGCGGACCGGCTTGCAATTGACCCTGTCAAACTGCGGCAGCCGGTTGGCGAGAACGACCGCCATGAAACCGTCATCGTCGCCCATCGCATTTTCGGTGTCATCGAGGTTCACTTCGCGGACATGAGCCAGAAGCCGAAGGTCCTCGACCGTCGGAAAGACTTTGCGCACCGTGGTCTCCGGAACCGCGAGGTAGAGGCTCTTCACCACATCTGATGGCCCGCTCATGTCGACGCCTTGGCTGACGCATTCGGCAATCGGTGTTTCGACCGAAATCTCGCCCTCACCCTCGGCGATTACCACGAGCGCAAGCCAGGGCGTGTTGTCATCGACCTCGGCATCCACGTCAGGATCGCCCGGTCGCAGCGGCCGCCGCTCCCACGGCATGGTCCGGCGCTTTATGACGACCTGCGGCAACCGGCTTTCATAGGCGCCCTCGGAATTGGCCGGCGGAAATGTCGAGAGGATCTGGTCTGGTGGCAGCTTGAACCGGGGCGAGGTGATCCGGATACGGGATTTCTGCTGTTCGACATTGAGGCCGCTCTTTTCCGGCGAAGTCAGCGTCTGACTTGTCGTCAGTTCGTAGTCCCCAGCCTCCAGCGGTGGGACGAATCCATCGTAAAGCACGAATTTGCCTGAGCTAACCATGGTTCATCCCTTGTTCTTCCTTGGTGCACGCCAGGTCACGCGGACCGGCATTCCGTCAAGCGCGACAGGACGCGCGATGATGTCTTCGAGCGTCCGGCGGGTCAGTGTATCGGCAAGCGCTTCGGCGCTGCCGTTGGACGCAATCACGCCGGCAAGTCGCCCGCTTCCCTCGCTCTGCATGGCTAGCGAAACCGGACCGCCCTTGGTCTTTCCATCGAGCTCAATTCTGAAGATCAGCACCGTTCGCGCGCCAAGACTGACGATAACCGGTTCGTCGGCAGTCTTTTTCGCGCCGTTGAGCGAAAGTGCGAAATCGCCGGCCGCCTCCGGGTCGACCGTCCCGTCCAGCAGCACCGCAATCACCGGGGCAAAACGCTCGAACCGTGTCGAGATCAGCCCCGACCGGCTGAGCCGCCCGGCAGCGATCCAGCCGACCCCGGCCTTTTCGGCCAGCCGCGGAATCGTTGCACCCGACACAGTGACCAAACCACCGGCAAAGAAAGCAGAGGACCAACCCGCATAGGCCAGTTCCTGTTCGGCAAACCAGCCGGTCACACCTCCGGTTGCGCCGGCGTCGCTGCGAAGGGCCTCGATGACAATGCGTGACGTGCGTCCGGGCAAGGCAACCCGGCCCCTCTGATCAGAACTCGTTTCCAACACCGCGCCACCAAGTGCCAGTGCCGTGACCCGGGCCCGACCGCCCGTGGTAATGACCGTGCCTGCGCCAAGCGCCGGGTCGGAACGCCGCGAGGCGGGCATGTCGAAGATCACGATCTCGCCAGGCAGAAGTTCGCCTTCGCCCGTCGCTTCCACGGACAATGCCCGGCCCATTGCCTCAGCTTCGAAGGATTTCAGCCGCAAGGCAGCCTCCGCATCCTGGCCGAGACCCCGGACAAAAGCCGTATTCCCACGTGACGACTGGGTTATCGGCGGGCGGGTCTGTGCGATGATCGTTCTGCCATTGCGCGCGCCTATCTCTACCCGTTCAAGCCGGAAAGGCAGCGCGGTGTCGAGCCTTGCTTGCATGGCCGCCATCGTCGGCGCCACGATCCGTGCAACTTCGGCGGCCTGGGACACGGAAGTGAACATCGGAGCCGTTTCGGCCCGTATTTCGGGCGCAAGGATCGCTATGGCTTGTGGCGGACGCACCCGGCGATCGAATTCGCGGGGCCGCGCGGCTTTCAGGATCGTACCATTGGTCTCGCGCTCGGGTGCGGCCAGTCGTTCACCCAGTGAGCCCAGACGCGACGGCGCGACCCGCGCATGTTCCTGCGCCGCAAGCGCCGTTGCCCCCATGCCATTGGCTGAGAATATGGCGTGCGACGCTGCAAAGGTCGCCGCTTCGTCCAGACCATCGGGCAGCACGTTCCTGAGATTGCGCGCGGCATTGAGAAAGTTCGTCCGTCGGGTCTTTTCGTGGACGAATGGCAGCGGTTTTCTTGGCCCGGCCTCAACTTGATTGAAGTCAATCTCTGGCTGGAGCTGGCCGACTCGCTTTGGAGCGACCACCATATGCGCGCCTTCGAGCGCCGAGATGACCTCGCCCTTCGGCAACTTCTTCTTGTCAAGTTCCTGCTGCGGGCCCCATACGGCGGCCGGGAAGTTGCCGGTGTTGCGCTCAGAAACGGTGATGCCCGTGTCGTTGATGCGCTCGGTCGCGGTGGAAACCCTTTTCAGACTCAGATGCAACTCCGAGGCCGACAGAGAGGCGTTCACCGGCGGCAGGCCGAGCGCCATCGACGTCGCGAAACTGCGGGTCGAGCCGGTCCCGACCTTAAGCTTGTCGGCCGGTATGGTTGTCGTCACCGTCATCTCGAATTCGCTAAGCACTTCAAACGGATGCGCAGGTGTTCCGTCGGCAGAACCCTTTTCTCCGCCCGGTGGCAGGCTGCCATTGCCGCTGATCGCAGACAGCGCCCGGGCGGTGCCGCTTGAGCCTTCCTCGAGATACTTGACCACGAAATCCGACCAGGTGATGTGATTGGGCGAACTCTGGCTGCGGTCTCCGAATGCGACGGTCAGTTCGACCGGTCCGACCTCGAAGGTCACCACGCCGCGGAACTCCGGGCCTTCGATGAAGATCTTGGCGCCGAGGCTGATCGAGATCGTGACCTTGGCGAACCAGATTTTCACCGTTACCCCGGCCGAGATCCGCGCATGCGCCTCTGCCTGGTACCGGAATGGGTCGAAATAGATGATGACATTCGCACCAAAGGAAACATGGGCCCAAGCCGGTCCGAACGTGGCCGATGCTTCCAGCCCGCCGCCTGCCATGATTGCCTCGGAGGTTAGTGCGAAATAGTTCTCGCCTTTTATCACGATGTTGCTGATCGGTTGCCAGTGGAACCCCAGGCGCGGAACCACAGGGTAGCCATCGCGGTGAAAACTCGGGTGATAGCCCCCGAGTGTCAGAACGAACTCTCCCTTCTTGGGACCGGCGAACCAGGATACGAAGGCAAACCCTCCGGTCAGCCGAACGCTTGGGTGCAGCAGCCAGGAATTGTCGGTCAGCTGCGCCTGGATCCAGATCACGCCTTCTTCGGTCGAGAAGCGCGCGACAAGCGCAAGCTCGATAGAGACCAGCCGGAACTGCGGCCGCGGCAGCGCCATGCGGGCCAAACCGAAGATGTTGAGCTCAAATCCGTTGCCGAACTCGACCGCGACGACAGCAATGCCTTCGACGACGGCGAAGCTGGTAAAGCTAATCCCGGCGGCGAACCAGAAATTGTCCCTCTTGGCCGGGAAGCTAGCGCGGACCTGATCCATCTCCGCCAGAGGATCGCTGGACGGCGAAGCATTCGGATCTAGCGCCTTGATCATCACGAAATCGTCGAACTGCCCCAGATCGTCCGGAACGATGATTTCGCGGTTGATCCCGAATCCGCCACCGATCCCGGTCAGGAAGAAGGCCGGCGGTCCGCCAATAGGTCCAACGATGGCACCGTAAGCAAAGAAAGCTGTATAACGGCCCTCTGAACTGTCCTCTATCGACGCATAGCCACCATAGATCGAAAGGCCGTAAGCCGCGAAACGGGCCAGCAGCATTCCGACATATTCGACATTCTCCGGATGGCCCGGCTCAACGTACTTCCTGAGCCCGCCCGCCAGCGACACGCCAGAAAGGTCGGCACTGACCGCAAGACCGGCGAGATCGACGCTCCAGCTTGTCGGGTCGTAGACCGGTCCCTTGTCGAGCGAATATGTGAGTTGCAGATCATCGACCGCCGCCGTCAGCCCGGCAATCGAGATGTTGCCGTCGAAAAGGAGCGAGATCTTCTGCAACTCCTCATCTGTCTGGGTGACGCCAAGTCCGACCTGGTCGACGTAAAGGGGCCCGAAACCCTTGCGGATCGAGATCCACCAGGGCCCGTCCCCTTCGCCCGCCGAGAGGCGGACCATCACCGGATCGGTGCCGTGTTTCTGGATCGAAAGTGCAGGGCTGAAAGCTGGAGCCAACGCCTGCCCGCTGTCACCCGATTCGTCCATGATGCCTTGGGCGATGGGATTGCCGCCCGTGCCTCCGGTTACGCCTACCGCCAGATCCGAGAGCTGCACCTGTACGCCGCCCGCAGTTAGCCCGCTTCCGATACGGCCAAATATGTGCAGCGCGATCGAGCCGAGTGAGAAGCCGACATCGAGGAGCGGCGCGCCCTCCTTTCCAATCCTGACGCCCAACCCATTCACCGCAATGGAGGGCGTGAAATCGAGGCGCGGCGAGGTCGTCAGAATGCCGATGACGATGCCGGTGGGCGGTGTATCTTTTATCCAACGGTTGTCATTCTCGAGCGAGACCACGATATCGCCGGAAGTCAGCGGCAACCTGTTCGCCAGCCCGACCGACACACCGACTGCACCCGTCGCGGGCTCCTTCGCAAGACCGATCGTAAGGATGCTGTCGATCGTCACGCTCGGCCCGGCAGCGGCAAAATTGTCGATCAGACGGATCATCCGCGACTTGAAATTTTCAAGGATGTCAGAGGCATCCTGCGCGGGCGTCGGGATCAGCTGAAACAGCCCGGTATCGATCCGGCTGGTGTCGCCCGCGACGAGAACCACGCCTTCCAGCAGGTCCTCGACCGTAGAGGAACCGCTGCCAGGGATATTGCGGGTCAGAAGCGACTGGACCGCAGGGGTCTGGCGCAGGAATTCGACGACGAGCCCCAGCGTAATCGTCAGCAGCCCCGATGCAACCGTTGCGGGGTCCGTCACCGGACCGCTGCCATCATCAAAGACGACCTCGAACCGCAGCGGGTCGAAAAGGCTTCTCAAGGTCAGCACCTGAGCGCCGTCTGACGCCACGGCGAGACCGATGCCGACGAAAGGCTGCGCAACGCCTGGACCTGCTGCCAGCGAGAAGACCGGGAACAGCGAACTGCCGCCCGCATCGATCATGGCCGGACCGACCGTCACCCCAAACCTGTCCAGGCCATCGCCATCAAAGGCCAGATCGGCATCAATCGCCTCGACAAAGGGAAGACCGCTATCGGCATAACCGACAGCAAAGCGAAATGGGCCGGTTTCCAGCGCCAGCGATACTGAACCGGCCGCGACGGCCAGTCCCGAAGGTGTCGCGGAGGCAGAGACCCCTGTCGGCAGAACCGATGCGAGCGCTGTTGTCAGCGCGTTCAGGGCTGAGGCAGAGATCGAGGGCCAGCGTGCCGCCAGTTCACCCTCTGGATCACTTGCCCACCCCGACAGCCGCGAACCGGAGAATCGCGCCGGAGATCCCTCGCGCAGTACCAGCGCGTCGCCGATAGCCGCGGTCACCGCGCCGGCCGTGCCACCCCCATCGATAATAGCATTCAACGCAATCGGCAGGGCGGTTTCGACCGCCGCGCCGGTCAGCGAAGCGAGGCCGGGCGGATTCGGATAAAGCGACAGGTCGGTGCCAGCTGCATTGCGAAGGAACAGCGCCAATTCGCCGTCGACGCTGAGATGAACCGCGCTGCGACCGGGTATGGTCGTAACGGGCAGGCCGACGAATATTTCGGCGGTCGGGCGAACCAGCGTCCGACCAATGTCGATGCCGACCATGCCACCGAAGGCCAGCCTTTCCGCCGTGCCGGTGAAGGCGCTGCCATCCAGCGACAGGGCAAGGTTCACTTCTCCGCCCGAGCCGCTGACCTGGATGGCGACACCATCTGCAACGTCCCACCGCCCCGGCGCGCCGTTCAAGCCCAGGAAGGGACGGAATGCATCGAAGGCCGCCACGACGCGGGTTGCGTCGAGCCCGCTGCCTCCGAGCCCGAAAACAGCTTCGGATTTGAGCCAGGCAACCGGATCGAGAAACAGCCCGGCGGGCGGGATCATCCGGCGACTGCCATCGGGAAGCGCCGGTTCCAGCAGGCCCAGCAGGTCGAGCAGCCCGTCAATGATCAGCCGCGCGGTGTCATCCTGATCGCGCATGTAGTCGACGCCGAACTTGACCAGCGACGCCGTCGCAACCGGTGGAGCCAATTCGATCAGGCGTGCTGGATCCGGATTGGGCCAGATCTGCAGGTTCAGCGGGTTGGTTCCAGTTGGTGCCCAGTCGAAACTGACGGACAGCGGATCGAGTGATAGCGTCAGCTGTCCGCTTGCCGCGCTACCAAGGGCCAGCTCTGCCGTTACCGGACCGCTGGCCGAAGCGCTCGCCGCAATGCGCCATTCCGGAAGGCCAAGCCCCGGCGTCGCGCCGGTCAGCGCGAAATCCACGCTCTTGCCGAATATGTCGATATCGAGCCCCGGAATGGCGGCGAACGCTTCGTCAACAGCGTCCTGCAAATCGAGCTGCCGCGCAGCGCTTTGAAGAGCCTGCGCGACCTGTGCGCCCGGCTCATGCAAGAGCCGGTCAAGCGCGGCCGCGACCAGCCCACCAGTTTCGTCGATAACGCCGACCGATCGCAGAAGATCGGCCAAGGCGACCATCCGCTCGGATGTGTCGGCGAGGATTTCTGCGATCGCACTTGAAAGCAGCACCCGCACTTCAGGCAGGGCTGTGGTGACAACACCTTCTCCGACCGCCGCCCCTGCCTCGCGCAATGTCCAGACATCGCGAGCGATGCCGAAGATCCGGGCGTCGTGAAGTCGCACCTTCGCATAAGTCGATCCACTGCCGGTAGCCGGCACTGCCACGTCGATCGCGATCCAACGCAGTTCTTGTCCGGCGCCCGGCCCAGTTCCCGGTCCACCCAGCAGCCAGCCAGCGTCACGCCGGATCTCGAGATGGGCGCGAATCGAACGGTCCGGGGAAAGCGCGGGATCGGGGGTCAGCGTCAATTGGGCGAGATCAACCGCGCCGTGGCCCGAGATTGTCAGCCCGCCGGTTTCGGCCCGAATCGGCAGAAAGATCCCCAGCCCCGCCCCCGTGACTGGAAGAGCGTTCTTGATCGCAGCGGCGGCCGAGGCGCGCTGGCTAAGACCCGCAGCCGCTACCGCTGTCAAGGCAGTTCGGATCTGTTCGACATTAAATCTGCCGTAAACGGCATGAAATGCGACGCCGCCAGCCACGCTCGCGGGCATCGCGGCAGGTGGGCTCAATTCTGCAGCGGGGTTGGTCAGACGCGATAGCCCGGCCAGGGCATTCAAGACGCCCCTGGCAGCAGCCAGATCGGGATCAT
Organism: Paracoccaceae bacterium; assembly: GCA_041633555.1. GTDB lineage: Bacteria > Pseudomonadota > Alphaproteobacteria > Rhodobacterales > Rhodobacteraceae > JAHEAO01. The sequence goes on along the minus strand of JBFKFZ010000019.1, from coordinate 18,828 downwards.
CCGGATCGCTCTCGTCCACAGGGGGCAAGAGCCCGGCGAACAGCCGCAGTGCCTCTGCCCCGGGATTCACGTCGAAGATCGAAAACGATGCGGGCGTCATCGCCATACCGAGGGTCACCAGCCGGTTGACCGAACTGGACCCGACTTCGTTAACAGCGATCCATGTAGCATGGGCGGAGGCAGCATCTGCGACCGCGACTACGGTGCCGGCCGCTGTCGAGAATGCTCCGAGGATACGGACAAGCCGCCGGGCCTGTCCCAGCCCTCCGTCTGGATCGCCGGAGGCGAGCGCGGCATCTGAACGCGGCGCCAGCGCGATGAACCACTGCCCGGTGGCCGGAGCGGGGGCAGCGAAAGTTTCGGGTGCCCGGCTGGTTGCCCGCAGGTCGATCCGCCGATCGGGGGGGGACTCGGGGAACGGCCAGTCGTCGGTTTCACGCGCAACTGCGATATGCAGTTCGGTTGCGGGTGCCGCGCCCAAAAGATCGGCAAGGTCGAGCGCCTCGCGCAGGTTTGGACCCGCAATACCGGGCAGGACATGGCGCAGGATGCCGCTGGGCAGCGACGTGGGCGGCGCAAACAAGCCGTCGGTTCCGGCCAGTCGCGCCAGCAGCGCTTCGATCCCAAGACGGAGATCGGCGATTTGCGTTATTGCATCTGCCACACCTTCGCGGCCGGAAAGCTCGGCAAACATCGCGTCTGCCAGGCTCGCGGTATCAAGCGCCTCCTGCCCCGGTCGCCAGGTACGCAGAAGGTCCGACGCCAAAGTTGCGGCGCCGCTCGGCACGCCTTCGGGTTCGATCCACAGCGCAATCTCAGGTCCGCCCAGCGCCGGTGCAACGGGAATCCGAAACGGATCCTCGGGATGCCCTGTTCCCGCGACCTGTCCGAAGGTATCGCGCGTGCCGCCGAAGATCCGCGCAAGAGGCTGCAGGACGTTGCGCAATGACCCCGCCCCATCGGTGACAAGCCGCCCGATCCACGACCGGATTTCCGCTGTCGGGTCGCCGACGAGGTCAGCAAGTCGCAAGCGGTGGAGGTTGTCGTTCTCTGACAGATAGGTCTGCCCCCGCCAGCCGAGCGCTGCGACGAGATCCTTCAACCAACCCGTGGCAATCGCTTCTGCCAGCAACCCAAGGACTTGCTCCAACGCGTCCCATTGCTCGGTGGATAACGCGTCAAGACCCTCATTGACGTCGGGGACATCGAGCGGGATCTCGATCTCGCGGAAAACCAGCGCCGGATTTGGCGCCGCAAAGGTGAATGCCAGCCCTCCTGTCGAAGTCCAGCCAAGTCGCGCACTGACGCGGTCAGTCTCGAGGCGCAGCGGATCGACGCCGAGCGAGGTGCGCCGGGTGCCGCGGCCCCGCGCATCGACCCGCAGGCTGACCTCTGCGGCGAAGGCCGCGTCAGGAGCCGTCAGATCAGCGCGAAGCAGAAGCGCGTCGATCGTTGTCTCGAGGACGGTGCAGCGCTCGCCCAGTTCGGATTGCGTGGCGGTGATTCCGATGGCGAGTTCGACGGTGCCGGGAATCGGCTGTCGGATCAGAAGCGATACCGGGCCGACGAGACTGATCGCCCAAGGGTCGGCCTTAGTGCCGGTACCGGTAACCGGATCGGCCGCCAACGAGGCTTCGGCCAACAGCCCCCTCAAGACCGCAAGCACTTGCGGCACATCTGGCAGATGCGAAGTCAGCAGCGTCAGCCAGTGAGCGCGCACTGCCGCCAGCGGATCGGCCAGAAATGCGGCGAGGTCCAGTTCTGGCAAACCCGGTGCGGCGGCGGGCGCTTCGATCCCCAGCAGAACCGAGATTGCTGTCCCTGGAGGGCCGAGTTGCGCGAGAAGGTCAGAGATCACATTGGCGAGTACCGTGGTCCCGGTTTCCGCGATTGCGTCGGGGCTGGAAAGATCGAGAACCGGGTAGCTGTTTGACCCGATCGTAACATTGTCGAGCGCCAGCACCGGGACGGGCTTGCGCGCCGCGTTGAGTGCCAACCCGGCCCGCATCGCCTGAATCCCGGGATCGCCGCTGAGCAGAGGCGAGGCCGAACTGCCTAGCCGGACCTGCGCGGCAAGTTGCGGTATTGCGACGGCGTCACCGGTGCCAAGGTCAAGGCGCAACAGGTCCGCTGTCACCTCGGCCCTGACAGTGGCATCGCTGATCCCGAAAGAGATGCGCGGCGTCACAACCGGCCTGCCGATGGGCCCGGTCACAACGCCAATCTCCAGATCGACACTCGATGTGCCGCCGAGCGCAATGGTCAGCGTGTCGCCGGACAGCGAGGCATTGCCCACGCCGATCAGACGAGTGAGCGCGTCGAGCCATGCGATCCGTCCGGACGCATTTCCGACCACCGAGGCAAACCAGTCGGCCAGTGCCGACGGGCCTTCGCTGGCCAGTCGGTCGAGCGGCATGGACGGGACGCCCCCCGACAGCCCCAGCAACTCACCCAAGGCGGAGATTTGTGCCGAACCGCCACCCTCGGCCAAAGCCTGAATGATGCCAAGGATCAGATCCAGCGCCGCATCATCGAGCTGCTCGATATCCGATATCGAAAGCGCGAAGTCCCTCGGCGCCGCGAAGCCCGGCAGGAATAGTCCGCCAAGGGTGAGCGCAACCCCCGGTGGCCCGTCATCCGCGGCGGTCGGCGCGGTGAAGGCCAGCCCAATTGCGCGCAAGCCGGCACTGCCCGAAGGTGGCGCTGGATCGACCGTGATCTCGCTTGCCAGCATGATCTTGCCGCCTCGATGTCCAATCAGAACGGGATCAGAGACGGTGTTGCCGGCCTTGCCGGTCCGAAATAGCGGCAGCAGGAAGGAACTGGCCGAGGACGGCGCGGTTGTTTTCAGCCGGACGCCCAGCCCGATATGGACCTCTCCTACAGGCGCATCGTCGATCACGAAATAGAAGGTGGCGGCCCCGTCATCCGTAGCGACGATTGGCAGCCAAACATGCCCTTCGGCGTCGATCTCGGATTCCTCTTCCAGCAGGTCCTCGATCACCCGCAGAAACGCCTCGCGCTGATGCTCCGCCGAGAGAATTGTCCTCAGGTAGTCGATGGGATTGGCGAGCCAGTCCTCGTTGAGCGCACCATCAGTCTCGGCAAGGCCCAACGCCCTCAGAAGATCGGCGAGGTCGCCGAAGCTGTCGGCATTCAGGGTCATGCCGGCCCCCTGTCGAAACCGTGGCGCGCCATGGTCCCGATCTTCACCCCTTCCTTGTTCGCGCTCACCGCGAAGGGGATCAGCCCGCGATTGTCACCATCCTTGCCCGCGCCGGCGGCCAGCGCCTGAAAGAGCTCCAGAACAGCGCCCCAGGCAAATGCTGTCAGGGCGTCCGCCCAAAGCTCCACGATTTCCGTTGGTCCGACCGGGCGCGCCAACGCCACCGCAATCATGCCACCCGGGCGCTTTTCGGATCCAACGGCGAAAGGAACGGTGATGCGCGTGGGACCGGTTTGATCGCAGCGAACCGGAACATGCACGAGAATCCGGCCGTCCTGCGTTTCAATCTCGGTTTTGGCAGAGAAAACCATCAGTTCGTTGTCGCCGAGAAACCAAACCGTTTCCGCGGCATCGCCACTGACCTTCCGAGCTGCCGCCCGAAAGAGCGTGCTCGTGGCCTTGGTCCCAAGCTCGATTTCCGGCCCCGGCTTGCCCGCCTCGATAGAATCGGTGGGCAGGAGTTCCGGACATCTTTTCTTCAGTTCCCTAAAAAGCCGCCTGCAGGTCTCGTCGATATTAGCATCATCCTTCCGGTGTTGGCTCAGATGCAGGTCGATTGCCCGGCGAAGCTCGCCTTCATTGGCAAGACGATCAACTTCTCGATCGGCCGGCTTTGGTTTCGGCCGTGGCTTCGGCCTTGTTTCCGGTTTGGAGCGCCGCTTCGGCGGATCGTCCGTTGACGGCGATCTCTGGCTTGGCCTGCGCGGTCGCTTTCCCATCACTATGCCCTCTTACCCGTCAGGTCGTGGCGGGGTCATGACGTCAGGGGGAATTAAATCTCGCTAGGTCAGCCGTCTCCGGAAGATTGAAAGACCCGATCGAATACGAAGCCAAGAGCGCCCCATACCGCAAGGAAACCGAGAAGTTCCAAACTGAAGCTGCCCCATTTGAAGAAGAGCTGTGCAATCACCAGCGCGACGGCGAACGGCAAGAATTCAGCCTTCACCGATCCGACCAGCCCGATCTTGGTCAAAAGCGAATACATCCACCCAGTATCCACAACAATTTCGTTCTAATACCACTGATGATTGCATGGCAGCCCTGCAACCTGTCAACATTCTTCTCTGGGGTGAATAGCCGCGCCGCTTTCGTTCACTGCTTTGCAAGCGCTGGTCGTTACCTTGGCCGGGCCACGGAGATGGTGCGTAAGTCACCGAATTTGAAGATTAATGTTCGTCCTAAAGTTGAAAGAAGAGGGCCGTTTCCTTGCGTCCGAAGGGGCGGTGGAATCTGGCCTATCTATCATGCCCCACCTGACCGGCAGTTGAGATTTGGCTCGCCCGTTCAGGTCGCCAATGCTTCCCCGGTGCATCGGCACCAAGACGGCAGAACGAGTGGTCAAGCTACGGTCACATGGTCACTGAGGTCAGTAAAGAACCTGAATGTCGCCGCACAACGAAGCAGCCCAAGCCGAGATCCTGTTGGGCTACAGCCCAATTCACCGACTTTTGCAGACGAACAGAAAAAGGGGAGCGCAAATTGGCCCAGCACCCCCCTTTCCGGTTCTGGCCACTCAGGAGAAGCCAGAGCAATCCGTTAGCGATAACATAGAAGATTCGGTTAACTTGGACAAGCCCATCCAATACCGGTAACAAGATCATGTAGGGGAAAATTCAGGAATACGATATGCCAGCCAATTCTCCGTCCAGCCCACTATCGCGGCCATTGACGCTGCGCGATGTCTCCGAAGCCTCTGGTGTCAGCGAAATGACTGTCAGCCGTGTGCTGCGAAATCGCGGAGATGTCTCGGAAACCACGCGCAGCAAGGTTCTGGAGGCGGCGAAATCGCTGGGTTATGTCCCGAACAAGATCGCGGGCGCACTTGCCAGCCAGCGGGTCAACTTGGTCGCGGTCATGGTTCCCTCTCTCTCCAACATGGTTTTCCCCGAAGTTCTAACAAGCATCTCTCAGGTTCTGGACCAGACGGAACTGCAGCCGGTCTTCGGCGTCACCAATTACGAGCCTGAACGAGAGGAAAAAGTCCTTTACGAGATGCTGTCCTGGCGACCGTCCGGAGTCATCATCGCGGGCCTCGAGCATTCCGAAGCGTCAAAGGCCATGCTGAAGGCCGCGGGGATTCCGATCGTGGAAATCATGGATGTCGATGGCGAACCTGTCGACGCCATGGTCGGCATTTCACATCGCCGCGCCGGTCGCGAAATGGCCAATGCGATCGTCGAAGCCGGGTATGAACGGATCGGGTTTCTCGGCACCAAGATGCCGCTGGATCACCGGGCCCGGAAGCGGTTCGAGGGATTCACCGAAGCGCTTGCGAAGGCCGGGCTGGAAGTCGCGGACCAAGAATTCTATTCCGGCGGCTCCGCCCTCGCCAAGGGCCGCGAAATGACAGAGACCATCCTGACGCGAACGCCTGACCTGGATTTCCTCTATTATTCCAATGACATGATCGGGGCGGGCGGGCTACTATACTGCCTGGACAAGGGAATAGACGTGCCCGGTCAGATCGGCTTGGCAGGCTTCAACGGCGTAGAATTGCTGGACGGGTTGCCGCGGCAGTTGGCTACGATGGACGCGTGCCGCGCCGAAGTGGGCCGGGCCGCGGCAGAGATCATCGCCAAACGCGTCAGCGATCCCAGTATTGCGTCGGGTGAGCGGATCGTGCTGAAACCGCAGATCGACTTTGGCGACACCTTGCGGCGGCGATAGCCAGCACCCTCCAAACCGTGAACGCCGCCGCCAATTCCAAAAGCGCCGTCCAACGAAAGACCCAGCTTTTCGTAGCCTTCCCAAGCGCGCCTCAGTACCGGTCTAGCTTGGTCCAATATGGACTTGGGCCGCAGGGCTTCCTACATTAGAATGAGAATTCTCAGGAGGTCCGATATGCCGTTGCCACTTGCCCCGATCGCCGGAATTGCCCTGCGCTATGGCGCCGTGGCGGTTGCGACCTATGCCATTACCCGCCGCATCCGGATTCAAAAAGGGCATTTCGACCAGCGCGGCGAGGATGCAATGGATGACGTCGGTGAAGGTATCAGCCTGCGCCGCGAACCCGAGCAGGTGAACGGCGCGACCCGATTTCGCCGCGTCGTTCGGCTGGGAAGCGCTGGGCCGGGGGTGGAAATCGACGTGACGGCGCTTGGACGCATCCGGTTCCGGAAAATCTGACATGAAACTCTTTTCGTCCCAGACCTCGCCTTTCGCGCGGAAGGTCAGAATCCTGCTGCACGAAACGGGTCAGCTTGAGGATGTCGAGATTGCCGCTGCAACCGGCACGCCACTTGATCCGCAGACAATGCCCCTGGCGCAGAACCCGCTAGGCAAGCTGCCGGCATTGGAGCGTGGCGACGGGCCGGCGATCTATGATAGCCGGGTGATCTGCCGGTTCCTTGACGCCCGCATCGGTGGCAGGCTGTATCCTCCCGGCAACCGGCTTTGGGAAACGCTGACACTGGAGGCGACAGCGGACGGGATCATGGATGCAGCGATCCTGATGGTCTACGAAACGCGTATCCGACCGGAAGGCAAACGGTTTCCTGACTGGGTGGAAGGGCAATGGAAGAAGATCGCCCGCTCTGTCGCGGCCGTCGACCGGCGCTGGATCAGCCATCTGAACGCGCCGCTCGATATGGGCCAAGTGGCGATGGCCTGCGCGCTGGGCTATCTCGACTTCCGGCACGCCGACCGCAACTGGCGCTTCGGAAACGACGCGCTCGCGGATTGGTTCAACGTGATCTCGAAAAGGGAAAGTTTCGCCGCAACGGTCCCCCCCTCCGGCTAGAAGCCGAAACTAACTCCGAAATTCAGCGCGTTGGTGACGATGTCCGTTTCCAGCGTGCCGCCGCTGCCCAGATCCGCCTCGTTCAACGAATAAGTGCCCTTGTACTCGCCAAAGACGGACCAGCGGTCGTTGATCGAATAGCTGGCGCCCGCAACCCACTGCACGGCAGGGCCTGTGACCTGATATTCGAAGACCCGGCCACCGGGCGTCGTAACCTCGACATGCGGGATGGACAGACCGACGCCGGCACCGACATAGGGCGTAACCCGCATCCCGGTATCGGGAAAACGGCGCCAGGCATTCAGTGTCAGGATGTTGAGACCGTCTGAGAATTCGAAATGGGAAAAGCCGCTGTCTGCCAGCGTATCATCATCGGCATAGACCTTGGTGTGGTTGATATCCAAGCCCCATCCAAAGGTTCTGGACCGCCAGCGCGTCCACCGCAGGCCCCAGTAAGGCGGCATCTCGAATGACCTGCCTTCCCAACCTGCCGTGAAATCGAAAGATCCGACACCGCCCGGATCGTTGCCGGAGACGCCACTATGCGGCGCGGTCTGATATCCGCCGTAGATGCTGATCTGGTCCTCTGCCATCACAGCCCCGGAGAGGCCAAGAGACGCGACCAGAACGAAGAGCAGTCTTTGCATGTTCAACGAATCCCCATCGTCGTCACAGCTTTCGATTAGCAGATAAACTGTTGTTCCCGGAGTTCAATCCAAAATTGTAAAGATATCGTTAGTGGCGAGCCGTCGCCGACGTCGCAAGATGCGCAGATCGCTCGATAAGTTAATGTCCGCTGGACGCGGGCGGTATGCCCGGCTAAAAACGCCATGCGAAGGCTGCGGGAAATCCCGGCCGCTGAACTATTGCGCCGGGTCAACCGGCCGGGAAATGGAGAAATACTCGTGTCCCACGCTGAAGAACACGAAGGCACTCGCCGCGACTTCCTGTACTATGCCACGGCTGGTGCAGGGACTGTCGCGACCGGCGCCGCTGTCTGGCCATTGGTCAACCAGATGAACCCCTCTGCCGACGTACAGGCGCTCTCTTCGATCCGGGTGGATATTTCCGGCGTCGAGCCGGGTACGCAGCTGACCGTCAAATGGTTGGGCAAGCCTGTCTTCATACGCCGCCGCACGCCCGAGGAAATCGAGGACGCCCGCGCGGTGGAAGTCGGCGAACTGCCCGACCAGCTGGCTCGCAATGCCAATGGCGCTGGCGAGGCCCCGGCCACCGATGAAAACCGGTCAATGGACGAGAACGGCGAATGGCTCGTGATGATGGGGGTTTGCACACATCTGGGCTGCGTGCCGATTGGCGATGCCGGTGATTTCAACGGCTGGTTTTGCCCCTGCCACGGCTCGCACTACGATACGGCAGGCCGGATCCGCAGAGGACCGGCGCCTGAGAACCTACCGATTCCCGTCGCGATGTTCGACGGTGAGTCCACCCTCGTCCTCGGATAACGGAGCGCACAATGGCTGGAATTCCACACGACCATTACGAACCCAAGACCGGGTTTGAGAAGTGGCTTCACACCCGGCTTCCGGTTGTCGGGCTGATCTATGATACGCTCTTCATCCCGACGCCGAAGAACCTGAACTGGTGGTGGATCTGGGGCATCGTACTGGCATTCTGCCTTGTGCTTCAGATCGTTACCGGCATCGTTCTAGCGATGCATTACACGCCGCATGTCGACATGGCCTTTGCCTCGATCGAACATATCATGCGCAACGTGAATGGCGGTGCGCTGCTGCGCTATACCCATATGAACGGCGCCTCGCTGTTCTTCCTTGCGGTATATATCCACATGTTCCGCGGTCTCTATTACGGCTCATACAAGGCGCCTCGAGAAGTGACGTGGATAATTGGCATGTTGATCTACCTCGCGATGATGGCGACCGGTTTCCTTGGCTACGTGCTGCCGTGGGGCCAAATGTCATTCTGGGGTGCCACGGTGATCACCGGCCTCTTCGGCGCGATCCCGTTCATCGGCGAACCGCTGCAGACCTGGCTTCTGGGCGGGCCCGCAGTCGGCAACGCGACGCTGAACCGCTTCTTCTCGCTGCACTATCTCTTGCCCTTCGTCATCGCGGGCCTGGTGATCCTGCATATCTGGGCATTCCACTCCACCGGTAACAACAACCCGACCGGAGTGGAGGTGCGCCGCAGTTCGAAGGCCGTGGCAGAGAAGGACACATTGCCGTTCTGGCCCTATTTCGTGATCAAGGACCTTTTCGCGCTGGTCGTGATCCTCGTCGTGTTCTTTGCTGTCGTAGGCTTCATGCCGAACTATTTCGGCCATCCGGACAACTATATCGAGGCAAACCCACTCGCGACACCGGCCCACATCGTGCCGGAATGGTACTACCTGCCATTCTACGCGATCCTGCGGGCATTCACGTCTGATGTCTGGGTCGTCCAGATCGCCAGTTTCGTGACCGGCGGCATCATCGACGCCAAGTTCTTCGGTGTACTGGCGATGTTCGGATCGATCTTCGTGATGGTCCTTGCCCCGTGGCTGGACACCTCTAACGTGCGGTCGGGCCGCTACCGGCCGATGTTCAAATGGTGGTTCTATCTTCTGATCATCGATTTCATAGTGCTGACGTGGTGCGGCGCAATGCCGGCAGAACCGCCTTATTCGATCATCTCGCTGATCGGGGCATCCTACTGGTTCGCCTATTTTCTGGTCATTCTGCCGGTCCTTGGCGTGATCGAGAAACCGCTTCCCCAGCCGGCGACGATCGAGGAAGACTTCAATGAACACTACGCCCATGACGCGTCTCCGGCAGAATAAGAAAGGATCACGACCGATGATCAGGAACCTGACCCTTTCAGCGCTCGCCGCTCTTGCGATATCGACCGGCAGCGCATTCGCTGCCGGCGAGGCAGGTGGGCATATCGAGAATGTCGATTTCTCGTTCGACGGACCGTTCGGCAAGTATGATCAGGCGCAGCTTCAGCGCGGCCTGCAGGTTTACACCGAGGTTTGCTCCGCCTGCCACGGGCTTCAGTATGTGCCGCTGCGCAGCCTGACAGACCTCGGCTATGACGATGCGCAGGTGCGGACCTATGCGGCCCAGTTCGAAGTGTTCGATTCGGAACTGGACGATACCCGCCCCGCGACTCCGACCGACCATTTCCCGAAATCCTCGTTGGAGAACGCTCCGGATCTTTCGATGATGGCGAAGGCTCGCGCCGGATTTCATGGCCCCTACGGCCTTGGCATCAATCAGCTTTTCAAGGGGATCGGCGGGCCGGAATATATCACCGCTCTGCTTGTCGGTTACAGTGGTGAAGAAAAGGAACAGGCTGGAACCGTTCTTTACGAGAACAGTATCTTCCCGGGCGGTCTGATCGCGATGAGTCCGCCCCTCTCCGACGAGATCGTCGAATATGCCGACGGCCACGCCAATGACGCGCACCATCTTGCCGAAGATGTCTCTGCCTTCCTGATGTGGGCGGCAGAGCCCAAGATGAGCGCCCGCAAGCAACTTGGCTTCATGGGCGTGTTCTTCCTCGGCATTCTCGCCGTGCTGCTCTACTTGACCAATAAGCGCATCTGGGCACCGGTAAAACACCGCAAGGAAGCCTGACCAGTTTTGAAACTGGCCTTGAGACGCGCCCTCCAGGGCGCGTTTTCATTTGAAGCGGGCTATCCGAGGTAATCCCGCAATATCTGCGGCGGATCCTCGAACAGGGTTTTCGTAGGCATCGGGGCAGCAGCGACCCCATTGGCCACGACGACCGTGAGGTCCGCAATCCTGAGCGCATCCGCCGGATGATGGGTCACCATCAGAAGAGTCGCGCCCTCCGCTCTCGCCAGTTCCGCCACGAGGTCCAGCATTTCGACCCGAAGTGCTGGCCCTAGCGCTGCGAACGGTTCGTCAAGCAGGATCATCGGCCTGCTTCGCACCAGAACACGCGCCAGCGTGACCCGGCTCTGCTGGCCGCCCGAGAGCGCGGCGGGCTTGCGGTCCTCCAGCCCAGCCAGTCCGACGCGGGCCAGCGCGTCAGCGACCCGTTTGGTGTCGGCACCATCGAGCTTCAGCGATGGCCTGATCCCCAACGCCACATTCTGCATCGCGGTCAGATGCGGAAAGAGGTTGTTGTCCTGAAAGACGATCGACAAGGGCCGCTCGCCTGGTGCGGCATTTGTGATATCTTCCCCGGCCCAAAGGACGCGCCCCGAAGTTGGTGCAAAGAAACCGGAAATGGCGCTCAGTAGCGTCGACTTGCCGGCACCGGAAGGCCCGACGATGGCCGCAAGCGCACCGGTCTCGAGTTCGAAATCGGCCCTCAGGCGGAAGTCGTCCTGCCTGATATCAAGCGCCTCAAGCGTCAGCATTGATGCGCCCCCCTCGATCGAACATCCAGAAGAGTGCGACCGACATCGTGAGTAGAAGCAGACCAGCCCCCGCCGCCTCGTCCATCCTGTAGGCCGCCATCAGGCGGTACATCTGCAGTGGCAAGGTCGCGGCTTCGGGGTCGGCAAACAAGGCAACAACCCCAAGGTCTCCCATGCTCAGTGCAGCGGCTAGTCCGGCAGAGAACCCGACCGGCGCACTTAGGCGCGGCAGGTAGACATGCCGCAGCCGCGCATAACCAGTCATGGAGAGGCTGTCGGCAAGATGACCGAACTGACGGTCCACCCGTTCCACGGCAGGAACCAATACGCGGAGGGCGAAGGGCAGACACATCATCGCATTCACAAGTGCAGTAACGGGCAGCGCCACGGAAACGGGATCCAATACTGGAAAAAGCAGTATGAACAGGCCGGTTCCAACGACAAGCGGAGAGGCTGCGATGGACAGATATCCGATGCCCTCTACCAACCCTTTTTCGGCTCGCCCCCGCAGAGCTTGGACCGCAAAAGCCAATGCAAGGGCAGCGGCAACTGTGATTGCCCCTGCCGCCAGCGCAACCGCCACCGAACGCATTGCGGCCTTGGCCGCTGATCCGCCGAGACTTGCGAGGCCGGGGATCCCACTGGCCACCACCATCGACAGCGGCAGCAGCAAGAAGAGAGCCGCCGCGAGGATGAATGCGGCATCCAGCAAGATTAGACCGGGACGACGCGCATCCCATCGCTCGACATTTCGGTCCAGCCCCGGACCGCCCCCCTCGGGCACATGCAGCCACATCGCGAGGCCCGCGGCGACGGCGCAGATCAGGAACTGCACAAGGGCCAGCAAGGCGGCCTTGCCAAGGTCGAACTCAAAGCGGAATGCCTGGTAGATCGCCAGCTCAACGGTCGTCGCCCGTGGACCGCCGCCAAGCGCCAGTGCCACGGCAAAGCTGGTTGTGCAGATCACGAAGATCACCATGAAAGCGCCGGGCAGAACGGCCTTCAACATCGGCCGCTCCAACTCTCGCGTCAAATCACGTGCTGCGAAGCCAAGCGACGCGGCGAGCCGAAAGCGTTCAGCCGGGATCGACAGCCAACCCAGCAGTATCAGACGCGTGGCCAGCGGCAGGTTGAAGAACACATGCGCAAGAACGACGCCATGTTGCCCGTAGATATGAATCGGCGGCCAGCCAAACCAATTGAAAACGAGACTAACAAGACCATTTCGACCGAATACCGCGAGCAGCCCCAGCACCGCAACAATCACAGGCAGGATGAATGGTGCACCCAGAAGTGTTACCAGCAGCCCCCGCCCCGGAAACCGCCTACGGGCCAAGGCCCGCGCCACCGGCACCGCGAGCGCGACGCTGATCGCCGCCGATACGAACGCTTGCAACAAGGTGAATCGGATCGCCGCCCAATCAGAGGGTGAGAGCCCACCCCATCCTTCGGCGCGCAAGGCGACAGCGAGCAATGTACCAAGCGTAAGCGCGGCCACCAGGGCGGCCGCGATAAGGCCCGGCCATAGCCGCATCAGCGACTGAGCGCGGTCAGCCATTCCTCTAGCGCTTCCTCGCGCACCTGGGCTGCCTCGCCGGCAGAGTAGAGCAACGCCCTTTCAGGCGCGATCAGCGTTTCAAACCCCTCCGGCAGGCCATTTCCAGGCAGTCGCGCAGGATACATCCAGTTGGTTTCGGGTATCACAGCCTGGAACGCATCAGTGAGGATGAACTCCATGAACTGGTCCGCCAGTGCCTCCTGGCTGGTCGAGGCCACTTTTGCGGCCACTTCGATCTGCAGATAATGGCCGTCTTCAAACGCTGCCGCAGCTTTGCTGGGATCCTCTTCCGCGATCAGGTGGTAGGCGGGCGAAGTCGTGTAGGACAGCACCATGTCGGCTTCGCCCTCAAGGAACATGCCGTAGGCCTCGGACCAGCCCTTTGTTACCGTCAGGATATTGTCGGACAGGGCCTCCCAGATCTCCGGCGCGCGCTCTCCATGTGCCGCCTTGACCCACAACAGCAACCCCAATCCGGGCGTCGAAGACCTCGGGTCCTGGATAACGACCTTCAGATCGCTTGCAGCGAGATCCTCAAAGGATTTGGGCGGGTTTGGAACGGCATTCACGTCATAAACAAAGGCAAAATAGCCCCAATCGTAGGGCAGAAAGGTCTCGTCCTGATAGTCGACGGGCATGTCGAAGCCTGCCAAGTCCAACCCATGCGGTGCGAATATACCTGTTTCCGCTGCCGCGGCGGTCAGGTTCGTATCGAGCCCTACGACCACGTCGGCTTCGGTGCGTTCCCCTTCCAACCGAAGGCGCGCCAGCAAGGCGGCACCATCACCGGCACTAACGAATTTCAGATCGCAGCCGCAATCCTGCTCGAACGCCGCTTCGATCTGCGGGCCCGGGCCCCAATCGGCAGTGAAACTGTCGTAGGTATAGACGGTCAGAACAGGTTTCTCCTGAGCTATGGCAGCATTCGCCAATGCCAGAAGTCCCGTTGCTATCAGAGTGGTTCTCATCGCGCTCTCCATTCGCAAACGGGCGGGGTTCGGGTGGAGAAAACTCACCTTCCCTCCGCCGGTGTTAGCCGGTTCAGGTTCAACGGGTCCGCTTGTCAGCATCTCAGCACCAGCTTGTCGACGGTGCACCCCGAGGTAAGGCGTTATCTATGCTCAATCACATGTGCGGGCAAGGCGAAACCCCTTGAGGCGGTCGATAGCCACCGATAGACCGCTGGAAAGGGAGCCTTTGCCATGAGCCTGAACACATTCGGTCACCTTTTCCGTGTCACCACCTGGGGTGAGTCGCACGGACCTGCCTTGGGCGCGACAATCGACGGCTGCCCGCCGGAGGTGCCGCTGGAGGCGTCGATGATCCAGCATTGGCTGGACCGCCGCAAACCCGGCCAAAGTAAGTTCACCACGCAGCGACGCGAAGCGGATGAAGTCGAGATCTTGTCGGGCGTTTACCAGGGACGAACAACAGGCACGCCTATTCAGCTCATGATCCGCAATACCGACCAAAGGTCGAAGGACTATGGAGACATCGCGCAGAAGTTCCGACCCGGTCATGCAGACATCACCTATTGGCAGAAATACGGAATCCGCGATCCGCGTGGCGGCGGTCGCTCCTCGGCGCGCGAGACGGCTGCCCGTGTTGCCGCCGGTGGCGTGGCCCGCGAGGTAATAAGGACGCTGGCGCCACAACTCGAGATCAAGGGCTACATGGTCCAGATGGGCCTGCATGCGATTGACCGCAGCCAGTTCGACTGGGCACAGATCGACGACAACCCATTCTGGACGCCTGACGCCAAGGCGGCCTCGGACTGGGCCACTTACCTTGACGATCTCAGGAAGTCTGGGAACTCGGTCGGTGCCATCATCGAGATCGTCGCCCGAGGTGCGCCCACTGGTCTCGGAGCGCCAGTTTACGGCAAATTAGATACTGATATCGCAGCGGCCATGATGTCGATCAACGCCGTCAAGGGAGTCGAGATCGGAGAAGGCATGGCCGCCGCCACGCTCACCGGTGAGGCGAATGCCGACGAGATCTTCATGGGTCCGGACGGTCCCGAATACAGCAGTAACCATGCCGGCGGCATCCTGGGCGGAATATCGACAGGTCAGGATATCGTCACGCGTTTCGCCGTCAAGCCGACCAGCTCGATTCTGACACCGCGCAAGACGATCACGCTGACTGGTGAAACGACCGAGATCGTGACCAAAGGTCGCCATGACCCTTGCGTCGGAATCCGTGCGGTCCCGGTTGGGGAAGCGATGATGGCTTGCGTGATCCTTGATCACCTATTGCTGCATCGCGCCCAGATAGGCGACGGCGGAGGAAGAATCGGATAGCGCGACGGGATCTCGCTGTTGCGACGCATGAGACCTGTCTCAAGTAAGGTCCGTTTCATGCGTATCCGTCTTCGTCTCGCGGCGATTTCGATAGCCCCCAATCCCGCGACATCCGGGACGAAAGAGGTGCGGTTTCGACTTGACGGCGTCAAACGTATCTACCTGGTTCATGCGCCCGATGGACTGTATCGCGGAAAGGCCGTTCCGTTGCTGCTCGTCTTGCATGGCGGTGGTGGCACGTCAAAGCAGATCCTGAGGAGCACGGGCGGCCGCTTCAATGAACTGGCGGATCGTGCCGGATTCGTCGTCGCCTACCCGAACGCCGTCCGCCGGATCGGGACATCGAAGAGGGCAAGATCTCAAGCGGATCGTGGAGGCGCACCGGTGATTTGTCCTTATTAGAGACTGCTATCGCTCAGATTTCGAGCGCCCGCCGGACAGACGGCTCCCGGATCTTCCTAACCGCCATATCGCGGGGTGGGCAGGCCAGCTTCTATCTGGCCTGCAAGCGTCCTGACCTTGTGCGCGCAATCGCTCCGGTCGCGACGTCACTACCTGCCCTTCTTCTCGAGGATTGTCAGAGGATACGACGCATGGGGTTCGTGATGATCAACGGCACAGACGATGCGATCGTTCCCTACGAGGGCGGTCCCATCGTAATTGGAAACAGAAAGCGCGATCTTGTCTTGGGTACCAACAAGACGCTGCGCGTCTTTGCTACTCAAGATGGGTGTTCTGGCACCGCGACAAAGCACACTGGCCAAGTCGAGCGGGTCGAATGGCAGGACTGTGACGCGCCGACCGTGCCTTACCGTGTCAATGGGAGCGGCCATTCTTGGCCCGGCGATCGAACGGCTCGAAAAGCTTGGCAGGGCGGGGACAACCACGACATCAACGCCGCCGATAAGATCTGGACTTTCCTTAGCCAGTCCTAAGATGTTGCCGCCTTCAGCGCGACGTCCATCAGCCGCTGGATGTCCTTGCGCGATGTCCCGGCGACGATCCGCCCCAATTCCTTGTCGCCCTTGAGAGCGACGAGCGTTGAGCGCCGGGGAATGTTGAGGCTCCGGGTCAGTGGGTCACTGGCATATCTATCCCAGTCGACGTCGATGAAACTGATTGCCCGCTCATAGGCGGGGTTCTCGGTTTTCAGCGCATTGATCACGCGTTCCTGTGCGGCGCAGGTCGTGCACCAACTTGCCTTGAAATCGAGAAATACAGTCTTTCCCGCGGCCAGTTCAGATTTCACCAGCCCCGGCACATAGGCTCTTGCTGCGGCGAATGCGGGCAAGGGCAAAGCCGTGGAAACTGCTGCAGTCAGTATCATGAAGTCGCGGCGGTTCATCTAGTTTCTCCTTGTTAGACACTAAATCGAGACAGAGAGGTCAATCAACCATACCGGCAAGGTTTGAACCAACCGGGCCTCTATCGCGTGATGGAAGCGAAACAGAATGCCCAGTCCGACGGCCACGAAAACGCCGCCGAGTATCGGCCGGGATCTTTCGGCGATGCTGCGCATCAGAGCCTGGCGTCTTTGGATGACTGACCGGGCACCATAGCCCAGCCCGAGGATGATCGTAGCAACACCAAGTGCAAAGAACAGCATGATCGCGAATACGAATGCCAGTTCCTGGCCCTGGCTGGCCAACCCGATGGCTCCACCCAGCGTTGGGCCGATACATGGGCTCCAGACGGCGCCTAGCAGAATGCCTCCAATTGCCTGGCCGCTCAGTCCCCCGCGCCCAAGGCCGTCCATACGAGCATTGGCACGTGTCGATAGCCCCGAGGAAACTGTCGCGAACCACTCTGAGAACTGTGGGACAAGAAGAACCAGCCCAAAGCCGGTCATCAGGATCGCGCCGCTATCCGAAACCGTCTGTTCAGTAACGCCAAAGCTGCGACCCAGAACCGTCACGAACATGCCGAGGCTGATGAACGACACCCCCATCCCGGCGGCGATCGCCAGAGGACCGTGCGGACTTAACTGCAGTGAAGAGGCCAGCAAGATCGGCAAGATCGGTAAGACGCACGGATTGATCAGCGTCAGCAGCCCGGCAAGATAGGCGAGAAGAAGCTCCATACCGACAGGCAAAGGCTGGCGGACGGCACTCGTCACCAAAACTCGGATTACACCCGATCAAATACCCGTCACCAGCGGCTGTCGCTTCGACTTCTGCACGGCAAGGATTCCTGTCGCGATTATGGCCACCCCGACAATGTCGAGAAGACCCAGGGACTCGCCAAGCAACAAGGCCGCGATGGCGATGCCAAAGAACGGGTTGAGGAAGTGGTAGGTCGCCGCCTTGACCGCACCAATCCGGTTCACAAGCGTGAACCAGACCCACGTCGCGGCAAGTCCGGGAACCAGCGTAGTATAGACGAATGCCGCCGCTAGCTGCCAGGTCCAGTTGACCTCCCAGCTTTCGGTGAAGACGGCCACGACCGCCAGAACGATACATCCGACCAGCATCTGCAACCCGACAATCATCAGAACATTGCCGCCCGACGATGCGCCGCGCACAGAAAGCGTAGCGATTGACAGTGCTGCGACCCCGATCAGGCACAGTATGACGCCGTAGGGATCGGTCCCGCCTCCCATCCGCGTACCCATGATGACCGCGACGCCGACGATCCCCGCGACCAGACCTGCAAGGCCGAGCGGCCGTACGCGATCGCCAAACGCGATCCAGCCCAAAAGCGCCACAAGAAGCGGCATTGTTGAGGCGATGATCGCAGCAAGTGACGCCTCGACCGTCTGCATTGCCACGAAATAGGCGCCGAGATAGATCGCGTTCTGACAGATACCAAAGATCATGGTCGATCTTTGTTGGGGGCGGGTCAACCGCCACGTCTGTCCCATGGCTCGGGCGATGAGAATTGCGATGAGCCCCGAGACCAGGAAGCGGATCGCCAGCGCAGTGACCGGAGGCGCGTCCTGCACGATGATCCTGGCGGAAGTAAAAGCCGAGGACCACATGAAGGCAAAGGCCAGTCCCATGCCGACTGCGCGAATATCCATACCTGCCTCAAATAGAAAGGGTCGCCCGCCGGGCGACCCTCCTGCAATTCGTGATCAATGGCAATGTCAGTCGTTGACACTGTCCTTGAGAGCCTTGGCGATCGTCATCTTGACCACCTTGTCAGCATCCTTGTGGATCTGTTCGCCAGTGGCCGGGTTACGCACCATGCGGGCCGGCCGCGCGCGGCACATGATCTTGCCGACGCCCGGAAGCGTTACGGCACCACCGGCGGACACCTCGCGGGTGATGATGTTGATGACCGCTTCCAGGGCTGCAGCACCGGTCTTCTTGTCAGTTCCCATTTCCTCAGCCATTGCGGCCACGAGCTGGGTCTTCGTCATTGGTTTCGCCATGTATGTTCTCCTCGTCCACCCGTGAATATAGGGCTTATTCGCAGAAACTAGCGGAATATAGCGGTAGGGCACAACAATTTGTGTGTGTTTTGGGCGGAAAAACACGCATTTGTGGGCGAAATACCCCTACATCATAGGAAAGCGGTCTCTTCGAAGCTCCTCAGCTTGCGGGAATGGATGCGTTCGAGCGGCATTTCCCGCAATGTCTCCATCGCCTGTATCCCGATCAACAGGTGCCGCGCAACCTGAGTCTTGTAGAAATCCGACGCCATCCCGGG
>JBFKFZ010000018.1:0-56792 GCA_041633555.1 Paracoccaceae bacterium | reverse complement strand
GCGGTGGTCCATACGACACCTCTCTTCGATGCGGATGCTTCAAGAATGCGGGGTTAGGCCATGAAATCCCATGCAAAAGCCGTCGTCATTGGCGGCGGCGTTGTTGGCTGTTCTGTGCTCTATCACCTGGCGCGGGAGGGGTGGACCGATGCAGTTCTGCTGGAGCGCTCCGAGCTGACCAGCGGCTCGACTTGGCATGCTGCTGGCGGGATGCACACGATCAATGGCGATCCGAACGTAGCCAAGCTGCAGAAATACACGATCGACCTCTACAAAGAGATCGAGGAGTTGTCGGGGCAGGCGACCGGCGTGCATCTGACCGGCGGCGTGATGCTGGCCGCGACTGAGGCACGGCTGGACTGGATGAAAGGGATCGTGGCCAAGAACCGCTATCTCGACATCGAATGCGAGCTGATCAGCCCAAGGGAAGCGCATGAGCTGATGCCGCTTCTCGATCCCGATTGCTTCATCGGCGCGGTCCGCACGGTCGTCGACGGTCATCTCGATCCCTCCGGCGTCACCTTTGCCTATGCCAAGTCGGCTCGCAAGCTCGGGGCAGAGATCGAAACCCAGTGCATGGTCCAGGATCTGCAGCAGAACCACGATGGAACATGGCGTGTCATCACCCACAAGGGCGAGATCCAGGCTGAGCATGTTGTCAACGCTGCCGGTCTTTGGGCGCGCGAAGTTGGCCGGATGGCCGGGCTCGAACTGCCGATCCTTGCCATGGAGCATATGTACCTGATCACCGAGGACATGCCGGAAGTGGCCGAGGCCAACCGCAAGACTGGCGCCGAGGTGATCCATGCGATCGACTTTGACGGCGAGCTTTACCTTCGACAGGAACGCGGCGGGATGCTGATGGGCACCTACGAGAAAGCCGGCAAGCCTTGGGCGCCAAAGACCACGCCCTGGGACTTCGGGCATGAGCTTTTAACGCCTGATATCGACAGGATAGCGCCGTCTCTTGAAGTGGGGTTTCAACATTTCCCGGCCTTCCAGAATGCTGGCATCAAGCAAATCATCAACGGTCCGTTCACCTTTGCCCCGGATGGCAACCCGCTGGTCGGCCCGATCAAGGGAGTGCGAGGCCTCTGGTCGGCCTGCGGCGTGATGGCGGGGTTCAGCCAGGGTGGTGGGGTCGGTCTAGCACTGGCCAATTGGATGATCCACGGCGATCCGGGTTTCGACGTGTTCGCAATGGACGTCGCGCGTTACGGCGACTGGGCGACGCTCGCCTATACCAATGCCAAGGTGCAGGAGAATTATCGCCGCCGCTTCTCGATCCGCTTCCCGAACGAGGAACTGCCCGCAGCGCGGCCGCTTAAAACGACGCCGGTCTATGACCTGCTGAAGTCGCAGGGCGCACAGTTCGGAGCGTATTGGGGGCTTGAGCAGCCTCTCTGGTACGCGCCGGAAGGCAAGAAGGACGAATTCTCGTGGGGCCGTTCGACCGATTTCGAAACCGTTGGGGAAGAGGCGAAAAACGTTCGCCAAGGCGTTGGAATCATGGAGATTACCGGTCTTGCAAAGTACAGCGTCAAGGGCCCGGGAGCCGAAGCCTGGCTCGACCGGCTCCTGGCCTGTCGCATTCCGGATAAGGGCCGCATGGTGCTGGCGCCGATGCTGAAGCATGACGGCAAGCTCATCGGTGACTTCACGCTGGCCAAACTAGATGACAGTGACTTCTTCATCGCCGGCTCAGGCATCGCCGAAGACTATCACATGCGCTGGTTCCTGCAGCATCTGCCCGATGATGGATCCGTCGAGGTTCGCGCCCTTGGCGCCGGGATGTGCGGGCTTTCCATTGCCGGCCCGAGATCTCGCGAAGTTCTGCAAAAGGTAACGGATACAGACGCGTCCGCTGAGAAGTTCAAGTTCATGGATATCCAAAGTATCGATATCGGCATGGCCCCGGCGCTGGTCGGGCGGGTCAGCTTCACCGGCGATCTGGGGTATGAGATCTGGATGCGGCCGGAATATCAGCGGCACATCTACCACACGCTCTGGCTGGCAGGCGCCGATCTCGGGATCCGGAATTTCGGACTGCGGGCGCTGAACGCACTGCGGCTGGAGAAGAATTTCGGCGGCTGGGCACGGGAATACCGGCCGATCTACACAGCATACGAGGCCGAACTGGGGCGCTTCGTTGCGCTTTCCAAGGAAGCTGACTTCATCGGAAAGGCTGCGGCGCGCGCCGACAAGGCCGATGGGGGCAGGCTGCACTTGCGGGCCTTAGTTGTTGAGGCGCGGGACGCCGACCCGATCGGTGATGAGCCGATCTGGCATGGCGGCTCGGTCGTCGGATGGGTGACGTCGGGCGGCTATGCGCATGGCTCGGGATGTTCGGTAGCCGTGGGATATGTGCCGAAGGAACTCGCTGAAACCGATGACGGCTGGCAGATCGAATTGCTGGGAGAGCTATTGCCGGCACGTTTACAGCGTCAGCCGCTCTTCGATGCCAATGGCAGCCGAATGCGGGGCTGAGGCATCGAGCGGGCCGCGGTCGGTCGATGGCCTGGGCAAGGGGACCTGACCTGAAACCAAACGGTCGATAATCCGGCTGCGACTGGCACCCGCAGGTGACGGCGTCATTCGGCCGGCGAGAAACCTTCGATCAGATGCCGCAGTCCGAAGGCGCAGCCGGCGATGATCGAGAGCATCGTAACTGGCGCCGACCAGGCAAGCACCGAGAAGGCCGAGATGCCCTGGCCGATGGTACAGCCGAAAGCCAGCACCGCCCCCACGCCCATCAAGACGCCGCCAAGGATCTGGCGACGTAGTTCGCGGTGATCCTCGCAGGCCTCCCAGCGGAATTGGCCGTTGATCCGGCTGCCGATGAAGGCCCCCAGAAGCACCCCCGCAACCGAGCCCACGCCGAAATTCAACGAACTGCCGGAGGCCGTCATAAGGTACAGGATCGTGTCGCCGAGCGGGGCCGAAAATGTGTGGCTTTCCACCGGCACTGGCGTGAAGCCGTTCGATGCGACCCATTGACTTCCGGCCCAGCCGGAGGTGATCGCGAGGCCCACCAACGCGCCCCAGAAGATCGCCTTAGGTTTGGCGCGCATTTCTGCCTTCAAGAGGGCGGCGAGCACGAGAGCCGTGCCCGTGATCAGCCCGGTTGCGGCCAGCGGCAAGTCCAGGGTCTCCGAAATCAGATGCGCGATGCCAGGCAGGTCGCCCTCGACCGGAGGTGTCGGGAAGAGCGTGACGCGCAAACCCGCCAGCGGACCGGAGAGCGCGACATAGGCCGAGATGCCCATCACCAGAACGATCACGAAGCTGCGCAAGTCGCCTCCACCGAGCCGCGCCAGCGTGCCGAAGCCGCAATTGCCCGCAAGAGCCATTCCATAGCCGAATGTCAGTCCGCCCAACACCGCTGCCAGCGGGTTGAAGGCGAAGGCCAGATAGATGGTTTGGGCCGGATCGAGCCAACCGAACCCTATCAGCGTGAAGTTTCCGATGACGGCCACGCCGATGGCCAGCACCCACATCCGCATGCGCACAGAATTGCCCTGATAGAGAAGATCTTCGATCGCGCCTAGCGTGCAAAATCGCCCTAGCCGCGCGGCAAGTCCAAGCACCATGCCGCCAAGTGCGCCGATCAGCGCAACCAGAGCAGTGTCTGAGATGCTGTCGAACATCGGCGCTGCCTCCCAACAGCCGCGATAACGACCGTTCAGCCGCTCTGGGGCCTGCCGGTCGAACAGAAGAGTTCGTAGATCACTTCGAGAATGCGCTTCGGCCGCTCGTCTGCCAGCGAGTAATAGATCGTCTTGCCGTCGCGGCGCGGCGTGACAAGCCCTTCGAGCCGCAGCCGGGCAAGTTGTTGCGACACTGCGGCTTGTCGGGCAGACAGCAATTCCTCGAGTTCGGTCACCGATTTCTCACCGGTTACCAGATGACAAAGAATCATCAGCCGGCCCTCGTGGCTGAGCGCCTTGAGCATGTTCGAGGCCTCGCAGGCATTGCTCATCATCCTGTCCATATCCTCGTCGGACATGTCGTCCGTCAACACCGGCAATCCCATTTCGAGCCCTTACATTCTAAAAAGCGATTTCATCTTCAATAGCCGCAATCCCGGCGTCCGCGCAATCATCGTCCAGATCCGGGCCGGGCGCGCCCGATACGCCGATGCCTGCAACAAGCGCACCATCGCCCGACATCACCATTCTGCCGCCGCCAAGCGGCAGCGCCTGGCTGATCTGCCGGATGCCCGCCGAGATCGTGCCGGGTCTGGTTGCTTCGTCGAGGTCAGTTGTATCGGCGCGGAAACTGACCGCGGTCCAGGCCTTGCGCTGCGACGTTTCGACGACATGTGCGCCCGCGAACCGGTCACGCAGGAAGACCTGCGGGATGCCGAACCGGTCGACGACGGTCACGCCGACCTGATAGCCGGCGTCGCGGCAAAAACCGAGGGCGGCCTGTGCCATCTGCAGCGCCAGTTCCGGCTTCAGCGCCTGAAAGGTGACGAAGGCGCCATCGTCCTGCGCCTTGGCACTGCCGGTCAGCACAAGAGCCGCAAGGCCGGAGAGGTACAGGTTCCGCATCAGGAGGCTCCCTTGAAATCCGTGTTTTGCTTCAGCATCGTGACAAGAAGGCCCCAGAAGAAATCCTCGCCCGGATAACCTTCGATCCGGCCCAGTTCAACGCCGTTCTCGACCAGCACGAATGTCGGGGTGAACAGGACCTTACGGGCGAGGGTCAGGTCATTGGGCTGGTCGCGTAGATCGATGCGGCGGAGCGGCGCTGCGCGGCCCTCGGGCGTCTTGGGATAGATCGCCGAGATCTCCCACTCCCATGCCGCGCACCAGCCACAGCCGGGCTGCTCGACCATGACCAGTTCTGCCGCCCAGGCGGGCAAGGCGGCGAGACCGAACAGGAGTGCTGAGACAAGCCATCTGGCCATGCAGGGAACCGATTGACGTTTTGACAACACTCAACGTAAATTGAATATGTGAATAAATCAAGGAAGGCGTGCAGGTGTTCGATGTGACCTATCTCGGGGCGCTGGCGGCAGGACTGCTGGCTTTCGTCTCGCCCTGCATCCTGCCGATCGTGCCCTTCTACCTGAGCTACATGGCCGGTATCTCGATGGCCGAACTGCGTGGCGACGGCGAGATTTCGCAAGGGGCAAGCTGGCGGTTGGTGATTTCTGCCCTGTTCTTCGCTCTGGGGGTCACGATCATCTTCATGCTGTTCGGGCTCAGTGCCACTGCACTGGGGCGGGTCTTTGCGCAGTGGAAAGAACCATTGTCCTATGTCGCGGCGGGGTTGATTTTCGTCTTCGGGCTGCACTTCCTTGGCCTCTTCCGGATCGGATTCCTGATGCGCGAGGCCCGGATCGAAAGCAAGGCCGACCCGTCAACGATCCTCGGCGCCTTCGTGATGGGTCTTGCTTTCGGCTTTGGCTGGACCGCCTGCGTCGGCCCGGTGCTGGCGACGATCCTGATGATCGCCGGTGGTATGGGAAATATCATGAATGGCGTCCTGCTGCTGGCGGTTTTTGGCATCGGCATGACCGCGCCCTTCGTTTTGGCGGCCTTCTTTGCGCGACCCTTTCTTGGCCTTCTGCAGCGCCACCGCGCAAAGATTGCCTATGTCGAGTGGGCCATGGGTGCCATGCTTGTCGTCTTCTCGGTGCTGATCGCCACCAATTCAATGAACATGATCGGACAATGGATGCTGGAGGCATTCCCGATCTTCAAGCGTATCGGATGAAAGGACTATACATGCGCAGGATACTTGCTCTCGCCGCCATGCTTTTCGCCACCCAGGCATCGGCAGTCTCGATCGGCGATGACGGTTTGCACAAGACCGACTGGATGCGCGAGACCTTCAAGGATCTGCGCGAGGATCTGGCCGAGGCCAATGCCGAAGGCAAGCGTCTTGCGGTGATCTTCGAGCAGCGCGGATGCATTTATTGCACCAAGTTGCATGAGGAAGTGTTCCCGATCCCCGAGATCGACGCTTATCTCGTCGACAATTATTTCGTCGTTCAGCTCAATCTGTTCGGCGATGTCGAGGTCACCGATTTTGACGGCAAGGCCATGAGCGAAAAGGACATGGCGCAGAAATGGGGCATCCTGTTCACGCCGACGATCCTGTTCTTGCCCGAAGAGGTGCCCGAGGGCGTTACCGCCGCGCAGGCCGCCGTCGCGACGATGCCCGGGGCCTTTGGCATGCATACGACGCTGAATATGCTGACCTGGGTGGTCGAGCACGGCTATGACAGCGACGAGAATTTCCAGAAATACCACGCGCGACGATTGCAGGAGACCGGCGCGGAATAGCACAAGGCATTCGCGCCGATCTGTAGTGCGCAACTTCCAGGGAATCGCGTTGCCAGTCAGAGTCGTCCCTGCAATCTGCGCTCTGCGCCAGCCGAACCCGAGGGGCGGCATTGGCTCGGGAAATGCCATTCCGCTGCCAAGATTGGGTCACGATTCCGATGTAATCCGGACCGAGCTTGCCGGGACGAACGACATGACCACACTCAGTTTCTACGCGCGCGGCGATGGCTCGTCTGCCAATAACGCAGCGCTCAACGTCGAAAATACGAGCCAGCAGCCGACGGTCCTGATCACGTTTGACAGCGGACCGACCGGCGATCTTGTGCTGGAACACAATGGCGGCGCCAACGATCCTGATACGACGGTGACGATTAACGGCACCAGCTACAACTTCAAGGTCGAGCTGACCGGCGGCTTGCCCACCGGAAATGGCAAGGTGCCCGACCCGCTGGAAGGCAAGGATATCACCGTCATTTCCGTCGTCATAGGCGGCAGCACCGAACGATTTTTCTTCGTCACCGATGGCAGCGGCTCGATGTCGTTGATGAATCAGTTCGGGAATGGTGCAATCTCGCTCTCCAATGCCAATTTCTCGCCGCCGCCGGTCTTTATCTGTTTCTGTCTTGGTACGGAAATCTCAACTCCCAGCGGCTACAGGAAGATCGAGACGTTTCGTGCCGGCGATCTGGTTCTCAACGACAGGGGCGAGGCGAAGCCGATCCTCTGGATCGGCAAGAGCGAGGCCTCATTCGCTGAAATGCTGCATGCGCCCGAGCGCCGCCCGGTTCGCATTGCCTCCGGTGACATCGCGCCAAGCGTGCCGTTCTCTGATCTTATGGTCTCGTCACAGCACCGCGTGGTTCTGGACGACCCCGCGGCGCTTCTCTATTTCGGCGAGCGAAGGGTGATGGTTGCCGCAAAGCACCTGGTTGGTCTGATCGCCGAGCGGGTGATGCCGGTGGCCGCCACGACCTATTACCATCTGCTGCTGGAAGAGCATGAATTGGTCCTGTCGAACGGCATGCTCTCGGAAAGCTTTCAACCTTCACTGAGGGCCTACCGGGGCCTGCCGCAGGAGATGGCGCGGTCCTTATCCGAGAGGCTTTCCGACTATGATCTGCAGGAATTCTTCGACCGCCCGGACGCCATGATCTCGCTGAAGCCGCATGAAGCGGGTGCCATCGTCCGGGCCGTCCAAGGCACGGGGTCTCGCATGAGGCACATAGCCGAAATGGCCGAGCGCTCTAACGCCTGATGATCGTCGGGTCGTCACCTGTTCGGATGAACTTCTTGCACCTGCACGCCGCGGACCGTTGCGACGATCCAATGCATGCGAAATCCTCCGATCGTGGGTCGCTTTCGCTTGGGAAGGCCCCGCAATCCTGTCATAGGGTCTCGGAAACGAAGCCGGCGCTCAGGCCATCGACCCAAGGATACCGCATCCCGTGTTCGCCAAAGACTCCATCGCCTACGAAGCCATTCCATTGCCCGACCGATCCGACCTAGCCGATGCCGACCGGCTTGGCGTCGCCGAGGCGCATTACCAGCAAATGCGCAAGCGCCACTCCGTGCGCGACTTCTCCGATTATCCGGTTGACCGCGCGGTGATCGAGGCCTGTATCCGTACCGCCGGCACCGCCCCCAGCGGCGCCAATCACCAGCCCTGGCACTTCGTCGCGATTGCCCAGCCCGAGGCCAAGCACCGGATCCGGCTGGCCGCCGAGGCCGAGGAAGAGCATTTCTACGACGGCGGCGGCGGCGAGGAATGGCTGAAGGCGCTGGAACCGATCGGCACCGATTCCAGGAAGCCGCATCTCGATATTGCCCCGTGGCTGATCATCGTTTTCGCGCAGCGCTGGGGAGAGTTGGATGATGGCACAAGGTTCAAGAACTATTACGTGCCCGAGAGCGTCGGCATCGCCACGGGCTTCCTGATTTCGGCCTTGCACCATGCCGGGCTGTCAGTGCTGACGCATACGCCCAACCCGATGAAGTTCCTGAACGAGCTGCTGGACCGGCCCGCCTCGGAAAAGCCGGTGATGATCCTGGCGGTCGGCCATCCCGCGGCCGATGCGAAGGTGCCGCGCGTGGCCAAGATCAAGAAGCCGCTCGACGAAATCCTGACTGTGCTGGAGTGAGCGGACGACGCTCGGACAGGGAGCCTTGCGATAGGCCATTGCCAGAAACCGCCGACCTTCCTACGCTGTGCCATCAAAACACTGCATATGATGGGGAGGAAAAAATGTATTCAGTGAGGATGACAACAATAGCGGCAGGGCTTGCCCTTGCCGCATCCGCAGGTGCGGTTCAGGCGCAAAAGCTGACCTTCTACTGCAGCGCGCAAGAGGACTGGTGCCAGCTGATGGCGCGCAGCTTCGAGGAGGCGACGGGGATCGACGTCAACATGACGCGCAAGTCCTCGGGCGAGACCTTTGCACAGGTCAAGGCCGAGGAATCCAATCCAAAGGGCGATGTCTGGTGGGGCGGAACCGGCGATCCGCATCTACAGGCTGCCGAAGAGGGTCTGACCGAGCCCTATGTTTCGCCGATGCGCGACCAGCTGCATCCCTGGGCGATCAGCCAGGCCACAAGTGCCGGCGACAAGACCATCGGCATCTATTCCGGCGCGCTTGGCTATGGCTACAACACCGAACTTCTGGCGGCGAATGGCCTGCCGGAACCGGCCTGCTGGAGCGATCTTCTGAAGCCCGAATACAAGGGTCATATCCAGATGGCGAACCCGAATTCGTCCGGGACCGCCTACACGACGCTGGCCTCGATGGTGCAACTTTTCGGAGAGGACGATGGCTTCGAGTACATGAAGGGCCTGCACGCAAACATCAACCAATATACCAAGTCCGGCTCGGCGCCGATCAAGGCCGCCGGACTGGGTGAAACCACGATCGGCATCGTCTTCATGCATGACGCCGTGGCGCAAACCGTGGCTGGCTTCCCGATCAAGACCGTCGCACCATGCGAGGGGACCGGCTACGAGATCGGCTCGATGTCGATCATTGCCGGCGCGCGCAACATGGACGAGGCCAAGCAGTTCTACGACTGGGCGCTGACTGCGGAGGCGCAGAACCTTGCGCTGCAGGTCAATGCCTTCCAAGTGCCGTCGAACATGAACGCCGAAACCTCTGACAGCGCGCCGGACATGTCGTCGATCAAGCTGATCGACTACGACTTCAAAAAGTACGGCTCTTCTGACGAGCGCAAGCGCCTGCTGCAGAAGTGGGACGAAGAGGTCTCGACACTGCCTCAGTAGCCCGTGCGAGAGGCCACGTCCGAAAAGACCACCCACCCGGTTCTGATCTTCTGGATCATCGTCGGGTGGGTCGGCTTTTGCGTCCTGCCCTGGTTCGGGATCGAGGACGGGTTCTTCCGATTTGGATGGCTTGCCGACGGCTATCCGTTCGACGCGGATTATGCCCCGGCGATTATCCTGATCGCGCAGTCAGAGAAGCTCTGGCTGGCGCCTCTGCTGCTGCCGCTTGTCGCGCCGCTCTT
Source organism: Paracoccaceae bacterium (assembly GCA_041633555.1). GTDB lineage: Bacteria > Pseudomonadota > Alphaproteobacteria > Rhodobacterales > Rhodobacteraceae > JAHEAO01. The sequence continues at coordinate 46,986 of JBFKFZ010000018.1, read as the reverse complement.
CGTCATTCGCCAACGCAAGACCGATCCAGAATTCGGCATGGTTCTGATCCTAGCGGGCGGGATCGGGTTTTCCTACCTTATCGCACAGGGCTTCAGCATCGGCATTAAGGGCTTCAGTTTCGACTGGCTGATCGCCCTCTTCGGTGAGTTGGGCGATCGCCAGTTTGGGATGGGTTATGGCGCTCTGCTGCTGGCCTCGTCATATCTCTTTATCTTCACCCAAGGCTTAGCGGCCCGCGGGGCAGTCAATGGCGACGTGTTTGTCGTCGGGGCGATCGGCGGCGTCATCGCTATCGTGGCGGCCTTCGTGTTCTTCCCGATCGCCAAGACGCTTGCGGCGGCCTTCATCACCGAGGATGGCGGCTATTCCGCCGCGGTCTTCGCCTCGAAATTCTTCGATGACAGGCTGTGGGGGCTTGGCTGCCTGCGCGGTGCAAGGTGCGGGGCGGCGTGGAACTCGCTGTTTCTGGCCATTCTGGTCGGTGCGATCACCACGCTTCTGGGGCTGGTCTTCGCGCTCGTCGTGACCCGGTCGGGCTTTCGCTTCAAGCGCGGCCTGCGGGCGCTGACGGTCCTGCCGATCATCACGCCGCCCTTCGTCATTGGGCTGGCGCTGATCCTGCTCTTCGGCCTGTCCGGCTCGGTCACGGTCTTCATAGCCGATCTCTTCGGTATTCAGCCGACGCGCTGGCTCTACGGCTTGCCGGGCATCCTGATCGCACAGACGCTGGCTTTCACGCCGATTGCCTTTCTGGTCCTCATCGGCGTCGTGGAAGGCGTGTCACCCTCGATGGAGGAGGCCGCGCAGACGCTGCGGGCCAGTCGCTGGCAGACCTTCCGCACCGTGTCACTGCCGCTGATGCGACCGGGGCTGGCCAATGCCTTCCTGCTGGGCTTCATCGAAAGCATGGCCGATTTCGGCAACCCGCTGGTGCTGGGCGGCAATTACGATGTCCTGTCGACCGAGATCTTCTTTGCCATCGTCGGCGCGCAATATGACCAGGGGCGTGCTGCGGTGCTGGCGATCGTCTTGCTGTTCTTTACGCTCTCGGCCTTCTACGCGCAGCGCGCCTGGCTCGGCAAGAAATCCTACACCACTGTGACCGGCAAGGGCGATGCCGGGGTTCATCCGCTGATGCCGCGCGGACTCTCGATTCCGGTCTTCGTGATCGCCGGGTTGTGGGGCGCCTTCACCGTCGTTGTCTACGCGATGATCCTCTATGGCAGCGTGGTGGAGCTTTGGGGCGTGAACAACACGCTGACTTTCAAGCATTATGTCACCGCCTTTTCGGTGCGTGTCGGTGAACAGGGGCTGATGTGGACCGGGGCGGCCTGGGACAGTTTCTGGACCACGATCTACATCGCAGCCGTGGCCGCGCCGCTTACCGCCGCCGTCGGCCTGATCACCGCCTATCTTCTGACCCGGCAGAGCTTTGCCGGGAAGAACAGCTTTGAGTTCGGCACTATGCTGAGTTTCGCCATTCCCGGGACCGTGATCGGGGTCAGTTATATCCTCGCTTTCAACGTGCCGCCGGTCGAGATTACCGGCACCGGCATCATTCTTGTCGTTAGTTTCATCTTCCGCAACATGCCGGTCGGCGTGCGGGCCGGGATCGCGTCGATGTCGCAGCTCGACAAGTCGCTCGATGAAAGCTCGCTGACGCTTGGGGCGAACAGTTGGCAGACCTTCCGGCGGGTGATCCTGCCGCTCTTGCGCCCGGCGATCCTGGCGGCACTGGTCTACAGCTTCGTGCGGGCGATGACGGCCATTTCTGCGGTGATCTTCCTGGTCTCGGCCGAATATGACATGGCCACCAGTTATATCATCGGCCGGGTCGAGAATAACGATTACGGTCTGGCGATCGCCTATTCGACGACGCTGATCTTCGTCATGCTGGCGGCGGTCGGGCTGTTGCAGATCCTGGTCGGCAGAACCCAGATCGGGCGGCGCACGGAATTCGCGGCGGGGAGCTAGCACATGTCGAACCCAGTGATCAAAAGCAAGGCGGCGCCGGTCAGGTTCAAGGGCGTTTCCAAAATCTTCGGGCGCGATGTTGTCGCCGTCGACAAGATCGATCTGGATGTGAAGGCCGGGAAGCTGGTTACGCTGCTGGGCCCGTCGGGCTGCGGCAAGACCACGACGCTGCGAATGATCGCGGGGCTTGAAATGGCCACGTCCGGCCAGATCCTGATTGGCGGCAAGGAAGTCACGAAGCTGCCCGCCACGGACCGTGACGTGTCGATGGTATTCCAGTCTTACGCACTTTTCCCGCATATGACGGTGCTTGAAAACGTCTCTTACGGGCTGACCTTCTCGGGCTTCGCGAAATCGGAAACGCGGGATCGTGCGCGGGCGGGGCTCGAACTGGTCGGCCTCAAGGGCTACGACGACCGGCTGCCGAGCGAATTGTCGGGCGGCCAGCAGCAGCGCGTCGCCGTCGCCCGCGCGCTGGTGCTTGAACCGCAAGTGCTGTTGTTCGATGAGCCGCTGTCCAACCTCGACGCCAAGCTGCGCCGGCAGGTGCGCGAGGATATCCGCGGCATACAGCAGGATCTTGGCCTTACGGTGGTTTACGTGACCCACGATCAGGAGGAGGCGCTGGCCGTATCCGACGAGATCGTCGTGATGCGGAATGCCGCCATTGCCCAGATCGGCACGCCGCGCGAGCTCTATGACGCGCCTGTCGACCGGTTCGTTGCGGATTTCATCGGAGAAGCGAACCTGATCCCCTGCAAGATCGTCAGCCTCGATGGCGACATGGCGACGGTCGATCTGAACGGCTATGCCTACAGCCTGCCATCACGCGGGCTGGCTAAGGGCCCCGCCACGCTGGCGGTGCGGCCGTCACGTATCCTTCTGGGCGCTGACGAGGGGTTCGAGGCGAAGGTCGCCAAGGCGACCTATGTCGGCGTCCGGATGGAATACACGCTGGATGCGGATTTCGGGTCGATGTTCGCGGTGCAGGACGATGTCCGCAACCCGCTCGAAATCGGGCGCGTGATCAGGGTCTCGCTCGCAGAGACGGGCCCCGTTCTAATCCCCGGTGGCTAGGTAGGGTGGTGCCGCCGGGCAGGTTGGTCAGTTGGACCTCTTGCCAAAGGCCTTCTCGGACATCGCCAGCAGTTCGGGAAACACATCGGGTGCGCCGACGATCACACGCCCACCCTCTGCAATCATCCGGTCGGCATCCTGAACCTCGACGCCGCCGCCCGCCTCGGCTACGAGAAGCTGGCCGGCCAGACAGTCCCAGGCGTTCATGTGCTCTTCCGAATAGCCCAGCAGACGGCCAGCCGCGACATAGGCCAGCGACAGTGCCCCCGAGGCGTTTCGGTAAAACACGCTCCCACCTGCAAGCAGCGCGCCGATCAGCGCATTGACCCCGGCCGTGCTGACCCGGTTGGAAAACCCAACACCGACAGAACCATCCCGCAGCCCGCGACCGCCCTTGAGCGCAAGCGGCCGGTTGTTCAGCGTCGCCCCTTGGCCCCGAACGGCCACATATTGTTCGTCATGGCAGGGGTCGACGATAACGCCGATCTGAATCTGCGCATCGGCGACACCGGCGATCACGACAGTCCAGTCTGGGATCCCGTTCACGAAATTGGTCGTGCCGTCAATCGGATCAATAACCCAGGTGAAGCCGGATGTACCGGGCGTTGAGTCGTGTTCTTCCCCGACGATAGCATCCTCGGGATAGACCTCGGACAGCCTGCGCCGCACCAGCAGTTCAAGCTGCTTGTCGGCTTCGCTGACGAAATCCTGATGGCCCTTGACTTCGACCAAAAGAGCATCGCGCCGCCGGAAATAGTCAAGCCCCAGGCGACCCGCATCCAGCGCGATTTCCAGTGCTCTTGTTGCCTTCTCCCGATTGTCCATCCCCGTCGCCTGTCTCACAAATTGCTATTCGGGCAGATGTCTTCTCAGTTGAGACGCTGCCCTCCGCGGACTCTAGCAGACTGCGCGAGGCAAGGGCAGGGATTCATCGCGCCGCCGCCCACGCGAGCCTGCCCGCCCGATCTTGCCGACCTGATGTGGATCACAAGGCGCTTGGTCTCTGGTGGCCGACTGTGTATTGCTGAATGACGAAAAACCGTCATGGAGGCTCGTCTGGCTGGCAGACCGACCATCAAGGATGTGGCCCGCGAGGCGGGAGTAAGCGTCACCACGGTCGACCGCGCGATCAACGGCCGGTCGGTCGTGCGGGAAGAGACCCTGCGCCGGATCGCCGAGGCCGCGCACCGCATCGGTTACCACGGCAAGGGCATCTTTCAGAGCCGGTTGAGCCCGGCCCGGCCGGAATTGCGGCTGGGTTTCGTGCTGCTCAAGAAGTCGCAGGAATTTTACCAGAACTTCACAAGAGAGATCGAACAGGCGGTCGCCGCGCGCACCGATGTCAGCGGGCGGGCGGTGATCCGGTATTCGTCGTCGCAATCGCCGAGCGAATTCGCGGAACTGCTGACGGATCTCGGGAAGCACTGCGATGTGATCGCCGGCGTCGTGGTTAACGACCAGCGGCTGAATGCGGTCGTTCAGGATTTGAAAGACCGCGGCATACCGGTGCTGTCACTTCTGAACGATTTCGCGCAAGGGATTCGGCGGACCTATGTCGGGCTGAACAACATGAAAATAGGGCGGCTCGCCGGGTGGATGATCACCAGAACCGTGCGCTGGCCCGGCAAGCTGGCGATATTCGTGGGGGGCAACCGTTGGCATGGCCATGACCTGAGAGAGGTCGGGTTCCGCTCATTCGTGCGCGAGGCTGACCAGGGGTTTTCCGTCCTCGATACACTGGTAAACCTTGAGACCCGGCAGATTACCTACGAGGCGACGCTGGACCTCTTGTACCGGCATCCAGATCTCAGGGGCATCTACGTTGCCGGGGGCGGAATGGAAGGCGCCATCGCGGCGGTCCGTGAGGTTCACGCACATCCCCAGATCGCGCTCGTGGTCAATGAAGTCACGGTTGAAAGCCGGGCCGCCCTGATCGACGGCTATGTGACAATGGCGATCTCTACTCCTCTGCAGGAGCTTTGCCGCGAGGTTGTGGATCTTATGATCAAGTCCACAGGTGAAGCGAATGACATGTCATCGATGCAGCATTTCCTTGACCCAAGGATCATTTTGCCGGAACTGCTGTGATGACGTAAAAACGTCAATACGGAGCAGCAAAAAGCGCCATCAATGAAAGAAAATCGCACTTCGGAATTGACCGAATCTGCTCAACCGACGCAACGTCAATGCGGGTCGGCGGGACGAATGGCAATCATGCCTTCAGACACGCCTTGGTGGGAGGCCGATGAAAACAGCGCTCAACCATATGACGGTGCCGGGATTGGGGTATGCGGCCCTGCTCGACCTCGCGGTCCGGTTGGGCTGCGTCGGTGTCGAGGTGCGCAACGATATCGAACAGCCGCTTTTTGACGGGATGGATCGAAATCTGGCCGGAGATCTGGCAAGGGGCAGGGGGCTTCGCCTAGTCGGACTGAGCCAAGTCTATCCCTTCAACTTCTGGAACGACGCACGCGAACAGGAAGTCCGGCGACTGATCGAAACTGCCGTGGCCGCCGGGGCGGAGACGATCAGCCTGATCCCGCGCAACGACGGCACCGGGCTTGGCAATGGCGAGCGGCAAGCCAACCTGCGGGTCGCGATGAAGGCGATCCTGCCGATGTTGCGCGATGCCGGCATTGTCGCGCTTGTCGAGCCCTTGGGTTTCCTGCGGTCATCCCTTCGGTCCAAGCAGGAACTGGTCGAGACGATCGACGCGATCGGCGGGCGAGACCAGTTCAAGCTGGTCCACGATACCTTTCATCACACGTTGGCCGGTGGCGGCCCGATCTACCCTGACCAAACGGGGATCGTACACATCTCGGCGATCGTCGATCCGACATTGCGCATCGACCAGATGGAGGATGAGCATCGTGTGCTGATCGACGAAAATGACCGCCTGGGCAATATCGACCAGATCGCGGCACTGATGGCCGCGGGCTATGACGGCCCGGTGTCGCTGGAGTGTTTCGCGCCCGAAATCCATGCGCTTGAGGACCCCTATTCGGCAATCAGGCGTTCATTTGACTTCATAGCCTCGCGGCTTCAGGTCTTGGCGGCCTGAGCCGTCGATCAATCGACCCCGTTCTGGGGTTTCCGGTATGGAACTCGGTGCGCCGGACACCAGTAAAGGGAGAAACCAGATGAAAAAGACTCTATGCGCCGCCAGCCTTGTTTCGCTGATGGCAACCGGGGCAATTGCCGAGACGATCGGCGCTTCGATTGCCGCTTTCGACGACAACTTTCTGACCGTCATGCGCAACGGCATGGTCGACCACGCCGCCAGCCTGGATGGCGTCGACCTGCAGGTTGAGGATGCAAACAATGACGTGGCCAAGCAGCTCGACCAGATCAACAATTTCGTGGCTTCAGGCGTCGACGCGATCATCGTGAACATCGTCGACACTTCCGCAGGCGAAGCGATGTCGGCCGCCGCGGGGAACGTGCCGTTGGTTTACGTCAATCGACAGCCAGATAACGTCGACACTCTGCCCCCAACGCAGGCTTTCGTGGCGTCGAATGAGATAGAATCCGGGACTTTGGAGGCTTTCCAGATCTGCCGCAATCTGCGCGGCGCGGGTAAGGCCGGTGGCGCCAAGGGCTATCTGATGAATGGCCAGCTGAGCAATCAGGCAGCTGTGCAGCGTTCAAAAGACGTGCATGATGTCATAGGCATGGACATGTGCAGTTTCATGACCCTTATCGATGAGCAGACGGCCAACTGGTCGCGCAACGAGGCGCAGGATCTGATGACCAACTGGCTCAGCGCCGGTGCGGATTTCGACTTTGTTATCGCCAACAACGACGAGATGGCAATCGGTGCAATTCAGGCAATGAAAGCTGCGGGCATTGATATGGCGGCTGTTGAGGTCGGCGGTGTTGATGCCACCCAGGACGCTCTCGTTGCGATGCAGGCGGGCGAGTTGGACGTGACCGTTTTCCAGGATGCTCACGGTCAGGGCGCAGGCTCGGTCGATGCGGCGCTAAAGCTGGTGAAAGGCGAGGAACTGGACCAGAAGGTCTATATCCCGTTCAGACTGGTTACGCCTGACAACGTCGAAGAGTTCCTGTCGGCGAACTAAACCTCGGGTTCGATGCACGGGGCGGCGTTAGGCCGCCGCCCCGATGATAGGCAAAGGCCGACCGGGCGTTCCGTGCCGGTTGCAAGGAGTGCAAACGATGGCTGAGACTTCACACGGCACGGGCGGGCTGAAATTTGACAGCTCGAAACGTAAATGGCCAAACGAGATCAATATTTTCTTGGCGTTGATCCTGATCATCGGGATTTTCGAGGCGCTGGGGCAGTTGTTGCCTTATATGAACAACCAAAGCCTGCTCTTCGACACCAATGACCGGTTCGACACGATATTCAACGAAGCTCGGCTAAAGATCATCATCCTTCAGGTCGCCATTATCGGCATCATCGCGTTGGGGGTGACCCAAGTTATCATTTCGGGTGGTATCGATCTGTCATCCGGCTCGGTGGTGGGTGCGACGGCGATGATCGCGATGAGCTTCGCGCAAACCGAACTTGTCAATGGCAACCCGAACCCCAAGGCGATCTTCGGCACATGGGCGATGGATCTGCCAATCATTGTGCCCATCATCGTGGGTCTCATATGCGGCTTGATCGCAGGTGGCGTCAACGGGCTATTGATCGCCTATACCAGGATACCGCCGTTCATTGCGACCCTAGGCATGATGGTCACAGCACGTGGCGTGGCCAAGTGGTGGTCGCGCGGCAATCCAATCTCTTTCCCGACTGAGGAATATGCCTGGATCGGGTCGGGCATGATGCCGGTCATCTGGTTCACTCTGCTGGCGATCCTGTTCCACTTCATCCTGAAGTATACAGTTTACGGCAAGCATACTTACGCCATCGGCTCGAACGAAGATGCGGCACGGATGTCGGGCATCAAGGTCGCGCGCCACAAGGTGCTGGTCTATGTCATCGCCGGCATGCTGGCGTCGTTCGCCGCCATCATCCTGAGTTCCAAGAACCTGACGGCACAGGCCGGTATGGGGCTGGTTTATGAACTGGACGCCATCGCGATGGCCGTCATCGGCGGGGTGTCGCTTTCGGGCGGTCGCGGCTCGATCATCGGCACCGTGCTTGGTGCGCTGATATTCGGCGTCATCATATCCGGTTTCACCTTCCTCAGGCTCGATGCCTTCTATCAGGAAATGGTGAAAGGCGTGATCATCGTGGCGGCCGTCGTGCTTGACCAGTGGCGCCAGCAGCGCGCCGCGATGAAGTCCTGAGGAGGAAAATACTTATGAGTGATATCGTTCTCGAAACCCGCAACCTGACCAAGCATTACGGTGGCGTTCACGCGCTGGAAGGGGCCAACTTCACGCTGCGCAAGGGCGAGCATGTGGCCATCATGGGTGACAACGGGGCCGGCAAGTCGACCTTCGTGCGCCAGATCACCGGCGTCGAGCAGCGCACCCGCGGCGAGGTCATCTTCAACGGCAAGCCGGTGCATTTCGAGTCGCCGATGGATGCGCGCGAAGCAGGAATCGAAACCGTGTTCCAGACCCTCGCGCTGGCCGACGAACTTGACGTGCCGGATAACCTCTTCCTGGGTCGCGAAATCCTGAAATTCAAGCTCGGTCCGTTCTCGATCCTCGACTATCGGGCGATGCGTGAGCGTACGTTGCAGGCGCTTGAAAAGACCGGCGTCAAGATCCCCAATATCCGCAACACGATCCGCAACATGTCGGGTGGTCAGCGGCAATGCGTGGCAATCGCGCGGACGGCGACCTTTCACTCGCAGCTTACCATCATGGACGAGCCGACGGCGGCGCTCGGGGTGCAGGAGACCGCGCAGGTGGAGAACATCATCCGTACACTGAAGGAAGCGGGCGAGCCGCTGATCCTGATCAGCCACAACATGCGGCAGGTCTTCGATCTCGTCGACCGGGTCGTTGTGTTCCGGCGAGGCCGGATCTGCGCCAATCTCGACATCAGGAACGAGGAGATCACGGGCGAGGATGTGGTGGCCTATATCACCGGGGCCAAGACCCAGCCGGAATATGCCGATGCAGCCTGACCAACCGGGCGCTCCCGGTCCGAATTGATTGGCGGCGGCTACTCGGTACTTGCCGCCGCCGCCAACCCCATCCAAGCGAACATTCACCGAAAGTGGCGCAGAGCCGCTTCTGATACGAGGACAGGATGACAGTACGATTTGCAATTTTGGGGGCCGGGCGCATCGGTCAGGTGCATGCCCGCGCTGTCGCCGCGACGGCGGGGGCCAGGCTGGTTGCCATTGCCGACCCAGTCGAGGCCGCCGCCCGGAAGGTTGCCGATCTTCATGGCTGTGAAATCAGGTCAATTGACTCAATCGCGGCCAGCGTCGATGTCGACGCAGTGGCAATCTGTACGCCGACTGATACGCATGCCGATCTGATCGAACAGTTCGCGAGGGCGGACAAGGCCATCTTCTGCGAGAAACCGGTTGATCTGAGCGTCGCCCGGGTATGCGATGCCCTGTTGACGGTCGAGGCCGAGGGGGCGAAGCTCATGGTCGGATTCAACCGGCGGTTTGACCCCGATTTCATGGCCGCGAAGGCCGCGATCGACGGTGGCAGGATCGGCGATGTCGAAATGGTTACCATAACCTCGCGCGATCCTGGCCCGCCACCGCATGCCTATATCAAGGTTTCGGGCGGGATTTTCCGCGACATGACGATCCATGATTTCGACATGGCGCGCTGGCTGCTTGGCGAAGAGGTGGAAACCGTGCAGGCCGCGGCATCCGTCCTCGTCGATCCCAAGATCGGCGAACTGGGCGACTATGACAGCGTCAATATCATCCTCCGCACCGCCAGCGGCAAGCAATGCATCATCACCAATTCGCGCCGCGCCACCTATGGCTATGACCAGCGGATCGAGGTCCTGGGCTCGAAAGGCATGGTCAGCGCCCGTAACATGAGCGAAGCAAATATCGAGGTGGCGGACGCGTCGGGTATTGCTTCGCCGCCGCTCCTGAACTTCTTCATGACGCGATATACCGCGGCCTATGCCAACGAGATCGCGGCCTTCGTGGCGGCGCTTTCCGACGGCACGCCGATGCCCACCACCGGGCATGACGGGCTGATGGCGCTGGCACTGGCGGATGCGGCGCTCCGATCGGTCGCCGAGGGGCGGGTGGTCCAGCTTTCCGAGATCACGGAGTGAGGATGCCCAAGGATCTTGACCTCATCACCATCGGCCGGTCGTCGGTTGATCTTTATGGCGCGCAGGTTGGCGGGCGGCTGGAGGATATGGGGTCGTTCGACAAGTATATCGGCGGGTCGCCGACGAACATCGCCTGCGGCACGGCGCGGCTGGGCCTCAAGTCGGCGGTGATCACCGGGGTGGGCGACGAGCATATGGGCCGCTTCATCCGCGAAGAACTGGCCCGCGAGGGGGTGAACACCGAGGGCGTCAAGACCGACCCCGAGCGGCTGACGGCCCTGGTGCTCCTGGGCATCCGCGACCGGGAGCAGTTCCCGCTGATCTTCTACCGCGAGAACTGCGCCGATATGGGGCTGACGGCCGACGATATCGACCCGGATTTCATCCGCCGTGCCCGCGCCGTCGTGGCGACCGGCACGCATCTGAGCCACCCGAAGGTCGAGGCGGCGACGCTGAAGGCGCTGGACGTGGCGCGCGCGGCGGGGATGCGATGCGCGCTCGACATCGACTACCGCCCGAATCTCTGGGGGGTCGCGGGCCATGGCGAGGGCGAGAGCCGCTTTGTCGAAAGCGGGAAGGTCACCGCCAAACTGCAATCGACGCTGCATCTCTTCGACCTGATCGTCGGCACCGAGGAGGAGTTCCACATTGCCGGCGGCACCACCGACACGGTCGCGGCGCTGCGCGCGGTGCGGGCGGTCTCGGGCGCGACGCTGGTCTGCAAGCGCGGGGCCAGGGGGGCTGTGGCCTTCACCGGCGCGATCCCCGGCAGCCTCGACGAAGGCGAAGCGGGTCCCGGCTTTCCGATCGAGGTCTTCAACGTGCTCGGCGCCGGCGACGGGTTCATGAGCGGATTGCTGAAGGGCTGGCTGGATGGCGAGGACTGGCCGATGGCGCTGAAGTATGCCAATGCCTGCGGCGCCTTCGCGGTCAGCCGGCATGGCTGTACGCCCGCCTATCCGAGTTGGGACGAGTTGCAGTTCTTCTTTGCGCGCGGCATCAAGCAGCCCGATCTCAGGAACGATGCGGAACTGGAACAGGTGCACTGGGCGACCAACCGGCATGGCGACTGGTCGAGCTTGCGGACCTTCGCCTTCGACCACCGCCTGCAGTTGGAAGAGATGGCGGGCTACACGCCGGAGAAGGGGGGCAGGTTCAAGGAGCTCTGCCTCGACGCGGCGCTTCGGGTGCAGGATGGCCGGCCGGGCTACGGCATCCTCTGCGACAACCGCATCGGGCGCGCGGCCCTGCACCACGCATCCGGCACCGGCCTCTGGATCGGGCGACCCGCGGAACTGCCGGGCTCGCGCCCCATCGGTTTCGAGCCGGAACTGGGCGAGGATCTGGGGCAGTTGCGCGAATGGGCGCGCGAGAACGTGGTCAAGCTTCTGGTCTTCTGCCATCCGGGCGACGACGAGAGGTTGATGAACCGGCAGATCGCGCGGGTCAGGCGGCTCTTCACCGCGGCGCGGCGCAACGGGCTGGAATTCCTGCTTGAGATCATCCCCTCCAAGGTCGGCCCGGTCGATGACGAGACCTCGGCCCGGCTGATCCAGGCCTTCTATGACGCCGGCATCTATCCCGACTGGTGGAAGCTCGAGCCGTTCAAGTCCGAGGCCGCCTGGGCCGGCGCGGTCGCCGCGATCGAGCGCAACGACCCGCGCATCCGCGGCATCGTGGTGCTGGGTCTCGATGCGCCCGAGGCGGAGCTGGCCGCGAGCTTCGCGCTGGCCGCCCGGCAGCCGCTGGTCAGGGGCTTCGCCGTGGGCCGGACGATCTTCGGCACTGCCGCGCGGACCTGGCTGGCGGGGCATATCACCGACGGCGAGGCCGTGGTCGAGATGGCGGGGAATTATCAGCGGCTCTGCGGCATCTGGGACGCCGCACGGGACGCAGCGCTCGCGCAGCAGGGCGGTAACGCGGACAAGAGAATGGAGACAACCCGATGAGCAAGACGATCCGGCTGACCGCCGCGCAGGCCATGGTGCGCTATGTCGCGGCGCAGATGACCGAAGTCACGCCCTCAAGCAGCGAAGCGGCAGGGCAAGGTGAACTCGTGCCGTTCATTTCAGGCTGCTGGGCGATCTTCGGCCATGGCAACGTGGCCGGCATCGGCGAGGCGCTCTACCATGTGCGCGACCGGATGCCGACATACCGGGGCCACAACGAACAGACCATGGCCCATGCCGCCATCGCCTATGCCAAGCAGCTCTGCCGGCGGCGGGCGATGATGGTGACCTCCTCGATCGGGCCCGGCGCCACCAACATGGTGACGGCGGCGGCGCTGGCACATGTGAACCGGCTGCCGGTGCTGCTGGTGCCCGGCGATATCTTCGCCAATCGCGGCCCCGAGCCGGTGCTGCAGCAGATCGAGAGCTTCGGCGACGGGACGGTCAGCGCCAATGACTGCTTCAGGCCGGTCAGCCGCTATTTCGACCGCATCACCCGGCCCGAACATCTGCTGACCGCCCTGCCGCGCGCCTTCCGCACCATGACCGACCCGGCCGACTGCGGCCCGGTGACGCTGGCTTTCTGCCAGGATGTGCAGGCCGAGGCCTATGACTGGCCGGAAAGCTTCTTCGAGCCGCGCATCTGGCGCCAGCGCCGCATCCGGCCGGACGAAGCCGAGACCGCCGCCGTCGCCGCGGCCCTCCGGGCGGCACGGCGCCCGGTCATCGTCGCGGGCGGCGGCGTGCATTATTCCGGCGCCGCGGCGGTGCTGCAGAGCTTCGCCGAGACCCATAACATCCCGGTCGCCGAGACCCAGGCCGGCAAGTCGGCGCTCCCTTGGGATCATCCGCTGAACCTCGGCCCGATTGGCGTGACCGGGGGCGAGCCCGCCAACACGGTCTGTGCCGAGGCCGACCTGGTGCTCGGCGTCGGCACCCGGTTCCAGGATTTCACCACCGGCTCCTGGGGGCTTTTCGCCAACCCCGCGCGCCGGCTGGTCAGCCTCAATGTCGCGGCCCATGACGCGATGAAGCATGGCGCGGAGCCGCTGATGGCCGATGCGCTGACCGGGCTGCAGGATCTCTCGGCGGCCCTCGCCGGCCACCGGGCAGAGGGCGAGTTCGCCGGGCTGAAGGAGACCTGGTTCGGCAAGGTCGATCCGCTGACCGATGTTCCGTCCGACAGCAACCAGCTGCCCACCGACATGCAGGTGGTCGGCGCGGTGCAGCGGGCCGCGAACGAGAACACGGTCGCCATGTGCGCCGCGGGCACCATGCCGGGCGAGCTGCACAAGCTGTGGAAGGCGGGCCGGCCGGGCAGCTACCACATGGAATACGGCTTCTCCTGCATGGGCTACGAGATCGCCGGCGCCATCGGCATCAAGATGGCCGAGCCCGGGCGCGACGTGATCTGCTTCACCGGCGACGGCACCTACATGATGGCCAATTCGGAAATGGCGACCGCGGCGATGATGGGCCTCTCCTTCACCGTGGTGATCACCGACAATCGCGGCTTCGGCTGCATCAATCGGCTGCAGATGGGCACCGGCGGGGCCGAGTTCAACAACCTGCTGGACCATGCGGTGCACGAACGCCCCTCGGCCATCGACTTCGCCGCCCATGCCGCCGCGATGGGGGCGACCTCGGTCAAGGTCGGCTCGATCGCCGAACTTGAAGCGGCGCTGGCAAGACGCGACGGCATCACGGGGCCCTATGTGATCGTGATCGACACCGACCCCTATCCCAGCACGGAACATGGCGGCACCTGGTGGGAAGTCGGCGTGCCCGAAGTCAGCAGTCGCTCGGAGGTCAACGCGGCCCGCAAGCGCCTTGTCGAGGCCAAGAAGATGCAGAGAGCCGACTGATGGCCGTCAGGATCGGCATTTCCCTGATCGCCTGGCAGAATGACGACCTGCCCGAGCTGACCGCCGCCTACACGACCGAGGGCGCGATGCAGGATGCGGCCCGCATCGGCTATCAGGGCGTCGAGCGCGGCCGCCGCATGCCGGCCGATACCGAAGGTCTGCGCGCCTATCTCGACCGCTATGGCGTGGCACTTTGCGGCGGCTGGTGTTCGGGCAACCTGATGGTCAACGATGTCGCGACCGAACGCGAGGCGATCCGCGGCCAGGTCGCGCAGTTCGCCGCCCTCGGCGCGCCCTGCATCGTCTATGCCGAATGTTCCAACACCGTGCAGGGCCAGATCGCCACGCCGGTCAGCCAGCGCCCCAGGCTCGGCCGCGACGCGGTCACGGCCTATGCCGCGAAGCTGTCGGAACTGGCAAGATGGTCCACGGACCAGGGCGTGGTGCTCAGCTATCACCACCATATGGGCTCGATGATCGAGGATGCCGAGGATATCGACTGGCTGATGCAGGGCTCGGACCCGGCGCTGACGCTGCTTTACGATACCGGCCATCTGCATTTCGCCGGCGCCGGTCCGCTGGCGGTTCTCGACAGGTGGGGCGACCGGGTGCACCACGTGCATTTCAAGGATGTGCGCCAGCCGGTGATCGACCGGATCCGGGCGGAGGATGGCAGTTTCCTCGACGCGGTGGCGGGCGGGGCCTTCACCGTGCCGGGCGATCCGGAGGGCTGCATCGATTTCCAGGCCGTGACCGACCGGCTGAAGGCGATGGACTATTCCGGCTGGATCGTGGTCGAGGCCGAACAGGACCCCGCCAAGGCGCCGCCCTACGACTATGCGAAGATCGGTTACGAGCATATCCTGACCATCTGCGGCAGGTCGGGACTGGGCATCGAAGGCTGAACCATGAAACTGATCGACGTCCGGCATCCATTCTTCAACCCGCTCTGGCGGCGGGCCGCGACAGTCGGCTTGGCCGGGGGCTGGGCGCTCTTCGAACTTGTGACCGGGAGCGTCGGCTGGGCGATCCTGTTCGGCGGCGTGGCCGGCTGGTGCGCCTACGAGTTCTTCGTGACATGGACACCGCAGCCGGAGGAGGACAAGGAATGAAGGACCAGGTCTATTTCGAGCCGTCCGATTGCGATCTCGACGCCTTCACCCGGCTGATCGACCGGAAGCTTGCCGCGTCTGCGGTGCCGCGGGCCTCGGCGATCGAGAAGAACGTGCCGATCTACGATATCGCCGGGCTTGGCCGAACGCAGGCCGATCCGGCGGCGCGGCAGGCCTTGCTGGGCGAATGGGCCACGGTTCTGGGGCAGTCCTCGGGAGTCCTGGTCCTGCGCGGGGCCTATGCAGATACCGCGTCGATCGACGCCGCGACACGGGTTTATGATGCGATCATCGAGGCCGAGCGCGAACGCGGCGGCGGGGCGGATCACTTCGCCGCGGCCGGTGCGAATGACCGGATTTGGAACGCGCTGCAGAAGCTCTGCGACCGTGATCCCGAGACCTTCGCCCTCTATTTCGGCAATGACGCGATCGCCGCGGTCTGCGAGGCCTGGCTCGGACCGGGCTACCAGATGACGGCGCAAATAAATCTCGTCCGCCCCGGCGGCAAGGCCCAGACCGCACACCGGGACTACCATTTGGGCTTTCAGAGCGAGGATATGGCCCTGCGCTTCCCGGCGCATGTCCACGACCTGTCGCCGGTGATGACCCTGCAGGGGGCGGTCGCGCATTGCGACATGCCGGTCGAAAGCGGGCCGACGAAGCTCTTGCCATTCTCGCAACTGTTTCGGCCCGGCTACCTTGCCTATCGCCACGCCGACTTCGCCAGCCTGTTCGAGGAGCGCTGCATCCAGCTGCCGCTGGCCAAGGGCGACGCGGTGTTCTTCAGTCCGGCGCTGTTTCATGCCGCCGGCGAGAACCGCAGCGCCGACATTCAGCGCATGGCCAACCTGTTGCAGATTTCCTCGGCCCTCGGCCGGGCGACAGAAGCGGTCGACCGCGACGGCATGTGCCGCAGACTCTATCCGGTCTTGCAGGCGCTGCAGGCAAGCGGCGCGCTCGACGGCCGCCAGACCGCCGCCGCGATCGCCGCGTGCGCCGAGGGCTACTCCTTTCCGACCAACCTCGACAGCGACCCGCCGATCGGCGGTCTAGTTCCCGAAACCCAGGCCGCCCTCGTCCACCGGGCGCTGGCCGAGGGCATGAGCCCGGCGCAGTTCTGCGCCGCTCTCGACGCGCAGACCAAGCGCCGCAAGCCCTGACGCGGAAGGAAAGATCAGTGCCGGATCTCCTCAGAAAGCCCTTCGGTTCCCGTGGCAAGGTGCACCAGATTACGCCGCAGTCGGCGGGCTGGCGCTATGTCGGTTTTTCGCTCTACCGGCTGCGCGCGGGCGACAGGGCCGCCGAGGCGACCGGCAACCGCGAGGTGATCCTCGTCATGGTCGAAGGCAAGGCGCGGATCCAAGGGGCGGGGCAGGACTGGGGCGTGCTGGGCGACCGGATGGATGTGTTTGAAAAGACGCCGCCGCATTGCCTCTATTTGCCGGGCGGCAGCGACTGGCAGGCGGAGGCGACAACCGACTGCGTGCTCGCGGTCTGCTCGGCGCCCGGAAGGGGCGGGCACGGGCCGCGGCGGATCGGACCGGACGGGATCAGCCTCACGGCACGCGGCACGGGCACCAACACCCGCCACATCAACAATATTGCCATGGAGAACGAGGATTGCGCCGACAGCCTGCTGGTGACCGAAGTCTTCACGCCGGCCGGCCACTGGTCCTCTTATCCCAGCCACCGCCACGACGAGGACGACTATCCGCGCATCACCTATCTCGAGGAAACCTACTACCACCGCCTGAACCCCTCCTCGGGCTTCGGCATCCAGCGCGTCTATACCGATGACGGCGGCCTGGACGAGACCATGGCGGTCAAGGACGGCGACGTCGTCCTCGTCCCCCGCGGCCACCATCCCTGTGGCGCGCCCTACGGCTTCGAGATGTACTACCTCAACGTCATGGCCGGCCCCCGCCGCAATTGGCGCTTCGTCCCCGCCCCCGAAGTCGAATGGATCATGAAGCGAGACGCCTGAGGGTTGGAATTCCAACAGCCAATCCGCCCTGAACGACCCCCGTGACAATACCGGGGCAGTGAGCGGCAACCGGCTTTCACCAGCGCGCAAGGCGATAACTCGAGCCGCGCCACTGTCGCGTTACGCCAGCAAGTTTCGCGGCCGGATCCGGCCTGTACCGATCCTCGTCTCAGACCTGGCGGATGCTACCAACCCCGACAGTCAACCCGACCTGGCCTCTTATCCAAATTTGAAGAATCCGGTCGCACCGGTCTAACGTGAAGATAGCACTGGAAAAATTCCTCCGGCGAAACTTCTTGCCGAAACCGGTTTCGGTAGTCAGTTTGATTCGTGAAGGGCTAAAATGATCAATCGAACGGACCAGAAGCATGAAGCGAGCGTTCACTTGAGGGTGACAATTTCCGATGTTTCCGAGGCGCTCGGGCTGACCAAGTCTACCGTGTCGCGCGCTCTGAACAACTACTCGGATATTTCCGAAAGCACCCGGTTGCGTGTCCGCCGCATGTCCGAACAGATGGGTTACCGCCCGCTGAGTTCGGCGCAGGCGATCCGCACCGGCCGCTCGAGGTCGCTGGGTCTTGTCATCCAGCAGGCCGACCACGACGCCTATCGGCCGTTTCTGGCAGAGTTCCTTGCCGGCATTTCGCAGGGCGCCAGCGCCGAGGGCTGGACCCTGACGATCGCATCGGCCGACAGCCCGGAGGCCACGATCGAAACCATCCGGACGATGATCCGAGACCGCAAGGCAGACGGGTTCATTCTGGCCCGGACCATGCTTAACGATCCCCGCATCGCGCTACTTCGCGAGGCTGATGTCCCGTTCGTGCTGTTCGGACGCAGCCCCGATCCGGTCGGCTGCGCGTGGCATGACGTGCTGGGCGAGGACGCCATGCGAGACGCGGTGCGCCACCTTGCACAGCTCGGCCATCGCAAGATCGGCTTCATCAATGGCGGCATGCATTACAATTACGGGCCGCTGCGCCTGCAGGGTTTTCTGGACGGCATGGCCGAGATCGGACTGGTGCCCGACCCCGCGCATTTGCGGCTGGATGCGGTGACGGCCGAGGCCGGGGCAGTCGCGAGCCGGGCGATCATGACGACGGCCAGCCCTCCGACCGCCATTGTCTGCGGCGTGGACATGGCGGCCCTCGGTGTCTACCGTACGGCAGCGGAGCTGCAACTTTCGATCGGCTCCGACCTGTCGGTCGTCGGCTATGATGGCATCCAGGAGGGCACCCACCTGAAACCGCAGTTAACGACTTTCGCAGTGGATCACACGGCCTCGGGCCGCAGGCTGAGCGCCCTCTTGATCCGCAGAATCGGCGGCGAGGATCTCGAAACGCTGCGCGAACTGGTTCCCGCCACGTTCCGGGACCGAGGGTCCGCAGGACGGCCCAACCGAACGTCCGCGCAACTGGCAGAGCAGGTTGCGCGAACACTCTGAGACGAACAACCAGGATTCAACGGGAGGAAAAAGTATGAATCTGACGACCAAATCCAAGATGCTTTCGGGTGCGGCGACCGCACTTTTGCTGTCATCGCTGGCGGTGAGCGCCGATGACCTGCGCTTCTGGACGACCGAAGAGCAACCCGAACGCCTGGCCCGCCAGGAACAGATGGCTGCCGACTTCGCCGCCGCTACCGGTCATACGGTCGAGGTCATTCCGGTTTCGGAAGGAGATCTGGGAACGCGCTCTACCGCAGCCTATGCCGCAGGCGACTTGCCGGACTTGATCTATCATCCGCTTCAATATGCCCTGCCTTGGGTGGAGGCCGGCATCCTCGACGGTGATGCAGCGACCGACCTGATCGAGAACCTCGGTGCCGACACTTTCGCGCCCGGCGCCCTTGCCATGGCGGCGACTCCCGATGGCTATGCCTCGGTTCCGGTCGATGGCTGGACGCAAATGATCATCTACCGCGCTGACAAGTTCAGCGAAGCGGGGCTGGAGCCGCCGACAACCTATGCCAACGTTCTGGCCGCGATCGAGAAACTGCACAATCCACCGGAGATGTACGGTTTCGTCGCGGCGACCAAGGTCGACGAGCCCTTCATGAGCCAGGTGCTGGAGCATGTGTTCCTTGCCAACGGCGTTTCCCCGGTCGGCCCGGATGGCATTCAGCCGCTGGATGAGGCCGCGACGATCGAGGTTCTGGATTTCTACAAGGCGCTTGCAGAAGCCTCGCCCCCGGGAGAGCTCTACTGGGACCAAGCTCGCGCGCTCTACTTCTCGGGCAATGCGGCGATGATCATCTGGTCGCCCTTCATCCTCGACGAACTGGCCGGCCTGCGTGACAGTAACCCACCGACGATCAACGATGATCCGCAAAGTCGCGATCTGGCGGCAGCGACCGGCATCGTGACCAACTTCTCGGGGCCGTCTAATCCGGGCGGCGCTGCTTGGGGTGATATCCGCTACTTCGGCGTCACGTCTGATGCGCAAACCGACGCGGCCATGGAGTTTGTCGAATATTCCATGAACGAGGGCTATGGTCAGACGCTTTCGATTGCGCCTGAGGGCAAATTCCCGGTGCGTCGCGGCACCGTCGAGGAGCCTGCCAAGTTCTCCGAGCTCTGGGCCAGTCTCGAGGTCGGCGTGGACCGCAAAGCGCCGATGGCCGACCTCTATGACCAGGCGATGATTGACGAGATCGTCGGCGGGCTTGATGTGGCGCAGCGCTGGGGCGTGGCCGACGGCCAATTGGCGACTGCATCGAAGATCGTAAACAGCCAGGTCTTCAATCGCCTGGTGCGCGAATACATTGACGGTGCACGCGACGCTGCCGCCACTGTTGCCGCGCTGAATGAAGCGATCGCTGCAATCGAGTAAGCGGCCCTCTTCAAAGCGGGGCGGCGCGCAGCCGCCCCGTCCAATTGCATTCCTACCGGAGCCTGGATTGTCATGACCGACGCAGTTCCTCCCAAAGGCAGGGGACCCTTGGCGCGCCTTGAGGCGCGGCTGGCATGGGGCCTGTTGATGCCGACGATCATTGCCGTGGCCATGGTCGTGATTCTGCCCCTGCTCGCGATCTTCTGGATCAGTTTCAAGCCGGTATCGCTGGCCGACCTTCGGCCACCCGAAGTGGTGCTGCGCGAGGATCTGCGCGGGGATGCCGAGGCGGTCGGGGGCGAGGCGACCATCCGCTATCGCCTGCGAAACTCGTCGCAGGACAAGCCGATCCGCAACGTTACCTTTGAGGACACTGTTCCAGATGGCCTGACGGTCACCACCCTCGATCCGCGCTGCACGCTCGACGGGCAGGCCCTGTCATGTGATCTCGGCGACTGGGAAGGCGGATTTCGCGAGGAGTTGACCCTGCCGGTAACGGTCGGCCAGGCATATCTGGACGGCGGTACGCGGCCTCAGGACAGCGAGGCGGCGGTTTCAGGAACGGCCTCGAACGTGCTGGCCAACGCCAACTTCACGCTTGACAACTTTGCCCGGGTCTTTGACGGAAAGGAGTTCTGGGCGGTCCTGTGGACCACACTCTTCTATACCGTCTTCGGCACCGTGGGCGCATTGCTCTTCGGGCTCTTCGCGGC
Organism: Paracoccaceae bacterium; assembly: GCA_041633555.1. Lineage (GTDB taxonomy): Bacteria > Pseudomonadota > Alphaproteobacteria > Rhodobacterales > Rhodobacteraceae > JAHEAO01. The sequence continues at coordinate 26,300 of JBFKFZ010000018.1, read as the reverse complement.
CCTGCTGCTCAACAAATCCTTCAGGGGCCAGGGCATCCTGCGCGGGCTTTACCTCTTTCCCTATGTCTCGCCGATCATCGCCGTTGCCTTTGCCTGGATCCTGCTCTTTGATCCGTTTTCCGGCAGCGCCAATGCCCTCTTGATCCAGATGGGCGTGACCCAGCAGTCGATCAACTTCTTCGGCCAGCGTCCGCTTGCCCTGATCATGGTCACGGTGTTCGAGATCTGGCGCTATTTCCCGCTCTCGTTCCTGTTCATCCTCGCGCGGATGCAGTCGATTGACAGCGACATGTACGAGGCCGCGGACATGGATGGCGCCTCGCCGTTCCAGCAGTTCTGGTATCTTTCGGTGCCGCAGCTTCTGGGGATCCTGTCGGTCCTGTTCCTCTTGCGCTTCATCTGGACTTTCAACAAATTCGACGACATCTTCCTGCTGACAGGCGGCAATGCCGGCACCCGGACGCTGACCGTAAACGTCTATGAACAGGCTTTTGCGATCTCCAATATCGGGGCTGGGGCGGCGGTGGCGGTGGTCATCTTCGCCTGCCTCATCCTGTTCTCGGTGTTCTTCTTCCGCTTCATGAGCCAAGAGGAGGGCCTCTAGATGATGAATTTTGCACGCATGGGATATGTCTCGGCACCGGTCATCGGTGTGCTATGGACCTTTATCATCGCCACGACCGTCGCCATCGCGATGAGTTTCGCGACCGGTGACGCCTTCCGACCCAGTCTGCTGGGTTCCGTGGTCTGGGGTGCGGCGGCGGGCTTTGCCTGCCTGCCCGGATCGACCTGGAAACCGGTCGCGGCGGCCGTTCTGATCTCGGCCATCGGCCTTCTTGGTTTCGGCCCGATGACCATCGGCAGCACCGTGGCGCTGTTTCCGGCGCTGCTGGGGTCGGTCGCGACCGCGGGTTTTGTGGCCCTCGGCCTCTGGATCATGCTGGACGACGTGCATATTGGCGCCAACAACCGGCACATCTTCGAAGCCGCGGTGATCAAGTTTCTTACCGGCTTCGGCTATATCTTCTTCTCGGCCATCGTCCTGATCCCGTTCTACGTGATGGTCCTGACCAGCCTGAAGAACCAGTCGGAGCTGATCCAGAACCCGCTCGATTTCACCATCGATCTGTCCAAGGGCGCCGAGCTGTTCCGGTCTTATGACGAGCTGTTCACCCAGTTCAATTTCGGCACGTACTTGCTGAATTCCTTCCTGATCTCGGTCCTGACTGTCTTGATCACACTGCTATTCGCAGTGCCCGGGGCCTATGCCGTCGCGCGCCTGCGGTTTTCCGGTCGGGCGGCGTTCTCGCGGTCGATCCTCCTGATCTACATGGTGCCGATGATCGTTCTCGCTCTGCCGATCTACATCGCTTACTCGATGACCGGGCTGCGCAACACGCTGAGCGGCATCATCATGATCTATCCGGTCACAACAATCCCGGTCGCACTTTACATGCTGCAGGGCTATTTCCGCGGCTTGCCGTCCGAGGTTGAGGAGGCCGGGCTGATGGACGGCCTTTCACGGCTCAAGGTGATCTGGAAGATCACTCTGCCGCTGTCGCTGCCCGCAATGGCCTCGGTGTCTCTCTATGTCTTCATGATCGCCTGGAACGAATTCCTGCTGGCCTTCATGCTGCTCGACGACCCCTCAAAGTTCACGCTGACGCGGGGCATCGCCTCGCTCAACTCTTCTGAAATCCCGCGTCAACACCTGATGGCAGGCTCCGTGATCGCCACCGTGCCGATCATGGTCATCTTCCTCGGGCTGGAACGCTTCATGACGAAAGGGCTGACCGCCGGGTCGGTTAAAGGCTGATGACAGATCTCGATCAACAAGCACGCGACATACTCCGCAAGAACGACCAGGGCGGATATACGCTGCCGACCTACGGCCTTTATCCTTATCAGTGGAACTGGGACTCGGTCTTTGCCGCCTGGGGCTTTTCGACCTTCGACAAGCCGCGCGCCTGGGACGAGTTGGACACGCTGATGGCCAGCCAGTGGGAAAGCGGCATGGTGCCGCATATCATTTTCCACAAGCCGTCGCCGGGCTACTTCCCCGGTCCTGATGTCTGGAATACCGGGCAGACCCCGGCGACATCCGGAATCACCCAGCCCCCGGTGACCGCGATCCTCGCGCGGCGGATCTGGGAGAATGACCCCGAAGCCGGACGTGCCCGGATCCAGGCTCTCTATCCGAAGTTCGTCAAGTGGCACCGCTGGTGGCACGAGAGTCGCTGCACCCACGGACCAGCCGCGATCATCCATCCCTGGGAAAGCGGCCGCGACAATTGCCCGGACTGGGATGTCGGCATGTCCGGCGTCGATGGTTCAAAGGTCGGGCCCTACACGCGGCGCGACACGGGTCACGTAAACCCAGAGATGCGCCCCACCAAGGAAGATTACGACCGCTATATCGCGATGGTCGAGTTCGGGCGGGGCGTCGGCTGGGACGACGCCAAGATCGTCGCCGATGGCCCGTTCCTGATGGCCGATCCGGGGATTACCTTCATCCTGCTGCGCGCCCACGAGGATCTGGCCGAAATCGGCCGCGCCCTTGGCGAGGACGTTTCCGAGATCGAAGGCTGGGCCAAGTCCCTGCGCACCGCCCTGCCGAAGATCTGGAACGATGATCTCGGCGCTTATGACGCCCGCGATCTCCGCACCGGGAAATTCGCCGGCATTCTTGGCTCGGGCGCCTTTCTGGCCTATCTGGCCGGCGCCGGAAACGACAAGCTCGATGCGCATCTGATGCGCGCTTGGGACAAGGTTAAGTACGGCATCCCTTCGGCCGACCCTGAAGCCGCGTCGTTCAATCCGCGCAAATACTGGCGCGGACCGACCTGGCCGGTGGTCAATTCGCTGATCGCCATCGGTTTGATTGACGCGGGCCGCCACGATCTGGCCGAACGGCTGCGCAAGGAGACCTCCGACCTGATCCACAAGCACGGGTTCTTCGAGTATTTCGATCCGCTCGACGCTACCCCCTGCGGCGGCGACAACTTCACCTGGACCGCGGCCATCTGGCTGACCTGGGTTAGCCAAGACCCAAAGATCGCCGCTGCTAACGGAGGCAACTGATGTCATCTATCACGTTGAAAGCAGTCGAAAAGTGGTTCGGCGAGGTTCAGGTCATCAAGGGGGTGGACCTCGATATCGAGGAAGGTGAGTTCATCATTTTCGTCGGGCCTTCGGGTTGCGGCAAGTCCACGCTTCTGCGGATGATCGCGGGGCTTGAAGAGACCAGCCGCGGACAGATCATCATTGCCGGCCGCGACGCAACAGCCGAACCGCCCTCGAAGCGTGGCCTCGCGATGGTGTTCCAGTCCTATGCGCTTTATCCGCATATGTCGGTACGCGACAATGTCGGCTTTCCGCTGAAGGCCGCGGGCCTGCCCGCCGCCGAGATCGGCGCCAAGGTCGATGAAGCTGCCCGGGTCCTGAAGCTCGACGCTTATCTCGACCGTCGGCCCAAGGATCTGTCGGGCGGTCAGCGGCAGCGGGTGGCGATCGGCCGCTCGATCGTCCGCGATCCGACCGCCTTCCTGTTCGACGAGCCGCTCTCCAACCTCGACGCCGCCCTGCGCGTCGAGATGCGCTACGAGATTGCCAAGCTGCACCAGTCTCTCAAATCGACGATGGTCTATGTCACCCATGACCAGGTCGAAGCAATGACTCTGGCCGATCGGATCGTCGTGCTCGAGGCCGGCAAGGTGGCCCAGATCGGAACTCCGCGAGACCTCTACGAAAACCCAGCCAACCTATTCGTGGCGCAGTTCATCGGTTCTCCGCGCATGAACCTGATCGGCGCTAACGCCTTGAAACTGCCGGGTATGCCGAAGGACGCGGCGCATGTCGGGATCCGCCCCGAACATATCTCGCTCGCCGATGCGGGCGCGGGCCATGTCAAAGGAACTGTTGACGTGCTGGAGTATCTTGGCGCTGACACGTTCGTAGTCATGGACTGTGCCGATGCGGGGCAAGTGACCGTGCGGATAATGGGGGACACCGATCTCGTGCCCGGCGACAAGGCCGAGTTGAGCTTTCTCGATAGCCGGGTCCATTACTTCGACGCCAACGGGCAGGCGCAGAAAGTCAGCTGACACTCGCCACCTGCGGAACCTGCCCTCAAGAACGGCTTGGTTCGATGAACGGTTGGGCTGGTCCGGTGACGCGAATCGGTCCGGCGTCAGGCCGTCTGACGCCGGTCGGCATCGGCTGCCAGCACCGCCTCGAAGGTCCCGTCGATCCTGACGTCGATCTGGGTGCCGTCCTCGAGCCTGTCCAGCCCTTTGCACCCGACAAGCATCAGGATGTCCTTTTCCCGGGCGACGATCGCCATGTGGCTCAGCCAGCCGCCGACTTCGCACAGGACCGCTCCGGCGCGCAGGACGTAGGGCAGCCAGGCCGGGCTGACCATGCGGCAGACAAGAATATCGCCATCCCTGAACTCGGCAAAAGCGCTCGATTCCAGCGCGGTTTCGTCATCGACGATGAAAACCCTGCCGGCGACATCGGTGCTGCCCGACACGCAGGTTCCGGCGGATCCGAGATCCTCGGCCCGAGCCCTGTCGGGCGCGCTCAGCGACAGGATCTCGCACTCCCGCAAAGTCAGAGAGACCTGCTTTGGCGCCGACTTGCCAAGCTGCTCGGCAGTCGACTTGCGCGCAGCGGCAATTTCCGTGACGCGTTCCAATTCGAGGTTTTGGACCTCCAGTAGTTCGTCGAAATCCAGCTGGAAGATCAGGTTGCCAAGGCCGGTCTTTGCCGCAAGGGCCAGCACCGCGCGCCTGATTTCGGCGACGATCTTCAGCGCCTCGTGCTTGGCCTGTTCCTTTAGGTCCTGAAACTCGATCGCCAGATCGACGGGATCGCCATCGAGATCGAGCGCCCGCGTGTCAGGCGAATTGGCCGGTGCCAGTGACGCGCATTTCAACAGGGGCCAGAGCAGTTCTGGCGCTTCGCTGTATCGCGGCGTCCTCAGGTCGTAATCGAATACTGCCCGGTGACCCATGAGCGACATCAGCCGGGCCTTTTGCGCTCCCCCAGTAAGCAGGGCGCAGGAATCGATCAGGTTCACCGGCGCATGGCGCAGAACCGGATGCATCAGACGGTGCCGGGCCGCCTCGTTTTCTCGGCAGAAGGCTTCCGCCTCGGTCATCGCGAAACCGGCAAGAATGTTGATCTTCTCGGCCTCGACATAGATCTCTCCGACAAGCTTTTTCTGCAGCTTGTCGATGCTGTCGACGATCTTCCTTTCGGGCAGCGCCGCAAAATCAATCGCCCGCCACAGCGCGAGATCTTCTTCCAGCGCCGGCATCACCTGTTCGCGGAAATGCGAAATCATCGGCACCGCCTGCTTCCGCAGCTTCCTTGCTCGGGCGGCGCTGAGGCGCAGTGTCATGCGCGCCTTCAGTTCGCAATCGACATAGGTGCGGCCAAAGAGGCTGACCAGATGCCCCGGCCGTCCTTCGGGCAGATCGTAGCGCACGCCCAACTGGCGGCAGGCAAGATCGACGCTTCCGCCCGGCGACCAGATCGACGCCATCAGCGAGAAAGACAGCGGGGTAGGGCGCGGCAGCACTTCTGACATTTCGTCCTGGACCAGGATCGCCTGGTCAGGCGCGGCATGGCTGTAGTCGCTCAGGATCCGGCGCCATTCCTCGATACGCGCCCTCTCTGCAGCGGTGCCGGCCGCTCGGGTGGTGATGTCGCGGCTCTGCACGATCTGGAAGGAACCGTCGGCATAGGCCCATTCGATATCCTGTGGTGAACCAAAGATCGCCTCGATCTTCCGCCCGAGGTCGAGCAGCGGCGCGAGGTCGATCGGCGGTTGTTCGTCATTTGCGGGCATCCGCGTGTATCGGCCGTAGCGCAGGCTTTGCGGTGTCGCCCGGCCAGAGACCAGATCGTCGCCGCAACCGGCGACGAGTTCGACCATCATCAGGCCCGGTGCGGTCGGATCCTCGGTAAAGAGCACCCCGGCATAGTCGGAGTCGACCATCCGTTGTACAAGGATATTGCCGGGGCAGCCGGTCTCGTCGTCAGCGCAGTAGGTTGCCGCGCGGGCCGAGGAGAACGAGGCAACGACGGCGTCGAGACCCCGGCGGATCCCCGTCTCTTCGACGTCGAGAACGCTTTCGAACACACCGGCAAAGCTCTGAACTGCACCGTCCTCGTTCGAGGCGGAGCTGCGGATCGCACAGGGAACCCGGCCAGCCTTGTTCCAGACGATGCGGGAAAAGGCGTCCTTTTCAGCATCTGTCATGCGCCGATAGGTCTCGATCGCTGCATGGCCCAACACCAGACCGTCAGGCACCGGAAGTCCGGCATTCCGGAGAACCGACAGACGATAAGACTTGTTGCCACTGTCCCGCAGCGAATCGGTGTCGCCAAGCGGGAAGACGCCCTCGGGATAGCCCCGCCGCTGCCACCGTCCCGCCGTGCGCCCGAGGGCGTCTGCCGCCTGCCCGAGCAGTCCCACGACATAGGCCCGCTGGACCAGCAGCAATAGCAGGCTGCAGCACAGGTAGATATTGCCCGCCGCACTAAGCTGGAAGACAAGGCCGAACATCACCGGCGCGCCGATCGCCCACCAGAGCGCCGCCTGACGCCGGGCTTTCGCGACGGCCCAGTGCAGGTAGATCCCTGCCAGCAGCGCGGAGATAACCGGAAGGATATAGGTCTGATCGGGCAGACCGATGTTCCCGACCCAAATGAATGAGACAGAGGTCGATGCGGCCGCCTGTTCGACGGCGCCGAGCCCGAGCATCATGACGGGCAGGAAGAGCAGCGCGATCAGGTTGCGCATTGGGGTGAGGCCCTTGTCGGCATGGAACTGCCGGACCGCGCGGGCCTTGCGGGCGGGATCGCCCGTGAGCTTTGCCTTAACCGCCTTCAACTCGCCCGCAAATCTGGTGCTCACGATCTGGTCGCGCTCGGATTTCAGGGCGATCGGCAGAACGAGCAGGCGCGAGACCAGCGAAAGGGCCACGAGGCCGACCAGGAAATGGCTCTTCTCACCGATCATGGCCAGGAGGCCCGCCAGCCCGGAAACTGCACGCGACCAAAGGGTCATCTCCTGATCTGCCAGCCAGGCCTGCACATGCGGCTTCGACTCAGGGGGCACGAAATATTCCCAAGGGGTCGTGTAGCGCCCGCGGAAATCGAGCCCAGCCTGAGTCAGCTCCAGTCCCAGAACCTGCGACATGAAGCAGCTGCGGCGGTCGTAGCAGGCGGCGACGACCGGTGCATCACCAAGGCCCGAGATCCGGCGTTTCAACTCGTCGCTCGGCAGGGCGCGGAGGGGGATGTTTATGGCGCCGGGCAGGTGAGCGGCCGCATAGTCACCGGGATATCTCGTGTCGACGATCTGGGCATTCTCGCTTGTCAACAGCTTTTGGAAAGCGTCGGTGCCAAGTAGCGTTTCCTTGTTCTCATAGGCCGGTATCGCGCGCAGGTCCGACAGGGATCTGACTTTCTTGTCGCTGAAGGTTCGCCCCTCGACAATCCATTTCTCGATCCCGCCGCTGATGAATCGGCAATCCACGCCACGTGCCGCGAGCGCGGCACAGGTTTCGCTGCTGCGGTTGCCGTTATGGCAGAACAGGACGACCGGCTTGTCATTGGCCGGAATCTCGGAGCGCTCGAAATCGGGGTAGCGGACATGCTGTGCGCCGGGCAGGGTGCCCATCGCGTATTCCGCGGTCTCGCGGATATCGAAGAAGAGCGTGGGGGCTCCGTCGGCCTCGCCCTGCAAGAGCCGCTCGGCCTCTGCAGTGGTCAGGGCCAGAGGGCTTTCCGATTGCTTCGCAAAGCTCGTCTCGACCAGCGCATCATCCTTGATCTCGGTTCCGGCAAACTGCGCTGGTCTGACAAGCGTGGCCTGAAGGCGGGCAAGCTCACGCGCACTCTGCATCCGGTACTGCCAGAGGTTGAGCGCGCCGAGGGCCAAGGCCGTCAGGACAAGCGCGAGGATCAGCCGGGTTGGAACCCGCGCCCCGGTGCCCACGCGGGGGGCGACACCCAGACGCCGGGCCACCAGTGCACCCGCTCCGGTGACCGCCGCGACACCGACCGCGAAGACCTGCGACAGCGAGGAAACCGATCCGAGCACCAGCTCGGGCGAGGGGATTGCCAAGGCGACCGAAGGTACAAGACAGGCCGGGGCAGCGGATACGAACGCCGTCCACGCCCGAATGGCGCTCCGTGACTTGGAGAGTGTCCGCATGATGTGTCCCCCTGTTTCCCTGCCGGCTGCAGTTCCCTAGTGGCGCACTATCGTCGTTAATATTCAGTTAATAAATATATTTAGAAGCAATTGGTTAACGATATTGGCTCGAAATGTCGGGGAAGGTGGACCTGCCGATATCGGGGCTGGCAGGCATTAACGAATTCTTCTTATCAGGGTGCAAAGGTTGCCCGCATCGTTCGCGTCGGGGACACGCGGCAACCGGACAAGGAAGGATATCGGCCATGATCAGACTACGGCGGCGACGTCATGGAATTATGCAGTTACCCATGCTGATGGAGGCCGCGGCTCGTACCGCCCGGGGCAGGCTGCGCTTGTGCCTCGCGGCATTGGCGCTGTGTTTGCCGTTGCCGGCGCTTGCCGACATCAACCTGGTCTTCGGGACCTACGCGGCGGACAAGCCGACCGAGACCGTCAGGCAATACAAGCCGTTCCTGAATTACCTTTCTGAACAACTGACAGTAGAGCTTGGCGAGCCGGTCAAGATCCGCATGAAGATCGCCAAGGACTACGATACCGGTATCGGGCATCTGGCTGACGGCGACGTTGATTTCGCGCGGTTCGGCCCCGCTTCTTACGTGACGGTGAGGGAGCGCAATCCGGGCATCCAGATCATCGCGATGGAGGCCAACGAGGGCTCGAAGACGTTCAAGGGTGTGATCGCGGTGCATGTGGACTGCGAGGCGAAATCGCTGGCTGACCTCAAGCATGAGAGTTTCGCTTTCGGAGACGAACTGTCGACCATCGGCCGCTTCCTCGCCCAGAGCCATCTACTTGATGCCGGCATCAACAGCGCCGATCTGAGCGGCTTCGAATATCTGGGACGTCACGACGTTGTCGGCACGGCCGTCGGCGCAAGGAAGTTCACGGCAGGCGCGTTGAAGGAAGGCACGTTCAAGAAACTGGTGAAGAACGGCGTGCCGATCAAGGTTCTCTTCGAATTCGACAATGTCACCAAACCCTGGCTCGCAGCATCCGATCTCGACCCGAAAGTATCAGCGGCGATCCGGCGGATCATGCTTTCACCGGAGGTCAGAGAGGTCTCTTCGAGTCTCGTAGAAGACGGTTTCCTGGAAGGCAGCGACCTTGACTATGATTTCATCCGAAAGGCGATGGCCCACAGTCGCGAATTCTGACCGGCGGGCCGGCAGGCGCATGTCGCGCATCGGGATCAACGCCCAGATCGCGCTTTCCATGCTGTTTGCCGCCCTGTTCGTCACATTCGTGCTGGGGGAGTTCGAGCGCCGCGCGGAAACCAGCCGCATGAACGAGGAACTGCTGGAGCAGGCGAAACTGACGGTTTCGCTTCTCAGCGGGCTGATGCTTGAACCGATCATCACCGAAGACACGCCGGTTCTGGAAACGACGCTTGAGGAGGCTGTCGCGCGGAACCCTAAGCTTCTGGCGGTCACCATTCTCAGCGTCGATGGCGACGCAATTGCCCACATTGTCGCCGACCGGTGGAGCGAAGCGGTGCCCGTCCGGCGCTTTTCGCAGGATATCCTGCTTGAAGGCGAGTCCTTCGGCGTAATGGAGGTGGATTGGTCGACGGCAGAGGGGCTGGCGCTGATCCAGGAAAACGTGAAACAGGCGAAGATCACCATCGCGGCAGCGGTTCTTGTTCTGTCGGTGATCTTCCTCCTGCAGATGAACTTTCTCGCCATGCAGCCGCTGCGGAACATCCATCACAGGATGTCGGCCGTTATCTCGGGCTCTAATCATCAAGGTGAACCACTCGCGAATTTCGTGTCCCGCGAGTTCCAGGCGCTCGACAAATCCGTTACCGTGCTGGCCGAGACGCTGGCCGAACGGGATGACCGCGAGCGGGCACTCGAAATCGCCCGGCAGAAAGCCGACACGGCAAATCGCGCAAAATCCGAATTCCTTGCCAATATGAGCCACGAGATCCGCACCCCGATGAATGGCGTGATCGGAATGGCCGAACTGATCATGGAGACCGATCTCGATGATGAACAGACGATGTATGCCGAAACCATCTCGAAATCCGGCACCGCGCTTCTTGCCATCATCAATGACATCCTGAACTTCTCTAAGATCGAAGCCGGCAAGATGGAGCTGGAGATCGCGCCGTTCGATCTGCAGTCTGCGCTTGAAGACATCGTCACCCTGGTCTCCACACAGGCGAGTGAAAAGGGCATCGAGGTCACGCTTGGCTATGATCCGAGCCTGCCGACGATGTTTGAGGGCGATGTCGGCCGGCTGCGGCAGGTCGTCACCAACCTCGTGGGCAACGCGGTGAAGTTCACCTTGACCGGATATGTCTATGTCGAGGTGACTGGACAGGAAATTGAGGATGGATACGGGCTTCGGATCGACGTGATAGATACAGGCGTCGGTATACCTTCGATTCAGATCGACCGGATCTTCAATGCCTTCGAGCAGGTCGACGGGGCCACCAACCGGAAGTTTGAAGGAACCGGTCTTGGGCTTGCCATTTCTTCCAGGCTGGTTGCCCTCATGGGCGGTCAGATATCGGCAAAATCCGAAATCGGCCAGGGATCGGTCTTTACCGTGGAGGTCACGCTTCCAAAGAGTGCCGCCCAGTCCCCTCGCGATCCGGACCAGGACGTGGATCTGGTGGGCTTGAGAGCCCTCGTTGTGGACGATCTGGCCGTGAACAGGACCATTCTCTCCGAGCGCCTGGCAAGCTGGAAGATACGGCCAGTGCTTGCCTCGTCGGGGGCCGAGGCCCTCGCACAGCTCGAGGCGTCTCGCGACTCGGAAGCGGCCATCGACCTCATCATTCTCGATTTCCAGATGCCGCAGATGGACGGCCTGGAACTTGCGAAAGAGATCCGAAAGCGTCCCGACTACCAGAAGACGCCATTGGTTATCCTGTCGTCCGTCGATCAGTCGGTCAGTGCCACGACCAAGAAGGACCTCGGGTTCTCCAGCGTGCTGCTCAAGCCCGTCCGCTCCGAAAAATTGAAGGCCGCGGTAGTACACTCGCTTCAGGAACTCCCTGACAGGTCGGCAAAGGGGTCGCCCGCAACAACGACGACGGCGAACGCGGCGCAACTCAGCATTCTGGTTGCGGATGACAACAAGACCAACCAGCTGATCGTGAAATCCATGCTGAAAAGCGCATCGGTCGCCCTGACCTTCGCCGAAAACGGCCTCGAAGCCCTGAACAAGTATTCCGAGATCGGGCCCGATCTCATCCTGATGGACATGTCGATGCCGCAAATGGACGGCCTGGAGGCGACCCATGCGATCCGCAAGATCGAAGGCGAGCAGACGGCAGGCTACTGCCCGATCATCGCGCTGACGGCCAACGCCCTGCCACAGGACCGGGAGCGCTGCCTGAATGCCGGCATGGACGACTTTCTTAGCAAGCCGATAAACAAGCAGGCGCTCCTAGACGTTGTCCAGAAGTGGAGGGCGTGAAGAAGGTCCCGCCTGCAAATCCCGCCAGTTTTCGACGGGCCACAACAGGTTTTGGACGCCGACATCTCAGGAGGTGACTTCCCCGTCATTTTGGTTCATGCCAAGTGGTACGGGTTAGGCATCCCAAAAGTTACCTGTTTGTCTGAAGATTTGGCGGCAATCAGGATTTGCGGGATGATGGCGGAGAGACAGGGATTCGAACCCTGGGAACCCGTGAAGGTTCAACGGTTTTCGAGACCGCCCCATTCGACCACTCTGGCACCTCTCCGCGAAGGGCTCTTGCCGAACCGTGGGCGTATTTAGGAAATGCGCGGACCGGGCACAATAGGAAATATGCACGCTGCATGGTCCGCAGGTGGAGTGTTTCCTTCGCCGGCGGTCTTTCACCGGTCCGGCAATTGTATTCCGACATCGGCTTGGAAGCCGGCACGATCGGGCATAGTTTGAGGTAAGACTTCTCTGCGAGGGCGGCATGCGACAAATCCTGATCCCATTTCTCTTCTGGCTGGCCGCAAGCCTTGCCGCGCAGGCACAGGTGCAGGCACAGGCCGTGCCCCAGGAAATCGACCCCCTGGCCCGGGCGCTTGGCTTGCCCGAGATCATCGAGGTGATGCGTGAGGAAGGGCTGGTCAATGGAGGCGAGCTTGCCGAGGAGATGTTTCCTGGCCGGGGCGGTTCCAATTGGCAGGAGCTGGTCGACAAGATCTACGATACCGGCTGGATGACCCGGATCGTCTGGACAGGTCTCTCCGCCGAACTCAAGAACACCGATCTCGATCCGTTGATCGCCTTCTTCGAAGGCGAGACTGGGCGCAAGATCGTGTCGCTCGAGGTCAGCGCGCGGCGGGCGCTTCTCGATAAGGCGGTCGAAGAATCGAGCAAGGCCCGCCTGGCGGAACTGACTGCCTATGGCGATCCGCTGCTCGATCTCGTCACGGAATATGTAGAGGCCAACGAACTGCTGGAATATAACGTGGTCGGGGCGATGAACTCGAACTACGCCTTCTATACCGGGCTGCAGGATGGCGGCGCGTTCGACATGACGCTGACGGAAGAACAGATCCTGACAGATGTCTGGAGCCAGGAAGAGGTGATCCGCGCCGATACGCGGGACTGGCTCTATGGGTTCCTTGTCATGGCCTACCAGCCGCTGACCGAGGCCGAGCTGAAGGACTATATCGCCCTGTCGGAAACGGTCGAGGGGCAGGCGCTGAACCGCGCGCTCTTCGTTGCTTTCGACCAGTTGTTTGTCGAGGTGAGCCGGGCGCTTGGCCGGTCGGCGGCGACATTCGTGGTGGGCGAGGATCTGTAGGTTTCATCGCCCTGGAATTTCCGGGCATGGTTCTTGACTTGCGACCGCGACTCCATCATAACCGCGCATCTCGGACGGGTGTAGACCCGCCGGGCCATTGAAATGTCGCTTCGAGAGAGGCGCGCTGTTCGAGGCGACCATAGGGTCGGGAACGCCGGGAAACCGGGGCCGCAGGACGCGAAAATATGAAGGAATTGCGCATGTTTGCGGTCATGAAGACCGGTGGCAAGCAATACAAGGTTCAGAGCGGGGACATGCTCCGCGTCGAGAAACTTGCAGCTGATGCCGGCGAAAAAATCCAGTTCAACGAGATTCTGATGGTGGGTGCCACCGTCGGATCCCCCTTGGTCGCCGGCGCTGCCGTGCAGGCCGAGGTGATCGACCAGATCAAGGGCGAAAAGGTCATCCACTTTGTCAAGCGCCGCCGCAAGCACAGCTCGCAGCGCACCAAGGGCCATCGCCAGCAGCTGACGTTGCTGCGGGTCACCGACATCCTGGAGAAGGGTGGCGACAAGTCGGGCGTCAAGTCTGCGATCGGGGCCGGTTCGGTCCCCGCATCCGCGACCGCTGCCGCCAAGCCCGCCAAAAAGGCCGAAACCCCCAAAAAGGCCGAAGCCAAGGCACAGGCCCCCAAGGCCCCGCCGAAAGAGGCTGCCGGATCCGACGATCTGAAACAGCTGTCCGGCGTCGGCCCGGCGCTGGAGAAGAAATTGATTGAGGCCGGTGTCACCAGCTTCGCGCAGATTGCAGGCTGGTCCGAGGCCGATATCGCCGAGATGGACGAGAAGCTGTCCTTCAAGGGCCGTATCGAGCGCGAGGACTGGGTTGCACAGGCCAAGAAACTGGCCGCTGAAAAGGAGTAACGAGCAATGGCACACAAGAAAGCAGGCGGTTCATCCCGTAACGGGCGCGACTCGGCCGGTCGCCGCCTTGGCGTCAAGCTCTACGGCGGAGAGACCGCCATTCCGGGCAACATCATCGTGCGTCAGCGCGGTACCAAATGGTGGCCGGGTGAGGGCGTCGGCATGGGCAAGGATCACACGATCTTCGCCGTGACCGAGGGTGCCGTGACCTTCCACAAGGGCCTCAAGGGACGCACATTCATTTCGGTGCTCCCGGTCGCGGAGGCCGCCGAATAAGCCGCGTTCCTTAACGGTATCTTAGGGAGGGATCGGCGACAGTACCGATCCCTTTTTCTTTTCATAATCGCGTTACCAGCAGGAGTTAAAAGCTGGCCATCTTTTTGCCGGTTTCCCATGTATAATAGCGGTTCGTGCTCTTCAGAGGAGGGAAGGCATGTTACTCGACCAGATCACCAATCAACCCGTCATCGAGGCTGAACGGTTCATCCTGCGCCCCTTGCGGAAATCCGACGCTGGGCTTCTGGCGATGTATGCCGGTGACCGCCGGGTTGCCGAGGCGACGCAGACCATTCCGCACCCGCTGCCGCCCGGCTCGACCGAGGGCTATATCGCCCGCGCGCAAAGTGCTGATCGGCTCGACGATGCCTGGGTGATGGATGGCTCGATGCATGGGCTGGCCGAGGTACTTGGCGTGGTCTGGCTGCAGCGCATGGACCGCAACCAATCCGAGATCAGCTTCTGGATCGCGCCGACCTTCTGGAACAGCGGTCTCGCGTCAGAGGCTGTCCGCGCGATGGTCGCGGCCAATCCGCAGAACGCCAAGACGCTGTTCGCCGCCGTGTTTCAGGACAATCCCGCCTCGGCGCGGGTCGTGACCAATGCCGGTTTCGAATATCTTGGCGATGCCGAGGCCTTCTCTGTGGCCCGCAACACAACCATACCAACCTGGACCTATATCAAGAAGCTCGCCTAGGGTCGATCGCGTGACCGGCCGGGCGCTTCAGACCAAGCGGTTGAAACTGCGCCCGTTGCACCGCCGGGACGTGGATGATATCGCGCGGCTGATCGCCGACTGGGACGTGATCAGGTGGCTGACAACGCCGCCCTGGCCCTATAGCCGCGCCGATGCCGCGTGGTTTGTCGGCGACCCGGCGTCGGATGACAGCCTTGCGATCGAGTTCGAAGGGTGTTTCGCCGGAATCGTCAGCGGCTCCGACGAACTCGGCTACTGGCTGGGTAAGCCCTTCTGGGGGCAGGGCCTTATGACCGAGGCCGCGGAAGCCGTGTTGGCCGACCACTTCGCCCATAGCGACGAGCCGGTGACGTCCGGCTATCTTCCGGGCAATGCGGCATCCTCTAGGGTGCTGACCAAGCTCGGGTTCCGTGAAAGTCATGTAAAGCCGGCCTTTTCCCGTCCGCTCGGGCGCGAAGTCGTTTTGCAGGGCGTGACGCTGACCCTCGATCACTGGCGCGCCGATCGTCCGCTTCGCATCGAAACGGAGCGGCTGGTGATCCGGCCCTTCGCCCGCGGCGATCTCGACCGGTTCCTTGCCATCGCCGGACAGGCAAAGATTGCCGACATGATGACCAGCATTCCGCATCCGCTCAGCCGCGACGCCGCAAGGGACTGGATCGGGATCCGCCAGTTTCGCGGCGATATCCCGTTCTGCGCCGCCATCGCCGAACGTGACGGGCCAATGATCGGCGTCGTCGGGATCGGAGGCAACCCGGTCTCGACAATGTATTTCATCGACCCGGCCCATTGGGGCAAGGGTTACGCGACCGAGGCCATGCGGAGCTTTCTGGAACATGTCGTCGAACGTTTCGGGCTGGAGGCCGTGACGGCCGGCGCGAATGCGGCCAATCCGGCCTCGCTCCGCGTGCTGGAAAAGCTTAATTTCGTCGAGAGCCATCGCCAGAACCTGCAATCCAGCCACCGGCTTGAGCCGGACCCCGTGATCATGTATCGCCTGTCGCGAACCCGCTGAAAGGCGCCACAAATGAAATTCCTCGATCTGGCCAAGGTCTATATCCGCTCGGGCGGCGGCGGCGCGGGCTGTATCAGCTTCCGGCGCGAGAAATTCGTGGAATTTGGCGGCCCGAACGGTGGCGATGGCGGTCGGGGTGGCGATGTCTGGGCCGTGGCGGTGGACGGGCTCAACACGCTGATCGATTTCCGCTATCAGCAGCATTTCTATGCCAAGAGCGGCCAGCACGGCATGGGCCAGCAGCGCACCGGCAAGGATGGCGATGATGTCATCCTGCGGGTTCCCGTCGGTACCGAAATCCTCGACGAGGACGAAGAGACCGTGATCGCCGACCTGACAGAGGTTGGGCAGAAGATCCTGCTTGCCAAGGGCGGCAATGGCGGCTTCGGCAACATGCATTTCAAGACTGCCAGTAACCAGGCCCCGCGCCGCGCCAATCCCGGACAGGAAGGCGTCGAGCGTATGCTTTGGCTGCGGCTGAAGCTGATCGCGGATGTCGGCCTTCTGGGCCTGCCGAATGCCGGCAAGTCCACCTTCCTCGCTGCCACGTCGAACGCCCGGCCCAAGATCGCTGACTATCCCTTCACCACGCTTGTGCCCAACCTCGGTGTCGTCGGGGTCGACGAGGTTGAATTCGTGATCGCCGACATTCCGGGCCTTATCGAAGGCGCGTCCGAGGGCAGGGGCCTTGGCGATCTCTTCCTGGGCCATGTCGAACGCTGCGCGGTCCTCCTGCACCTCGTCGATGGTACGTCCGATGAGATCAAGGCGGATTATCAGACCATCGTGACCGAGATCGAGGCCTATGGCGCGGGCCTTGCCGACAAACCGCGCGTCACAGTCCTGAACAAGATCGATGCGCTTGATGCCAAGGAACTGGCGAAGAAACGCAAGGCCCTCGTGAAGGCCGTCGGCGGTGAAGTTCTCACCATGTCAGGCGTTTCCGGTGACGGCGTACAAGAGGTCCTGCGGGCGCTTCGCAAGCGGATCGACATGGGCCGCCTGCGCAACCGGAAAGCCGCCGAAGATGAAGCCACACCATGGCAACCCTGAAAACCGCCAGACGCCTCGTCGTCAAGATCGGCTCGGCACTGCTCGTGCAAAGGGGCAAGCTCCGCGCCGACTGGCTGAAGGGGCTGGCCGAAGACGTCGCCGCAGCCAAGGCGCGCGGCACCTCGGTGATCCTTGTGTCCTCGGGCTCGATCGCGCTTGGCCGCGCTGTCCTCGGGTTGCCCGCGCCGCATTTGCCGCTCGAACAAAGCCAGGCCGCCGCTGCGGTCGGCCAGATCCGCCTGGCCCGCGCCTATGAAGAGGTGCTTGCCCCGCACGGCATTACCACCGCGCAGGTGCTGGTGACGCTCGAGGACAGCACCGACCGTCGCCGCTATCTCAATTCCCGCGCCACGCTCGAGACATTGCTGGCGCTCGGCGTCGTGCCGATCGTGAACGAGAATGACACCGTGGCAACCGACGAGATCCGCTATGGCGACAATGACCGCCTTGCCGCGCAGATCGCCGTGACCGTCGGTGCGGACCAGTTGATCCTGCTGTCCGATGTCGATGGCTTCTATTCCGGCAATCCCAAGACCGACCCCGCCGCCCGCCGCTTCAAGGTGATCGACGCGATCACGCCAGAGATCGAGGCGATGGCCGGAGATGCCGGTTCTGGCCTGTCGAAGGGCGGCATGATCACCAAGCTGATGGCCGCCAAGACCGCCACTGGCGCCGGCTGCGCGATGGCGATCACCGAAGGTTCCGTGCTGCGCCCGCTCAATGCGCTCGAAACCGGCGCGCCCGCCACTTGGTTCACGGCGCAGGGCGACCCGCAACTAGCGCGCAAGCGCTGGATTGCCGCGATGAAGACGCGCGGCGAGATTACCGTCGACGAGGGCGCTGCCGCAGCGCTCGGATCGGGCAAATCCCTGCTACCGGCTGGCGTCGTCAGGGTCGCGGGAAAGTTCGGCCGAGGTGACCCAGTGGCGATCCTCGACCCGTCCGGCCAGCGCCTTGGCCTCGGTCTAGCCCGCTACACCGCCGACGAGGCCCGTGCCATCGCCGGCCATCGCTCGGCCGAGATCGAGGATATCCTCGGCTATCCAGGCCGCGCCGCACTCATCCACCGCGATGACATGGCGCTTTGACCAGGCCGCATTATTTGTCCATAAACATCCCCGCCGGAGGCATACGGTCCACGCCACGGGCGCAAAGGCCAGCGACATGAAAGATCACGACGACATCCCCGCCCTGATGGCGAGCATCGGAAAGGCCGCCCGCGCCGCCACGGCCGAACTTGCCGTGGCTTCCGCCGAGCGCAAGTACGCTGCCCTCATTGGCGCTGCAGAGGCGGTCTGGAAGAACCGCGCCGAGATCATCGAGGCCAATGTCAGGGATCTCGCCTATGGCCGCGAGAAAGGCCTGAGCCCGGCCATGATCGACCGGCTGATGCTCGATGAGGAGCGCATCCGCGGCATCGTCGACGGCCTGCGCACGGTTGCCGAACAGACGGACCCGGTGGGCGAGGTCATTGCTGAATGGGACCGGCCCACGGGCTTGCATATCCAGCGCGTCCGCACGCCCCTTGGGGTCGTGGGGGTGATCTATGAAAGCCGCCCGAACGTGACCGCCGATGCCGGTGCCCTCTGCCTGAAGGCGGGCAATGCGGTGATCCTGCGTGGCGGGTCTGAAAGCTTCCATTCGTCGCGCGCGATTCATGCCTGTCTGGTTGAGGGGTTGAAATCCGCTAATCTGCCAGAGGCCGCGATCCAGCTCGTGCCGACCCGCGACCGCGAGGCCGTCGCCGAAATGCTGCGGGCGACCGACCATATCGACGTCATCGTGCCGCGCGGCGGGAAGGGGCTCGTCGGCCTCGTCCAGCGCGAGGCGCGGGTGCCGGTCTTCGCCCATCTCGAAGGCATCGTGCATATCTATCTCGACAAGGCCGCCGATCCCGAAAAGGCCCTGAATGTCGTGCTGAACGCCAAGACCCGTCGCACCGGCATCTGCGGCGCAGCCGAATGCCTTCTGATCCACCGCGACGCCGTGGACGGCATCGGCCGCGATGTGATCGCCGCCCTGATCGACAAGGGCGTCCGGGTCCATGCTGATACTGCGTTGCAGACATTCGACGGGACCGTGCCCGCCACTCAAGACGACTGGGGCCACGAATATCTCGACATGGATATCGCGGCCAAGGTCGTCGACGACATCGGCGGCGCCATTGCCCATATCCGTCGCTACGGTTCGAACCACACCGACTGCATCCTGACTGAAGATGACAAGGCCGCCGACCGGTTCTTCGCCGAACTCGACAGTGCGATCCTTATGCGCAATGCCTCGACCCAGTTCGCTGACGGCGGAGAGTTCGGTATGGGTGCAGAGATCGGCATCGCCACCGGCAAGATGCATGCGAGGGGGCCGGTTGGTGCAGAGCAATTGACCAGCTTCAAATATCTCGTCACCGGTAACGGCACGGTTCGCGCCTGATCCTGTCATTCCCGCAGCCCGACGCCCCGCCGCAGTGCCGCCTGCACCGTGTGACGAGATACCTTTGCCCCTGTCGAAGAGTTCTGTCGACTTGAAAGAACCGAGCGCTACCGCGCCCCGGCCATGATCCGGGGCCTCTCGCCGCTCATTGTGGCTGGCCCGTGGCTAGAACCGCACCCGGGCGAGCTTTTCCGATATCTCCACGGTCAGTTGACGCTCGATCGCGGCGGCGGCCATCGGGGCAAGGGCGAAATGCACCTCGGCCGGATCCAGTCCGGATTTCGTGGACGGGGCCGTCAGCATCGACCAGAGGTCGGCGTTGATTGTCAGGGGCTCGGCTTCGCCGGTCAGCGCCCACTCCTCGCCCACGGTCCGCACCGATACGGTGCCGCCGCGCGGCATCGCCGATTCGAAACATTGCAGAAGCAGAAACGCGAGCTTCACCTGCGCCCGCTGCAGCGACCCGGCGACCTGCCAGTCGACTATGAAGCGGCTGCCCTTCGTCAGGTCCCGCAACGTGCCGGTGACTTCCGAGGTCGCGATCACCTGTCCGGGATGTGCTGCCCCGAAGGCGACGCGAAAGAACCTGATACGGGCATTGGCGTTTTCGACGCTCTCGGCGATCAGGTCCATCTCGGGCCCTGCGGCCTTGCCGGCCATACCCATAAGCTCGACCCCATTGCCGATCGCGCCGAGAGGGCTGATAAGGTCATGACAGATGCGCGATCCGATAAGCGCAGTCAGGTCAGGCGTGTCAGTAGGCATCATGGTCATGCTTTCTTTAGGAGGATCGGTTTGGATGATTTGAACGCCTTGCTGGAACCCGGCATGCTAGTCCGCAATCCGGCGCGGCCGGATTGGGGGCTCGGCCAGGTCCAATCGAACATCGGCGGCCGGGTCACGGTCATGTTCGAGCATGCCGGAAAGATAGTTCTGGACAGTCGGATCGTGGCATTGGACCTGGTATTCGACAGCTAGCTGTTCCTAGAGTGATACGGCGCCATAGTTAACACAACCGTAAGGTGTAACCAAGCCATGTTCGGCGGCCCAGTGCCTTGCAATGAGAGGGAAGGAGCCATAGAACCCGCCAACCTGAACAGGGTGAAGAGTTGCCAGACTTTATGACCCCGAAAGCCCCCAGATTCGAGCTGCGGATTGCCCGCGCCGGGATAGACCTGACGGCAGCGCAGCGACTTCGCTACCGCGTCTTTGTCGAAGAGCTCGACGGCGACGGCCCGCTTGTCGATCATGACGCCCGGCTCGAGCGCGATGAGTTCGACGATCATTGCGACCATCTGGTGCTGATTGATCTCGACCGCGATCCCGCGACGCTCGATCATGTCGTCGGGGTCTACCGGCTGATGCGGCGCGAGGATGCGGACCGGTTCGGCGGCTTCTACACCGCGCGCGAATACGATCTTGCGCCGCTCCTTTCCAGCGGCCGCAGCCTGCTTGAACTCGGCCGGTCCTGTGTCGATGCGCCCTATCGTGGCGGCAAAGCGATGTATCACCTCTGGGGTGGTCTGGCCGACTTTGTTGCAGAGCACCGGATCGAGATCCTTTTCGGCGTTGCCAGCTTTCACGGCACTGATGTTGCTGCGCTGGCCGAACCGCTGTCGTTGTTGCATCACCGCCACCGCGCGCCCGAAGGGCTCAGGGTCCGTGTTCGTGCAGGCCATTTTCAGCGCATGGATCTGATGGCGGAAGATCAAATCGACCGTCCGCGCGCGATGCGTGCCACTCCCGCGCTGATCAAGGCCTATCTCAGGCTCGGCGGATATGTGGGCGATGGCGCCTTTGTCGACAGGGCCTTCAACACCACCGATGTCTGCCTGATCCTGGATACGGCCCGCATGAGCGGCCGCCAGCGCGATCTATACATGAAAGGCCGCGACCAGTGATCCGGCCCTGGACTTCTGCTGATGAACCCGCACGGAAATCCATTCCTCTGCGGGGATGGTTGCTGATTGCCCTTCGCACTCCGCTGTTCTTGCTGACAATATTCGGAGGCCTGGCCGTGCTTCTCCTGCTGCGGCTGATCGAGCGTCCGGTCCACGGGCTGCATCGCCCCTGGACCCCGCATGTGACTCAAACCGTCTGCCGCGCCGCCTTCCTGATCCTCGGTATCCGCTACATCGTGCGGGGCGCGATGATGCCGGACCGCGGGGCCGTCGTCTCGAACCACGCGTCCTGGCTCGACATCTTTGCACTGAATGCACGAAAACGGGTCTATTTCGTCTCGAAATCAGAGGTCGCCGGGTGGCCGCTGATCGGCTGGCTCGCCCGCGCGACCGGCACCGTCTTTATCCAGCGCGACCCGCGCGAGGCACGCAACCACACCAACATATTCGAAGAACGGTTGAAGCTCGGCCATCCCCTGTTGTTCTTTCCGGAGGGAACGTCAACGGATGGATTGAGGGTCTTGTCATTCAAATCAACGCTTTTCGCGGCGTTCTTCTCACCAGAACTGCGCGACATCCTGTCAATCCAGCCGGTGACGCTGATCTACCGTGCGCCAAGGGGGGAGGATCCCAGGTTCTATGGCTGGTGGGCCGAGATGGACTTTGGCGGTCACTTCCTGAAGGTTCTCGCAACCCCCCAGCAGGGCGAGGTCGAACTTATATATCATCAGCCGGTCCGGGTGCGCGATTTTCCCAACCGCAAGGCATTGGCCCGCCATTGCGAGGCGGCGGTACGTTCGGGGCTGCCGCCTAATCCATCGCTGCCATGAAAGACCGGAACTTGGCAATCGGGTCCTCTGCCGACCAGATCTCCGTTCCGAAGGCGAAGAAATCGGTTATGGAACAAAGTTCTCTCACGCGGTCTTCATTCATCGCACCCTCGGCGACGACCGGAACCTCGATGATTTCGGACCACCACTCAAAGAGTTCTGCCTCTGCGACAGTGCCGTCGCCGAGCGCTGTCTGCCCGACGGGGCCAAAGCTGACATAGTCGGCGCCGGCCTCCCCGGCCGACAGGCCTTCATGCCGCGAGGCGCTGCAATGGGCCCCGACGATGGCATCCGCGCCCAACGCCTTTCGCCATTTCCGAACCAAGCGGGCACCGTCCGTCAGATGCACGCCGTCAAGGCCCAGCCGGTTCACCATCAGCCCGTGCTCGGCGATGACCATCGCCACGTCGCGGGAATGGGCGACCTCTCGCAGGGCATCCCCGGTGCGCGCAAGACGATCTTCGTCGCGGGTCGACAGCGCCATCCGGACACAGGCGACCTCTGTCATGTCGAGGATGCGGCCGAGCAGGTTCGGAAAGCTGGACAATTCCACCTCTGCCGGTGTGATCAGGTAGATCTGCGGGCGCTCTGTCTCGGCCATGTCCGGCTCCCTCAACGGATTCGGCCCGCTATAGCCGGGAAATTCGGGATTGGCTACTTCGCAGGCAAACTCGCGGCATGGGCGAGCGCCATCAGCATCCAGGCCTTGCGCTTGCTGTCGTCGGCCAGTGCCTCGTCGCTGACATTGATCATGCCGCCCATCTTGCGCCCGGTGAAATCCATCGGACCTGCGCCCGCGATCGCCATGGCCTCGGCCTCGCGCTCCTTGCCGACCCGGAACATGCCGCCGCCCTTGTGAACGCCGCAGACCATGTAACCGTTCACTATGAAGCACAATCCGTCGAACATCTTGCGCTCGCTCACCCCTTCGCAATCGACCAGCTCGTCGCGCAACAGTGCCGCCGCGGCCTCGTCATAGGCCATCTTCGCCTCCTTGCGTCAAACCCGCCCCAAGCGTATCACCGCGCCGAGCACATCCCAAAGGATCCCGATGAGCAGTGCCGCCCAACCCGCTTTCATCCTCGTCGCACCGCAGATGGGCGAGAATATCGGCGCTGCCGCCCGGGCGATGTGGAATTTCGGCCTTGACCGGATGCGCGTCGTCGCTCCCCGTGACGGCTGGCCAAACCCTAAGGCGGTCGCAATGGCAAGCGGGGCGGGGCGGCTGCTGGATCAGGCCGGCCTTTATCAGTCGACCAGCGCGGCCATCGCCGATTGCACCTATGTCTTCGCCACCACGGCGCGCCGGCGCGACCTGACTAAACCGGTCCTGACTCCGGAGCGCGCGATGGAGAAGGCTCGCGCCATGGCCGCCGAAGGGCGCAATATCGCTGTCCTTTTCGGCCCCGAACGTGCCGGGCTCGAGAACGAAGATATCGCGCTCGCCGACGCGATAATCTCGGTCCCGGTGAACCCCGATTTCCCGTCGCTGAACCTCGCGCAATGTGCGCTTCTCCTGGCCTATGAATGGCGCCGTCAGGCCGAGGCGGCCCCGAAGGAGCGCGTGGATCTCGCCGGCACCGACTTTGCCACCAAGCTAGAGATCGAGAAGCTGGGCGACCATTACGAAGACCGACTGTCAGAGGCCGGCTTCTTCTTCCCCAAGGACAAGGCCCCGAGCATGAAGCTCGTGCTGCGCAACATGTGGTCCCGGATGCCGCTGACCCGCGCCGACGTGCAGATCCTGCACGGAGTGTTGCGGCAGATGGTGCGGTGGAAGGAGCGGAGCAAGTAGGTCTTTAGCTGAGATGCGGTGGCGCGCCCGCGTCAGGCCGCCAACATGACCGAAGGTGGCGATTCAGGACGCCGGCTCTCAAACCGTTTCCTGTTTACCGACAATGCGCTCCGCCGAAAGATTTTGTGCAGTTCGCAGCGATTATTTCTGCGCGGTTCATAGGAGAAAGAGTCATGAAATATCCTGCCTTGGCAGTTTCTGCCGTCTGCCTTTCAGCTACCGTCACCTTCGCTCAGGATCTCTCCAAGGGCAGCTGGGTTGATCTGACCCACGCCTTCAATGAAAACTCGGTCTATTGGCCTACGGCCGAGATGTTCACGAAGACAGAGGTTTTCGCCGGTCATACCGAGGGCGGGTTCTATTACTCGGCCTACAATTACTCGGCCGCCGAGCATGGCGGCACGCATCTCGATCCGCCGATCCATTTTGCCGAAGGGGCGAACACCGCCGACCAGGTGCCGATCTCCCAGCTGATCGGACCGGGATTCGTCATCGACGTCAGTGAACAGGCGGCCGCAGATGTCGGTTACCTCGTGACCGCCGCCGATATCGAGGCCTTCGAGTCCGAGCACGGGCCGATCCCCGAAGGCGCCATCGTGCTGCTCAACACCGGGCGCGCTGGTCTCTATCCTGATCGCGAAACCTATATGGGAACCGCGGAACGCGGAGAGGCCGCGGTTCCCAAGCTGCATTTCCCCGGTTCGGCCCTGGACGGGGCGACACTGCTGGTCGAGCGCAACATCGCGGCGGTCGGGCTTGATACGTCCTCGATCGACTATGGCCAGTCCACGGATTTCGCCGCGAATGTGGAACTGATGACGGACAATATCCCTGCCTTTGAAAACGTCGCGATATGAGTGGGCTGCCACCAACGGGAAGCACGATCATCGCCCTACCGACGAAGATCGAGGGCGGATCGGGCGGTCCCCTGCGAATCGTCGCGCATATTCCCGAGGGCTGAACGGGCCACGCCCGGGGGAGAGTTGAGGGGGGACCCGCCCGGTGGCCACGCCGCCAGGTGGAGTATGGCTCAGAAACTGCCGATCTTACCTTCCAGCCCCTTGCGCGCCTTGCCGCCAAGGTCATCGGCGAGGCTGGACAGGAGGTCTTTCACGTCATTCTCCAGCTTTTTCGGGTTCACCCCGTCGATCTTCGCCGAACCGGTCAGAGAGGCGAACATCTTCGGTCCCGGCAAGGTGGAAAGTTCCGCCTGCACCTTTGCCGACATCGCGCCCTTCTTCTCGTCATACGCAATTTCCTGGGCCATGAAATCAACTGCAAAGCCCTTGTCCTTTCCGGCTACCCTGCTCTTGATCTCGAGTTTGCCCGATCTGCCGATGGCCTTGGCCAAGGCGGCGGCCACGTGGTCGGGAACCGCCTTCGTAGCCTTTGCGTCAAAGGTTTTTCGAACAACGACTTTTTCAATCACAACCGGGATCTTGTCCGCCATGGTATCCTCCGAATGCTGGCATGAATGAGTTGAGGTCTGCTGGTCTTGGAAAATTGACGAGACGCAATCTAGCATGTCCGCCGACCGGCTCAAAATGCAAAGCGCAGAGGGCTGATGCCGGGCGGTGCGCGACCGTCCGACCGCCCTTGATCCCCTACAGCCCCTCCCATACTGTCCGGCCAGAATTTCCGGGGGCGCAATGAACCAGAAACGTTCGATCTTCGAGGAAGTCGGCAGCGACAAGACGCCCGACCGCCCGAAACCGCAAACCGGCCTGATCGACAAGGCGCGCGGCGGGGCACGGGGGACGATCCGAGCCTGGCTGATCCTGCTTTTCGCGCTGGTCGCGCTGATGATCGTCGTCGGCGGGCTGACCCGGCTGACCGATTCCGGCCTGTCAATTACCGAGTGGAAGCCTGTCACCGGCGCGCTGCCGCCCATGAGCGCCGAGGTCTGGGAGGCCGAGTTCGCCCGGTACCAGGAAATCCCGGAATATCAGTTGCAGAACAAGGGCATGACGCTTGCCGAGTTCAAGTCGATCTACTGGTGGGAATGGGGCCATCGGCAGCTTGGCCGCGTCATCGGGCTGGTCTGGGCGGCGGGGTTCGTGTTCTTCCTCGCCACCAAACGCATTCCGACTGGCTGGACGATGCGGCTCTTGAGCCTTGGCATCCTGGGCGGCCTGCAGGGCGCGATCGGCTGGTGGATGGTCGCCTCCGGCCTAACGGGAGACCGGCTTGACGTCGCCAGTTACCGCCTTGCCGTGCATCTTGGCCTCGCCTTCGTCATCCTCGGCATGATCACCTGGTACGTCCTCTTGCTGAGCCGCCGCGAAGCTGACCTGATGCAGGCCCGCCGCAGCCGTGAGGCACCGCTCTTTTCGATGACCACTGGCCTGATGCATTTCGCCTTCCTGCAGGTCCTGCTCGGCGCGCTCGTCGCGGGCATCGATGCCGGGCGCGGCTTTACCGACTGGCCGCTGATGGCGGGCCGCTTCTTCCCCGAAAACGCCTTCTCGC
>JBFKFZ010000017.1:0-57263 GCA_041633555.1 Paracoccaceae bacterium | reverse complement strand
TCCGATAGCAGGTCGCAAGTTCGCTCACGATGGCTTGCGAGAATGCGAGATCGGTTGAGAAGGCTGCGCGGACGTCCGAAGATGGGATCAGCACGATGCGCGATTTCTCTACGGTGCGGGCTGACATCAGGTAGGGCGCGTTTCTAATGGTTGCGGCGAGGATGAAGCTGCCGACAGGCCGGACCATTGCCATGGTTGTTTCGCGGCCATTCCAGGTGGCGAAAAGCTCTACGCTTCCCTCGGTGACAATATGAAAGAAATCGCTGACCTCGCCTTCGACGATCAAATCGACCTGGGGCGGGAAATTCTGCACGTAGGCGCCGCGCATCAGCCTGTCATAGCCGTCATCCGCCATTTCACGGAACAATGACAGAGACCGTATTTCTGAATTGTCGGATACGCGCATCGTCTGTCCTGATTGCCGTTGATTGATTCAAATCAAGCGATACGAAGAATTTGTCAACCGACTACACCGGCGATGACAGTCGCATGTTAAACAATTTCTTCGACACGATCCACAATTCTTGGCTGCCGGATTATTTCGTCGCCGGATTCGGCGTTTTTGACCTGAATCAACCTTTTTCCGGCCCGCCGCTGTTTTTGCTGCCTGCGAGTTACTCCGCCCTCATTCCTGTGGGCTTCGCAGAAGGAAGGACAACAACGATGAGTCCTGATGTATCAAGACAGGACCAAAAGAGGGCCCTGGGGCTATCTACGGTCTCCTTTACACTCTGTTTCGCGGTCTGGACGATCTTTGCGATCATCGGTGTTCAGATTAAACAGCAACTGGGTCTGAACGAGACTGAATTCGGGATACTCGTAGCGACACCGATCCTAACCGGGTCGCTGACCAGGCTGATTCTCGGGATCTGGACCGAGCAATACGGCGGAAGAGTTGTCTTTTCGGCGCAAATGATCCTGACCGCGTTCGCGACCTGGATGCTGACCGCCGCTGACAGCTACCCGATGTTCCTCGTGGCAGCCCTCGGTGTCGGTCTGGCCGGCGGGTCCTTCGCGATCGGGGTTGCCTATGTCTCGCGCTGGTATCCGCGCGAGAAACAGGGCACGGCGCTGGGCATCTTCGGTGCCGGCAACGTCGGTGCTGCGGTCACCAAGTTCGGCGCGCCTTTCGTGATGGTGGCCTATGGCTGGGAAGCCGTGGCGAATGTCTGGGCCGCAGCGCTGGCCATCATGGCGGTGATCTTCTTCCTGTTCGCCAAGGACGATCCCGTTCGGGCGAAGCTTCGGGCCTCCGGCGCCAGGGCGCCGACGATCATGCAACAGCTCAAGCCGCTGCGGAACCTTCAGGTCTGGCGCTTTTCGCTCTACTACTTCTTCGTCTTTGGCGCCTTCGTGGCGCTTGCCCTGTGGATGCCGCATTACATGGTTGACGTCTACAGCGTGGACATCCGTACAGCCGGCATGTCGGCAGCGGCATTCTCGCTTTCAGCGAGCCTGTTCCGCGCCTATGGCGGACATCTCAGCGACCGCTTCGGGGCACGCCGGGTCATGTACTGGACCTTTGGTTTCTCGCTGATCCTGCTCTTCATGCTCTCCTATCCGCCGACCGATTACACGATCTACGGCAAGGATGGCGCTATCAGCTTTTCGACCCAGATGAACTTCGGCGCCTTCATCCTGACGATCTTTGCTCTGGGCTTCTTCATGAGCCTCGGCAAGGCCGCCGTCTACAAGCACATTCCGGTCTACTATCCTGACAACGTCGGCTCTGTCGGCGGACTTGTCGGTATGATCGGCGGGCTCGGCGGATTTGTCCTGCCGATCGTCTTCGGCGCGCTGCTGGACCTTACCGGAGTCTACACGACTTGCTTTGCATTCCTGTTCGGTCTTGTCGGGGTCGCGCTGCTCTGGATGCACACGGCGATCCGCCACATGGAGCATCAGGCGCAGGCCAAGTCGTTGCCGGTCGACGAGCTACCGGAACTGCCTGAATTCGCAGGCATGCCGGTGCCGGCCAAGCCCTCGGCGGCGTTGCTGACCGAGTGGGAGCCCGAGAACAAGGAGTTCTGGGACAGCAAGGGGCGGCGCATCGCGCGGCGTAACCTGTGGATCTCGATCCCGGCTCTGCTGCTGGCCTTCTCGGTCTGGATGGTCTGGTCGGTCGTCGTGGCACGCCTGCCCGCCATTGGCTTCGACTTTAGCCAGGGTCAGCTGTTCTGGCTGGCGGCCCTGCCAGGGCTTTCCGGCGCGACGCTCAGGATCTTCTACAGCTTCATGGTGCCGATCTTCGGCGGCCGGCTGTGGACAACTCTATCGACGGCCTCGCTTCTGATCCCGGCAATGGGCATCGGCTACGCCGTGCAGAATCCGGAAACGCCATTCCTGATATTCCTTGTGCTTGCGCTTCTCTGCGGGCTCGGCGGTGGCAACTTCGCCTCTTCCATGGCCAATATCAGCTTCTTCTATCCGAAGGCTGAGAAAGGGAATGCGCTGGCCCTGAACGCGGGTCTGGGCAACCTGGGCGTGTCGGTGATGCAGTTCCTCGTGCCGATCGTCATCACCATCGGCGTCTTCGGGGCACTGGGAGGTGATCCGCAGCCCTTGTCGGACGGTGGCCAACTCTGGCTGCAGAATGCCGGTTTCGTCTGGGTGCCGTTCATCGCGATCGCGACGATTGCCGCCTATCTGGGGATGAATGATATCGCATCTGCGAAGTCCAGCTTCTCTGATCAGGCGGTCATTTTCTCGCGGTTCCACAACTGGATCATGTGCATCCTCTATACCGGGACGTTCGGCAGCTTCATCGGCTATTCGGCGGGCTTTCCGCTCCTGATGAAGACGCAGTTCCCGGAAGTGAACGCGCTGTCCTACGCCTTTCTCGGGCCGCTTGTCGGGGCGCTTAGCCGCGCTGCGACAGGTTGGGTTTCTGACAAGTTCGGCGGCGGACGCGTGACGCTCTGGGTGTTCGTGGGCATGATCATCTCGGTCTTTGGGGTGCTTCAGTTCTTGCCTTCGAACGGCGCGGGCGGCAACTTCTGGCTGTTCTTCGCCTGCTTCATGGCACTCTTCTTCCTGACGGGGGTCGGCAACGCTTCGACCTTCCAGATGATCCCCTCGATCATGAAACAGGAAGTGCCGCGCCTGATGCCGTCGCTGGAAGCGGCGGCCAGCCAAAAGCAGGTCGAGCGTGAAAGCGCGGCGATCATCGCATTCACGTCTGCCATCGCGGCCTACGGCGCGTTCTTCATCCCGAAGAGCTACGGCACCTCGATTGCCATGACTGGCGGGCCCGAGGCAGCGCTATGGGGCTTCGGCATGTTCTACGCGATCTGCACTGTTCTGACCTGGTGGTACTACGCCCGCCGCAGCGCACCGGTGCCCTGCTGACCTGATCCGGGCCGCCGGGACGTCCGGCGGCCCTCGACAATTTGAGGAGAGAGAGATGAGCCACCTGCTCGACAGACTGAACTTCTTCCAGTCCAAGGAACTTGAGACCTTCTCGGATGGCCACGGTCAGGTCACGCGCGAGAACCGCGACTGGGAGGACACCTACCGGAACCGCTGGCGGCACGACAAGATCGTGCGCTCGACCCACGGGGTGAACTGCACCGGGTCCTGTTCGTGGAAGATCTACGTCAAATCCGGGATCGTGACCTGGGAAACCCAGCAAACCGACTATCCGCGCACGCGGCCCGGTATGCCGAATCACGAGCCGCGCGGATGTGCGCGGGGGGCGAGCTACAGCTGGTATCTCTATTCCGCGAACCGGGTGAAGAACCCGCTGGTGCGCGGACGCCTGATGAAGGCCTGGCGGCGCATGCGCGAGTCGATGAGCCCGGCAGCTTCCTGGAAGGCCCTGCAAGACGATCCGATCCTGCGCGCGTCCTACGTTCAGACTCGCGGCAAGGGTGGCTTTGTCCGTGCGACCTGGGATGAGGCGACCGAGATCATCGCCGCCGCCAATGCCTACACCGCCAAGACATATGGCCCTGATCGGGTGTTCGGATTCTCGCCGATCCCGGCGATGTCGATGGTCAGCTACGCGGCCGGTTCGCGTTATCTGTCGCTTCTGGGCGGGGTTTGCATGAGTTTCTACGACTGGTACTGCGACCTGCCGCCCGCCAGCCCGATGACCTGGGGCGAGCAGACGGATGTGCCCGAAAGTGCCGACTGGTACAATGCCGGTTTTCTGCTTTTATGGGGATCGAACGTACCCCAAACCCGGACTCCTGACGCGCATTTCTACACCGAGGCGCGCTATCGCGGCACCAAGTCCGCGGTCATCAGCCCCGACTATTCCGAGGCCGCAAAGTTCGGCGATGTCTGGCTGGCCCCCAAGCAGGGCACTGACAGTGCGCTTGCCATGGCAATGGGCCATGTCATCCTGCGGGAGTTCCATCTGGATCGGCAGGCAGAATATTTCGAGGACTATTGCCGCAAATATACCGACATGCCGATGCTTGTCCGGCTCGAGGAAAGGGACGGCAGGCTGGTGCCGGGCCGCTTCGTCCGTGCCGACGATTTCAGCGACAAGATAGGTGAAAAGAATAACCCGGAATGGAAAACCGTTGCCTTTGACACGAAGTCCAAGGATGTCGTTGCACCCAACGGCTCGGTTGGCTTCCGATGGGGCGAGCAGGGTGAATGGAACCTCGAAGAGCGCGCAGGAGACTCCGCGACCGAATTGAAGATGTCGCTGATCCTGGACGAGGATCACGACGAGGTCGTCGGCGTCGACTTCCCCTATTTCGGCGGCGCAGCCAGTTCCAATTTCGTCAAATGCGAACACCCCGATATCCTGACCCGCAACCTGCCGGTCAAGCGACTGAAACTGGCCGATGGCGAGGCGCTGGTGGCGACTGTCTTCGACCTCTTCTGCGCCAATTACGGTCTGGATCGGGGTCTGGGCGGTGAATGGGTTGCAAAGTCCTTTGACGAGGACATGCCTTACACACCCGCATGGGCCGAGAAGATCACCGGTGTCGCCCGTGAAAAAATCACCACCGTGGCGCGCGAATTCGCCCTGAATGCCGAGAAGACGCAAGGCAAGTCGATGGTCATTCTCGGGGCCGGGATCAACCACTGGTACCACATGGACATGAACTACCGCGGCATCATCAACATGCTGGTGATGTGTGGTTGCATCGGACAGTCGGGCGGTGGCTGGAGCCATTATGTCGGGCAGGAGAAGCTGCGCCCGCAGACTGGTTGGCAACCGCTGGCCTTCGCGCTCGACTGGAACCGCCCGCCCCGGCACATGAACTCAACAAGCGCCTGGTATGCGCATACCGATCAGTGGCGCTACGAGACGGTCAACGTGCGCGAGATTCTCAGCCCCACCGCGCCCGAAGGCGACTGGGACGCGAGCCTGATCGACTACAACATCCGCGCCGAGCGGATGGGGTGGCTGCCCTCTGCACCTCAGCTCAAGACCAATCCGCTGGAAGTGACCAAGGCTGCCAAGAAGGCAGGCAAGGACATCGCGCCCTATATCGCCGAACAGCTGAAATCGGGCGATTTGCAGTTGTCCTGCGAGGATCCGGACGCGCCGGAGAACTGGCCGCGCAACCTCTTTGTCTGGCGGTCGAACCTGCTGGGCTCCAGCGGCAAGGGCCACGAATATTTCCTCAAGCACCTGCTGGGCACCGAAAACGGCGTTCTCGGTCACGACCTGCGCGAAGAGGCTGGCGTGACCTGCAAGGAAGCTGTCTGGCACGATGAAGCGCCACGCGGCAAGCTCGACCTTCTCGTGACCATCGACTTCCGGATGTCCACCACCTGCGTCTATTCGGACATCGTTCTGCCGACCGCAAGTTGGTACGAAAAGGACGACCTGAACACGTCCGACATGCATCCGTTCATCCACCCGCTGCAAGCGGCGGTGAACCCGGCCTACGAGTCGAAGTCGGACTGGGAGATCTTCAAGGCGATTGCCAAGAAGTTTTCGGAGGTCGCGCCAGAAATCCTTGGCACAGAAACCGATGTCGTCGCACTGCCCATCCTGCACGACACGCCTGCAGAAATTGCCCAGAACCATGTAAAGGACTGGAAGAAGGGCGAATGCGAGCTGATCCCCGGAAAAACCGCGCCGAATTTCATCGCGGTCGAGCGGGACTATCCGAACCTCTACAAGAAGTTCACCGCAGTGGGCCCGCTGCTCGACAAGCTCGGCAATGGCGGCAAAGGCATCACCTGGAACACCGAGACCGAAGTGCAGCATTTGCGTGACCTCAACGGTGTGGTGCAGGACGAGGGTGTGTCGCAAGGCATGGCGAAGCTGGAAACCGCGATTGACGCCTGCGAGATGATCCTGATGCTGGCGCCCGAGACCAACGGCGAAGTTGCCGTCAAGGCCTGGGAACAGCTGGGCAAGGCGACGGGGCGCGAGCACGAGCATCTGGCGCTGCCGAAAGAGGATGAAAAGATCCGCTTTCGCGACATCGCGGCGCAACCGCGCAAGATCATCTCTTCACCGACCTGGTCCGGCATCGAAAGCGAGCATGTCTGCTACAATGCAGGATACACCAACGTTCAAGAGCTGATCCCCTGGCGGACCCTGACCGGACGACAGCAGCTTTATCAGGACCACCTCTGGATGCGGGCTTTCGGCGAGGGCTTCTGCCTTTACCGGCCGCCGGTCGACCTCAAGACAATCACCAAAGAGGTCAATACTGACGAACAGAACGGAACACCGCACGTGGTCCTGAACTTCATAACGCCGCACCAGAAATGGGGCATCCACTCGACCTATTCGGACAACTTGCACATGCTGACGCTCAATCGCGGCGGCCCGGTTGTCTGGATTTCCGAAGTCGATGCCAAGACAGCCGGTATTGTCGATAACGACTGGATCGAGCTTTACAACACGAATGGCGCCCTGACCGCGCGCGCGGTCGTCAGCCAGCGGCTGAAACCGGGCACAACCTACATGTATCACGCGCAAGAAAAGATCGTGAACACCCCCGGATCAGAGCGAACCGGGCGGCGCGGCGGCATTCACAACTCGGTCACCCGGGCAGTGCTGAAGCCGACCCACATGATTGGTGGATACGCCCAGCAAAGCTACGGCTTCAACTACTACGGTACAGTCGGTTCGAACCGCGATGAATTCGTCGTGGTCCGCAAGATGAACAAGGTGGACTGGCTGGATCAGCCCGCGAACGCGAAGGAGGCAGCGGAATGAGAATTCGTGCGCAAATCGGCAAGGTTCTGAACCTCGACAAATGCATCGGGTGCCATACCTGTTCCGTGACCTGCAAGAACGTCTGGACCAGCCGCGACGGTGTCGAATACGCTTGGTTCAACAATGTCGAAACCAAGCCCGGCATCGGTTATCCCAAGGATTGGGAGAACCAGAAGCGCTGGAATGGTGGCTGGCAGCGGACGGGCGGCGGCAAGCTGCATCCGAAGCAGGGCGCCAAGTGGCGTATCCTCGCCAACATCTTCGGCAATCCGGATCTGCCGGAGATCGACGACTACTACGAGCCGTTCGACTTCGACTATGACCACCTTAAATCCGCCCCCGAGATGGACCATTTTCCCACCGCCCGACCGCGCTCGAAGATCACCGGCGAGCGGATCGAAAAGATCGAATGGGGACCAAACTGGGAGGAGATCCTGGGAGGCGAATTCGCCAAGCGGTCGCAGGACTACAACTTCGAAGGCGTGCAGAAGGACATCTACGGGCAGTATGAGAATACATTCATGATGTATCTGCCGCGTCTTTGCGAGCACTGCCTGAACCCCACCTGCTCGGCCTCCTGCCCCTCCGGCGCGATCTACAAGCGCGAAGAGGACGGGATCGTTCTGATCGACCAGGAAAAGTGCCGCGGCTGGCGGATGTGCATCTCGGGCTGTCCCTACAAGAAGATCTATTACAACTGGGAAAGCGGAAAATCGGAGAAATGCACCTTCTGCTATCCGCGAATTGAAAGTGGCAACCCTACTGTTTGTTCGGAAACCTGCGTCGGCCGGATCCGCTATCTGGGCGTTATGCTTTACGACGCAGACCGGATTTCCGAGGCGGCAAGCATGCCGGACGAAAAGGACCTCTATCAGGCGCAGCTTGATGTTTTCCTCGATCCCAACGATCCGGGGATCCAGAAACGGGCACTGGCCGATGGCGTGCCCGCGGACTGGATCGAGGCTGCAAAGCAAAGCCCGGTCTGGAAGATGGCGATGGACTGGAAGATCGCTCTGCCGCTGCATCCCGAATACCGCACTCTTCCGATGGTTTGGTATGTTCCGCCGCTTTCGCCGATCCAGAACGCCGCCGAGGCGGGTCAGATCGGTCACGACGGCCAGATGCCGGATGTGCGGTCCTTGCGCATTCCCGTTCGTTACCTCGCCAACATGCTGACCGCTGGGGACGAGGCGCCTGTCGTTTCGGCTCTGGAGCGGATGCTCGCGATGCGCGCCTACATGCGGTCGAAAACCGTGGACGGCGTGATTGACGAGGGCATCGCAGCCCGCGTCGGTATGTCGGGCCGGGTGATCGAGGACATGTACAGGATCATGGCCATCGCCGATTACGAGGACCGTTTCGTGATCCCGACGTCGCATCGTGAAACCGCTGAAGAAGCCATGGATATTCGCGGTGGCTGTGGTTTCACCGATGGCAATGGCTGCTCGAGCGGCATCAGCGAAGGCTCGCTGTTTGGTGGCAGCAAGAAACGCAAGTTCAAACTTCCGGAGGTCAACTGATGCTGATGACATTCAAGGCCCTGTCGGCGCTCTTGAGCTATCCGGAATCCGACCTGAAGGAAGCGACCGGTGAGATCGCTGAGGCTTTGCGGGCGGACGGGCTGCTTTCTGATGTTCAGCTCCAGTCGCTGCAGCCCTTGCTGACGGATCTCGGCGCAGAGGATCTGTACTTTCTGCAGGAACGGTACGTCTCGCTTTTCGATCGCTCGCGGACGCTTTCGCTGAATCTCTTCGAGCATGTCCATGGCGAAAGCCGCGATCGCGGCGGCGCAATGGTCGATCTGGTGGAAACCTACCGTGCCGCCGGGTTCGAACCGGCGACATCGGAGTTACCCGATCACCTGCCGGTGCTTCTGGAATTCCTGGCGCATCGGCCGCAGGAAGAGGCTCGCGACGTTCTGGCCGATGCCGCGCATATCCTGGAAGCGCTGCGGGTCCGTCTGACTCGTCGCGAAAGCGCCTATTCAGCGGTCTTCGGGGCGCTGGTTCAGCTTTCAGCCGAGGCGGCC
The DNA here is from genome assembly GCA_041633555.1 of Paracoccaceae bacterium. Lineage (GTDB taxonomy): Bacteria > Pseudomonadota > Alphaproteobacteria > Rhodobacterales > Rhodobacteraceae > JAHEAO01. The sequence continues at coordinate 48,090 of JBFKFZ010000017.1, read as the reverse complement.
GATCAAGAGGCTTTGGCAACCTTGCTGGCGGCTGAAGAGCCTGATCCCGACGACCTCGATGCGCTGGATGCGGTCTGGGAGGAGTCCGAGGTTACCTTTGGCCCCGACCCGAATGCCGGCTGCCCGCAGGTGCGTGACATGCTTGCCAAGATGGACATGCCGATCGCACCCGCCCGGACTGTTAACCCCGCCCCTCCGGCGGCTGAGTGATGGAGGCTCAGATGCACAATTTCTTCTTCGGAATATACCCCTATATCGCGCTATCGGTCCTTCTGATCGGATCGATCGCCCGGTACGAGCGCGACCCTTTTACCTGGAAAAGCTCGTCGAGCCAGCTGTTGCGACGCAAACAACTGATCATGGGCTCAATCCTCTTTCACGTCGGTGTACTTGTCGTCTTCTTTGGCCATCTGATTGGCCTCCTGACGCCAATCTGGATCTTCGACGCGATGGGCATCAGCCACAGCGCCAAGCAGATTCTTGCCATCGTTGCGGGTGGTATCGCCGGGATCATGGCACTGGTTGGTGGCAGCATGCTCTTGCACCGCAGGCTGATGGACCCGCGCATCTATGCTACTTCGAGCTTTGCCGATATCGCCATCCTGGCGCTGCTGCTGGCGCAGCTGGTGCTTGGTATCGGCACGATCTTCGTGTCGCTCCAGCATCTGGACGGTCATGAAATGACAACTTTCATGTCTTGGGCGCAGGGAATACTCACATTTGATCCCAACGCGGCCAGCTACATCGAACATGCAAACTGGATCTTCAAGCTGCACCTGTTCCTTGGCCTGACGATCTTCCTGGTGTTCCCGTTCACGCGGCTCGTGCACATGCTGTCGGCACCGGTGCGCTACCTGATCCGCCCCGGCTATCAGGTCGTGCGCTCGCGCCGCAGGTCGCCGCTGCCACGCACGCCGGCGGAGTAGGAGCAATGAACAAACCCCTGTTCCCAGATATCAGCGTGAATGGCACGGCGATCTCTGCTGCGGAGATCGCGGCGGAGGCACAGAACCACGCTGCGCCGAGGGGCAAGCCGGGAATCGCGTGGCGACAGGCGGCCAAGGCACTGGTCATTCGCAGGCTGTTGCTGGACGAGGCGGCTCGGTTGGGCCTGGCCGCCGAACCCGCCGATCTGGGCAACCTGCGGTTCGAAACCCAGGACGAGGCCAATATCCGTGTCCTGATGGAAGCCGAGATCACCACAGCACCAGTAGGTGAGGCCGAGGCGCGGGAGATCTATCTGTCCGAGCCTGACAGGTTTCGTGCTCCACCGCTTTATGAAGCTTCCCACATCCTTCTGGCTGCAGTGAGGGACAATGAGGCGGCCCGTACAAGGGCGCGTCAACAGTCAGAGGCAATCTCGGCGACTTTGCAGCGGCACCCTGCGCGATTTGCCGACATTGCTGCAGCGGAAAGCGCCTGCCCGTCTCGCGAGAATGGCGGGCGTCTGGGCCAGTTGACCGCGGGAGATACTGTTCCGGAATTCGAAGCTGTGCTGGAGCAATTGGCCGAAGGCGAGATCACTGCCGTGCCAGTGGAGTCGCGGTACGGGTTTCATATCATACGGCTCGACGCCCGGGCACATGGCGCCGTGCTTCCTTTCGAGGCTGTCAGAGGCCGTATCTTGGATGCGGTGGAACGCAAGGCATGGGCCACCGCCGCGGCTGATTTCGTGTCCGGTCTGGTGTCGAAGGCCGAGATCCTCGGCATCGACATGCAAGCCTAGCGGAGGCGCTCGGAGGCTTCGGGACCGCAACGAACAGCCGGTGGGATTGCCCTGCCAGAACCGGCTGGGGTGCAGGGAGTGTGAGGTCACAGAATGACGGTAATCGGACCGATTGATTCAAATGCTTGCGGCTGTGACTGCGAAGTGCTGCTTGACGGCTTGACCTCGTTTGACGAGGCGGAGAGACGTGTGATGACGCTGGCGCTACCGGGCGGCAATGTCGAGATTCTGCCTCTCGCAAAGTCAGCCGGCCGGGTTCTTGTCCAGCCGGTATCAACGGCAACGGCGCTGCCTCGGTTCGACAATTCGACGATGGATGGGTATGCGATCCGGCTCGATGACCTGAGCGTCAACGGTCCATGGTCGCTGCATCAGGCCGGTCATATTGCCGCTGGCAGCGAAGGCGCGCAACCGCTTGCGCCGGGGCTGCGCAGTTCGGGTTCTGACCGTGGCATGCCTTCCTCAGGGCACCGGCGCTGTCGTCATGCAGGAAGCCGTGAAGATCCCCGGCGACAATGTCATCCTTGATGCTCGGCCAAAGTGCGGCGCGAACATCCGCTGTGCCGGCAGCGAACTGGCGGCGGGGACCGAGGTTCCGAGGGCCGGTCAGGAGATGGGAGCGCGGCAGATCGGGCTAGCCGCCGCAGCCGGAGTGAATCGCATCAGACTTCACCGCAAGGTACGCATCGTCGTACTGGCAACGGGCAACGAACTTGGTAGCGCGGGCGACGCCCTGAAGGTGGGGTAGCTATCCGATGCCAACGGACCCGTTCTGCAAGCGGCATTGACGCGTCTGGACGTGATGCTGGTCGAGACCACCCGCGTCGGTGATGACCTTCGCGATCTGGCGAAACGGATCGCCTGGGCGTCCGAAAGCGCCGATCTGGTCATGACCGCCGGAGGGGCGTCCGTCGGGGGCGCCGATCATCTGGCCTCAGCCGTGAAGTTGCTCGGGGCCCTGATGATCTTTCATGGCGTGGCCATCAAGCCCGGCAAGCCGGTTTTGCTTGCCGAATTCCGTGGAACGCCGTTGATCGGGCTGCCCGGCAATGCTTGAAGGCGCGGACATGCTGATCCTGAACAAATTCGGTAAGCACGAGTCAGATGGCCGCGGTTTGCGGCCTGTGATCGCTGAAGCGCTGGCCCGCGATATCCCGGTGGTCCTTGGCCTCAGCAAGCTCAGCCAAGCGGTTTTTCGGGACTTTGTCGGCGGTGCGGCAGAGTTTGTCGAACCCGATGCGGTGGCTCTTTTGGCGTGGGTCGACGAATCCCAGGCGAGCGCTGGACGCGCCTGCAACACTGCAGCGTTTCTTCAATCGGCGCTATAGCCGGTCATTTCCAGATATCCTCTGCCAGAATGACTGCCGCTTACGATGACGGGACCTTCCCAATAGGGGATCGAAGTTGCCATCCAGGCCTGGCGATTCAAGGCCGACACGGTAACATCAACGCCGCGATCGAGCAGTTGGACCTTCCAAGTCGTGGGCAATGTCACTCCGGAGACTTCCGTTTGCTCGACCGGCAGCGCCGAGAAGGCGCCATCGGGGTAAGTGGTCGCAGCGCCGTCTGGTTCGATCCAAGTCGCGGTGCTGTAGGTGGAGCCATCAGACTGGCGCATCTGGTAACCCATCAAGCGCGGACCAGACTCGAAAGTGAGAGAAAACCAGTCCCAGCCTTCCTGCTCGTCTGTCAGCGGTTGCGACGACCATTCCCGGTCGATCCAGGCATGCCCGGAAACCTCCACTTGGCTGTCCGGCAAGGTCAGTTTCCCGCTAATCTCCAGGAAAGGCTGAGAATAGTAGTGGCTGGCCTGACCTTCCGCCGATTTGACGGAATAGCCGCCGACTCCGTGCAGGACGAGCGGGTCATCGGTGCTCAGCACCATGTCATATGCGAATGAAGGCCCCGAGGCGGCCAGTGTTAGTTCCGACCAGTCACCTGGCCCGGCCAGTCTCCAGTCATCGATCCAGGCCTCGAAGGGCTCGGCGGTGACCCCGGCCTGTCCGATGCCGCCCCGGGCCAGACGCTCGGCGACGTAATGTGTATCCGGGGTCGTGACTGCGGCGTGACCCATCCAGAGTTGTGGGCTGTTCCAGCCCTCCTCTTCCCCCGGTCTCAGGGTGGAGCGAAAGAGCGTCCATTGCAGGCCGTATTCGGTTCCCTCGCTATCGCTCAGGTTGGCCGTCAGGTACCACCATTCGATCCGAAACTCAGGGTGCGGAGCGTGATCGGCGGGAAAGGACAGGACTGTGCCGGGCTGCGGGATGGCGTACCCCTCGGCCGTTGAGGCAAGCCCCGCAAATCCCTGGGCGGCGACGTCAGCGGGCAAGAGGAGTAGCGCGAGAAGGACGGACCTAACGTTCATTGCTGAACACTCTCAGAAGCTGATCAGGCGGGATGCGGGCCAGCCGGCCAGCCGGCCAGAGGGCGGCGAGGAATGCGGCCACCAGGGTCAAGGCCCCGAGCCTCAGATAATCCAGCGGGAACAGGTACATCGGCAGTCGCCAGCCAAATGCCTGCACATTGACTATGGCCAGCAGCACCCAGGCCAGCCCCAGCCCCAAGGGAAGGGCGACCAGCCCGGTGAAGGCTGCAAGGCAGACCGCGCGGACCAGCTCCAGTCTCGCCAGCCTTGCTCGAGTCATTCCAAGCGCCCAGACCGGCGCCATTTGCGGCAGGCGCATCGTCGCCAATGTCAGAAGGCTTATCAGAATCGCAAACCCCGCTACCGAGAGGGTCAGGATGTTGAGTGCGGCCGTCACCAGGAAGGTCCGCTCGAATACCTGCAACGAAACCGCCTTAATGCGGGCCTGATCGATGACTGCCTCTGGGGAAAGATCAAATTCCCGCATCAACTCGGCAGCTAGCTCCCCGGCTTCGCTGTTGCCGGTCCTCAGGCCAAATCGAAGCGCAACGGCGTCGGGGTAGCGGTTGCGAAATTCCGCCATGCCCATAACGACCTGGCCGGCAGGATTGCCATAGTCGCCATAGACCCCGAGAACCGTGTCCTGACCGAGTTGGTCGCCGACTGACAGATCCTGGCGCCGAAATAGCTGCTCGTTGACCAGCACGCCCTCGCCTTCGGCCAGCCTGTCCCAAGCCCCGGGAACCGCATAGAGCAGTTTCCAATTGTCGCGATATGTGGCGTGGTCGCGTATTCCGAAGACCTCTGCCGGAAGCCCGCCAATCCGCGCATCTACCGAGATGATCGGCAACGCGGCATCGATTCGGTCTGCCAGGTAGTCGGTGAGCGCACTGGCCTCCTGAGGTGTTCGGGCCCTGACGTAGAGCTCCGCGACAAATCGTTGATCGAGCCAGCCAACGAAGGTCAGCCGGAAGCTTGAGACCATTGTCGAGACACCGATATTCGCCGCCATCGCCAACAACAGTGCCATTAAAGCCATGGACAGTCCGGGCAGTTGCTGACGTGTATCTGCCCAGAACCACTGCGGAACGGCCTGCCGGGCCAGACCCGCTCCCATTCGCAGCATCAAGTCCAAGGCAAATGGCAGTGCCAGGGCCGCTGCGATCAGGAAGCAGGCGAGCAAGGCAAATCCCGCCAGCAGGCCGGAGCCGAAGAACATGATCAGCACGGCGGTCAGGCCGAGCACCGCCGCAACGCCTGCCATTCTGACATTGGTGCGCTGGGCTTCCGCTGCCCAGGCGCGCGGCTTGGTCGAGGCCAGAAGCGGCAGTCGGTTGAGCCGCCAGAATGCACCTGATGCCGCCGCAGCAGTGCCGCCGAAGGCCATGGCGATTCCCGATAGCCACCAGGAAGGGCGCAGCGTCAGGCTGCCTGTTACCTCGGCATCGTAGAGGCCGCGCAGTGTGGCGGCGACATCGGGCAGCAAAACCGCCGCAAAGAGATATCCAAGGGCCACGCCGATGGCTCCGGCAAGTAATGCAAAGAGCGCCAGTTCCAGGACAAGCATGGTCATCAGGCTGGCAAGTGGCAGGCCCAAGGTACGAAGGGTACGAAAGACGGGCCGGCGCTGCTCGAACGCAAGACCGACAGCGCCATAGACGATGAAGATACCGACGGCAAATGACAGCAGACCGAAGGCGGTGAGATTGAGGTGAAAGCTCTCTGTCAGGCGGGCGACGTCGGCCTGACTCTGCGCTCGGCGGAGCGTTAGCGATGGGTCGATCGAGGCCAGACCGGGTTGATCGATCGGCTGGTCTGGCAACACCAGCAGGCGGGTGATCCCGGCAGTCCGAAGAAGCTGCTGGGCAAAGCCGATATCGGCGGTCAACGCGCCGGGAACTTGCGATGCATCCTCGCGTACAACGGTCCCGAGCTTTTCAACCGCCGAAGCGTCGGATGGATGCGCAATGATCATTCCGGTCGGCGCGATGAAACCCGTCAGGTCCGACGCCTCAAGTGCACCTGTAGCGTCGACATTGTCGGGCAGGGTGAGCGGCTCGATACCAGTCAGAAGGAACCGGTCACCCCGAATGTCAATCTTGCCCTCGACCAGAGGGCTGACCAGCCAGCCGGCACGTCGCAAGGTGACGTATTGCACTTGGGAAAGGGGCGCGCCGTCGCTTCGGACGATCTGTGCAAACTGTCCCTGGCCAATGGTCTGGGCGGCGCGGTCATAGCTGGCCCGCGCCTCGGCATTGATTGCCTGAACTCCCGACCAGAGCGCGGTTGCCATCGCGAGTCCGGCGATCAGCGTGAAAAGCTGCCATGGATTGCGCCGCCAATGCGACAAGAGTGCCTGAAGCCCTGCGACCGTCACGCGCTGATCCTGCCATGGCTCAGATGCAGGCGGCGGCCAAGGCGCGCAGCAAGGTGGGTCGAATGGGTGACCATCAATACCGAAGTGCCAGCCTCTGCGGCGACCTGCAGCAGCAGAGAAAGGACGATATCGGCATTGTCCTCATCAAGATTTCCGGTCGGCTCGTCCGCCAGAACCAGTTTCGGCCGCGCCGCAAGCGTTCGGGCGATCGCAACGCGCTGCTGCTGTCCTCCCGAAAGCGCTTCGGGATATTTCTCGAGTTGATCCCCAAGACCAATCCGATCCGTGACATGTTCCACCCAGGCCGTTTCCAGGCGATCGGACAATCGTGCCTGAAACGCGATATTGGCCGACACAGTCAGGCTCGGGATCAAGTTGAATTGCTGGAAAACGATACCAACCGTGCCGCGCCTTAGCGCCGCACGGCCACGATCATCCAGCCCCGTCATCTCGTTTCCGTTCACGATGATACGCCCTCCATCGGGGCGATCGAGCCCGCCAATCAAGTGCAGCAGCGTGCTCTTGCCACTGCCGGATTCACCGGTCAGAGCGAGGGTCTCGCCTTGGCCCATCTCGAACGAGACATCATCCAGAACTCTCAGCACGCCATCAGCGGCAGGATAGCTCTTGGCGAGATTTTCCACCTGAAGCATTGATGCCCTCAATTCTTTGGGCACGTGTGCCCGCACCCCTTCAAAAGAGACCGCGATTTGGGCCTGGAAGTCCAGCCTTGCACTTGCGCAGCTGCCTTCGAATTGAGATGCGGTAGCCCGGCTCCCATTCGTGATTCGGACCCCTGTGGTGGAGTGCCTAGTGCTTTTGTGGAGTGCCGATAGTCGATTGGGGCTGAACTTCATCCGGTTTGGCGCGTTTCAGGGCAAATTGGGTCATCAGCGGGCCGATGATCTCGAATATGATCGTGCTGGCTATGGTCAGCGCGAGCACCTGATCGGCGAGAGCCGGAAAGCGTTCTGCAGCGACCAGCGCCATGCCGATCGCCACCCCTGCCTGAGGCATCAGCGCAATGCCGGTCAGCCGACCCTCGCGACCCGGAAGGCCCGCGAGCAGGCCACCCGTCCAGCCGCCCAGGACCCGGGCAATAGCGCGCAGCCCGATATAGGCCAGACCGATCAGACCTATGCCTTGCAGGTTCTCGATCTCGAGTGAGGCCCCCGCCATCACGAAGAACAACAGCATGAACGGCCACTCGATGCGTTCGATCTCGTGAAACGGCTGATCGTGATGGCGCGCGAAGTTAACGATGATCGCGCCGGTCACCATCCCGGCCAGCAGAAAGGATACACCAAGCCAGAGCGACAGTCCGGCGCAAAGAAAAACGATGCCAAGCGCTTCAACCAAGGTGGGCTCGCCCGGCTTGAGGCGACCCGTAAGGTAAACACAGGGTAGCCCGATCAAGAGGCCAAGCAGAACGCCGCCGCCTGCTTCCCGCAAGCCGTGGCCCAATGCGCCGCTGACCTCTCCTCCGGTGATCGTGCCGACGACCGTCAGGAGCAGGCTGAACATCAACAGGCCCCAGGCGTCGTCGATGGCAACTACGCCCAGCAGATTGGTCGCAAACCGGTCTGTGCGACCCGACTGGCGCACGACGTCACGGGTCGCAGCCGGGGCCGTCGCGCTGGAGATCCCGGCCATGAGCAATGCCAGAGCCAAGGGAGCCCCGATCAGCACCAGCCCTCCGGCGACCAGCACGACGGATATGACGACCACGATCAGCGATATTAGGAGAATCTCACGTCCATGCCGGGCTAGCGTTTTCCGCTCAAGCACTCCGCCCAGCAGGAATGCCACCATCGTCAATGCGGTGGATGCAAAGAGACCGCGAGCGTCGTTCACCTCGAGAGGTAGGACATCCAGAACCGGCGGACCAAGCAGCGCGCCGAGCAAGATCAGCAAGGTCACGCGCGGCACGTGAACGACATGGCCAATCCAGTCCAGCGCCAGCCCCGCCAGGAAAAGCACGCCGATGGCGATCAGAACTGTTCCTGAACTCATAGACCATCCCCCTATCGAAACTGCCGTCGACCTCGTTGATTTGGGATGCCCTTCGCGGGGGTGTTCCGACGGTTACGGCCGGGCAAGACCGCTCATATCCACATCGATCGCTTCGGAGAGGCTTTCGAGGCTGTCGTAAAGCAACTGGATCGCGTAATGCGGATTGTGTGCATGGGCCCCGGTATCCTTGGCGACATACTGGTAATTGTAAGCCGCTTTCAGCATGCGCGGGGTCCAGCCTTGGTAGCGGTTGGGAAAGACCGCCTCGCCAGCCGTCAATCTACCGTCGCCATCGGTGTCGGCAAAGAAGTAGGGATAGGCGTGGCTGTCGTAGACCACGGGAGCCTGCACCACCTCTGCTGCGTAGGTAGCAATTGCAGACCACAGCCGGTCGTGGAGGGAGGCGATTTCCGATCCAATTCCCTCGGCAGTATCCCCATCGCCGTCAATATCGAGCATTGTCGTGCGGATAGCACTGTATTCTGTTGCACCCTCATGACAGGTTGCACAGGCTGCGACTGCGACCGGCTCGGTGGAATGCGGAGCATGACAACCGATGCAGCTGTCAAGTTCCGGCACATGCTTGAAAGGACCGGCATAGGACTTGCCCACGTACTGGTAACCGCCGCGTGCAAGGTCGCCCATTTGTGTCGCCGCTGCCGCCTTGTAATGGATGTTGATAAAGGACAGATCACCGGGGACCATGTCATCTTCGGTCTCGGCCACCGCCGCCGTTACGCTGTCCGACGATGCCCGACCCTGATGACAGGTCGCACAGATCGCGGACTTGCCAAATTCGGCGGTAGCGCCTGACGGGAACACAACGCTTTGCAATGCTTCCGCGCTCTCGCTGTGACACGTGGCGCATTCGACGACAGTGCCCAGCGGCACCGGATGGTCGATCACTCCGACGGTGGCCCGGTCGGTTGCCAGGTAATCCTTCATGCCTGTCGCGGTGTGGCAAACCGCGCACTGGCCGGGCACCTCCCCGTCTTCGTTCCAATGCGTGAACGCCTCTGCTGTTCTGTCAGCGTGCGGAGAGGCCAGCCATGCCTCGGTTATTGCTGCAAGATCGGGTTTCTGCACATCCTGAGAAACGGCGGAAGTTGAATAACCGATGACGACCAGGAACATGGCGACCGGGGCGGCAAATCTCACCGAGATAGGCACGTCGAAACTCCTTCTGGGCTCAATGCCGGATGCTCCGGCCTTACGCCTTAGCCTTACCCGGGCAATCCCAAACTTCGTTGATGCAGATCAAGGCGCAAACGCGCCCGAGTGCGAGATTCTTGCATCGGCCGACCCGCTCGGCCGCAATCTTTGGAATCAAGGACAACTTGGTGCATTTTTCGTTTTCAAGGGGCGTCGATCTGCGCCTGGAGGGTTCGCCAGCCCAAGAAGTGACGGACAAGCCGATCACCCGGGCGGCCATCTCCGGCGCGGACTATCCAGGGTTGCAGCCCGCCTTGTCGGTGGCCGAAGGCGACCGCGTCCGGGTGGGACAGTTGCTATTCACCGACCGCGCCCATTCCCAGGTGGCATTCGTATCGCCCTTGGCTGGCCGGATCGAGTCGATCGAGTTGGGTGCACGTCGCAGCCTGTCGTCACTGGTCATCCGGGGCGAGACGGAGGCGTCGGAGGACAACAAGACCGGGGATCTGCCAGACCTCGCAACTCCCAATGCACTGCGCGCCACGCTCTTGTCGCGAGGGTTCTGGCCGGCCTTCCGAACTCGCCCTTTTGGACGTATCCCCTTACACGACGCGATGCCCAAGGCGATCTTCGTAACCGCAACAGACAGTGAACCGCTTGCACCGGATCCAAGGGTGATCCTGGCGACGCAGGAGAGCGCGTTTCGTCGCGGAACGGAACTGCTGACCTTGCTGTGCGATGGCATGGTCTATGTCTGCCAGACCCCAGGGCCGCCACTGGTGGAGCATTCTGCGCGAATACGCCTCGCCAGCTTCTCCGGCCCTCATCCCTCTGGGCTTGCCGGAACCCATATCCACGCGATCCACCCGGCATCCTCCGAGGCGGAAATCTGGTCCATAGACTGTCAGGATGTCGCCGCCATAGGCCATCTGGCAGAATCCGGCCGCTATGATCCTTCGCGGATCGTCGCCCTATCTGGCCCCGGCGCCCGGCGGCCCCGACTGTTGCGCATCATTCTGGGCGCCTCTATTCGAGAGCTGATATCGGACGAAGGGGCGGCAGACAAACCGGCACGAGTGCTCTCCGGATCCGCGCTCGCGGGGAGGGAGGCGGTTTGGCTCGGCCGCTATCACCGGCAGGTAACCATGCTAGAGGTTCCAGCCCGCTCGACGAGAAACATATCGTCATTCCTGCCGGTCTTGTCGGGTAAGGCGGGTCCTCGACCGATTATCCCGATGAAGTCCCTGGAGCGCGCTCTGCCTGCTGGCTTTCTGCCTGTGCCCCTGATCCGCGCGCTGTCGGTCGGCGATGCGGAAATGGCGGCCAAGCTCGGAGCGCTGGAACTGGTCGAGGAAGACATGGCGTTGATGACGGCGTTCTGTACGAGTGGCGCGGACTACGGGGTCCTGCTTAGGCAGGTTCTGGCGAGACTTGCGGAGGCCGCATGATCAACGGCTCCGATCGCGTATCTTCGTTCCGCGCGCCCTTCCTGTCTCTTGGCTGGAACACGGCGCGCGTGACGATGGCACAGGGTTTGGCAATGATTCCGCCAGTTCTTGCGGCTTTGGCATTGCGAGGTCCCGGTGTCTTGGCAGTGCTTGCAGCGGCGCTTTTTACAGCCCTTTTCTGGGAAGTCTTCTTCGCGACGACCCGGGGCCGCGCGCTCACCGCCCACGGGGTGACAACCGCTCTGATCGTTGCGGTCATGGTGCCGGCCTCGCTCCCGCTTTGGCAGATTGGAATCGCCGTGACGATGGGCGTGGTGTTGTCGGAACTTGTCTTTGGCGGACGCGGTTTCGGATTTCTCAATGCCGCGGCGGCCACCATGGCGCTACTCATCTTTTCGTTTCCCGGCGTGAAGCTGGCGGGTGGTGAGGGCTGGATCGCAGTCGCTTGCCTGCCGGGTGCAGCATTGCTGCTGGCGAGCGGCTTGATCTCCTGGCGCGTGCTTCTGGCCGCAGCCCTCAGCTACGCCGCCATAGGGATGCTCGCTGATGTGACTTTACCGACCATTGCGGCCCTTGGCGCGCTGGCCTTTGGCCTGGTTTTTCTGGCCTGCGATCCGATTGGCGCGGCTTCGACCGATCCGGGCAGGTGGCTCTACGGCGCGCTGGTCGGCGCGCTGGTCTTGGTCTTCGGCGGTGGCAGCCAAGCGGTAACCTCGACAAATGCCGTTGTCTTTGCCGTGCTGCTTGCGAGCATCTTCGCGCCGCTCTTGGATCAACTCGTTATTCTCCATCATGCGCGGCGGCGTGCGCGCCGAGCGGGTTCATCTCATGGCTAGTCCCCTAGCCCTCTGGCGCCAGTTTCTGGCGCGCCCGAATGACGACCGCGTCAAGACCTACGGTGTCGCCATAATCGTCGCATTCGCATGTGCTCTCGTGATCTCGGTCACTTCGGTGAGGCTGAAGCCGCTGCAGGAAGCCCATCTGGCAGCGGAGCGCTCGGCGAGGATCGAGGCGATGCTGGACACCCTGCCGGGAATGCGTGAGCTGATGGAGACGACGGGCGTCACGGCGCTGGAAACCCGCATGGTCAAGCTTTCAGACGGCAGCATTGCCTCTGGAATTGACACTGTCAGTTTCGATGCTGTCGCCGCCTCCGAGGACCCCGAGGACAGCATCGCCATCCCGCCCGACGCAGATGTTGCGGGGCTGAAACGTCGCGAGAATCATGCACCCGTCTACCTGCTGGAGCGCGACAGAGAATTGATGCTGCTGGTCTTGCCGATGCGCGCCACTGGCTACCAGTCCACAATCACCGCGATGCTGGCTCTTGAACCCAACCTGCGAACTGTCGCTGCCCTGACCATCACTGGTCATGGCGAGACGCCGGGACTCGGCGCACGTATTTCGGAACCCGAATGGACGGCCCTCTGGCGCGGCAAAGAGATCGCGGATGAATCCGGCACAATTCTGATCGAAGTTGTACGCGGAGGACAGGCCACCGGTCCTCATCAGGTTGATGGACTCTCGGGTGCTACCCGGTCGAGCAATGCGGTCGGCGCAATGCTGTCCTTCTGGCTAGGTGATCTGGGCTTTGGCCCATTTCTGGATCGGCTCGAAAGCGAGGGTATCTGAATGTCGTTGCTTCGCCACGTCACCCTTCCGCTGATCGGCCAGAACCCGGTCACGTTGCAGATCCTCGGCATTTGCTCGGCCTTGGCGGTGACGACATCCCTGACAACTGCGCTGACCATGTCGGTCGCGCTGACTGCGGTCTTGTGTGCGTCGGCCGCGATCATCAGCCTGATCCGGCGCCACATTCCGTCCACGATCCGCCTGATCGTGCAGATCACGATCATCGCCTCATTGGTCATCGTGATCGACGAGCTGCTGAAGGCCTACGCCTTTGAGATCAGCAAGCGGTTGTCGATTTTCGTCGGTCTGATCGTCACCAACTGCGTCGTGCTCGGCCGGGCTGAATCCTTTGCCATGCGAAATCCGGTTCTGCCATCGGTGCTGGACGGGCTGGGCAACGGCTTGGGATATTCGCTGATCCTGATGACCGTTGGGGCAGTCCGGGAATTTTTTGGCGCGGGCACGCTCTTTGGCCGCGCTGTCGTTGACTTGAAGGCCGACGGAGGCTGGTTTCAGCCTCTCGGTCTGATGCAGTTGGCGCCGTCAGCCTTCTTCATCATCGGCCTTCTGGTATGGGCCATTCGCAGCCTGCGTCGCGAGCAGATCGAGCCTGCCGACTACTCGCTGGCGGTTAAGGAGGCGGGCCGATGATCGACCTCTTCCTAGCCGCCGTCTTCGAAGAAAACCTTGCGCTGGCATTTTTCCTTGGCATTTGCACGTTCCTAGCCGTGTCGAAGAGGTTCGATACTGCCGTCGGTCTGGGCATCGCCGTGATTGCAGTGCAGACGATCACGGTGCCCGTAAACAACCTGGTCTTCAACGGGCTGCTCGTCGAAGGCGCCTGGGCCTGGATTGGATTGCCGGAGATCGATCTGAGATTTCTGAAACTGGTCGGATTCATTGGCGTCATAGCGGCGATGGTGCAGATACTCGAACTGGTGCTCGACCGTTTCGCGCCCAGGCTCTACCGCGCCTTGGGCATCTTCCTGCCTCTGATCACCGTAAATTGCGCAATCCTGGGTGGCAGCCTTTTCATGGTCGAGCGCCGCTACGATTTCCCAGAGGCATTGATCTATGGTTTCGGAAGTGGCGTGGGCTGGGCACTGGCGATCGTCGCCTTCGCCGCTATCCGCGAACGGCTGCGTTATTCCGACATGCCCGAGGGTGTGCGAGGCCTAGCCTCGGCCTTTCTCGTCACTGGTCTGATGTCACTGGGTTTCTCGGCTTTCGCGGGGGTCGGCCCATGATCCAGATCGCCGCCGGAACCCTGCTTTTGACGGTGCTCACGCTGACCTTGACCTTCGCGGTGCAGACAGCGCGCCGTCTGCTCAGCCCGATGCGACCGGTTACGCTGACGGTCAACGGAAGCGAGCGGATCGAGACCGTCACTGGAGAGAAGCTGCTTGGTGCGCTAAACGACCACGGCGTGCTGGTGCCGTCCGCCTGTGCAGGGGCCGGAACTTGCGGCCTATGTCGGGTCAAAGTTACCGAGGGCGGAACCGCGGCACTACCAACGGAAGCCGCGCGGCTGTCCCGCTCCGAGTTGCGCGACGGGGTGCACCTTGCCTGTCAGGTTGTGCTGCGCGGTGACATGGGCGTAGAGGTTCCCGCCGCGCTGCTTGCCGCCGGGAGCTTCGAGACCAAGGTGCACTCAACCCGCCAACTGACCCCCCTGATCCGTGAGATCGTGCTGGACCTGCCCGAGGGAAAGCGCCCCGAGATCATTGCGGGATCCTTCGTTCAGGTCACCGCACCTGCGTTTTCCTTGAATTTTCGCGATCTGGACGTGCCCGACAGGCATTTTGCCGGATGGGAGCAGTTGCGCGGCCTGGCGGTGACGAATGGCGACCCAATGACCCGTGCCTATTCCGTGTCAAACCGACCCGAAGACATTGCCGCGGGAAGACTGGTGCTCAACATCCGCCTCGCGCTTCCTCCTCCTACAGTTCACGGCGCGCAGCCCGGCATCGTCTCGTCCTGGCTCTTCTCGCTGAAGCCGGGCGACCGCGTCGCAACCGCCGGGCCGTTTGGCAGTTTCCGCGTGCAGGACAGCGAGGCCGAGATGGTGTTCATCGGTGGCGGTGTCGGAATGGCCCCGCTTCGGGCGATGATTTTCGAGCAACTGGAAAGCGCCAAGACCAGTCGAACGATGAGCTTCTGGTATGGAGCCCGTAGCAGGGCAGAGCTTTATTATCAGGAGGAGTTCGAGTCACTGGCGGCCGTGCACGCGAATTTCGACTGGGTGGTTGCACTGTCCGATCCGGCACCTTCGGACGATTGGCAGGGTGCCATCGGATTTGTCCACCAGGTCGCACTCGACCGTTACCTGCGGGACCATCCGACCCCGGAAAGGTGCGAATTCTATCTTTGCGGCCCGCCATTGATGATCCGCGCGGTGCTGGCGATGCTCGACGATCTCGGTGTTCCTCCCGAGATGATCTTCAACGACGATTTCGGAGTATGACGGCATGGGTACCTTCATTCTCACATTTGCAATCATCCTTCTGGCCATTTGCGGACTGGCTGTCGGCCTGCTCTTTGGAAGGCCGCCGCTTCGCGGGTCCTGCGGCGGGGTCACTTGCATCAGGGGGGCTGCCTGCGGCGGCTGCCGGGTTGCCCGAAGGGAACTGGAATGATCGACCGCCCGCGCATCCGCGACTACATGGCCCGCGATCTCGTTACCCTCGCTCCGACGACTGAAATCAACCGCGCCATGCATATCCTTATGGATCGCCGGATCTCCGGTGCGCCCGTGCTCGACGAAAGTGGCTGGCTTGTCGGTGTTCTGTCGAAGAAGGATTGCCTGAAGGCGGCCCTGCACGCGGCCTACTGGCGTGATCAGAGTCAGACAGTGGCGGACTACATGACCCACGAGGTGCAGACGCTTTCGGCGGACATGGATATAGTTGCGGCGGCAGAGGCCTTCATTTCCAGCAGGTTCCGCCGATTTCCGGTAATGCAGGAAGGCCAGCTCGTAGGCCAGATCAGCCGTGCGGATATCCTACGTGCGCTGAGCGAGCAGTGGAGTTGATCGGGACCGCTGCGATCGCAAAGGGCGGCAGATTGCAGCTTTGAAGCAAGCGGGTCGAAGGGCAAATATCGGAACATATGCCCCCAATCCCGGTGATAGCTGGTACGGGGATTAGATGGGCTCAATTGCATTCCCCCGAAACATTGGTTCGCAATCCGTATGTCATTGCCTGCATCGATGACTCGGGTCTGTTCTTGGCCTCGGTGGTCACCCCGCATCGGGAAATCTGGCCGCCGTGATCCCCTTGTCGTGGCCGAACGAGACGACCGGCAACCCTAGCGGGAGCTGTGGCGCCAGAACAACAATCAGGACAGGCGTTCTGCCCGGTGAGTTGCTGGTACCGCACAGAGTCCAGTCGACAATTTTGAGAAAATGTGGAACGATAACATGAGATTCACGCTTAATATTTGCAAGTCTGATTGAGAATGCTGCCACACCGATCACCAACATGGACCCTAGCGACCATTGGCCTGATCCTGTCGGTAACGGCCGGCTTCGGGCAGGCCGTCACGACGGACGATCAGCAATCTGCAGCGTCGTTGAGAAAGGTTGTCACGCTCCTCGAAGAGGATTTGACTGCGCTGGAAAGCGAGGTCGCTGACCGGTCGTCAGAGCGTGACGCCATTCTTTCAGAGATCGCGTCCGCAAAGGCGGAACTTGAAGAATTGCGTTCGGGCATGGATCAAGACTCGGCTCTGCTCGAGGAGGGTAGGCGCGAGATTGACGAGACCCAGGCCGACATCGCCGCCCGACAGTCCGAACGAGACGCCCTTGTAGCTGAGATCAACACGCTTGAGGCTCGGCTGGACTCCATCAAGACAGAGATCTCAACGGTGGAAGCCGACAAGGTAGAATTTGCGGCGCTTAGGGAAGAGATTGGAGGAGCGAAGCAGGCGCTTGCAGAGATGGAAGGTGCCGAGACTGAGCGATTGGCCACAATTGCAGAACTAGACGCGACCATTGCAGAGCGTCAAAGCATCGAACGGGACCTTGATGGACGTTTGGCGTCGCTGACCAGTGAAGTTGAACAAATGGCTGCAAAGGCGGCCGAACTTGCCGAAGTCGAAACCAAGCTGACCAAAGTCCTATCGGCTTTGGAGATGGCTGAGGCGGAGTTGGCCGGGCTTGAAGCATCCCGAAACGAACTTGCCGACCTGACGGCCAAGATCGAGACCGGGCGCGCGGAACTTTCCCGAATCGAAACGGAAGTTGCCAGCCGACAAGCCCAACTTGAAACCGCCCAGGCCAGTCTCGAACAACTGAAACTGGATCTGACCGAGTTTGAGACTGTCGCAACGCGTCAGAGCGGGGCGATGGAAGAGATGCGGATGCAGGAAGCGACTCTGCAAATGGATCTATCCAAACAGAATGCAATCCTGGAATCATTGGAGAGTTCTGAAAAGGATCTGCAGGCGGTGATCGTTAACCGTGCGGCCCGACTGACAGAGCTGGAGAAAGAGATCTCGGCCCGCACCGCGATCGTCGCGCAGTTGAACAATGCGCTCGCCGAGTCAACGTCGCGTGACGAGACTCTGACCGGGAGCATCTCGGCAAAGCAGGCGGAGCTGGCCGATCTTCAAGAACTGATCGCAGAGGCCGAACTCGAATTGGTCGGACTTCAATCGGCGGTTGCTGAGGCAAGTGTCGCTACCTCAACTGACGCTACGGCGAGCGTGGAAGACAGCACCGCCACGATCCGGAGTTCTTCGGCCAGCACGGGGCGGTCGCCGGCATTGGTTAGCTCGGCGCTGCAGTCGGCACCGGGGCTTCCGCTTGAACCGACAGCGGAACTGCTTGCGCTTCGTCAGCGGCTCGAGGCGGGGGCCTGCCCAGTCGACGCCCTAAGAGATACGTTCGGACAGATTAACCGGCAGACCCTGGTCGCCCTCGTGAGGGTGCTTGGAACGTGCTGAGTTTGAGCCATTCAGGAGGAAACGATTTGATGCCTTTCTTGCGATTCTTGACCACGATTCTAGTCGTTTTCGTAATGTCGCCGCTGGCGTCGGCACAGGGGTTTGAACGCAATATCCTTACCGGCGGTCCGACTGGGACCTATATCCAGTTCGGCCGCAACATTGCGGATGCCTCCGCGGCCTGCGGTGCCACGCTCAACGTCCGGGAAAGCGCTGGTTCTCTTGAAAATTTCCTGGGTGTCCGGCAGAGACGATTTACCCAACTCGGGATCGTGCAGTCGGATGTGCTTGAATATCTGAATACCTTTGCCGCTGACGACCCCGACGTCGCTCGTGCCATTTTCGGCGTCCGAATTGCGCTGCCGCTCTATAATGAAGAGGTTCATATCCTTGCGCGAAAGGATATCAGCGGCCTTCGGGATCTGACCGGAAAGAAAGTTGCCATCGGGGTCGAGGACAGCGGTACATTTCTGACGGCCTCGCTCGTGCTCGATCTGGCTCAGGTGCAGCCGGCAGAGCGGTTGACGATCAACGCGGACAGCTCTCTTTCAGCTCTCTTGGCCGGAGATATCGATGCGTTCTTCTATGTGGCTGGGGCGCCCGCAGCGATCTTCGCCGATCGGCGTATAGCGGCCGACAGGTTTCATCTGCTGCCAATATCTGACGGTACATTACGCTCGGTCTATGTACCGGCGACCATTCCAGCCGGGTCTTACCCATTCCAATCGGAGCCGACGGATGTTGTTGCAGTCAAAGCTGTCCTGATGACCTATGAATATATCCCCTCCAAGAACGGGTATCACCGAGAAAGCTGTCGTGCCGTTTCGGATGTCGTGCATATCATCACGACCCAGCTCGGCAGGTTCCGGCAGGAAGGACATCCCAAGTGGAATCAGGTCGATCTGGCCGATCTGCCACCGGGATGGAGCGTCAGCGAATGTGTCAACGACGGCTTGCGCGCCGACTATCCGCTCAATTGCACTAGCCCGTCTGCTGCCGAGCCAACCGCGGAAAGCGCGGCGAACGAGGCCTACAGGGCGCGGATCTGTCAGGTTGTCGGTTGTTAGCGTAGACCGACCGGGGTAGCGCTAAGCTCGTGCCAGTCTGACATCGGCCCCGTCCATTCACCGTTCGCGGGAACGGCTATCACGCGCCAGACCTTGGGCTCTCCCTGCGTAGCGACAAGAGCGGCGGACAGGTCGAAAGGTCCGAACTGCGAGATGGACTGGCCGGGCGCGGCCGCGGTCTCAATCAGGAATCGTGAAGGACCGGAACCTTCGCCCGCTGCCCAAACGAACTCTGCGGATCCATCGGAGCGCAAACCACCAAGGAGTGGCAGGGGAGGCTTCAGTTGCCCCGTTTCTAACGCGAGCCGGTCGAGGTTGGCCAGTCGACGTCTTGCACCGCGGCTTCCAGCTGAGGCACGTTCGTACCAGGCGCGCGCCAGTGCGGGGCTGGACGGCAATCCGTCGCCGGATTCAAACAACTGCCCGAGGAAATAGGCCGCCATCGCTTCCCCACGCAACGCGGCCCGCGCAAAGGCGATCACCTCGCTTCGCGGCGTCAATCCGCTCGGCGCGAGGGCATCGTCAATAAGTGGTCCCCCCGCGGCGTCAGGTGGCATGTTGGGTGTCGTCTCCGCTGTCACGGGTGCAGTAACAACGGACATCTCTGGTGCTGAAGTGGATGTCGTGAGATCCTGAGACTCATTCCGCAAGCCACTCGACATTGTCAGCCCGATGGCCACTACAGCGGCCGCGGAGGTCGCGCCAAGTATCATGCCGATCCGACGACGAGGCTGTCCTGCATCGGGCTCTGATGTGACCGGCATATGTTCTTTATCGGGGGTTATCGGCTCCGAAACAGATTCAAAGGCTTTTTCAGAAGGCTCGTCAGCATCTAGAACTGCTCTTGTCTTTGGAAACAGCAAAAGAGGCGATTCTGTCTTGGCGGTCTTTTCTGAACGCGGAGCTATCGGCTGACCAGATCTGACAGGCTCTCTGGCGCGGTTCAGTCGTGTTTGACCGCGCGCCGCAGCGACCCGAAGAGGAAGCTCGACTTCACCGAAATGCGACAAAACCCCGGTCTGGTTTGCCTCTTCCAGATGCGTCATCGCAAAATCGACGTCAATCTGTCGCGAGCCGTTACGGAACGCGGCAAACAGCAGCATCTCGCAGATTACGTTTGCCTTGCGTGGAACACCGCCGGAAGCCTCGGCAACTACATCGAGCGCACCTGCATCGAAAATCGGGCGGCGCGCGCCGGCAACTCGCAAACGATGCTCAATATAGTCGGCCGTGTTTGACTTGGTCATCACGCCGAAATGAAAGATCACACCAACGCGCTGCAAGATCTTGCGGTTCTGAGGCGCCTTGAGGCGACTTCGAAAGTCCGGCTGGCCGACAAGGAAAAGCAGCAGGCGCACGTCTCTTTCGGAGTTGATATTGGACAGGATGCGCAGTTGCTCCAGGTCCTCGTCAGAGACATTTTGCGCCTCATCGATTATCAGGATTACGCGACGGTCAAGCGCGAACTCGTCGAGAACGAATTGCCTGAATCTCTCGAACATCTGTACTTCTGCGCTGGTTGGCGGCAGGCCAAACGCACTCGTGACCCAAGGTAAAAGGCCTCCGTCTCCGCTGCTGAAGTTCGAAACCAATCCCACCGTCTGGTTGGGCGTGATCTCGCTGATTAACCGGCGCAGCAGGGTTGTCTTTCCGACACCGATATCACCGGTTACGACTGTAATCGGCTCATGCTGGAACACGCCGAGCGACATGGCGTCGTAGGCTCGCTGATGATCCTGCGTCCAGAACAGAAACCCGGGATCCGGCGTTATCTTGAATGGATAAGCCGTTAACCCAAAGTGCTGAAGATACATACCGGCCCCCCAACAGGCGAAACTGCCATTCTCAAATGCTCGCTTGCCTGATCGGTGCCCAAACTGGCCGGCAAGATTCCGTTCCACAACTTCCCTGAACCCGACTATAGGCGATTCGGCAGACGTGGATGAAACCGAAGCTACTTTAGGAAAAGAATGGGCGGAGATAAAGGGAGCGTACACGATGGCTGTTACTGGAGATCGTTTCAGGACAGCGCATGAGTTCACTGGCTAGCGAATTCTGTCGTTTGCAACATCGGCATACCGAGCCAGGAGCTGCACGCGATCGACGACCAGCCGACGAATTTCTACATGCTGGGAACGATGGGGCTGGCCAGTTCGATCGGACTTGGTCTTGCGCTTTCGCAGCCCAAGCCGGTGATCGTGATTGACGGCGACGGCTCGGTGCTGACCAATCTGGGCACGTTGCCGACCATCGCCAATAACGTGGCCGACAACTACATTCTGCTGATCATCGATAACGGGTCCTATGGCTCCACCGGGGATCAGCCGACATATGCCGGGCGCAAGACCTCGCTGGCCAAAGTTGCCGAGGCCAGTGGCTGCGAACATGTCGTCGAGTGCCGCGCGGAAGATACCGGTCAGGTGCTGCAAGAGGCGCTGGACGCAAAGCGCATGACGATCATCGTCAGCAAATGCGATAGCGGCAATGCGAAGATGCCGGTTATCACCATGGATCCCGTGGTGATCCGCGACAGATTCATGAAAGCCGTCAGAGCCTGAGGCCCAGTCCGGCCACGCTGAGAACGTCGCGCAGGGCCCTTGATCCTCCGGTGGGGATCGTCGCCGGCACGGTCCGGCGACCAGCCAAACGCGGCTTCGGATCTGACGAAAGCCAACCGGTAAGTCTCCCGAAAAAATGCTTTTGGACCGTCCCTATCACGCTGCGAGGGAGATCAGGCGCGATCGTGAGTTTTTGTTGGTTGATTGAGCCGGGTCATTGATTGAGACAACGCCGCCATAACTCTCGTCATCTTCAGGGTGACACCGGGTTCTACAGTCAGAACACCGAACACGGCCTCGCCGCAGCGCATCGCAGCCAGAGCCTCCTCCACTATTGAATAGTCTCAAAGAAAGAAGCGGATGAACGCGACGTGCAGAGTCCACCAAAGACGATGCGGTGGGTTCGAAATCCCCGCGGGATTCGGCGTCGATTTTCGGATGAAATGGAGACAATTCGACATCGGAGAAAAAATTGTTGCCGAATAATGCGTGTCTCAGAACCTAAAACGATCTGTTGATTGATCGCGGACAGCAGCAGATACCCTGTGAAGATGGAAAACGGCGGCAAACAGACGGATTGTGAGAACTGCTAATTGACTATCTGAGTTGCCATTCCGATAGTGAACAAATCGGATGAGTATAGCCTAAGTTATTGATAAGAAGTAGTATAATGAAAAACCAGACATTAGGGCCGGTCCCAAGTGCCTTTGCGATCGTGATATTGCGGCCAGAATCGAAGGAATATGTCGCTAAGCGTCGGTAACGCCGGATTTCCGCCGGTATACAAGAGGCCAACTGTCCGTTTGAGCAAGTCTTTGGTAGGACTCCATAACTCGACCGGGCCGGACTCGTTCGATTGCGGACCATTTATCGATTAGAATTGCGACTATGACGACGATTTACGTATCTCAGAATGACGAGTTGCCGAGGCGATCCCGGCCGGCGGTCATTAGCGGTTCAGACCGCAAGCCGTCTGAAAACACCGGCGGCTTTCAGGGCCTTGGCCCGATGGCCAGGGTATCAACCTCTTTCGGCGACATGCATGCGCAGACCCTGCGTGAGCGGGATATGTTGCGCACCAGGGCCGGGGGATTCATCAAGATCGAGCGCGTCGACCGTTACGTCCTCGACGAGGACTTTCTCAGCTACCATCCCGAGGCGCTGCCAGTCCGAATTCGAGCCGGGGCATTCGGACGTAATCTTCCCGCCAGTGACGTGATCCTGGCGCCGTACCAGAAGTTCACCGCCGGCCAGCAGATCGCCGGATCGACGCTCTCCCGCGCCCTAGACGCCCTGGGGCGGCCCAGTGTCGTTCGGGCAGCGGAGAGCTTCATCACTTACACGGTGATCCGCTGCGCCAAGCCCGTCTCGATCCTCTGTGAAGGTCTGTGGATCGACATCTGACGGATCAGCCGGCAAGACACTTTTCCTCGGATCTTATGGTCCCGCCCGCCTTGGCGTAAATCTGCATCAGACCCGCTAGATGCGTATTTGCTGAGAAGCGCAATGCCGCATCCTCAAGGGCATTGTCGGAAAGGCTTTGCGGGGAAATCGCATCAAGCCGTCTGAAGGCGTCGCATAGCTCTTCGACACTGCCCGGACTGGACAGGAAGCCGTCGATACCGTCCCTGACCAGCTCGGAAATGCCGCCGATCCTGGCCGCGACAACGGGCTTGCCTGCTGCCTTTGCCTCCAGCACAGACATCGGACAGTTCTCGTACCATTCGGAAGAGACGACGACTGCCTTCGAGGAGGTCACGAGCTTTGCCAGTGCGTCACCCTCTTGAAGGCCGAGATAGGTTATGTTCGGCGCTGGCCGGATGCGCGACGCCAATTGCACGCTCCAGGATCCATCGCCCGCAATGATATGCCGTTGGCCAGTCCGCGCCGCGGCTTCCAGCAAGGCGGGGACGCCCTTCAGCGGCTCAATGCGGCCCATGTAAGGCAGATAATCGCCATGCGTGGAAACATGACGCTGGGCCGCAGGCTCGACGAAATTGTGCAGAACGGTCAGCTTCTTTTCCGGCAGGCCGGCGCGGATCATGACTTCCCGCTGAAAGCCGCTGACACAGATGAACCTGTCGATCATGTGCAGGTCGTCAAGCACGCGAGAGCAACATCTCGGCGGCCATGACTGCAGACTTCACCAAGCACCCTTCCTTGCAGCGAAGTCGAATGCTCGGCAGGACGCTGGTTCCGACACAAGCGTCGCAGTTCATGCCGTGCCGCTGCATGGTGTAGACCGGACAGGCCAGCTTGTATTCGTGCAAGGTCGGCACGATCGGGATTCCCCACGCCTTCAGAACGGCCAAGATCGCGACCGTCATCTTTCCGTGGTGAATATGAAGATGCGCGACGTCGACCGGACCGACATCGCCCAGCAACCGCTCCAGGCGCCTGCGCGCTTCGACATTGTAGACGTCGCGCGCTGTGTCACTGGCCCGGGGGCGCGAGGTGTCCGCGCCAAGGGGAAAAACTCGCCCAAGGGGGCGGCAGGTCCTTCGGGCTACTCAGGCAGAACGGAATGACCTCGTGCCCCGCCCTGGGCCAGAAGATCCCAGGTCTCGAAGAACACGCGGTCCGATCCGCCAACGACATGATGGTCACGACTGATCTGAAGGATGCCCATCCCGGCCCCTTTCAGTATCCTAGGTCGCGGAGGGTCTCATCGAAAAGCGGTCTCAGCACCGGGTGAAGTCTTGGCAACGACCGGCTTGGACTTGAAGAAAGCGTTTCCTTTGCGTAGGCGATCATCGTGCTGTCCTGATACAATCCGCAGAAGTCACAGATGCCCGCGATTGTCTCTTCGGGGCGGCGAACGAGATCCTCGTAACGCAGGATCAGCATTCCTGACGAACCGCTACTCCGCAGCCTCAGAACCTCGCGCATCGAGGCGATCCATTCAACCGCGGCCCTGTCAACAGAACCTTGCAGTTCGTCGAGATAAGGCAGTAGTCTGGTAAACGCGGGGTCCGGTTCCACGACGTCCCGCAGCAACAGGTGCCACTTTCGGTCGTCCTTGCCCCACCAGTCTGAATAGCCATCCCCCTCCAACCGACCATGGTCATCGGACCAAGATCCAATGGACTGGCAGGTCTCGGCGCCGTGGCGCACCATGATGATCTTTCGCGCCTTGGGGAATACAGCGTCCAGGAAGTCGGTTCGAAAGAGAAGTTCGGGGTACTTGTCCACAACGCGCCGGCTGAATGACAGTTGCAGGAAAGCCCGGTAGAATTTCTTCAGACGGTGTTGCTTTGTGCGGGTCAGGTCGGTGCGGTCCATCCGGTACCGTCCCGGCCGGCGGCTATAGGACCCGATGAGGTCATCGTCACCCAGGGCCGCATGCCACAGCGCCTTCGGCTCGTTCAGATATCCAACTTCAGGGTGCAGCGCCAGAATGGAGCCCACTGCCGTCGTGCCGCTGCGGCCGATCCCCAGAATGAATATCGGACTGAGGCTGCGCGCCCGACCGGGCAAGAGCGTGTAGATCCGGTAACCGGCAAAGACCAGCGGGTTGATCCAGCGACCCTTGGTTGTCAGGGGGCGGCCCTCGAATAAGAGATACGCAACCAGCCGCGACCATAGTTTTATCGGTCTCGCGGCGACAAACTTGCGATCAAGCTGGGCGATCACTTCCTGCTCCTCTTGTTTGTCATGACAATGGCCGGGAAAAGGTTAATAGCTCCTTTCTGACCAAGGTGCTTCGGCCCGACACGCGACCGGAGCATGAGGCCGGGCAGGCATTTACCGAACCATATCCCGCTGGCGATTGTTCCCGTCGGAAGCCGGACTTTGGACCAAGCGACTCGCCAATAGCCTCCGCTAATCTTTGGAAACCACCACAGTAGCCACCGGCGCACCACCGCGACCGTCACCTGACTTGGCCGAGGCCTTCTTGCGGAGCGCCGTCACCCCCCCCGTAAATCAAGATCAAGCATGGAGAACCCCCAGCGGGGACATGACGCTACCAGCGCGTGCAATTACAGGCAACTTTTTCAGATCCCCTGCAAGTCGGCAGTCCTGGCGTTCACCGTTTCGCCCAACTTAACAACCGCGTCCGTCGCAGGTCCCGCAGTCCCGAACACCTTTGCCGTGGCAATAAGGGCAGTTGGGATCGGCGCCTGCCTGCGCCGGATGGCCGGACAGCCTTGGTTCTTGGAGGTCCCTGAGGGGCCGGTTGCGAGGGATTTCCCGCTCTCTTTCTTCGTGGATCGAGCGGTTTTTTCTGAGATTTGGCGGAAATCGGGGTCGACTCTGCACGGGAATTCTTCCCTGGAGTCGCCGGGTCTGCGCTTTTCGGCCCTGTGCGGACCTCATGTCGGGCAGGGATATTGCAACGGCTAGATCATACACAATTCCGACGAAAACCTGAATTCCAGCGGGTCGCAGCCGGTCGACCCGATTGAAAGCCGTGCGATCAGGCGGCTCTTTCAAACCGCCAGCGCGTGACCTGCTCGTAGGTCTGGTCGGGGTCCAGCCTGGTCGAGGGAAATCCCGGGCGGTTAGGCGCGTCGGGCCAACCCTGCGCCTCGATCGCGATGCCAGAGTGAGGTCCGTAGGGGCGTCCATGATGTCCTGCAAACGAGGTCGTCTCATTCCGGGCCGAGTCGTAAATCTGCAAGCCGGGCTCGGTCGTTTCAACCGCCATGGCCAGGCCAGACCTCCCCGTCAACCGGGCAACCTGCCGTATCGGCAAGCGGGCATCCGACAGGCAGAAGTTGTGGTCATAGTGATTGGGCTGGCCCGCGCCGATCAGCCGTGGCTGACGGAAATCATAGGACGTCCCATCGACTTGCGCAGGTGCCGTCGGGAGTCCGGCCGCATCGACGGGCAGGTAGCGCTCCGCCTCGATCTGCAGAAAGTGGCCCTCGTTGGTCTCGGTCCCGTCAAGATTCCAGTAGCTGTGATTGGCAAGGTTCATCCAGGTGGGTAGCTCGGTGGTCGCCGTCAGCCTGAGTTCCAGAACGGCATCGGTGTGGATGCTGTATGTGGCGAAGACGATGCGGCGGCCGGGAAAGCCGCCAAGACCGTTGGGCACCGAAAGGCGCAATGTTGCACTGCTGGCAGTCTGCTCGGTCGGTTCCCAGATCAGCGCGTGCATGCCGGTTGGGCCGCCGTGCAGCGTCACGCCATTTTCGTTGGCGACAAAGTGGTGGCGCTGGCCGTCCAGAACTGCGCTGGCATGAGCGATACGGTTGGCAACCGGACCAACCACTGCACCGTGATATTTCAGCGGTCCTTCATAGGCCGCCAGTTCGGCCGCGCCGAGCGTCAGGGAGTAGGGTATCCCGTCCAATCGAACGTCCTGCAGGATCGCGCCAAGGGTCAGGATCCGGGCCGTCAGCATGCCATTGCCGATATCCAGCCGTTCGACCTCTGCGCCGCCGTGGGTTATGCCGAAAGAGGTCAGGGTCACAGAATGACCCGGTGTTCGGGTTGGCCCCTGCCGACATGTTCTGCGGCGAAGGTCTTGCCGTGGTCGCTGCTTCTGGTGCGATCGGCGTCCGAGATATTCTGTTGCGCTGTCGTACAAAACAGCGTCGTCAGATCTTCGCCGCCGAAAGCCGGGCAGGAAGTATGGGCCGCATTGAA
Source organism: Paracoccaceae bacterium (assembly GCA_041633555.1). Classification (GTDB taxonomy): domain Bacteria; phylum Pseudomonadota; class Alphaproteobacteria; order Rhodobacterales; family Rhodobacteraceae; genus JAHEAO01. The sequence goes on along the minus strand of JBFKFZ010000017.1, from coordinate 21,216 downwards.
CGTGACTTCGCGCAGGTACTCCCCCAAAGGCGAATAACAGGCAACCCGCCAGCCGCCCCATTGCGCATTCCAAAGGTTGCCTTCGGCATCGACGACCGATCCATCCGGGGAGCCCGGAAGTTTCGAGCAATCAACGAAGGGCTCCGCATCTCCTGTCGGCCAGCCATTCCTGTCGAGACGTTGACGTCGGATCATCTGGGTAACGGTGTCCGCGAAATATGCAATGGTGCCGTCGGGCGCAAAGGCAATCGAGTTGGGAATCGTGATATTCGGAAAGAGCGTGCGGATCTCGCCGCGATAAAAGCGATAGATCGCACCAGCCCCGGGCTCTGCCTTCTTTCCCATCGTACCGATCCAGAAGCCGCCCTGAGGATCCGCGCGCCCATCGTTGGAGCGGGTGGCGGAGTTGTCAGCCTCGAGCGGGGCGATAATCTCGTCTTTGCCGTTTGCCAGATCGAAGAGATGCAGACCTGTTTCGCTGGCGATCAGCAGATGATCGCCGTCTGTCCATCCAAGTGCTGAGACGTGGCCGGGGAAGTCCCAGCTGCGCGAAATCCCGTCGATTCTGGTCAGCAACTTGCGCTCGAGAATGTCGCACCAGTAGAATTGCTGACGTTCCGGATGCCAGAATGGCCCTTCACCCAATGCGCATGGCGTCGGGTCGAAGATTGTGCTGGTCATGGCGCGCCCCTTCTGCCGGATGCCCGGAGTGTCGGCGCGATTCAGGCTGGGATCAAGTGGTCAGTCAGCGCAAGACGCGATGCCGTTGGCCATCGCACGGAGCAGGTCAGGATAAAGCGCAACTCCTGAGTCAAGCTCGGTGCCGAGCGGGTCCAGTTCCGCCTGCGGCGTGTTGGTGCCAGCAAGGACGGTTTCGAGCGCGGCTGGACTTTGCTGCGGTTCGAGGAAGGCACAGGCGAACGGCGCGACGTTCATACTCTCGCGAAGCTCTGCTATCCGTGCGGCGCTCGGCGCAGCAGCATCACTATCGGAAATCGCCTCCGTCAGGTTAAGTCCGAAGCTCTGTCCAAAGTAGGCGTAGGCGTCGTGGGCAACGAGGTAACGAACCTCGGCAAATGGAACCAGCTGGGCGGCAAGTTCGGCGGAGAGGGCTTGCAGTCTCTCTTTCATGGCATTTGCATTCTCGGCGTATTGCTCAGCATTGGGTGGGTCGATGTGGCCAAGGGCTTTGGCGATGGTTGCCAGCCAGAGAATGGCGTTCTCGGGAGCAAGCCAGGTATGGGGGTCGATAGCGTGGTGGCCGTCGTTCAGGTGAATTACGTTCGTGCCGGGGATCTCGCTAAGGGCGACGGCGTGCGCGTCCTTACCCAAAGTGGCTCTTGCGAGCCATGGGGTCAGCGCCGGACCGATCCAGAACAGCCCATCCGCCTTGGCCAGCGCGCTGGCCTGCGATGGGCGCAGGGTCGCGTGATGCGGATCTGCGGCAGCCTCGAGCAGCAAGGTTGGCTGGCCCAGATCACCCATGACGGCCGAAACAAGCGAATGCACCGGAGCGATATCGGTGACGATAAGCGGTTCGGACAGCACGGGGGTAGCGGCAATGGCGAATGCAGCGAGGAACGGGCGCATGGGCGGTCCTTGTGTCATGTGTCGTGATGAAATAACATAACATATCTTGGGACAACAAGAGGCGAGTCGATGCAAACGGCCAACCCCGCCACGGCTTTCCGGATGCATGATCACGACAGCTGCTCGGATACGGTGTTGGACCGTGCCGAGGCCCTTTCTGTCGAGGCTGGGATTCGGATGACTCGCGTACGTCGGCGTACGCTGGAGATCCTATTGGAGGAGCATCGCGCATTGGGCGCTTATGAAGTGCTGGAACGCCTTGCCGCGGACGGCTTCGGCAGCCAGCCGCCGGTCGCCTATCGGGCCCTGGAATTCCTGGTACAGAACGGATTTGCACATCGGATCCGGCGTTTGAACGCCTTCATCGCCTGTATGCAGCCGGGCGAGTCGCATGCCCCGGCCTTCTTCATATGCGATGAGTGCGGGGCGGTGGCGGAGGCCCCGGAAGAAGACGTACGTGGCGCGCTGGACAAGGCCGCCGCCCGGCTTGGTTTTCGCATTGCCCGGGTCAATGTCGAGGTGCTGGGTACATGCCCGGCCTGTGCGGAATGACCCTGATCGAGGCCCGCGACTTGAGCCTGCGCTACAGCAGTGCGCCGGTGCTTTCCCATGTGAATTTCGCGATCGCAAGGGGTGAGATCGTGACCGTCGTCGGCCCGAACGGATCGGGCAAATCAACCCTGATCCGGGCGCTCTTGGGCGTCCTGAAGCCCACCCGAGGGACTGTCTGGCGTTCGGCGGGCCTGCGGATCGGATATGTACCCCAACGGCTGGCGATCGATGCGAGTCTGCCGATGACGGTGGCACGGTTCCTGTCGCTGCCAGAGCGAAAGAGCGATGAGGCAATTGTATCGGTCATGCAGCGTGTCGGCGTCGATGGGCTGGAATGGCGGCAGATGACGGCCTTGTCCGGGGGGCAGTTCCAGCGGGTCTTGCTGGCGCGCGCCCTGCTGGCCGAGCCCGACATTCTGATCCTCGACGAGCCGACACAGGGGCTCGACCATCCCGGCGTCGAGTCCTTTTACCGGCTGATCGAGGAAGTGCGGCAGGAAAGCGGGGCCGCGGTGCTACTCGTCAGCCATGACCTACATGTGGTGATGCGGGCATCCGACCGGGTGATCTGTCTCAACGGCCATATCTGCTGCGAGGGCAGTCCCGCGGTGGTTTCGGAAGCGCCGGAATACCGCGCCCTGTTCGGCGTCACCACGGGCGGCACGCTGGCGCTGTATCGACACAACCATGACCATGATCACGACCATGTGCGGGAAGAGGCGCCACATCATGAACATGTGCATGAGGATAGCGGTGCCGAAGGTCATGTTCATGGCGACCATGCCGGGCGGATCCAATGATGCTGGACGATTTCCTGCTCCGGGCGGTGCTGGCAGGCGTCGGCCTGTCACTGGCCACCGGACCGCTCGGCGCTTTCGTTGTCTGGAGGCGCATGGCCTATTTCGGAGACGCCATGGCGCATGCCGCCGTGCTGGGCGTCGCACTGGCGCTGGCCTTCGCGGTCTCGGTCACGATGGGCACGCTCGCAGTGGCATTGGCGATGGGGTTGTCGGTCTCGGCCCTGGTCGGGCGAGGTCACGGAATGGACTCGGTTCTGGGAGTGCTGGCGCATTCGGCGCTGGCACTGGGATTGGTGGCGATCTCTTTCGTTGAGGGCGCCCGGATCGACCTGGCCTCCTTCCTGTTCGGGGACATCCTGACCGTTACACCGCGCGAGCTGGCGCTGATCTGGGGCGGATCGGCACTAGTGCTGGCGCTGCTGGTCTGGCGCTGGTCGCGACTGCTGACCGCAACGCTGAACGAAGAACTGGCGGCAAGCGTCGGGATCGATCCCCGGCGCGAACAGATGATTCTGACCCTGGCCTTGGCTGTGGTCGTGGCCCTGGCGCTGAAGGTGGTCGGAGCCCTCCTGATCGCGGCTCTGCTGATCGTGCCGGCGGCGGCGGCGCGCGGATTCGCGCGCACGCCCGAGGCCATGGTGGTGATGGCGGTATTGTTCGGCATGGCGGCAAGCCTCGGCGGGGTCTGGGCCTCTTTCCTCGCCGATACGCCAACCGGGCCGAGCATCGTCGTGGCCGCTGCGGTGATCTTCCTGTTGTCGCTCGGACTCGGCTCCGGACGCCGAACGCCTTAGCCAAACACGGCTCGAACCGGGCAAAGACGGGGGCTGACATACCTGCGGTCGGGCGCCGAAATCGGCGCAGATTGCTTGGAGGTGATCAGCAGATCATGCGCAGTCGAAGGTGGTATCACTGACCCATTTCATCGAAACCCGGGTAGAGGTGCTGCCAACACGCGGCAGGCAGAGATTGTCGTGCCCAATACTTTACGATAGGCCTGAATGTCACGAGTGCGGATTTTCAGCAGGGAGTCAAACGCCCCCCTCGAACATATGGCATTGCTCGAATTCGGGAACTCTGGGAACGGCGGTATTGAAGGCGGAGAGTGCCTTCTCGGATGTGTCTCGCAACTTGACTTCGGCAAAGGCGACATGCATCAGGTTGCGCTTGTCTGGATTCAGTATGGCGCGAAAACCCTCGACAAACCCTTGCGCTCGCAGGCGTTTCAGGCGCAACTGGCAAGGGGTCTTGAATAGACCAACCTGCGCCGTCAGTTCAGTGACCTGGAGGCGGCCGTCATTGCTGAAGGTCCTCAGAATCTTTCGGTCAATCTGGTCGAGCGGATCGGCAATCGGCGCACTTGTGGTCTTTCGGGCGGAAACCGAGCCAAGAACAGTCTGGAATCCAAGCCTTGAGAAGCAATTGCGTTCTGACTGCAATCGGCCATGCAGATTTCGCAAAACTGCCCGGATGCAGTAATTGCGGCCGATCCCTTCGCCGCTTTGGAATAGGTCGAAGGAAAGGCCCAGCCCTTGCCGATGCCGACCGAGATCGCTGGGCGGTGGCAAATCTGCGGAGTCTGGGACATACGCCAACCACGCGATCTGGCGGAGTTCAAGGCGACGTCGATGGCATGCTCGAGCGTGCCAGACGGGAACGTCTGATGGGGTTCGATCTGGTGGCGCTTTGGTGCCCTAGGCGATCGAAGCCGGTTTCGGAGCGCGCTGTCACCGCCAGCGGCAATTCTGCATCGACACGCCGGAAACCTGGGGAAATGCCGAACTGCTCGCTACGGCCGCATGAAGGGGTGGGGTCACTCCCCCCACGCCTTCACCCAACCATGGAAGCAGGAATGTAGCCCCGTCAGACTTGGTAATAGCCGCGATACCACTGCACGAATCGGGCGACGCCTTCTCCAGTCCCGGTTGTGGGCCGATACCCGGTGAGGTTCTGCAGCAGGCTCGTGTCGGCCCAGGTGGAGGGGACATCGCCGGGCTGCATATCCTTGAAATCCTTGACCGCTACACGGCCGGTTGCAGATTCGATCGCGGCAATGAAATCCATAAGCCTGACGGGTTGGGCATTCCCGATATTGACCACCCGGAACGGAGCAACGGAGGAAAGGCTGTCTCCGACGGCGATATCCTTGGTCCTTTCAGGCCGCTTCGGGACGGTGGGTATCAGTCGGAAGAGCCCCTCGGTCAGATCGTCGATATAGGTGAAATCGCGAGACATATTGCCGTGGTTGTAGACCTCGATCGGTTCGCTGTTCAGGATCGCTCGGGTGAACTTGAACAGCGCCATGTCAGGGCGGCCCCATGGGCCGTAAACCGTGAAGAAGCGGAACATCGTGGTGGGTTGTGTGTAGAGATGCGCATAGGCATGGGCCATCGCCTCGGTCGCCTTCTTGGTGGCGGCGTAGAATGACATCTGGCTGTCGGCCTTGTCTGTTTCGGTGTAGGGCATCTCGGTATTGGCGCCGTAGACGGACGAGGTGGAGGCGATTAGCAGATGCTCCACCGGTGTGTTGCGGACCGCCTCGAGGATGTTGAAAGTGCCGATCAGATTGGCATCGACGTAGGACCGTGGTGCCTCGATCGAGTAGCGCACGCCAGCTTGGGCGGCGAGGTGGACCACGGCGTCGGGGCGAAGCCGGGCGACGAGTTTCTCGAGAACTCCATCGGACTCGAGCCGCTCGATAACGGGTGTAAAGGCCGAATGTTGGGAGAGCATGGCGTGGCGGCGCTGCTTCAATGCGACATCGTAATAGTCGGTCAGCGCATCGAAGCCGGTCACGGTCCAACCTTCATCCAGCAGCCGCTTGCAGAGAAAGTAGCCGATGAAGCCGGCCGATCCGGTGACGAGTGCTGTTGGCATGGTCCTGTCCCTTGTCCGGGATCAGTCTTAGCCGGGTTGCTGCAAGGGAGAAAGCCAAACCGCCCCGTCTTCTCGGACGGGGCGGCCCTGTCAGATCAGGCGGAGAGTGTCTGCAAGTCGCTATCCGAGAGACGCCCGGGGGTAATAGACCAAGACTCGGTCACGGTTGGGCCTTGCGCCCCACCTTCAGCACGCTCAAGGCGCAGAACGTCTACGCCAGCCGGAACGGTGCCGGCATTGTCGGTGGCCACGACGCCGCCATTCAGCGAGATGCGGAAGGCATTCTGAGCGTAGCCAATGGCTACTCGGAGCTCTGTGCCGAAGGCGACCGAATTGCCGGGGGGCAATGGCGGCCTGCAGCGCCCCACCGTTCCAAACCTGGAACTGCGGACTGCCAAGCATGGTGTTCCACAGCAAGGAAAGGCGCGTGGAAGCGGTGCCGTTGTCGATCTCGATGATCCGGTCATTCGCAGTTGCGCCGTTGACATAGCCACTGGGCACGAACGTACCGGCACTGCTGTTGTACCAAGGGCCCAGCGCGACGCTCGCATTGTCATCGGCCCGCGGGCCCGGAGCGGCCGTTGTCGGGATATAGGATGACGCGGTACCTCCGACTTCCAGCTGAGGAGCCTGGATCTGACCAGCCAGGGTCAAGTTCAGGTTTCCGGCCGTTGGCGTGAAGCTAACCCTTGTCCGAGACGGATAGGAGCCGCCGCCCGGGATCGTTTGACCATGGGCGCCCGAAAGCGTGATCGTTACGGTTCCGCAAATGGAGTTCAGGTGCTGGGATGCGGTAACCGCAACGGTCTGCGACGGTCAGGTGGCGCTGGCCGCCGCGAACAGTGACCAGCGAAAGCGTTCCGCCAGTCTCGATGCAAAGGGCGACGGCAACTTCTGCGAGGTTGGCGCCGTCGTTTGGTACGACAGGCAACTGTCAGTTGCTGGGCCCGAAAGCGCATGGGTCCGGTTTTCGAAAGGAGTCGTCATTCAAGACCCCTTGAGGTGAAATTCGACAACGAAGCGGGCCCGCAGAACATGCGGGGGCATCATGAGATTGCTCTATTTGGAGATGGCAGCGACGCTGGCTGTAGTTGGTGGAGAATCGATTGACCTGGTCGAGAATTCGAACTCCGATCGGCGGAAAGCGTGACAAGCCGCTTGCGGTGCGGGCCGTAAGGCTTTGCGGCTGTAGCCAAATCAAAGTTCGGCCGGCCAAGTCTTATCGACAGTTTCTGGTGCGGCGGTGATCGGGATTCTCGGGCGCAGACAGGCGAATCGTTCTCATTCGGGGACTGCCTGCCCTGGTGAGCCGCTTCAAGGCTGACGAAAACATGCCATTTGCGCTCGTTGCGTGGTCAGGCCATGCGGGCGGGCCGGCCTAAGTGATACTCAGTGCCCGTATGAATGCGTTCCTGAGCAAGATCGCGGCTGCAATCTGGCGGCGCGCCGAGCCAGATCGCTCAGGTCAGGAACGCCACACGCCCTTCCGGGCGGATCAGGGCTGCCGTCAGCCTGCCCGTGAAACAGGCGCCGGTATCCACCGCAATTCGACCCGGAAAGACCTGAGCCCGCTCCTGCACCCAATGGCCGTGTGCGACCCAAAGCCCATCGGTTCGCCGGTCACGCAGGAATCGGCCATGGCCCCAGGTGAAAACGTTGGGTGGCTGCTTTTCAACGGGTTCGGCGGGATCTGGCCCGGCATGGCAGACCAGCAAGTTGCCGCTACGCCAGAGAAGTGGGAGTCCTCGCAGCCAATCTACGGTGCCGTCCGATAGCCTCTTCAATAGAGCCTCCTGGACCTCAGGAAGATCCGCCGCAAGGTCAATGCCGAAGCTTGCAATCGTTTCGCGCCCGCCATTGTGCAACCAAAGCCGGGCGTTCCGGCTCGGATCGGAAAGAAAATCGATCAGCATTTCTTCATGATTGCCGCGCAGGCAAACAGCGCCCGGTAAACTGCGAAGACGATGAAGGACCTTCTGGCTCTCCGGTCCGCGGTCAATATAGTCGCCGACGAAGATCTTGAGGGCATCCGGGTGACGCTTGTCGAGTCTGGTCAGCAACTTGTCCAAAAGGTCGGCCCGACCGTGGATATCACCAACCACCGCAATCGTCTGGTCGGGGCGGGGAGCATCAAACAGCTCTGGCGAGCTCTTGGAAAAAGAACGGCTGAGAAGCTTCACGCGCCTAACCTCGGACAGAGCCAGGATGGTTTAGGCGCGGGGGCCTCACCGGGTCAAGCCATCGGACCCGAATCATTCGGTTGAGGGATCAGGCAAGGTTGGTTCCGAACGACCGCAACCGTTGGCAGTGCAAATCAATTCAACCCTTCGATTTTGCTCTGTTTCCCGGGAAGAGCCGTGTCATAGTCCGCACAAAATGCCGCGCGTTTACAGGAGAAGACATGTCACAAACGGAGATGGGTCCCGAATCCGAGGAACTGGATATCGCCCTGGAGCTGCGCAGGCATATCGCCACCGAAGACGCAGAGGCGATCACGGAGCTTCTGGATCCGCTGCCATTCAGCGATGCATTGCGGGAAATCCTGGCTCTGAATGCCGAAGAGCGCGATACCGTGCTGAATTTGGTGCCGGCTGAACTTGCCGCCGAGCTTGTCGAAGAAGCGCCAAACGAGGTCGCGGTCGAGATGGTTGAGCGGCTGCAGGCCGCCAAGGCCGCCGAGATCATCGACGAACTCGACAGCAACATCCAGGCCGACGTCATCGGCGAACTGGATCAGCCGGACGCCGATGCCATTCTTGCCGAGATGGACCATGAGGATGCCGAGGATGTTCGGCGCTTGGTCGAGTACGAAGACGACACGGCCGGCGGCCTGATGGTGGCCGAAACCTTCTCTTTCGAGGAAAAGGCGACCGTCGGGTCTGTGCTGCGGCGAGTCGCGAGCGACGAAGAGGATTTCGAGCGTTACCGCGGGCAGCATCCCTACGTGGTCAATACCGAGGGGCACCCAGTCGGCGTTGTCTCGCTGCGCAATCTGCTGACAGCCAAGCGCAGTGCCTCGCTCACCGATATCATGGTCGAGCCGATCGTCGTGGAAGTCGGCACAACTCTCGACAAGTTGCAGGATCTGTTCGACGAGTATCCGTTCCTCGGCATGCCGGTCGTCGAGAGCGATGGCCGCCTTGTCGGTGTCGTCTCGCGCTCGGCTGTCGATACTGCCGCTTTGGAACGGGCAGAATCCGAGAACCTGAAACTGCAGGGTATCGTGGGTGACGAGCTGCGTTCGATGCCGCTCGGCATCAGGTCGCGACGGCGGCTGGCGTGGCTCTCGGCCAACATCGTGCTTAACATCATCGCCGCCAGCGTGATCTCGGCCTACGAGGAAACGCTTGCGGCGGTTATTGCGATTGCCGTCTTTTTGCCGATGGTTTCCGACATGAGCGGCTGCTCTGGCAACCAGGCCGTGGGGGTCACGATGCGTGAGCTGTCGCTGGGCCTCGTGCGTCCGGTCGATGCGTTCCGCGTCTGGATCAAGGAGGTCTCTGTCGGAATTATCAACGGGATCGTGCTGGGGATCCTGATCGGACTGGTGGCCTGGGTCTGGAAGGGCAACGGTTATCTGGGACTCGTGATCGGGCTGGCGCTTTGCCTGAACACGATCATCGCCGTGTCAATCGGCGGGGTGGTTCCGCTGTTGTTGAAGCGTGTCGGTCAGGATCCGGCGGTCGCCAGCGGTCCGCTGTTGACGACGATCACCGACATGGCAGGCTTCTTTCTGGTTCTCAGTCTCGCGAGCGCCTTTATGCCGCTGCTACTCGGTTAGGTCAGCAGGCTGGCCATTCGCCGAAGCGCCAGAAGGTAGCCCTCGGTCCCGAAACCCGCGATGACCCCATCGGCTCGGAGGGATACATAAGAGTGATGCCGGAACGTTTCGCGCTTGTGGATATTGGAGACATGCACTTCCAGCGCCGGGCCGACAAAGGCGTTCAGCGCATCGAGGATGGCGACGGAGGTGTGGCTGTAGGCACCGGGATTGATAATGACGCCAGAGGCTGACATGCGCGCATCGTGAATCCAATCGACCAGCTGGCCCTCGTGGTTCGACTGCAGGCATTTGACCGACAGGCCAAGCTCCTGGGCCAGTGCGGTGCATGCACCCTCGACATCGGCAAGCGTCTCGGCGCCATAAATCTCGGGCTGGCGTTGACCCAGAAGGTTCAGGTTCGGGCCGTTCAGAATATGGATCGGTTTCGGCATTACATGCTCCTTTGCGCCTTGGTGAGCATATTCCGGGGTCTGGCGTCAATCAAAGAGCGGCAGAGGGGCGTGTGCGCTGCGGCTATCCCCCTGGATAGAGGCGCGGCAGCGACACTGGCAGAACGCCTTTGGCGCAAAGATCGTCAGAGCACGCGTTTCATCGCCGCGTCGATCTTGTCGGTCAGTTCCGTGATCTGTGCGTCGCTGATGATGAACGGTGGCGCCAGCAGGATGTGATCGCCGGTCCTTCCGTCGATGGTTCCGGACATCGGATAGCAGATCAGCCCCTCGTCGAAAGTCGCGGCCTTGAGCTTGGCGGCTATGCTCTTGCTCGAATCGAAGGGTGCCTTGGTGTCGCGGTCTTCGACGATCTCGATGCCCCGGAACAGGCCACGGCCGCGTATGTCGCCGACATTCGGATGTTGGCCAAACCGATCCTGCAGGGTGTTGGCGAGTTTTTCGCCCTGGGTCTTCACATTGTCCAGCAGGTTGCGGTTCAGTATCGCGCTGACCACGGCGAGACCTGCGGCAGCGGCGGTCGGGTGACCGATATAGGTGTGGCCGTGCTGGAAGAAGCCGGTCCCGTCGCGGATCGTGTCGTAGATCTCGGCGGTGCAAAGCATCGCGCCAATCGGCTGATAGCCTGCACCCAGTCCCTTGGCGATGCAGGCGATGTCAGGCGAGACGCCATCCTGTTCGCAGGCAAACAATGTGCCGGTGCGTCCCATGCCACACATCACTTCGTCGAGGATGAGGAGAACGCCATACTTGTCGCAGATCTCGCGGATTCGCCGGAAATATCCCGGGGCCGGGGCCAGAGCGCCGGACGTCGCGCCGACCACAGGCTCGGCCATGAAAGCCATCACCGTTTCGGGGCCGACGCGTAGCAACTCCTCTTCAAGCGCATTGGCAGCGCGCAAGCCATATTCCTCGGGCGACTCGCCGTCGCGGCGGTAACGATAGTCGTAGCAGGGGTCGATATGGCTCACATCTAGAAGCAACGGAGCGAACTGCGCGCGGCGCCATTCGTTGCCGCCCGCGGACAATGCGCCAATTGTGTTGCCATGATAGCTTTGCTTGCGCGCGATCAGCCGGCCGCGCTGGGGTTCGCCCTTCTCTACATAATACTGCCGCGCAAGTTTTATCGCGGATTCAGCCGCCTCCGAGCCGCCCGACACGAAATAGACACGGTCGATGCCCTTTGGTGCATGTTCGACAAGCAGATCGGCAAGCGCCTCCGCTGGCTCAGAGGTGAAGAATCCGGTATGCGCAAATGCGACCTTGTCGAGCTGTGCCTTGATGGCGTCGATGATCTCCCTGTCGCCGTGGCCGAGGCAAGACACGGCCGCACCGCCGGACCCGTCCAGATAGCGTTTCCCCGAGGAATCGATCAGGTAGCATCCCTCACCTCCTGTCGCGACCGGGACCTGCTTGCGGCTGTGGCGGGGGAAAACGTGGTTCATATCACCTGTCCTTTGGGTTCGGGGGTATAGATCATTCGTTGATCCTCGACAAAATCTTGCATGCTGAGCGGCCAGACCGCCCGGGGCCAGCGCAACTCCATCTCGCCAAGGCGCGGCCGGTAGACTGCAGTATAGAGCGTGCCGAAGCCCTGCGCGAATGCAGAGGAATAGAGCGGCGGGCGCAGGAAGGCGCCGATAAACTTCTCCTCCGGGTCGACATGCAAAGTCAGCCGGTGCAGCAGGAACCGCTCTCGCTCAACTGTTGCCGTGAAGCGGGCGTGACTGTCCCATTCCACCTTGTCCTGATGATTGGTGGCGACAGCGGCATGAGTGATCCGCGTTTGACGATCGGGACCCATCAGGGCGGTCAGGTATTTACGCTGTGCGTCTATCACCGTGACATTGTAGCTCATGTGGGTGGGCACGCGCGAAAGGGCCTTGCCGGCCTCTTCGGCCGTTTCGCAGGTCTGCAGAACGTAGCGCAAGATCACGGGGACGCCGAAGCCTTCTCCGACGATGCGCCGGCCGCCAAAGGTCAAGGACACTGCAAGACCGGCATCGTTCATTCCGTCAACAAGTCCCCAAAGCCCGTCACTGGTTCCGAGCACCCGGCGCCCTTGCCAATCAGTGCGCATCACCAGACGGTCGAATGCATGGGGGTTGTAATCGTAGTTGCGGACGAGGACGGGTTCGGCCCCGGGCCAGATTGCCTGCGAACAACCGGAAAGATACGCCGGAGGCCCGTAAAAGCTCAGAAATCGCGCGGCGTTGTCTCCGCCCCCCGCAAGTTCGCAGAGATTCTCGTAGATTGGCATGAGTTCCGGCATGTGATTGCGCAGCGCTCGGTGGCTGTCGCGGTAGGTGGGGCGGGCATTCGCGCCGTCACGCAGCCACCAGGCATGGTAATCAGACCAGAATTCGTGAAATAGCCCGGCCCATTTCGGGCCGGGTTCGGGTATGTCTATGGCGCGCCAGAGCATTTCCATATTGGTCGCCTTGGGCACAGCCCGGTGGGTTACATGATCTTGAAGGCCGGGTCGGCAAGATCCGGTCCAGCCTCTGCTACCGGCAAGGGCTGCGCGGCGAAGCTTTGCTTGATGCCATGTATCCACCGCTTCGCGCGCTCGTTCAACTGGAAGCCCGACGTCATCGAACGGCCGCGCGTCACCAGAATACCGAGATCGGCGCCCTCATAGCGGTAGTCGCCCGGCTTGGTGATGCGAAGGAAGAACGCCTCGTTCTCGCTTTCGACTGCTCTGCGGTGATAGTCGAAGCGGTCATAGACCACGCGGCCATCCTCCAGCATCTTGTAGATGCCAGATTGGGGCGCATGGGTGACGATATCGACACTATCCTCGGTGTGCTTGATGACCATCTGGCTCCAGGAGTCGATCATGTCCGGATCGGCCCAACGGGCGTTTAGCTCGTCGACATCCAGCTTGAACTTGGCCTTGGAGAATTCCAGCAGGTGGAACAGGAATAGCGGCGCATCGGCATGGGCAAAGGCCGCATGGTTGGTCATTGACGAGGCGCCGGTGATACGCGGGTTGAGTTCGCCCAACCACAGATCGCCGGTCTTCTTGTCGATCAGGAAGTCGAGCTCGAAATAGCCACGATAGCCCTCTTTTCTCAACTGTTCACCGAACTTGAATGTCAGTTCCCGGGCCTGGTTGCGGACCTTCGGCGGAAAGGCCGTTGACAGGATCTCGTTCCCGCACCAGCCGCCGCGATAGGGCGTCAGTTCCTTGAATCCGACAAGCTCGGTCATCAGCGGGCCAACAATCGTGCCTTCGGATGTCGCGCAGGCCTCGATCGCCGATCCCCGGCAATCGATACGCTTCATGATCTTGATTTCGCCTTCGCCGATGATCTCATGCTCATGGCGCCGGAAATCGGCTTCCGACTTGATGAAGAATGTCGTGTGACCGCTATCCCCGAATGCGGATTGCAGCACGAGGTCGTGGCCGATGCCGCCCTTCTCGCAGGTCTTGCGCAGATCCTCGTAGGATTTCACCTCGGCCAGAACGTTCGGGACCGACGGAACACCGGCCTTGTTGCCGATGCGGACCGTCTCGATCTTGTTGTCCATACCGGTGCGAAGCTTGGCCTTCGGAAACCAGACATCTGCGCCGAGCTCCTTCGACAGGCGCTCGGTTTCCTCATCGAACATGAGGAAGACGAATTTCGGCTTTCCGCCACGGCGCTTGATCAGGTCGATGACCTCTTTGTGCTGCAGCAAGTAGTTGTTGATATCCTCGATCGACTGGAACTCTGCATGCGGTTGCTCGGAGGGACAGAAGACGTTCGGATGACGCCCGTCATAGCAGTCTATGTAACAGATATACTTGAAGTTTTTGCACCACTCGTCGATTCCGAGAAGGTTGAAGTTCGTGGCCGAGATGAAATAGACCGGGTCTTCGTTGCGATGGAAGTACCGACGGATCTCCGAAATGTTGTTCAGCGCTTTCTTGGCCATTTGGGCCTCCCTGTTTTACTTTGCTGCGAGAGCGGTTTTCATTTTCTTTGCATGCCGTTCCAGCGCATCCGACGTGAAGACGCGCAGCCCCAGATCGGCGCGGTAGCCGTGGATCTCGTTGACATCGAGGGCACGCATGAAGGCGAGGATTTCCTTGCTCACGACCTGTCCTGGAACCAGGATCGGGAATCCGGGCGGATAAGGAATGATGAAAGAGGCCGAGACGACTTCCTGCCCGCTGTCGAGCGCCTTCTTCAGTGAGCCATCCAGTTCGAGATAGTCGCAATTGTTTTCATCGTAGCTCAGAAAGAAGGCGCTGCGGATATCTCCTTCAACGGTCACCTGATCGGTCCGGAATGCATCGTGGAATCGGCTGAAGTCAGGCAGCGGCGGATAGTCTTCCATCAAGTTCTTGACCCGGCGATCAAAGGACAGCTTTTCCATCTTGGAAGCGTCATCCAGAAGTTCATCGAGATCCTTGGAGATCTCGACCAGCACCTCGATCAGATAGGCGACCGACGACCGAGTCGTGCCGATATTGGTCATGAAAAGGACGGTGTTCCGGCTGGTCTTGTTGATCTGGATGCCGAACTTGTCCATCAGGATCTGGTTCTTGAAAGTATCTCCGTCCCAGCCAGTGCCGCCGACAGCCAATGTAACCCGGGTTGCATCAAGGACGAATTCGTCTTTTTCCCAGCAGTCCCAGATGTCAGTCCATCCCTGATCGGGACTGTAGTAGCTTTCGACACCGCTTTCGCGATGAGTTTCGGGAATCATGTCGCCCGCCGTCAGTACCTTGAAGTATTTCTGCAGCAATGGATGGGTCGATATTGCGCGCCGCATCGACATCGCAGCCTCGACTTGCCGCTGAACAAATTCGAACCCCTCAAGCTCGACCTGGCGTCGTCCGACATCGAGGGAGGCAATGATCTGGTAGTTGGGCGAGGTGGATGTGTGCGTCATGTAAGCTTCATGGAAGCTCTGTTCGACCTCGCCCTTGAAATCCTGATCGTTGACGTGAATCATCGAGCCCTGGCGCAAAGATGTCAGAGTCTTGTGCGTCGATTGCGTTGCATAGACCCGGACGCGGGCTCCTGGCGGCGGAATCAACCTTGTCTTCAGCAAGGTCTTCTCGTCCGCCTCCTTTAGCTTTTCCTTCTGTTTTTCGTAGGCGGCCGCATGTTCCGGTGTTCGAAGGCGATCACGCAGGACGTTGGCGGCGTTCATGCCGGTGCGTTGCCGATAGGTCGGGCCGAACCGGGCGAATGCGAACCAGGCCTCGTCCCAGAGAAAGATCAGATCGGGCTTGATGGCAAGGCACTCTTCCATCACCCGTTCGACATTGTAGACGATGCCGTCGAACGTGCAGTTTGTCAGCAGCAGCATGCGGACCTTGTCGAGTTTTCCGGCAGCCTTGAGCTTGAGAAGCGAGTGCTTGATCTCCCGGAGCGGAACCGCACCATACATTGAGTATTCATTGAGCGGATAGCTGTCGAGATAGACCACCTTGGCCCCGGCCAGCACCATCCCGTAGTGATGCGACTTGTGGCAGTCCCGGTCCACCAGCACGATGTCATCGGGCCTGACCAAGGCCTGCACGACGATCTTGTTACAGGTCGAGGTTCCGTTCGTCGCGAAGAAGGTCTGTTTCGATCCGAAGGCGCGCGATGCAAGTTCCTGCGCCTCCTTGATCGGCCCGTGCGGTTCCAGCAGGCTATCCAGCCCGCCGCTGGTTGCCGAAGTTTCGGCCATGAAGATGTTCGGGCCATAGAAAGCCCCCATATCCTGAATCCAATGGCTGCGGGTTATCGACTTGCCCCGACTGATCGGCATGGCATGAAAAACGCCGGTCGGCTGCTTGGAATATTCCTTGAGCGCGGTGAAGAAGGGCGTCTTGAACCGCGCTTGAACGCCGCGGAGGATGTTGAGATGGAGTTCGACGAAGTCCTCCTGATTGTAGAAGACCCGGCGGCAAATGCCGAGCTCGAGGCCGGCAATGTCTTCGACCGAACGTTCGGTAACGAGGTATGCGTCGAGTTCGGGCCGCACCTTGGCGATCATGCGGCAAAGCTCCGGACCGTAATCTTCCGGGTCCAGCGCCTCGATATCCTCGATTTCGCCTGCACGGTTCAGATAACGCTTCAGGATCGGGAGTTCGACTTTCGACTCCATTGTCAGTCCCGGGCGGACGACGATGGCCTGGATGTTGTGGTTGAAGAGTACACCGATCAGCGCATCCTGCACGCTGGGAACGACCACGGCCTCGTAGGTAAAGGGATCCTCATGACGACGCATCGAGGTCATGTTGGACTTCAGCCAACGTTCCTGATGCTCGTTAACGTTGTCGACGATCATGACCTCGAAATAGGGCTTTGTCAGGGCCCGCGCCTCGGGGGAGAGCATCGCCTCGTCTTCGTGATCGTCGGCTTCGGCAGCGTCTCGGTCCAGCGGGATGTGGCGACGACGATAGGCGCCTGTCGTCAGGCCGCGCGCAATGCGATGGACCGCGAATGCAACATCGTCGTAATTGCCGTGCTCGAACTGTCGGCGGATGTGATCGAATGCCTGT
Organism: Paracoccaceae bacterium; assembly: GCA_041633555.1. Classification (GTDB taxonomy): domain Bacteria; phylum Pseudomonadota; class Alphaproteobacteria; order Rhodobacterales; family Rhodobacteraceae; genus JAHEAO01. The sequence goes on along the minus strand of JBFKFZ010000017.1, from coordinate 4,674 downwards.
ACACCGGGAAATGCCCAGTAGGCCTCGATCAGGGCCAACGAACCGAGGAGTTCTGCGATCTTGGTCTTTGCGGACTTGCCCTGGCGGCCCTCGGGGTTACGGGCCAGTGCGTCGGTGGTCTCGCGTAATTTGCTCCACCGATCGAAACGGAGTTGGATTGCAGAATAGTAGTCGCTCATCGATTGCATCGCGTCTTCCCCGTTTCAAACGGCGAATAATCCGAGATGCGTGGCACTGCATCGTAAGCCAGCGCCGGTTTCGAATCATCCGCCTGTGGATTTGCCCGGAATGGGCGTGATATGCAGATCCGTCACATTTGAGTGCGACGAAGCCTGAGAGGATTTGAAGCCTACCGGGTCGGACTGCGCGTCGATATGCAGACCGGCGCGCGATCCTTGCTTCGGAATTTCCAGCGGCCCAAGTCCGCGCAGGTAAGCGTCGGTCCCGCTCGAACGATCGTAGACCGAAAAGTCGACTGATCGGTCACGGAAGCTCTTCAGGACTTGGCCCAGGCCTTTCATGCCGGTCTCGCGCTGCCGCCGGACCTGGCTGAGATCGAGTTCGATCGGAAACGTATCTTCCTGCCCTGCCGACTGGTGCAGAACCGTCGCCGTCGGGTCGATAACGCAGGAACGGCCATTGCCACCCGCACCCAACCCGTTGACATCGATGACGTAACACTGAAACTGTGCCGCCGTCGCACGTGCGATGGCCAATTCGGCATCGCGGTCGGTGGTGCCGGTCAGGACAGGATGGAGCAGGACCTCTACACCTTGGCTGGTCAGCTGCCGCGTGGTTTCGGGAAACCAGATGTCATAACAGATCGACAGGCCGAACCGGCCAACTTCCGGAACATCGAAGATGCAGAACTCGGTCCCGGCTGAAACTTCCGCCTCATAGGGCCGAAATGGGAACATCTTGCGGTAGGAGGTTACGATCTCACCTTTCGGGTTGATCACGACAGACGTATTGTAGATGCGATCGTTGTCCGCCTTTTCGAACATCGAGCCCGGGATCAGCCAGATATTGTGCTTTCGGGCCGCTTCACAGAATCGCTCGACCGGCTCGTTGTAGAATGGCTGTGCGAATCGCGGCAGCGGGCCGAAAGGCGCCAATTCAGAGAACAGCACCATCTGGGTCCAGGGAAAACGCGCCATCAGGATATCCAGACGATGCAGCATGCCATCCACGTTGGATTGCAAGGCTGCGACATGCATCTGGATGCCGGCGACTGCGAAAGGTGTCATGTCAGAAACTCTCCGTCCATGCGGCGGGCCCTACCGTGGGCCAGCGTGTATTTGCCGCGAGGACTCACCTCTTATGCTCTGACGACGAGAACGGAAACAGGCGAACGACGCACAATCCTGTCAGCTTGCGATCCTACGAGGAATTCGCGCACTTTGTCTGGTGCGTGTGACGCCATTACCACAAGGTCTGCCCCGATCTGGTCGATCGCGGCCAGCACTTCGTCATGGATCGTGCCATATGCCAGGTGTTCATGCACATCCACGTCCATTGGCACCTCGCTTTCGATGATGTGCCGAAGGTCCGCCTCAGCCTTGGTCAGCGCCTTTTCCTTGAAATCGCTGGGAAAGAAGCCCGATACCATGGGATTTCCGAAGTCAGGCACCACCGAAAGCACGTGAAGCTTGCCTTTGGAGGCTCGCGCAAGCGCGACGGCTTCCGGAAGGGCCTTCTCCCACGATGCCGGGTGACCGAGGTCGATGGTCAATAGGATATTGTCGTACATGATAGGCTCCTTCAGGCGGCGGCGGTTTTTGGAGGCGCAGAAGCCCGCCCGCGCTGCAGGAAGACGACGAGAGCCAGCACCAGCAAGGCCGGAATGAACATCCAGTACTTGCTGGGCTGATCCAACGGCCTCAAGACCTTCAGCACTTCCTGGTCCCAATCAAGACCTGCATCGGCTGCCGCGCTTCCGAATGCGACATCGTCAATGAACATGTTCTCGCCCTCACTGCGGAAAGCCAGGCCAGCGCCTTCCAGTTTTTCTTCACCCGTCGCGCCTTCGCCGATCGGCAGGATGGCGACGAACTCGATCGGGTCGCCGAGGTCATTTAGGCCTCGTACACGAAGCCGCAATTCATCGCCCACTGCGGCGTCTGCCGCGGCCTGCGCGATTTCAGCCGGCGCTTCCTCGGAATAGGGAGCAGAGACCATGTCCATCCAGAAGCCGGGCCGGAAGAGAGTGAAGGCGATCAGCAGAAGCACGACCGATTCGTAAATCCGGTTCTTGGCGAGGAAGTAGCCCTGCGTTGCCGCGGCGAAAAGGAGCATCGCAATGGTTGCCACAATGAAGACGAAGATGCCCTGACCCCAACCAACATTGATGAGCAGCAGCTCGGTATTGAAGATGAAGAGGAACGGCAGGGCAGCGGTTCTAAGCGAATAGAAGAACGCAACCACGCCGGTCTTGATCGGATCCCCGCCCGACACGGCAGCGGCGGCGAAACTGGCAAGTCCCACGGGCGGGGTCACGTCCGCCATGATGCCGAAATAGAAGACGAAGAGATGAACGGCGATCAGCGGCACGATCAGACCATTCTGCTGGCCGAGCGTGACGATGACCGGCGCAAGCAGCGCGCTCACCACGATATAGTTCGCGGTCGTGGGCAAGCCCATGCCGAGGATCAGCGACAGGATCGCGGTCAGGAACAGGATGGCAAGGATATTGCCGCCCGAAAGCACCTCGACCACATCGGCAAGCGCTGAACCGACACCTGTCTGGCTGACCGCGCCCACGATGATACCAGCGGTCGCCGTGGCGATGCCGATGCCGATCATGTTGCGCGCACCCGTGACGAGACCGTCGATCAGGTCCATGAACCCTTCTTTGATGTCATGGGCGAGCTTGCTCTCGCCTCGGAAGATGGCCATCAGCGGGCGTTGGGTCAAAAGGATGAAGACCATATAGGCCGCGGCCCAGAAGGCTGAAAGCCCCGGCGACAGACGGTCGACCATAAGCGCCCAGACAAGCACCACGACCGGCAGCACGAAATGGAGACCGGACCGGATCGTCGGGCCGGGCAGAGGAAGCTTCGTGACCGGCTCGTTCGGGTCGTCCAGTTTTAGCGGCGGCTCCTTCGATGCGATGTAGAGCAGACCGCCGTAGACCAATCCGAGGAAGAGAAAGATGATGTAGCCCGCTGTGTTCGGGAAGGCGGGGCGAATCCAGCCCATTCCGTAATAGACGATGAACGACAGCGCACAAATCGCCGCAACGGTGAAGGCGATACCGATCAGGCGCTGCACGATCGGCTTGGGCACATAGGCGCGCGGCAAGCCCTCCATATTTGCCTTGAGGGCTTCCAGATGCACGATATAGACCAGCGCAATATAGCTGATGACGGCAGGAAGGAATGCGTGCTTGACCACGTCAAAATAAGGAATTCCGACATACTCGACCATCAAGAAGGCCGCAGCGCCCATGACGGGCGGCATGATCTGGCCGTTGACTGAGGATGCAACCTCGACCGCGCCGGCCTTTTCGGAACTGAACCCGACCTTTTTCATCAGTGGTATGGTGAAGGTACCCGTCGTAACGACATTCGCGATTGACGAACCCGAGATCAGGCCGGTCATGGCAGAAGAAACGACGGCGGCCTTGGCCGGACCGCCTTTCATGTGGCCCATCAGAGAGAAGGCAACTTGAATGAAGTAGTTGCCGGCACCCGCACGGTCCAGGAGCGAACCAAAGAGCACAAAGAGGAAGACGAAGGAGGTTGAAACACCAAGCGCGATGCCGAAAACGCCCTCTGTCGTAATCCACTGATGGTTCACGATTTCTGACAGGTTGTTGCCCTTGTGGGCGATGATGGTCGGCATGTGGGGGCCCAGGATCGTATAAACCAGGAATACCGTGGCTACAATCATCAGCGCGGGTCCAAGCGCGCGCCGCGTCGCCTCCAACAACAGCATTAGACCGATCACCGAAACCACAAAATCCTGTGTGACTGGTGCGCCAACACGGCCGGAAATGGCGGTGTAAAAGACAAAGAGGTACAGCGCAGCGCCTGCGCCGACGAGTGCAAGCGCCCATTCCCATGCCGGGATACGGTCCTTGGGAGACCCAAGCGCGACAGCGGCAACCACCGCAATGGCGACGATCGGTATCCACCAGACGCCAGTTCCTCCCTTGGCCGAGAACATCAAGAGCCCGCCGAGGATCAGGGGCACGGCGATACCAAGACCGAGTTGAAACTTTGTCCGCGCCGCAGGAAAGGCAGCGAATGCAAGGAAAATGGCAAAAGCCAAGTGAATTGAGCGGGCCTCGGTGTCGTTGAACACACCAAAGCCCACCATGAATGGAATCGGAGACGCGAACCAAAGCTGAAATAGCGACCATGCCAGAGCCACCAGTACGATGAAGGTGCCAATCGGTCCCGTTGCGGCGCGACCGCCGGTGTCGGCGGAGGCGACGAGTTCATCCAGCTCTGCTTGGCTGAGGCCACCTCGACCGGCGGCTTCGTTTTCTACAGCTGCAGCTTGTTGCTGTTCATTGTTCGCCATTTGTGTCCCCCTGCACCCACATTACGTGGGCGTCCCTGTTCGTGAAGGTAGCGTTCCATGGGTTGAAGGCGCAGGGCGCCTTCAACAGTCTCAGGAAGGCTGGGCCGACCTACATCCAGCCACGCTCTTTGTAGTACTTCTCTGCAC
>JBFKFZ010000016.1:0-59519 GCA_041633555.1 Paracoccaceae bacterium | reverse complement strand
CGATGGCGTAGGTCAGTTTCGTCCCGCGACTGAGGTGCTGGGCGCGCGTGCGGCGAAGGACCGGTATCACGATGCGCCCATAAGCCTCGCATCAATGGCCGGTCAGGGGAACTTCGCTAAGACACGACATCCGAAGTACTGCACTTATGAAGTCGTAGTTGCGATCTTCAGAGCATTCTCGCTGCGCGTGCGCGGGTCCGGACAGTCCCGCGAGTTCTGCCTCCGCCCTCGATGCAGCGAAGGGTTGGTTTGAATCTGGCACCGACCGGCTGCTTTCACGAATTCGGTAAAATGAACTGCGTCACAGCGAAATAGCCGCTGCGCGAGCGAAGGTGTTCTGCAAATGCACTAGCGGCGCATGCACTAGTGATTGAATCCAACATTTGGAACCCTCGGTTTCTGGCTGCAATGATGTCGTCAGGGTCGGCGCGCCAGATGAACGGCTTGGCTTCGGTGACGTTGTGCTCGGCGATGAAGCGGTTGATTGCGGCCTGCAGGTCAACGACTGAATGGAACACGCCATGCTTGAGCCTGCGCCGTGTCAGTTTGGCAAAGAACCCTTCCACCGCGTTCAGCCATGATGACGATGTCGGGATGAAGTGAAAGGTCCAGCGCGGATGCCGTGCCAGCCAGGCGCGCAGCTTGGAATGCTTGTGGGTGCAGTAATTGTCGAGGATGACGTGGATGGCCTTGCCCTCGGGGACGTCCCGTTCGATCTGGTTGAGGAAGCGGATGAACTCCTGATGCCTGTGGCGGTGCATATTCTGCCCGATGACCGAGCCGTCCAGCCCGTTCAACGCGGCAAACAGTGTCGTCGTGCCGTTACGTTTGTAATCGTGTGTCATGGTCGGGCCGCGCCCCTTCTTCAGAGGCAATCCGGGCTGTGTCCGGTCAAGCGCCTGTATTTGCGACTTTTCATCCACCGACAGCACAACCGCATGGGCGGGCGGCGCGACGTAGAGAACAACCACATCGTGCAGTTTCTCGGCAAAGGCCCGGTCGTTCGACAGCTTGAACTGACGCCAGCGATGCGGGCTCAGTCCATGCGCCTTCCAGATTTCGCGCACCGTGGAGGCAGCCAGACCGACCGCCTTGCCCATCGCCCGGATCGTCCAGTGCGTCGCCTCATGCGGTGGCGGTTCCTGGGTCAAACGGATGACCTCGGCCACTTTCTCGTCCGGCGTTCTGGGTGTGCCCGGCGGGCGCGTCTTCTCCCGCAGCAGGCCATCAACGCCCTCGGCCATGAACCGCTCCTGCCAACGCCAGACGCAGGTCTTGGACTTGGCCGTGGTGGCCATGATCGACGTTGTTCCGGCACCATCGGCGCTCAGAAGCACGATGCGGCAGCGCCAGACATGCTTTTGCAGCGGGGACGGGTTCGAAATGACCGCCTCAAGCCGGTACCGATCCTCGCTTGAGACGGTGAATGATATTCCTGTGCGCATCAGTATGACTCGCACAGCCAATGCCACAATGGAATCCCAATTCGGAACCCTTCGTCCCGCTCAATCCACTAGCGGCGCATGCACAAGTCCGGTATTTCCGCAGTGCTGACGAAGAGACTATCTTCCACCGAACCGCGCTTGCTGGAGCGCGCTCTTGCAAGGGTTGTGAGCGGTTTTCCGGACTTTTGCGGTCAATTGCGCCAGTCACTCATTTCGAGGGAAGACAATGATCTCCCTGTAGGCCCACCGCCCCAGCCCAGAAAGAGATCTTCTTCCCATACCGAGCCTTGAGCGCGGCCAAATAGGTGGCGTGAATCTCAAACCCACAAAAGCTCTCGATCCACTTCGCGTCGCTCTCGCACTGGGCCAGATGCCTCGCGGCGTGGCGGTAGCGCTTGGTCCGGGCATTCTCCAGCGCGAAGTCGATGATGGCCCGCCTGAGCAGGGTCGCGGCGATCGGATAGCGCGCCTAAAGGTGTTGAGCGGAAGTCGTCAGCAGCTCGTATTAGTTGCCGTCGATCTGGCCTGATCCGTCCACGACCAGCAGTGCCGCCTGTTGCAGGGCCGGCCATTTTATCAGAAAATACAGCGCGGTGTGGAAATCCGGAAAGGTCAGCGCATTCTTCAGCGCCCGGTCCTCGGCCTCGATTTCCTCGAATTCGGACAAGGCTTTCAGGTATGCACCGAAATGCTCAGGGTTCAGGGACGCCTCGAAACTGGTCAGCCGGAACGCTTGTGCCGCCTCACTGCGCCCCAGCGCTTTAGGAGCGGTGATCCGGGCCAGTTCCCATTCCTCAGGTGCCCGGTCTCGCGGGGACAGATCGGTGTTGTCGAAAACTTCCAAAGCTTCCTCGGCGCGGCCCGCCCGCAGAAACCGTTCGGCGATGTTTGCCGCGACCTGTGGCACAGTCAGGGAACGTCGGCTCTGCTCGGCGACAAGACTCTCCACACCGCCGGTGGCGTCCGCAATCATCTGCAGAGCGCTCTTCCGGGCATAGCCCGCCAGCGCCCGAGCTTCATTGGTCATTAGCCGGGACTTAAGATGTGCAAGGCCCAATGGGCCTAGGACAACTGAAAGCCGCGGTATCAGCGACGGAAAGTGCCCGTAGTCGTCCGTGGAAAGGGCCTCCATGATCAGGTTGGCCAGATGGATCGGTTCCGGTCGGGCGGCATGAGCGAACTCGAAAACGGCGTCACTGGCCTCTTGGAAGACATCCTGAACTTGCCCGAAACTGTCATCGCAGCGCAGATAGATGCCGTTCGCCAGACCAAGATACTGCCACATCAGATCGAACGCGATCTTTGGGTCATGTTCGGCGACCTGCCTGAGGATCGTCTGCATCGGCATTTCCAGATCGGCGATGAGTGTCTTGCGATCTTGCCAATCCACGAAGGCCTGCGACCGGGCGATGGTGGCAAGCCTCTTTCGGATTTCGTGGACCACTTCGCCTGCTCCGGCTTCCCCGGCCAGTTCCAGGCGCAGCCGCCCTTTGGCAGTGGTATTGCCTTTGGTTAGCTCGATCATCAACTCGGCGAGCCTGGTGGCGCCGAGGGCTTCAAGGTTGGCGGCTTTTAGGGTTTTCTTCGAGGCCACAAATTCAGTTTACCAACTCGGCATCAGCGCGAAACGAGACACGATGACCATCGTGGCCTGGTGGTATTCTTGGTTCAGTCAGGTTCGACGGCAGTATTATCAGGCAGATATTCGAAGTGTGCGTTGGTTCAATGAACCTGGTTGAACCGGAACAAGCTGGAGTTAGCGAATTGAGCGCTGGTTACGAAGTGCTCCCTTGACAAAGCATCAATGGGTTGGCGGCTGGGGCCTTTTTTTTACACCGAAGATTTCGGGAGTTCGAGTCTCCCATCACCCACCATCCCTTCACCAGTTCGACCTACCCGACCCATGGAGTCGTTGCGACAGGTCCGGGTCAGGATCTCCTGCCTTGCCGTTGCGGCAGTGCGCGGGCGAGCGTTTCCGCAAGAGGGGCGCGAGGGTGCGGGATGGCAGAAGGCAAGCTGAAAGCGGCGGCGGAAAATCCATGGTACGTGCTGGCGACGATCCACGGTGAGAAAGCGGGGGAGACCCTTGATGTAAGCCCAGCTCGAAAGAACGTCCAGTCTTGGAATTCGTGGGCCACTCAGTATATGCCGAACCAAGAAATCGGCAAACTGAGCAAGAGATCAGGGTCGCCACCAGAAGGAGCGGGAGAGTGGCATGCCTCAAGAGTTGAGGTGACAAATAGATTCAGGGAGCGTTTCAAAGGCGCGAGCGGCGAGATCATTCTACCAGACCCGAGACAGGACGCGGATCTTAAGGAGTACGTTTTCACGAAAGCCACGGCTTTTGCCGGTATGATCTTCCCGGCGAGGCGTTGTTTATCAGAGCCAAATTCAACGGGGATGCAGCCTTCGGTGGCGCCAAATTCATGAGTTTAGCACATTTTTAGAATGTCTCATTTGAACGGTTCGCAGATTTCAGCAATGCCGAGTTCGATCAGGATACTGCATTTCATCGTGCCAGTTTTGCCGGTGAGCCGCGTTTTGACGACGCCACAATCTCTTATACTGTGACATTCAGAAAAGCTGTTCTTTCGGATCATGCATCTTTTGGCCGTACAACTCCTGCGAACTGGGCAAGATTCCACCGCACCATTTTCGAAAGTCGCGCACATTTCAACAATGCCACGTTGAAGGAAATAGCATTATTCAACGCCGCCACTTTCGGGGGCGCGCGAAGTTTCTTCCTTCAAACAAAGCCTGAGCGAGAGCAGCGGAATAACGAAACGTTCACACTGTCCTGCGCGGTTTTTTGCGATTGCGAGTTTCAGCGACCGGTGACGTTTCGCGAAGCGGTCTTTGCCGATCATTACCCGGATTGGACTGGGGCAGTCCTCCCGAAACATGTCGAGTTCACGGCGGAGAACAATTCGGATGTCACGACCACAGCGGAAAGCAAGTCGGATGTCACGATCGTGAGGACTATCTACGTTGACACGCATATGGTCGTGGAGGAATGGCGGCACTGGCCGGAAGACGCAAAGGTCACGAGCCCGAAGGCGGCACGCGAGTCTTGTGCCACGATGCGCCATGAACCGAACCAGCAGGGACTGCCAGAGGCGGAGCATTTCTGCTTCCGCAAGCAGATGGCTTTTGCCGAGCGGATCGGCGGCTGGTGGCAGCGTTTTCGCTATCGCGTCTTTGGCTGGGTCTCCGAGTATGGGCATTCGCTTCAAAGCCCAGCAGGATGGTCGTTCCTGCTGTGGCTCGTCCCCGCACTGATATTTTGCGTAATCTTTGCAGGGCCCTAAGCGATTGGAGAAGTGACAAGAAACCCGGGCGAGACCCTTGGGCTGTCTTTCGCAACCGTGTTCTCGTTTTTCGGATCTATCGGCTGTTCTTTCATGCTGACTATCTCGAGCCGCTGCACTGGTCGCTGAAGCTCATGGGCGGTTTGCAAACGATCTTCGGCGTCATCCTGCTGTTCTTCCTCGGTCTCGGCCAGCGCACCCGGTTCCGGCTGCGCTGAGACGCCGCCAGACCGACGGTTTTCGCCTTGCGCCCAAGGCGGCGCGCTCCTAAAAGGGCGGCTGAATTATCGAGGGGCTGCGCGAGCGGCCCCGTTGGCGTTGAAGAGGATCGAAGATGCAGGTCACCGAGACCACGAACGACGGATTGAAGCGCGGCTACCAGATCACGGTGACGGCGGCAGAGCTTGATGCCAAGGTCAACGAAAAGCTGGTCGAGGCGCAGCCCGATGTCGAGATGAAGGGCTTTCGCAAGGGCAAGGTGCCGATGGCGCTGCTGAAAAAGCAGTTCGGCCCCCGGGTGCTGGGCGACGCGATGCAGGAAAGCATCGACGGCGCGATGACCAAGCATTTCGAGGAGACCGGCGACCGCCCCGCGATGCAGCCCGAGGTCAAGATGACCAACGAGGACTGGAAGGAAGGCGATGACGTTCTGGTCGAGATGAATTACGAGGCGCTGCCCGAGATCCCCGAGATCGACCTGTCGGCGATCAAGCTGGAACGGCTGGTCGTCAAGGCCGAGGACAAGGATATCGAAGAGGCGCTGGAGAACCTTGCAAAAAACGCGCAGAATTTCGAGGACCGCAAGAAGGGTTCGAAATCCAAGGACGGCGATCAGCTGGTGATCGACTTCAAGGGGTCGGTCGATGGCGAGGAATTCGAGGGGGGGGCTGCCGAGGATTACCCGCTAGTGCTCGGTTCGAACTCTTTCATTCCGGGTTTCGAAGAGCAGCTGGTTGGTCTGAAGTCAGGTGACGCGGTCGAGGTCAAGGTGACCTTCCCGGCCGAATATGGTGCTGCCAACCTCGCCGGCAAGGACGCGGTTTTCGCCTGCACTGTCAAGGCCGTGAAGGAACCCAAGGCCGCCGAGATCAACGACGAACTGGCCAAGCAGTTCGGGGCCGAGGATCTGGCCGGGCTGAAAAGCCAGATCAGCGAGCGGCTGGAAGCCGAATATTCGGGTGCCGCGCGCCAGGTGATGAAGCGCGGCCTGCTCGATGCGCTCGACAAGCTGGTGACGTTCGAGTTGCCGGCGAGCCTCGTCGAGGTCGAGGCGGGCCAGATCGCCCACCAACTCTGGCACGAAGAAAACCCAGATCACAAGGGCCACGACCACCCCGAGATCAAGCCGACCGAGGAGCACAACAAGCTTGCCGAGCGCCGCGTCCGGCTGGGGCTGCTGCTGGCCGAACTGGGCCGCAGCCAGAAGATCGAGGTGTCCGACGCCGAGATGACCCAGGCGGTGATGACCCAGGCCCGGCAATATCCGGGGCAGGAGCGTCAGTTCTTCGAGTTCGTGCAGAAGAACCCTCAGATGCGCCAGCAGATCCAGGCACCGCTCTTCGAGGACAAGGTCATCGACTATATTTTCGAGCAGGCGACGGTTAAGGAAAAGGCCATCAAGAAGGACGCGCTGCAAAAGGCGGTCGAGGCCCTCGAAGAAGAATAAGGGCTGAATTCCGTTGAGCTCTGGGGCCGCCCGGGGGGCGGCCCTTTGCATGTTCAAGATCCAGTCTTGCCGGGAACGTGACGCAGGATCACGAACTGTTAAGGCTTGTGCAGTCTTCTGAATGCTATAATTGGGTCGCAACGACAAGAAACCGTCAGGCGGGTAATGGAAGAGACTTCAGGTCAACAGGCGCAGGCGCCTGCACCGGGCAATGCGCGGGATTGGGTGAACATACTGGCGCGCTATCGCAGCCCAAATCAATTGCGCAGCCTCTTTGAGCTCGGCATCACGATATCGGCGTTCGTGGGCCTGTGGGCGGCGGCATGGATGGCTCTTTCGGTCAGCTACTGGCTGGCAGCCGCGATCGCCGTGATAAATGGCGGTTTTCTCCTGCGTCTCTTCGTGATCCAGCATGATTGCGGCCACAGCGCATTTTTCAACAACCGCCATGTTGGAGACTGGACGGGGCGCGTACTTGGCGTACTGACGCTGACACCCTACGACGTCTGGAAGCGCACCCATTCGGTGCATCACTCGGCATCCGGCAATCTCGACAAGCGAGGCATTGGCGATGTGCATACGCTGACGGTGCGCGAATATCGGGAACTGTCGCTCTGGGGCCGATTCGTCTATCGGCTCTACCGGCATCCTCTGGTGCTGTTCGGGCTCGGTCCGACCTACCTTTTCATGCTGCAGAACCGGCTGCCCATCGGGCTGATGCGCGCCGGGGCCAAATACTGGGTTAGCGCGATGGGGACCAATGCCGCGATCGGGCTGGCGCTAGCGCTGGTCATCTGGTTCGGCGGGCTGATGCCGTTGCTTTTGGTCTTTCTTCCGACCAGCCTTATTGGCGCCTCGGTCGGGGTCTGGCTGTTCTATGTGCAGCACCAGTTCGAAGAGACCCACTGGGATCAGGCGCCCGACTGGCAGTTGCATGACGCGGCGCTGCATGGCAGCTCGCATTACGTGTTGCCCGGCGTGCTGCGGTGGCTGACCGGCAATATCGGCGTGCACCATGTCCATCACCTTTACTCCCGCATCCCATTCTACCGGCTGACCGAGGTCTTGCGGGACCATCCGGTTCTGGCCGAGGCGCAGCGGCTGGGGTTGGTCGAGAGTTTTGCTTGCGTCAAGTTGCAGCTTTGGGATGAGGACCAACGACGTTTGCTGAGCCACGCCGAAGCGCAGCAGATCTACGGAGGCTGATCCCGGCGGAAGGGCCGCCGAGCGCGCCAGACCGCGCCGTGAACCCGGCCAAGGGCGGTCGGCGGGGCCCGATCTCCTTGGATTCGGCGCATTCCTGTCATTTAGCTCCTGCACTTTTTCTATTAAACTTGTGCTGATGCGGATCCTAAGTGGGTTAAGCTAAGTGGTGGTGCGTAGCTTCTTTGCGATCGAAAACGAGAACCTGGTGGTCACGTCCAGTTCGTACGGCAGCCTTGTCGGCAATGGCATCATCAATAATTCCGACACTCCGAACGGCACGGTCTTTCTTTACAGCTCCGCGGCGGGACGACCCAGACGCTGGACGATACAGCCGGCGGAAACAATACGTTCGACGACAACCAGGAGGCCAACCACGTCATCACGAATTGTGGTGGCATCGTGGCGAACAGTACTGAGGTTGAGGCCGAATCCCAGATCGCGGTGCGCGCGCTGGACGGATCCGGCAACCAGACGGGGCCGACGATCACGATCACGGTCTTTTCGCGCGGCGGCGTTACGAGCGACGTCTGGGGATTTGGCTCCACCGCCGATCTGGTCAGCGGCGTCTCCTAGGTCAAGACCGGCGGCTCGAAAACCGGCTCGAGCAGCGACAATTCAATCATCGCCTGTTTCGGGCCCGGCACGCAGATCTGGACGCCGGCCGGCGAACAGCCAATCGAGGAGATTGAAGCCGGCGATCCGGTCTAGACCCTGCAAAGCGGTCCTATGCCGGTGGAGTGGATCGGTTCGACCGAGATCGAGGGCGTCGGCACCCTTGCCCCCTGTGGTCTTTGCCCCCGGGGCCATCGGCAATGACCGGGAGCTTCTGGTCTCGTAACAGCACCGGATATTCGTGCAGTCGGCCAGTGCTGAGATGATGTTCGGCGCAGCGGAGGTGCTGGTCGCGGCAAGGCATCTGTGCGGCCTGCCGGGCGTCCGTCTGCGCCCGCAGCCGCGCATTCGCTATACCCATTTGATGTTCCGATCGCATCAGATCATCCGTGCCAACGGCGCCTGTCGGAGAGTTTCTTTCTTGCTAGGCAGTCGCTGAACGGCATCGATCGGGGCCAGCGCCGCGAATTGATGGCACTCTTTCCATCCGAGATTGGCCGGCTCAAGTCCTTCGGTGCCACAGCAGCGCTGACGCTCAGGGCCAGCGATGCCGGATTGCAGCGCGCCGCGCTGAATTCGGGTGGCGATGCCTACGGGTCTGTTTCGCTGACTGACGGCTGATAAGCGATCAGCCCCAGCTCGCGCGCTGTACGTAGCGACAGGACCGCGGTTGGCAGGCCCCGCGGTGTCTGGAAGCTCTCCACGGCAGCGCCCGTCAGCTTGCCATAAATTCCCGTCACCGGACCCTCATAAAGACCGCGCGCCGTCAATGCCCGCTGCAAGCTCTGCACGACTTCCGGCGTCATCTGGTCGGGGCAGGGCGTCTCGATCCGCTCTTCGCGCGACGCTGCCTCCGCCTCGCCACCCGGCAGGCTTATTGTCTGGTAACAGAGTGTCGCCCCCGATGGGTCTGCCGCCGTTTCCTCGATCCATGACAGGTCCGCGACGGCATCGGGCCCGCAGCCGCCCAGTACCGGAATCAATATCGCCAGAAGTGCGTATCGCATTGCTGCCTTTATCCTACCCGGTCGCCGTGCCGGCCTTGGTGCCGGAACCCTAGACGCATTGCCCGGCACGCGAAAGCCCGGCGTCATTCGCGATTGAGCTCGAACCGGGCTTGGATTTTGGCCGTCGAATTGGTGCGCGGATAGGGCTGGTCGGGGACAGGCACGCCCAGATACGCGCAAAGCGGTTCCCATCCATCACCGAGAGCATGGACGAGCAGTCGATCCGCGGGAACGGTGGCCCTGACGGCCTCGACATTCGCCTCATAGAGCGCCAGCGCAAGGTCTTGACCCTCTGGCTGCCCGTCGAAGACCTTGTCGATGATTTGGTAACCGACGCTGTCCCGGTCGTCGGTCTGCTCGTAATACTTGAGCAGCGTATTCTCGAAACTCCGCCACCAGCTTTCCGGGTCGCGCCAGGTCAGGATCAGGCGCGCCTCGGGGAAGATCTGCATCAAATCCCGCCAGTAATATGCCGATGGCCAATCCATGCAGGACGCATAGCCCTCGAACAACTCCCCCCAGCCAAAGTCGGTGCCTTTCATGAAGGCCCGCCAGCGTGTCTTCATCAGCGGATTGTCGGAGACCTCGGACATGTGGTGACAGGGCCCGAACCCCAGACTGTTCAGCGCGATCTGCATCGAGTTCGTCCCGGTTCGCCCGAATCCGGCACCGATAACCTTCAACGACATTTTGCCGCCCTCCCGGTCTAACTCTGCCCGGCCCCCTACACATTCGCAAGAGCGGGGCTGGCAGTGGCCGGAAAGCTGCGCTAGGTAGCCGGAGCGATTGAAGACCCGGAGTCCTGCAGATGGCCAAGATCACTTATATCGAGCATAACGGCACCGAGCATGTCGTCGAAGTTGCCAGCGGCCTGACCGTTATGGAGGGCGCCCGCGACAACGGCATTCCGGGGATCGAGGCCGATTGTGGCGGTGCCTGCGCCTGTTCGACCTGCCATGTCTATGTCGATGCCGCCTGGGTGGACCGGATCCCGGGCAAGGAAGCGATGGAAGAGGACATGCTCGATTTTGCCTATGAGCCGGATCCAATGCGTTCGCGCCTGACTTGCCAGATCAAGGTGACGGATGGGCTTGACGGTCTAGTTGTGCAGATGCCCGAAAAGCAGATCTGATGCTGCGCGCGGCGGTCCTTGCGGCGTTGATGGCAACGCAGGCCGGCGCCGAGGGTGTCACGTCAGCCCGCTATACTGACCCGACCACGCGCTATGATCACGGTATCCTCGGCGATGCTGTAGAATGGGGAGCGTTGGAGATGGTGACGGATCAGGGCCGCCGCCTGCGGGTCATGCTGCCCGAGACGCGGGTCTTCGAGGATACCGAACCGCGTCTGGCGGATGTCGATCTCGACGGGCGGCCAGAAGTGATCGTGATCGAAACCGATATTGCGAGAGGCGCGCGCCTTTCGATCTATGGCCCCGAGGGTCTTATCGCCGCCACGCCGTATGTCGGCCGCACCCATCGCTGGCTGGCGCCGATCGGTGCCGCCGATCTCGATGGCGATGGCTTCGTCGAACTGGCCTATATCGACCGCCCGCATCTAGCCAGGACCTTGCGGGTCTGGCGCTTTGAGGACGGACAACTCGGCCACGTCGCGGATTTGCCGGGCTACACCAACCATCGGATCGGCGAGGCCAACATTGCCGGCGGTGTCCGCACCTGCGCCGGCCCGCCCGAGATGATCGTGGCCGATGCCAACTGGCGGGAGATCCACGCGATCAGCTACCTTGATGGCCGATTCAGGATACGAACCCAGGGCCCGCACCGGGGAAGAAGCTCCTTCGTGCGGGCCATGCGCTGCGCGCCCTGATAGAACTTTTCGACAAATATCCTCGGGGGTGAATTCGCCCGAAGGGCGTAGAGGGGCATACAGCCCCCTGCACCGGTCGGATCGCGCCTGCGATCCGAAGCCTCAGAGTGCCCGCCAGCCGATATCGGACCGGCAGAACCCCTCGGGCCAGTCGACCCCTTTGACCATCCCGTAGGCACGGTCCCGCGCCGCCCGCAGGCTGTCGCCGCGCGCCGTCACGTTCAGGACCCTGCCGCCCGATGCGACGACCTTGCCATCGTCGCTGCGGGTGCCGGCATGAAAGACCATATGCGACGAATCCTCCGGCATGGCGGCAAGCCCGCCGATCACCGAGCCCTTTTCATACTCCCCGGGATACCCCCTCGCCGCCATCACCACCGTCAGCGCGTGATCCGTGGCCCAGTTGACCCGCGCCTCTGCCAGCCGTCCCTCCGCACAGGTCAGCATCAGGTCGAGCGCCTGCGCGCCCAGCCGCATCATCAGCACCTGGCATTCGGGATCGCCGAAACGCACGTTGTACTCCACGAGGCGCGGCTGGCCATCCGCGATCATCAGCCCGGCATAAAGCACGCCCTGATAGGGCGTTCCCCGCTCTGTCATGACCTTCATCGTCGGCTCCACGATCTGTCGCAGCGCCGCCTCGGCGATGGCGTCGGTCAGGACGGGTGCGGGCGAATAGGCGCCCATGCCGCCGGTATTTGGCCCCTCATCGCCGTCGAAGGCCCGCTTGTGATCCTGCGCCGTGCCGATCGGCAGTACTGTTTCGCCGTCGCAGAGCACGAAGAACGAGGCTTCTTCACCCTCCATGAACTCCTCGATCACCACCTCAGCCCCGGCGGCGCCGAACTCGCCGGCGAACATGTCCTCGACGGCGGCAAGCGCCGCTGCCTCGTCCATCGCGACGATCACCCCCTTGCCGGCGGCCAGCCCGTCGGCCTTGACGACTATCGGCGCGCCTTTCTCGCGAATATAGGCTTTCGCCGGTTCCGCGGCGTCGAACCGCGCCCAAGCCGCTGTCGGCGCACCGGCGGCATCGCAGATCTCCTTGGTGAAGGCCTTCGAGGCCTCGAGCCGCGCCGCCGCCTCAGACGGGCCGAAAGTCAGGATACCGGCCTCGTGCAGCCGATCGGCCACGCCTGCCGCCAAAGGGGCCTCCGGCCCGATGATCACGAAATCGACTGCATTCTCCTCGGCGAAGGTGACGACCATGCCGCCATCACAGATGTCGAAGGCGGCGCATTCCGCGATCTCGGCGACCCCTGCATTGCCGGGAGCGACGATCAGCCGGTCGCATTTCGGGTTCTGTTTTACCGCCCAGGCCAGGCTGTGTTCGCGTCCGCCGCCGCCCAGTATCAGGATATTCATCGCAGCACTCCCGCTTGGCCTTCTTCGGTGCGCGTTCTAAGGTCGCCCGGAAAGATGCACAAGGCACAGCTCATGTCCGACCTTCTGGAAGACCCGACCCCCGGTCCGAACGCCCACGAATACACCGTTTCGGAGATTTCCGGCGCGGTGAAGCGCGTCATCGAGGGCGAGTTCGGACAGGTTAGGGTGCGCGGCGAGATCGGCCGAGTGTCGCGCCCCGCCTCGGGGCATCTCTATTTCGACCTCAAGGATGACCGCTCAGTCATTGCCGCGATCAGCTGGAAAGGGCAGGCGGCCAGGCTTGCGGTGCGCCCGGAAGAGGGAATGGAGGTCATCGCCTCGGGCCGGATGACAACATTTCCCGGCCAGTCGAAATACCAGCTGATCGTCGACAATATCGAGCCGGCAGGTGCGGGCGCGCTGATGGCGATGCTAGAGGCGCGCAAGAAGGCGTTGGCCGCCGAGGGGCTCTTCGCGCCCGAACACAGGCAAAGGCTGCCGTTTCTGCCAGAGGTGATCGGCGTCGTCACCTCGCCCTCGGGGGCCGTGATCCGCGACATTCTGCACCGCCTGCGCGACCGCTTCCCGCGCCGAGTTCTGATCTGGCCCGTCGCCGTGCAGGGGCAGGCCTGCGCGCCGGAGGTGGCCCACGCCATTGACGGCTTCAACGCGTTGCAGCCCGGTGGAGCGATCCCGCGCCCAGACCTCTTGATCGTCGCGCGCGGCGGAGGCTCTGTCGAGGATCTCTGGGGCTTCAACGAGGAAGTTGTCGCCCGTGCCGCCTTTGCCTCGAAGATCCCGCTGATCTCGGCTGTCGGGCACGAAACCGACACGACACTGATCGACTTCGTCTCGGACATGCGCGCGCCGACGCCGACGGCCGCCGCCGAACTGGCCGTACCGGTGCGGCTCGACCTTCTGGCCTGGACGGCAGAACAGGAAGCCCGTCTTGGCCGGGCGCTGACACAAGCGCTCAGCCAGCGGGGCCAACGCCTGCGCGATCTCTCGCGCGCTTTGCCGAAACCGCAGACACTGACCGAGAATGCTAGCCAGCGCCTCGACCGCGCCGCCGAGCGACTGCCCGCCGCGCTGCGGGCCGTCACGCAGAAGCGCCGCATTCACCTGTCGGAACTCTCGGGTTCGCTGCGCCCCGCCAGACTGCGCCGGTTGATCGCCGATGCCAGGCGGCGTCTAGCGGAGCGCGACCAGCGGCTGCGGCCGTCGCTGCCGGCGCGTGACATGGCGCGCAGGCAGGATGCGCTGGGCAGACTGACCGACCGTCTGACGCGCGCCGCCCTGATCCAGATCCAGGGCTGGACCCACCGTCTTGAGGCGCTCGAGCGGATGCGCCAGACGCTGGGCTACACCGAAACCTTGAAACGCGGCTATGCGGTGGTGCGCGGTGACGGGGCGGTGGTCACGACCGCGGTAGCGGCCGCCAAGGCCTCGGCCTTTGAGATCGAGTTTGCCGACGCCAGATTTCCCGTCGCCAGCACACGGCCCAAGCCCCGGCAAAAGCCGGATAATCCGCCCGAGCAGGGTCAGCTTCTCTGATCATTGTGTGCCGGCAAGGATGCCAGGTGAGAAAAGAGGAGCCCGCGGGCCGCTGTCAGACCCCGAGATCCGGCCCAAGGCATTGAAGCGGTGTGTTGTTCCGCCGGGTCTCGTATAGCTCGCGGCCGTCCGGATCATTGGCGAACCTCGCGCGCAGTCCGGTCTCGGAGCGATAGAAGTACCAGCATTGCGGCCCGCTTATGCCATTCTCATAGACAAAGCAGATCAGCCCGGGGGACGGCTCGTACCATTCCCCGTCCTGACAATCGTCGCCATGAAATGCCCAGGTCACCTGCCGGTTCGGCTTGTAGCGCTCGGTGCCATAGGCCCGGCCGCTTTCCAGATAGGTCAGCGTCTTGCCCGTCGTATAGGCTTCGAATTCCGCGGCGCTCATCGGCACTTCGGCGAGGGCCGGGGCAGAGATAAGAAGGAATGCCAGAAGGTACCACATCGTGGTCGCAATCTGCCAGATGCCCGCGGCAGGGGCCAGAGGCGGAACGCCGCGCCGCGTCATTCTGCCGTGAGCCGACGCAGCGTCCACTTCTCGACGCGTGGGTCCATCAACGCCCGCCAGCGCCGCGGCCAGAGCGCGATCGCGCCCATTACCGGCAGGCTGCGAGGCAGGGTGGGGGCCTCCTGCTCGTCCGGCAGGGCAAGTGCGGGATAGGGCCGAGCGGGGTGAGCATGGTGGTCGGAATGGCGGGCGGCATTCAGCATCAGCCGCCCGGTGAACCAGTGCGGCGCGTTCCAGCTGTGCTCTGGGCCTACCGGCTCCAGCCGTCCGCCGGGCAGCATCCTGCGCCTCAGTCCGTAATGCTGCACGTAATCCGACAGAAGAAGTTGCGCCGTCGCATAGCCCGCCAGCGCCAGATAGGCGCCAAGCCCGGCCCAGCCACCGATGACCAGTGCCAGGAAGCAGCAGCCGAGCCCGCCCGCAAGGTAGGTGGCGTAGGGATGCGCGTACCAGGGCTGTTCGACCGGGTTGGCGATCTCGGCCCGAAATCCACGTAAGAATGATCCGACCCAGGCGCGCAGCAGGAACCGGTAGTAGCTTTCGCCCGCGCGGGCCGAATTCGGATCCTGATCGCTGGCGACGTAACGGTGGTGCACTTTCGGATGGGCCGAGGCGTGATGTCCGAACAGGTGTGTGATGAAGACCGTCGTCCCCATCCGCCGCAGCAGGGGCCTGCTTCGGTGGATGAGTTCATGCGCGTTGGAATTCGACACCTGGCCGAAAAAGAGCCCGAAGGCGAAGAACGCCATTACCTGCTCCCACCAGATACGCCCGGTTTCCCCGGAGACAGAGGCAACGGCCAACAACATCAGACCGAAATGCGATACCGCGAGAACCAACGACAGCGCGTCGGCCGCTGGAAACTCGGCCGCGGGGTCGGCGGGTGGCGCGGCGAGCTTCACCAGCCGGTCAAGCGCCATGGCGAGGGCCGTCAGATAGATCAGCGCCGCGGCGATCCACCAGCCGCCGGCCATGCCACCCAATGCCAGCAGGGGCACCGGCAACAGTGTCACGGTAGTAAAGCCAATCATGGCGAGGCGCATCGGCGGCTCCTTTCGGCGTCACTTTCACCGCAAAGCGCTCGCAATGCCAAGCCTGATAGCGGCTTGCAGGGGATTCATGCCCCGCTAAACTGCCGCCCGGACAAAGGACAGGCCATGCCCGCCAGCGCACTCTGGATCATTCTTGCCGGCCTTGCGCTGGCCGCAGCCTATATGCCGCTGGTGCGAGGCGGGCAATCCCGGCTTCGTAGCGGGCTGAAGACCCTTCCGCTCTGCCTCTTTGCCGCTGCCGCGTACCTTGCGGGCGGACCCGCCTTCCTGATGATGGCGCTTGGGCTTTCGGCGCTCGGCGATCTGGCGTTGTCTCGCGATGCCCGGGTCTCGTTTTTCTATGGTGTGGCCGCGATCGGTCTGGCCCGTCTCTGCTACATCTTGTTGTTCCTTTCCGCTTCCAGGCAGGCGCTTTGGGACGCCTTTGCAGTAGCTCCGTTGCCCGCCGCGGCGATCGTGGCGCTGGCGCTCTCGTCAGAGATCTGGCTGACCACTAACAGCGGCCGGTTTCGCTGGGTGGTGCGCGCTCATGCAACACTCGCCGCTGCCTTGCTGCTGGCCGCCCTGACCGTTCCAGTTGCCATTCCCGGCGCGGCACTCCTCGTCGCCTCGGATCTGCTGCTCGGTCTGTCGCTGTTTCGCAAGCTCCTTGCCGACCGCTGGACCGGTCCAGTGGGCCTCGCGATCTGGATCCTCAATATCCAGGGGCAGGTGCTGATCCTCTGGGGCATTCTGGCCGCCTGATGCCCTTTCCATGACTGCCAAGACCAATTAAGTGACCCGGGTAACGGAGGCCCGAATGTCGTTTTTCAAGAAACTCAAAGACCGGATGTTCAAATCCTCGAAGAAGATCGAGGAGGGGCTTGACGCGATTATCGAAGATGGCGGTGTCGAGGAGGCAGAGACCGAAGCTGCTGCCCCGCCGGCAGAACCGCAGTCCGCGCCGGAAAACGAGCTTGTCACGCTGCCCGAGCCCGTGAGAGCTGCTCCTGAGCCTGAGCCTGAGCCTGAGCCTGAGCCTGAGCCTGAGCCTGAGCCTGAGCCTGAGCCTGAGCCTGAGCCTGAGCCTGAGCCTGAGCCTGAGCCTGAGCCTGAGCCTGAGCCAAAACCGCGGCTGGAACCGGTTGCGCCGCCGCGCGAGGTTCCGGACCCTGCACCCACCGAAATCCCGAGCCCTGCGACTCAGGAAGTACCGCAGCAGGCGCCAACCGAGATACAGCGCAACGCCCCGCCCGAAAGTCCCGCCGCCGCGCCGGTGGAAATACCAGCCGGTAGGCCACAGGAGATCCCCGGCCGCGAAACGCGAGCAGTCGCCACGGGGAGCGCCGAGACGGTGATCAGCGATGCGCCCGCTGACGGGGCCCCCAAGCCGGGTCTTCTCGGCCGTCTGCTGGGCCGTGGCGAAAGAAAGACCGTCATTCGTCGCGAACTGGACGACGACATGCTGGAAAGCCTCGAAGAACTGTTGATCTCGGCTGACATGGGTGTTGATACCGCGTTGCGCGTTACCGCGAACATGGCCGAGGGGCGGCTTGGCAAGAAGCTTTCTGCCGACGAGATCAAGTCGCTTCTGTCAAGCGAGATCGCCCGGATCATGGAGCCGGTGGCAAGGCCGATGCCGCTTTATCCCAAGAAGCCGCAGGTGGTGCTGGTCGTCGGGGTAAACGGCTCGGGCAAGACCACGACGATCGGCAAGCTGGCCAGCCAGTTCCGGGCGGCGGGTAAGGAGGTGGTGATCGCCGCTGGCGACACGTTCCGCGCCGCCGCTGTCGAGCAGTTGCAGGTCTGGGGCGAGCGGGCCGGGGTGCCGGTTCTGACCGCGCCCGAAGGTTCCGACCCGGCAAGTCTCGCGTTCGAGGCGATGACGCAGGCGCAGAAGGACGGCGCCGACCTTCTGATGATCGACACTGCGGGCCGGTTGCAGAACCGCGCCGACCTGATGGAGGAACTGTCGAAGATCGTCCGCGTGATCCGCAAGAAGGACGAGACCGCGCCGCACAACACGCTGCTGGTGCTCGACGCCACGACCGGGCAGAACGCGCTGAACCAGGTCGAGGTGTTCCAGAAACTGGCCGATGTGTCGGGGCTGGTGATGACCAAGCTCGACGGCACTGCCAAGGGCGGCGTTCTGGTGGCGCTGGCCGACAAGTTCGGCCTGCCGATCCATGCTATCGGCGTGGGCGAACAGATCGGCGATCTGGCCCCCTTCGACCCCGAGGAATTTGCAGAGGCGCTGACCGGGGCCGCCCGCTAGGTGGATTCTCCGCCTCCTTCGCCCGGCCCTGGCCGGAGTTCGGGGCGGCTATGTTCGAAAGCCCCTGCAAGAGCCACAGGACCGTCACCGCAAGGCCTGTCGCCATGCCAGCCAGCCAGAGATTGCCGACGCCGCAGGTCAGCCCGACCGCGCCGGCGCTCCACTTGCCCGCACCGGTGGTCAGGTCGCGCACCCGGGCGCCCTGGGTGATGATCGTGCCGGCGGCCAGAAACGCGACGCCTGCCGTAACGGCCTCAATCAGACGCAAAGGGTCGGTTCGTAGGGTTTCCTTATCCGTGCCGGTCACCGGCACGCCCATCAGATCGAAGGAAATCAGCGCGAAGAGGCACGCGGCCATGGCGATAAGGATATACGTGCGCAGCCCCGCCGCATGGTCATGGATCTCGCGCTCCAGCCCGATCAGGCCACCCAGCAGGCCGGGCATGCCGAGCCGCAGCAGCGCCAGCTGCCAGGTGATCACCGAGAACGGCTGGATGAAATCAGATTGTAGGCTATCGAACATTCGGAACGCTCTCCTCGCTGCTGCATCAACGCCGGCAGGCATGGTAGGTTTCCATGCGGCCCAGCGCATGAGCGACTGGCTTGTCTCTATCGCCGGCACGCCCGAGGGCGCACGGCTGGCGACGATCCTCGTGCCGATCTCGGCTTCCGCCCATGCCATAATCGGGGCGCTGCAGAAGGGCCGCCACGATCCCTGGTTGACCCGCGGTGCAATTGACGTCTGGCTGGAGGTACTGTCCGCGCCGCTCAACTTCTTCCTTGTGCCATGGCCGAACGGGCAGACCTTCGCGATCTTGATCGGCGCGCTGGTGATTCATTTCGGCTACAAGCTCTCGATGGCGCTGGCCTACGAAAAGGCAGCATTCACGGTCGTTTATCCTGTCGTCCGTGGCACTGTGCCGCTGGTTGCTGTGGCGGCGGCAGCGCTGATCTTCCAGGAAAAGCTCACCGCCATCCAATGGCTGGGCGTCGGACTGCTTTCGGGCGGCATCCTGCTGCTTGCGGCACGCAACCTGACCGAAGAGACCATTGGCCCGAAATCGCTCTGGATCGGCCTTGGCTGGGCGCTTCTGGGCGGTTTCCTCGTCGCCGTCCACACCACCTATGAAGCTTTCGGCATCCGGTCGTCGGCCGATCCTTTCACGTTCCTCGCCTTGTTCTTCTTTATCACTGCGCTCGACTTCCTGATCCTCGCCGCGCTGCGCTATCGCCGGATGACGAACCCGCCCACACATGTACCGCTTCTTTCGCGGGGTCTTGCAGGCGCGCTGATCGCCTATATCTCTTTCGGAGGCGTGATGCTGGCCACCCGGCTTGACAAGGTCGGCGAGGCGGCCGTGCTGCGCGAAACCGCGACCGACTTTGCCGCGGTGATCGGATGGGTGTTCCTGAAAGAACGCGTCGGGCAGCGGCGTCTGTTCCTTATGGCATTGATCGCGCCGGCGGCTGTGGTAGTGGAACTGGGCGGATAGAAAAGAGAAGGCAACATGTCGGAAAGAACGGTCAACCCGATCCTGAAACTCGGCCTCGAACTGGGGCCGATCCTGCTTTTCTTCGTGCTCTATTTCCGCCTCCGCGACGGCACGTTCACGCTTGCGGGCACTGAATATTCCGGCTTCATCATCGTCACCGCCGTCTTCGTGCCGCTGATCGCGCTGACCACCTACGTGCTTTATCGCCTCACCGGGAAGCTTGCGAAAATGCAGATCGCAACGCTGGTGCTGGTGATCGTCTTCGGCGGCCTCACCGTCTGGTTCAACGATGAACGCTTCTTCAAGATGAAGCCGACGATGATATACCTTCTGTTCGGTGGCATGTTGGGTTTCGGGCTGTTGCGCGGCCAGTCCTACCTGCAATTCATGATGGACGAGGTCATGCCGCTGAAGCCCGAAGGCTGGATGATCCTGACCCGCCGCATCACTGGCTTCTTTTTCGGCCTCGCGCTGCTGAACGAGGTCATCTGGCGCACCATGTCCACAGATGCCTGGGTCAGCTTCAAGACCTTCGGCCTGACGGCGGCGGTGTTCCTGTTCTTCATGACGCAGGGCAAGTTGCTGACCGAATATGGCGTCGAGAAGGACGGGCCAGACCCATAAGGGCCGAGTTGCCTTGCTGATTTCCTACCTGGTCCGAGTCACGATCTCGGCGACCCATCCGACGGATAGGACATCCGGAGATTGGTGATCTCTGTCGCCTGAGAAGGATCCCCGCCTGGCGGCCCGAAACCGGATTTCTTACGGAGAGTTCTGGCTCTCAGCCGTCGCCGACCAGAACGTAGGGCAGATAGGCAATTGCCATCGCGGCATTGCCGGTCAGCGTCGCGCCCGTCACCAGAACATCCTGGCCCGGCGCGCCCGCGACGATCTTTTCCGCCAGCTGGCCGTTGCTGATTACCGCCAGTAGCTCTGGGGAGGTCTGGAAAGCGGTGTGGCCGATCTTGTCGCCTTCGACATCCGACAGATCAATCACGATCACGCCCAGACGCCGCAGTTCCTCGATATTGCCGGCCGAACCGACGCGCGGATGGCGCCCGGCGATGAACCTTGAAACCCGCAAGGCACGATCGCGCCTCGAGGCGAAGACAACAAGCGCCGTGCGGTCGAGGTCGAGCGCACTGACCTGACTGCGAAACACGTCGACATCGATATCAGGCTGCGCCAGAACCACGCCATTGATGCGGTTGAGGACGTTCTTGCGCTGCATGAGAGACAGAGCTGCGAGGCCGTCCATCGTCATCAGCGTTCCCATCGAATGGGCAAGGATCATGATGCTGTCGGCTTCGCTGCGGGTCAGCATTGTCAAAAGTTCAACGAAGGCGCCGCGCGAAAACAGCGCGCTGTCGCGGTCATGCACATAGTGGCTGAGGCGGCCGGTGGCGGGCCAGGAAAAAAGCACGATCGGGCCTTCCAGGCCGAAATCCTGCCGGATCTGGGCGGTGCGGAAGACCGCCGCCGGGTAGGATACGTTATAGCCGTGCACGAAGATCGACAGAGCGCGCCGCCCGCGAGGCAGGCGGCGCAGGTCGGCATTTATCCGCGACATCAGCCCGCCCGCATCCAGCGGCTGCTGTTCCCGGACCAGGAACTCAGTCTGCGGATTGGGGTTATCGCCGGGGAACGAGAATTCGCCGGGCTCCCGATTGGGCGGGATCGATATGTCGTAGCTGGCGAAGCTCAATTCGTCGGACCGCGCCGCCGCAAAGCCACGGGCCGGATCCTCGACCGGCCTGCGGTTTGTTGCAACATAGACCGGTCGCACGACCGCGCCGCTGCCTTGCGGCAGCGGACGCACCAGAAGCGAGGGATCGCCCGAACACCCCGCCAGGGCGGCGGTGCCTGTCAGTAGCATCTGCCTGCGGTTCATCATGCCGATCCCCCCTTGCCGTCATACTGCCTTTCGTCCGAACAAAACCTCCTGCGCGATCCTGTCTGACTTCAGGCTCTTACGTTTTTCTGCCGCCAGTGCGCGCCCGGCCTTGACGCTCGGACGCTCGCCAACCGTCTTCAACCAGCGTGCCATGTTGGGTTTGTCGTCAAGCGTCTGCTCCTGACCTTCCCAAAGGCTCGCCCAAGGCCAGATTGCCATATCGGCAATCGAAAAGAAATCGCCGGCAATATACGCATTCTTTGAAAGCTGCGTGTCGAGCACCCGGTAGAGCCGACAGACCTCGTTGCGGTAGCGGTTCTTGGCGTAGGGCAAATCGTTTGGCGGATCCATCGAGGGCGCGTATTTCAGGAAGTGATGCGCCTGGCCTGCCATCGGTCCGACGCCGCCCATCTGCCACATCAGCCACTGGTCCACGGCGACGCGGTTACGCTCGGTCGGTCCACCGAACTTGCCGGTCTTGCGCGCCAGATATTGCAGGATCGCGCCGGATTCGAAGATCGAGATTGGTTCGCCGTCCGGCCCTTCGGGGTCGATGATAGCCGGCATCCGGTTGTTCGGCGAAATCTTCAGATAGTCTGGCTTGAACTGGTCACCAGCACCGATATCTACGAGATTGAGGTTGTAGGGCAACTCCATCTCGGCCAAGGCAATGGCGATTTTCCAGCCGTTCGGCGTCGGCCAATAGTACAGTTCGATGGGATTTGTCATCCGGACCTCCTTTTCGGAGGCTAGAATGGGGCTTTCCGCAGGAAGGGCAAGGGGGGCATGGCCGCCGGCGGCGACAGCAGGCGCGACCAGCGCGCATCGCCCGGTCCCGGCAGGAGCGATTTCAGAAACGGCATTGGCAGGCTCTCTGGCCGACGCAGAAGATCGCTGTAGAAGCCGAACAGGCCGGGGCGCAGATAGCCTGACCAGTGGCAGATCCGCCGCTCCGGCGCGGCGATCCGGTGGCCGAGGCCAGCAAGCGCGATGCGCGTCGGGCCGTGGTCGATCTGCAGATCCAGCCAGTTGCGCCGTGGGTCAGGCAGACCGGCGCCGAGAGCGCGAGCACCGCCAAAGGGACGGATCAACCGTTCGACCAGAACGTCGAAAATGTCGTTCTCCCGGCTGGTGACATTGACGATCTCGGCGCGACGTCCGCCCACCGCGTCGAGGCACTTGAAAGCTGCAGTCTGAAATTCCGCCGCCGCCATCAGGATGCAGCGGCCGACCGCGCCCTCAGGGGCCGCAGCGATCCCGGCAAGGGCAACCCGCGCGCCAAGGCTGTGAGCAACCAGATGGACCTTGCGGTCGGTGCGCTGACCGATCCGGGCGATCAGTTCCGCCAGAGCCGCCCCGGCCCGTTCCGCCTCGCGGTAGGCCTGCCAGAAGGTGCCGCGCGCCTTCCAGCCGAAACCGATGCACAGGCCCTCTTCGGCCCGGCCGCGTCCGAAACCCAGATGCCGCGGCCAGGAAATGACGCCCAAACGCACCCTTGGCGCCATCGAGAGAATGTGTTCATGCGGGTCGCGGCGCTGATCGAAGGGAGAGAACTTATAGCCATGCACCAGGATGATGATCGGTGCATGCGCCGGCAATCCGGCCAGATGATGGTCCAGGGACTGGCCCAGTGTCATTGCTCCGGATAATTCCAGCCGATCCCTCACCGCATTGATTTGCAACAGTGGCATGGCAGCGCCTCCACAACATATTGTGCCCGCCGATTGCGCCAACCATACGGCCGAGATGTGAAAAAGCTGTTACATGACCGTTAGCGAACCATGAAAAAAAGGCAAAGCGACCGTGTCGGCAGTTGACCCCGCGTTACAACGGGAGTATCGGCTTGGGCCGTGGCGATTTGTTCTCCGGATTGCGGGCCACGTTAAACATTCCGCTAAAGAGGTCAGGGATTGTTGCCTCCAAGCCTCTTCGGTCTGGGGGTTTTTTGTTGCGTCAGGGGGCGCGGATCATGGCTCGGAACTGGAACAAGAGGACGAAACTGGTTCATCACGGCGTGCGGCGCAGTCAGTATGGTGAGGTGTCCGAGGCCATATTTCTGACACAGGGTTTCGTTTACGACACCGCCGAGGCCGCCGAGGCGCGATTCATCAAGGCTGCTGAGGACGAATTCATCTACGCCCGCTATGGCAACCCGACCGTGCGCATGTTCGAGGACCGCATTGCTGCCCTCGAGGGTTGCGAGGACGCCTTTGCCACCGGTTCGGGCATGGCCGCCGTTAACGCCGCGCTGATGGCATTGCTGAAGGCTGGGGATCACGTGGTCTCGTCGCGCGCGCTCTTCGGTTCCTGCCTCTATATCCTCGAAGACATCCTGCCGCGGTTCGGGATCGAGGTAACCTTCGTTGACGGTACCGACCTAGACCAGTGGAAAGATGCAATAAGATCAGACACGAGGCTGGTGTTCCTTGAGTCGGTTTCGAACCCCACGCTGGAACTCATCGACCTGAAGGCCGTGTCTTCGCTCGCCCACGCCGTGGGGGCGACTGTCGTCGTCGATAATGTCTTTGCGACTCCGATCCATTCCTACGCGTTGGCATGCGGCGCGGATCTGGTGATCTATTCCACGACCAAACATGTCGACGGTCAGGGCCGCTGCCTTGGCGGCGTGGTGCTGGGAACGACCGAGATGATCCGCAAGACAATCGAGCCCTACCTTAAGCATACGGGCGGGGCTATGAGCCCGTTCAATGCCTGGGTAATGCTGAAATCCCTCGAAACCATGGATCTCCGCGTCCGCGCCCAGTCCGCGACGGCGCTGCGGCTTGCCGAGGCACTCGAGGGTCACGACAGGCTGGCGCGGGTGCTCTACCCGCGCTTGCCGAGCCATCCGCAGTACAAGCTGGCTAAGCAACTGATGGAAGAAGGTGGCACGGTCCTGTCCATCGACGTCAAGGGTGGCAAGGATGCGGCGTTCAGGCTGCTCAACGCACTGAATATATTCACGATTTCCAACAATTTCGCCGATGCCAAATCGATCGTAACGCATCCCGCGACGACCACGCATCAGCGGCTGCCCGATGATCAGAAGGCAGCACTCGGCATCACGCCGGGGCTGGTCAGGGTGTCCTGCGGGCTGGAGGATGCGGGCGATCTGATCGCCGACATGATGCAGGCGCTGGAAGCGATCTGAACCGCCCCCGTCTGCGAAAGAAGAGCAAGAATGTTGGAGAGTCGGCCCAAACAAACTACATTTGTGGCCTGTCTCCCGGAGGATGCGCGATGAACGTCAAGCCAAAGGACATGCAACCCGTCCCCGACCGGGACGAGGCAGAACGTGCCTATGCGATCCTCAAATCATGGGCGGCGCATGCGACACCAACCGAGATTGCCTTGCTGAATCCGATGATCTCGCGGCTGCTGCCGGGGCAAGAACTGCAGAACTATCCGGCACTCGCCCGCGCCTATCCCGAGGAATTTCAGGCCGACGACGCCTACCGCGCCTCGCTGCCGGACCTGCAGAACGGGCCAGAAAGCCTGATCAAGGGCGCGCGCCGGCATATCGAGCATGTTGGCATCTCGAACTTTAGGCTGCCGATCAGATTTCATACCCGCGATGATGGCGATCTGACGCTGGAAACATCCGTCACCGGCACCGTCAGCCTCGATGCCGGCAAGAAGGGCATCAACATGTCCCGGATCATGCGCAGCTTTTACCGCCACTCGGAGAAGACCTTCAGCTTCAAGGTCGTCGAACATGCGCTTGACGCCTACAAATCCGATCTCGACAGCTTCGATGCGCGGATCCAGATGCGGTTCTCGTTTCCCGCCAAGGTACGGTCGCTGCGTTCGGGGCTTGAGGGCTATCAGTATTACGACATCGCGCTGGAACTGGTCGAGATAGCGGGCAAGCGCAAGCAGATCATGCATCTCGACTATGTCTACTCCTCGACCTGTCCATGCTCTCTGGAGCTTTCCGAACATGCGCGCCAGACCCGCGGGCAGCTTGCCACGCCGCATTCTCAGCGTTCGGTTGCACGGATTTCGGTCGAGATCGACATGGATCAGCCCTGCCTCTGGTTCGAGGATCTGATCGAGCTCTGCCGCGGCGCGGTACCGACCGAGACGCAGGTGATGGTCAAGCGCGAGGATGAACAGGCCTTCGCCGAACTGAACGCGGCACATCCGATCTTCGTCGAGGATGCCGCACGGCTCTTCAGCCAGGCGCTGCAGACGGATCCCCGGATCCGCGATTTCCGGATCATCGCCAGCCACCAGGAAAGCCTGCACAGCCATGACGCGGTCAGCATCCTGACGGAGGGCGAAACCTTCGCGAACGAAAGCCTTGATCCGAAGCTGTTCAACACGCTTTTTCATACAGGCTGACGGCTGCTAAATTGCGCGCCTGCAGCGCAAGAGATGCGTTTTCCGGGTTGCTTTTCAGCCGCCCGGATCTTGGGCTGCGAACGACCACCACCGGCAGACGGGAAATGACGACTTGTCTGGCGAGGTGCTTGCGTCGAGCCGCCTTGGAAAGAGGCGGCGAGAGATGTATTGCGCCGCAGGCGCGCCGCCTTGAAACAGCCCGGCTGGGCGCTGTTCCCCGCTTGACAGCCCGACGCCCCGACGCCAAGCCTTGGCGCCATGTTCGACCTTCGCCCCGTGGGATATGTCATCGGCCTGCTCGTCGCCGCCCTCGGCGCCACGATGCTGTTTCCGCTGCTGGTCGACTTCGCCAATGACAGCGATCACTGGCAGATCTTCTTCGAGGCCGCGGTCATCACCACCTCGATCGGTGCGCTGATCGCGCTCGCCTGCGCCAACGGCGTCAGGGCCGGGCTGTCTATCCAGCAGACGTTCTTTCTGACAACCGGGGTCTGGTTCGCCCTGCCGGTCTTCGGCGCGATCCCTTTTGTGATGGGGGCCACCGAAGCGCGCTATGTCGATGCGTTTTTCGAGGCGATGTCGGGGCTGACGACGACCGGCTCGACGGTGTTCACCGAACTCGACACTTTGCCACGAGGGCTGCTTTTTTGGCGCTCGATGCTGCAATGGTTCGGCGGTGTCGGGATCATTGTCGTCGCGATGGTCTTTCTTCCGGAACTGAAGGTCGGCGGAATGCAGATCTTCCGCTCGGAGGGTTTTGATACCGGCGGCAAGGTGCTGCCGCGTGCTGCCGAGATCGCCAGCCGCATCTCGGTGATCTATTTCGCGCTGACCGCGGCCTGCATTGTCTGCTACCTTGTTGTCGGCATGGACGGTTTCGACGCCGTGAACCATGCGCTGACCACGGTTTCGACAGGCGGGTTTTCGACCTACGACGCCTCGTTCGGCACTTTCAAGGGATCGGCTGAATACGTTGCGGTCGTGTTCATGGTGCTGGCCAGCCTGCCATTCGTGCGATTCGTTCAACTGGCTGCCGGCAGCGCGAAGCCGCTCTTTCGCGACAGCCAGGTCCGCACCTACCTGATGATCAACGCGCTTCTGGTCCTGTTGCTGGCATGGTACCGCATCGCCGTGAACGGAGATGATACAGAGCTGTCGTTTCGCGAGTCGGTCTTCAACGTCACTTCGATCCTGACCGGCACTGGATATGCCTCGACCGATTACCAGCTTTGGGGATCCTTCGCGGTCTCTACCTTCTTCTTTCTCGGGCTCATCGGAGGCTGCGCCGGTTCGACCTGCTGTTCGATCAAGGTGTTCCGGTTTCAGATCCTGTTCGCCTCGATCCGCGCTCAGATCCGCAACATACACTCTCCGCACGGCATCTTCACGCCGCGGTTCGAGGGGCGGACCATCGGCAAGGACGTTCTCTATTCTGTAATGGCGTTCTTCGTCATGTTCGTCGTCTCGCTTGGCGTCACGTCCGTGCTTCTGGCAATGACCGGATTGGATTTCGTGACCGCGGTGTCCGGCGCGGGAACTGCGATTGCAAATGTCGGCCCCGGCCTTGGCACAATCATCGGTCCTGCGGGCAGTTTTGCCTCGCTCAATGACTCGGCGAAGTGGATCCTGATCTTCGCCATGTTGCTTGGACGGCTGGAACTGATGGTGGTCTTCGTCCTTCTCACCCCGCGATTCTGGAGGGGCTGATGGCAGAGCGCACGCTGGGCTCGGAACTCTCCCATGCGCTGAAGGCGCGCGGCGTCGAGGTGATCTTCGGCATTCCCGGGGTCCACAATGTCGAGATGTATCGGGGCATCGAAGAGGTCGGGATCCGGCACGTACTGGCGCGTCACGAACAGGGCGCGGGGTTCATGGCCGACGGTTATGCCCGCGCCACCGGCAAGCCCGGCGTCGCCTATGTCATCACCGGGCCGGGTCTGACCAATATCATGACGCCAATTGGGCAGGCCTATTCCGACAGCATTCCGCTGCTGGTGATCTCGTCCTGCCTGCCACCCGGCGAAAAACTCGCCGGCCAGTTGCACCAGATGAGGGATCAGGTCGGGGCAGGGACCTGCGTCGCCGATTGGTCGATATGCGCAGAGGATGCGCAGACGGTTTTTGCTGCCCTAGACCGGGCCTTCTCGGAATTCGCGACTCGTCGTCCACGCCCCAAGCATATCAGCGTGCCAATCGATCAATTGAGTCGCCCAACCCCGCCGTCACTGGTGATCCGACCCGCTCGTCCGCACCCTTCGCCCGATCCTGAAAAGATCAGAGCGCTGGCAAAACGGCTGGACGATGCAAAAAGTCCGCTCATTCTCTTTGGCGGCGGGGCCATCGCGGCGTCGAACGAGGCGCGCCGGATCGTTGAGCTGGCGGGGGTAGCGTCGTTCTGCAGCTATGCCGGGCGCGGCGTCATTGCCGGAGGGGACCCGCTCCATTTCGGCTCCTACCTCGCGCGTCCCGACAGCGCGTCGATATTCGCCCGCGCCGATCTCGTCGTCGCGGTCGGCACCGAGATCGCACAGGTAGATCTCTGGCGCGATCATCTCGGCCAGACCTGTCCGCTGGTGCGGATCGACATCGACGAGGCGGCGCTGCACGACGGTCATGCCGCCGATATCCGGATAAAGGCCGATGCGGCTGCCGCTATGTCCATGCTCGCCAAGGCGCTGAAGCCGCAGAAGCCGAAATGGGACGCCGCCGAGGTCGCCCGGATCCGAGCACGGTACAGGGCCGAGGCCGATGCCGAACGCCCCGGTATCCTGCCGTTGATAGAGGCGATGCAGGCGGCGCTGCCGCCCGATGTGATGTATTTCTCGGACATGACCCAGTTCGCCTACACCGCGAAAGAGGTTTGCCCAATGGACCGCCCCGGCCACTGGCACCACCCTTATGGCTTCGGCACGTTGGGCTATGCCTTGCCCGCCGCGATCGGCGGCAAGGTCGGGCGTCCGGACCTTCCGGTGGTCGCCATCGCCGGTGACTACGGGCTGCAATATACCCTTCAGGAACTCGGTGTCGCAGCAGAGCTTAGTCTGACCCTGCCAATTATCCTGTGGGATAACGGCAAGCTGAAGGAGATCGAGGATTGTATGGTCGCGCGCCAGATCGCCCCGAATGCGGTGGTGGCGCGAAATCCCGATTTCGGGTTGCTGGCGGCGTCCTACGGCATCGGCTATGCCCGTCCCGCGACGGTCCCGGCCTTTCAGACCGAGCTTCGGGCCGCGCTCGAGGCAACAGCGCCGACGCTCATCCATCTCACACCGGAAGTTGGTGCTTAGTGGAATTCCAACTCCTATTTGCCCGGGATTTCATTGGAACTCAGTTCGACCGAGACCCGATGGATACCGTCCCGACCTAGTTCCAGCAGTTGACCAGCACGGTCATGTCGGCGGCTGCGACGGTCAGATCCTCGGGTGCGACGCTTTCGACGGCATCCGATGCGGCAGCGGCGATGCCGTTCTGCGAAAGGAATTCGACGATCGACATCGCATCGGCAGAGAAACTCACGCCGTCGGGCAGGATCCGGCCGTCCGGCCGCGAGGGCGGCAGCAGCATACCCATTACCGAGCCGGTCCCGTCGAAGACCGGCCCACCGGCATCGCCGGTCGTGGTCGTCAGCGCGAGCCGGTTGACGGTTGTCTCTCCGTTCAGTCCCTTGAGGTCCTCCAGCGTGCCATAGGTCAAGGTCGGTGCGCCCAGCTGGCCCTCGTAGGAATATCCCGAAACCGCAATCTCGCTCATTAATCGGGGCTGATGTGGCTGGAACCGGGCGTAGCGGATCGGGGTCAGCGCCGACTGCGGCCGCAACAGGGCCAGCCCGGTCGCATCGTCGGTGACCACCAGCTCGGCCTTGAGCTCGTCGTCGAGCGTGATGCGCCGGCACTGGCCGACCGCTTCGACGGTGGTCAGGACCGCCCCGGTGGCATCGACGTAGAATCCCGAGCGGGCGCGCTCGGGCTGCCGGATCGCCAGACCAGCCAGTAGGTCGACCGACTGCGCCGTTCCGCCATCCATGACATCCGGCAGAACCGCATCGGACGGAGTGAAACTGACCCGCATCGCATTGATCACGATGTCGCGCCGGCGATCCTCGCCCGCAGGCCAGATCAACATGAAGCCCTTGATTTGACCGCGCGATTCCTGGGCGTAGGTGTAGGAAGATATCCGGCTGTTGCTGCCCTCGATAGTAAAGGTGGCGCGGCCAAGTGAGCGCGGTCCCTCGAGCGGCACGATCTCGAGCGTCTGGAGGATGTCGTAAAGGCCTGCGAGCGCGGCCCGGCTGCCTTCCTGGCTGATCAGAAGCACCTTCACGCCGCTGTCGTTCTTTGCGTCGTAGTGCGCGAAGGGCGGATCGTAGCGGTCAAAACTCACCATCGCTGTCGGCAGGTCAATCGCGATTCCGGCCCGGGTGTCGTTCACCCGCGCCAGACCAATCGAGCCAAGCATTTCGCGGTAGCCCATCACCAGGTCACGGCGCTGCCGGCTGGTCAGCACGCCGGTTGCCTCGAACCGGTTGGCATCCTGCCAGGCGGCCATGGCGCTGCGGGTGCCGGGGCCGATCGCGCCGTCGATTGCGGCTTTGTAGAACCCTTCCCATTGCAGCGCTGTCTGCAGTTCCTGACGCTCTTCGCGGGTCAGCAGATGCTCGCCCTGGCGGGCTTCGGCAACCGTTTCCTCGACTGGCAGCAGCGGCGGCGGGGCGACGGTTTCCTCGATCGGGCTGTCGGGCACGATCTGCGGTGCCTGCAGGGCAGCGGTTCCGACCGGCCAGAACTGTTGTCGGAAGTTGCTGCCGTCGGCGATAAAACTGTCGCGCGGTATCCGGCCGGAATTGCGCAGCTGCAGCAGTTGCGCCTCGGCATCGCCCGGCTCGAAAGGCCCGAGCGCGATCGCATACCAGCCCGAGCGGAGCGCGAAACCGTTCACGAATTGCAGCGCCCCGGCATAGTCGCGCACTCGGTCCTGCGCCTCAATAAGGCTGCGTTTCGCCTCAACCTGTACCCAGACTGATTGCGCCGCGGCACTGCTGGCCAGCATCCAGATGGCGGCAACAGCCGCACCAATTACCATTCTCACCATTCGTCGAAACTGCCCGTTTTGCCAAATCCCCGAATCCGGGGCGAAGTGTAGTGCGCGAATGCCAGCAATGCACGCCGTTTTGCAACCGGGCAGGCGGTAGGCCACAACCCCGGCGCCCTTGCCGAATTGCAGCCCGCCCAGGGCCAAGCCATTCGACTCGTGTCCTGCGGACAAAGGGTGCTGGCGCTCCGCACCCGCACGGATCCGGTCAAGGTTCGGACGTGATCCAACAAAAGCTGGCGGTCAGGGAGAGCTGTCGGCGGTCTCGAGCCGGGCGATCAGCGGCCGCAACAGCGGCTTGAACGGAAACAGGGCCGCTCTGACGATAGACGAGAGAATCGGATGCGCCTTACGCATCATCCTTCGGGCGAAATCATTGGCCTCCTGTTCCTGTTCGGCCACCGAACCGCCTTCAATGTGGCCACAGGCATGGTGGCCAACCTCATGGTAGAAATTAAACTCCGCATCGAGCCGGCAAAACCACAATCGCGGGCCGCGGACGCTTTCGGCCGGCCAGGTCAAGATGATGCCGGAAAAGAACAGGTTATAAAGGCCAAGATAATCGAGCTGAGGATGCCGGGCGACGACGTCGATTCGCTTCACGCCGGACAGCGCCGGGGTCGCTGTGCGGCTCCAGGTCCTGATATTCCGTACCACGACAGCGCGGTCCTTGATCTCGGCGGCGACAAAGACCGGGATGCCCGGGCCGACAAGCATTTCCGGCTGCTCACGGCAGCGCCGTGCCAGGATCTCGACCGTCTTGCGGTGCAACGGGTGAAGCTGAGTGGCCGACAGCCGGTCGATCTCTGTCCCGAACGCCTTCGCGTCCAGTTCCTCCAGCAGCGACAGGAGCACGCCCAGATATTGAGGAAGCGGCCCGCGCGGATTGTATTCCCAGGCATGCGAGGCGAGCTTGGACGTGACGACCGGAACAGACGCGGCCCTGTCGGCAAGAAGCTCTTTCCAGGCGTCCCGGACCGTTTCCACATGTCGGGTCGCTATGCCGCTGAGCAGGCGATCGATCGGAGATGTATCCTTGCCAGTCATGAGGCCAACCTGACGGATGACTGTGACGAAATTCAGGTCCGGCCGGTGCGGTTTCGCGGCATTCGGGAATGCACAATTGACCCTCCCCGCGCCAGTGCCTATGGAGAAGCCGGTTTTCCAAGGGGGGCCCGATGGCCGACGCACCGAGATGCTTTCAGGAGATCATCCTGCGGCTGCAAGGCTACTGGGCCGGGCAGGGCTGCGCTATCCTGCAGCCTTATGACATGGAGGTCGGCGCCGGCACCTTCCACCCCGGCACGACGCTGCGATCGCTCGGCACCGCGCCTTGGGCGGCGGCCTATGTGCAGCCCTCGCGCCGTCCTACTGACGGGCGCTACGGCGAGAACCCCAACCGGCTGCAGCACTACTACCAGTACCAAGTGCTGATCAAACCTTCCCCGCCCGACCTGCAGGCGCTGTATCTCGGCAGCCTCGAAGCAATCGGCATTGACGCGGCGCTGCACGATATCCGTTTTGTCGAGGATGACTGGGAAAGCCCGACCCTCGGCGCCTGGGGGCTGGGCTGGGAGGTCTGGTGCGACGGCATGGAGGTCAGCCAGTTCACCTATTTCCAGCAAGTTGGCGGCCATGACTGTACCCCGGTCTCGGGTGAGTTGACCTACGGGCTCGAAAGGCTCGCCATGTACGTGCTGAACATCGATCATGTGATGGACATGCCATTCAACGACCCACAGTCACCGATCCCGCTCACCTATGGCGACGTCTTCCGCCAGACCGAGGAGGAATATTCGCGCTGGAACTTCGACACCGCCGATACCGAGATGCTTCTGCAGCATTTCCACGACGCCGAGGCCGAATGCCGCCGCATCCTCGCCGCCCCCGCCGAGGATCCGAAGTCCGGCAAGCGCATCGTCATGGCGCATCCCGCCTATGACCAGTGCATCAAGGCCAGCCATCTCTTCAACCTGCTCGACGCGCGCGGCGTGATCTCGGTCACCGAGCGTCAGGCCTACATCGGCCGGGTCCGGACACTCGCCAAGCTATGCGCGGACGCTTTCGTCACCACCGAGGCGGGCGGGCAGGTCGCCTGAATGCAGACCGGGAAACTCCTTGCAGGTGCCATTGTGATTTCAGCCCTCGCGGCCGGTGCGGCCATGTACTACCTTCAGGTCTACGCCTTTTACGAGCCGGTCAGCAACGAGACCCCGCCGCGCCTGACCGTGATCGCCACGCGTGAGCCCGAACCCATCCTGGCAGAGGATTTCGAGGGCATCGATGCCGAAAGCTCGCCGATCCGGTACCGCGCCTGTTTTACCACGCCGCAATCGGTGGCGATGCTGACCGAGACCTACCAGACCTATCCCGAGGCGACACCGATTCTGGCTCCCGGCTGGTTCGACTGTTTCGACGCAGAGAGCATCGGCAAGGCGCTCGAGACGGGTCAGGCGACCGCGTTTCTCGGCGAGAAGAACATTCATTACGGCGTCGACCGGGTGATCGCGATCTTCGACGATGGTCGCGCCTATGCCTGGAACCAGCTGAACCATTGCGGCGAGACCGACTATACCGGCACGCCGAAGGGCGAGGATTGCCCGCCACGGGAGGGGACGGAATGACTTGCGCTCTAGGTTCGATCCATCTCGCCAGGGCGCGCCGCGTCCCGGCTTGCGCCCACCCTGGGGGCGGTCGCAAGCCTCTGATATCGCCTGCCAACATCAATTCCAAAAGAACCCGTCATGCCTGACCTCCTGATCGAACTCTTCTCCGAGGAAATCCCCGCCCGGATGCAGGCCAATGCCGCCGCCGGCCTCAAGGCGATGATCACCAATGGTCTTGTCGAGGCCGGCCTGACCTATGCCAGCGCCGGTGCGTTCTCGACCCCGCGCCGCCTCGCGCTGTCTGTCGAGGGGCTAACCGCCGAAAGCCCCACGACCTGCGAGGAACGCAAGGGCCCGCGCACCGACGCGCCGGAAAGGGCGCTGGAGGGCTTCCTGCGCTCCACCGGCCTGACCCGTGATCAGCTCGAGGCGCGCGAGGCAGGCAAGGGCGAGGTCTGGTTCGCCACGATCACCAAGCCCGGCCGCCCCGCCGCCGAGATCGTCGCCAATGTGCTGGAAAGCACGATCCGCACTTTTCCCTGGCCGAAATCGATGCGCTGGGGCGCGGGGTCGCTCCGCTGGGTTCGCCCGCTGCACTCGATCCTCTGTATCCTGACCGCTGAAGACGGCGTCAGCATCGTCCCGCTCACCATCGACGGCCTGACCGCTGGCGATACCACGCTAGGCCACCGTTTCTATTCAAGACGGGCGATCAAGGTCGCCAGCTTCGACGATTACGCCGCCAAGCTGCAAACCGCCCACGTGATCCTGAACACCGAGACCCGCGCCAGCCAGATCTGGCACGACACCACAACGATTGCCTTCGCGCAAGGACTGGAAGTCGTCGAGGACAAGGCCCTTCTGGCCGAGGTTGCGGGCCTCGTCGAATGGCCGGTCGTCCTGATGGGTGAGATCGGCAAGGACTTCCTCGGCCTGCCGCCCGAGGTGCTGCAAACCTCGATGCGCGAGCACCAGAAATTCTTCTCCGTGCGGAACCCGAAAACCGGCCGGATCGAGAAATTTGTCACCGTCGCCAATACCCAGACCGCCGACCACGGGGCCACGATCCTTCAGGGCAATCAGAAAGTGCTGGCCGCGCGGCTCTCGGACGCCAAGTTCTTTTGGGAGAACGACCTGCGGACGGTCAAGGAGATCGGCCTTGAAGGCATGGCCAAACCGCTGGCGCATGTGACCTTCCACAACAAACTCGGAAGTCAAGCCGACCGCATCCAGCGCATCGAGGCGCTCGCCCGCGAAATCGCCCCGCTGGTCGGTGCGAAACCCGACCTCGCCGCCGAGGCCGCCCGCATCGCCAAGGCCGATCTAACCAGCCAGATGGTCGGTGAATTCCCCGAACTGCAAGGCATCATGGGCCGCTACTACGCCGAGTTGGCAGGCCACGATGACGGCGTTCCGCAAGCATGCGCCGAGCACTACTCGCCCCTAGGGCCGTCAGACGCCGTGCCAACCGCGCCGGTCTCGGTGGCCGTGGCGCTGGCCGACAAGATCGACACGTTGACGGGGTTCTGGGCGATTAACGAGAAGCCGACCGGCAGCAAAGACCCATTCGCCCTGCGCAGGGCAGCTTTGGGGGTTATTCGGTTGATCTTGGAGAATGGAATTAGATCAAATCTCGCTCATAGTTTTCTAGCTAGCGCTACCTTCGATCATATGGCTGGCCTCGGCTCGCTTTACGCACTCGTGAAAGAGCTAAACCAGCAAGCGGAACTCCTAAAGCAGTTTGGTGAACCGTCCAAACCAACAACGTTCGATGAAATGCGGAGGCTTGTTGAGGAATTGCAGAAACGCGAGGCAGACGTGGTCAAGTATGAGTATCGTAAAGCCGAACTGGAGCAGGCTTTTGGCAAAGCGGAAGCAGATGCCAACGACCTCCTCGCCTTCCTCCACGACCGTCTCAAGGTCTACCTCCGCGACCGTGGCATCCGCTATGATGTCATCGACGCCTGCATCGCCATGCCCAACAACGACGACCTGACCCTCCTCGTCAAACGCGCCGAGGCGCTCTCCGAGACCCTCAAGACTGACGACGGTGAAAACCTCCTGCAAGGGTCCAAGCGAGCCAACAACATCCTCACGCAAGCCGAGGAAAAAGACGGCGTCGAGTATTCCTACGGTGCCGATGTGAAGTTTGCCGAAACGCCCGAGGAGAAATCCCTCTTCGCCGCCCTGGATCGGGCCGAGGCGAAGATCGACCCTGCAATGAAAGCCGAGGATTTCACCGCAGCCATGTCGGCGATGGCCACCCTTCGCGGTCCGCTCGACGCCTTCTTCCAGGCGGTACAGGTCAACACCGACAACCAGATCATCCGGCGCAACCGGCTGAATCTGCTCAACCGCATCCGCGCGCTTTGTCTTTCGGTGGCCGACCTCACTAAGATCGAGGGCTGATCGCCACGTCGCCGCTGTCCCGGCCCTCGAGCCGGGACCTCTTGCTGCCAGACCTCGACCAGTGACAGGCATGTTAGAGGTTTGTAACGTTTCAGTTGCGCCGAATGCGCCCGGCGTTATCCTGCACTCGCCCCGGAAAGGTGCCGCAGTGCAGAAACATGTTGAATTCAAAGGTTTCACCCGGATCCGCCGCGTCGCCCCGATCGCGGTCGACACGCATGGCGGCCGTGCCAAGGCACTGCAGCGGCTGATCCGCCTCGATTTTCCGGTGCCGCAGACCGTAGCCATGTCCTTTGACTCTGTGCACCGCATAGCCGCCGGAGAAATCCCTGATATTGCAGGGCTTTTGGCGACGTTCGAAACCCCGCTCGTCTCCGTCCGTCCGTCCAGCCAGGATCCCGACTGGGGTGGCCCGGGGGCGATTCTGAACATCGGCATGAACGATGCTCGCCATGCCGAACTGGTCGAGACCCATGGCGAGGAGGCGGCCAACGCGCTCTACCTGCGTTTCGTCCAATCCTACGCGATCAATGTCGCCCGCCTTGATCCGGAAATGTTCGAGCACGGCAACGGCCTGAACAAGGCCGCTTTGAAAGCCGCCTTCGCCGCCTACGAGGCCGAGACCGACGACTATTTCCCGCAAGACCCGGCCGATCAGCTGATCGAGGTCGTTCGCTCCATGGCCCGCGCTTGGGAAGGTACCACGGCGCGCCTGTTACGGCAGGCCCGGGGGGCTCCTGCGGATGCCGGTCTGGGTCTTGTCGTTCAGCAGATGGTACTGGGCGTCGGGCCGGGCGAGAGCGGCTCAGGCGTGATCCAGTTCGCCGACAGTACGACGGGCCAGTCCCGCATCACCGGTCGTTATCTGGGCCAGAGCCAGGGCCGCGACGCGCTGCGCGCCACCAACGGCGCGATCTATCTCACAAACGATCCCCGCGGGCCGTCCTTGGAAGGGCAGTTGCCGGAAGTCTTTGAGAAACTGAAGAAATACGGGGATACCTGCCGCGAGAAACTGCGCGAGGAAATGCAGTTGGAATTCACCGTCGAGAAGGGTGAACTGCATATTCTCGATACGACGCGGATCCCGCGCTCGGCCCGGGCGGCGGTCAGAATCGCCGTCGCGCTGGCCGAGGATCGGGTGATCGACAAGAAGGACGCCGTCTTGCGGATCGAACCACGCTCGCTGTCGGAGCTGCTGCACCGGCAGGTCGATCCGCGCGGCAAGCGCGACGTCATCATCGCCGGCATTCCCGCCAGCCCGGGGGCGGCTGCGGGGCGGGTCGTCTTCTCGGCCGCCGCCGCTCAGGCGAGTGCGTCTCGCGGCGAGCCTTGCGTGCTCGTGCGTCGGGAAACCACGCCCGAGGATATTCGTGGCATGCATGCCTCGGTCGGGGTCCTGACCGAACGCGGTGGCGTCACCAGCCACGCAGCGGTCATCGCGCGCGGGCTGGGCCTGCCTTGCGTCGTCGGCGCATCCGGGATCCGGCTGAACCACAAGGAGAAATCCTTGAATACGCCGGATGGCCGCACGGTGCGAGAAGGCGATACCCTGACCATCGACGGCAGCACCGGAGAAGTTCTGGCAGGTGCTGCCGATCTGCTTGAGCCCGCCCTCGACGACGCGTTTCAGTCGCTTCTGGGCTGGGCGGATGAGGCCCGCGACATCGAGATCCGCGCCAATGCCGACACACCGGCCGAGGCGAAGGTGGCGCGGACATTCGCGGCACAAGGCATCGGTCTGTGCCGGACCGAGCACATGTTCTTCGACGAAGATCGCCTGACGGTCATGCGCGAGTTGATCTTCACCGACGATGCCACCGATCGCGCCGCCGCGCTGGAGCGCCTGCTGCCGATGCAGCGCACCGATTTTATCGAGCTCTTCCAGATCATGCAGGGATTGCCGGTCTGCATCCGACTCTTTGACCCGCCCTTGCACGAATTCCTGCCCTCGGATCGCGAGGGAATGCGCGAACTGGCCGAGGCACTCGCGTTGCCGCTTT
Source organism: Paracoccaceae bacterium (assembly GCA_041633555.1). Taxonomy (GTDB): domain Bacteria; phylum Pseudomonadota; class Alphaproteobacteria; order Rhodobacterales; family Rhodobacteraceae; genus JAHEAO01. The sequence continues at coordinate 21,875 of JBFKFZ010000016.1, read as the reverse complement.
CCGATGTCACCCGCCGCATCGAGGCGTTGTCGGAATTCAATCCGATGCTGGGCATGCGCGGGGTGCGCCTGGGGATCACGGTGCCGGAAATCTACGAAATGCAGTTCCGCGCCATCTTCGAGGCAACGATCGAGGCCAGCCGGCAAGGCGATCCGGTCGTCCCCGAGATCATGATCCCGCTGGTCAGCGCCCGGCGCGAAGTCGAGATCGTCAAGTCGAGCGTCGATGCCGTCGCTGCTGCGGTCCGCACCGAACAGGGGGCAGACTTCACCTATCGGCTCGGTGTTATGGTGGAAACGCCGCGCGCGGCGCTGATGGCTTATGACATCGCGCAGCATTCGGCGTTCCTGTCTTTCGGGACCAACGACCTGACCCAAATGACATACGGCCTGTCCCGAGACGATGCAGGGCGCTTCATGAACGAATATGTCAACAAGGGCGTCTTCTCGGAGGATCCGTTCCATATCCTCGATACCGATGGGGTAGGGGAGTTGCTGACCATCGGGGCCGAGCGTGGACGCAAAGCGCGGCCCGATATCACGCTGGCGATTTGCGGCGAACATGGCGGCAACCCCGAATCTATCGCCTTCTGCCGTTCGGCCGGGTTCGACTACGTTTCCTGCTCGCCGTACCGCGTCCCGGTGGCGCGCCTTGCTGCAGCGCGCCTGGCGCTGAAACAGCATGTTTCCCTGGGTAAACAGACAAGCGACTGACTCTAAACAAAAGATTATCCTGACTAAACCTAAGATTGTGCTTGCTTGTTCTGAGTGCATAGCGGATATGCGCCGACGAATCGCCCCAGGGGGTAGACGCATCGGATTTCATGGCCTATTTGGCCCCGAGTTCGCCGGAGGGATATGCCCATCGGTGCCAGAAATCTGGGGGCAATATGCGGCTTCGGCTAACACATTCATTGTGCGCTCTGGTGTTTTCGACGTTTGTCGGAACCGCCTCTGCCGATGTGGCAGTCAGCACATCCAACGATCCGGGTCTGGATCTGAACGGCGAGTTGACCGAGCTACTCGGCCATGAACGCATCGCCATGCAGTCCGTTGCATCGGCACAGTTCAAGCGCCTGCAAACCGTGCCGCAGCCGAAATCGGTAAAGACTGTCAGCTACAGCAAGCAGTTCCTATCCGGCCAGCCGCCTGCCACTGGCGGCGAAGAATGGCGCTGCCTGACCGAGGCGCTATACTTCGAAGCGCGCGGCGAAAGCGTCAAGGGCCAGTTCGCGGTCGCCGAAGTCATCTTGAACCGGGTTGCCAGTCGGCGCTTTCCGAATTCGGTCTGCAGCGTCGTGAACCAAGGCACCGGCAAGCGCTATCAGTGCCAGTTCACCTATACCTGTGACGGCGCCAAGGAAATCATCAACGAAAAGAAAGCCTGGAGACGGGTCGGTAAGGTCGCGCGGCTGATGCTTGACGGCGCACCGCGGAAGTTGACCGAAGGTGCGACGCATTACCATACGAAGGCAGTCAACCCCAACTGGTCGCGCAAGTTTGCTCGTACCACGACGATCGGTGTCCATCACTTCTACCGTATGCCGACCCAGGCCGCTTCCAACAGCTGACCGCGACTCGGCGCGGGAGCGATCTGAGCGTCCTGACTTTGCGATAGCTCTTCGTGCCCTGCCTGTATAGACCGCTGCCATGAGCACAGAGATACGCGACGCGTTCGCGCACCCCGAAGCCCGTGCGGCAGCGACATCCGGACCGGACCCGCTCGATCGGATTTCGCTCCGCGACTATGTGGTCAAGGTCGAGATCGGCGCTTTCCAGTCCGAGCGCGGCAGGACCCAGCGGGTGAAGTTCAATGTGGTGGTAGAGGTCAGGTCGTCGACCGAACCCGTTGACGACGATGTTGACCGTATCCTGTCGTATGACACGATCACGCAGGCCATTCACCATGAACTTCAAGCCGAACGGCTGAACCTGCTGGAAACGCTGGCTGAAAGGATCGCGCAGGCTATCCTTGCTGAGCCCCAGGCAGAAAGGGTTTTCGTCCGCGTCGAAAAGCTTGACCGGGGGCCGGGCGCCCTTGGGGTCGAGATCGTCCGGGCGAAGGGCCAGGTCGCGGCGGACCCGAGCGCTGCCCCGGAGGATTCGTCACGGCCGCTGGTGATATTCCTGTCGAATGCGGCGATGCAGTCCGACCGCCTGTCAGGCTGGATCGATGAATTGCAGGCCGCCGGTTTTCCGGTCATGTTCTGCGTCGGTCCAGCCGACAGCACTGCGCCGAATTCCCGCGCGGCCGGTGCGCAGCGCCGCATCGACCTGCTGGCCATCGAGCAGAATGCATGGGTTCTGGCGGGCCGTGACCCGCGCTGCGTCGTGATGGGCAGCCGGACGGAACTCGACTGGGCCGCCGCAAACCGGCAGATCGCGGTCTGGGCGCCATCGAAGATGGTTCTGGATGCCGTCGACGGGCCGTCTGCGCGGCCACAAGGTGCCGCCGCGCTTGTCGGCTGGTTCGCGGGCGTGCTGCAAGCCAGAGCGCTGATCTGCATCGGCACCGCTCCGCCGAGCGTCGATGATCTTTCCGTGCGAACGCTGCCCATCGATACCGCTTCGATCTTCTGACACTTGCCAAGCGGGTGCCGTTGCCAGATATCTTGAACCATGACCGTCTATTACCGTCCTCTGCCACAGACCGACCAGACCCGACCTGATGATGCCGTAACGATTGCGGGGGGGTGGGCCTGGTTCACCCATGCCGAGCGGATCGAGCGCGGTGAACCGTCGCAGATCGTTCCCGCAGAAGAGATCCCGGCAGAGATACTCGACCGGATCACCGCAACTCGGCCGCCGCTCGCAGGCGTTGCCCTCGATCAGCCCCGGCTGATGGGCATTCTCAATGTCACGCCAGACAGCTTTTCGGATGGCGGCCGGTTCCTTGCGCCCGAAGCCGCGCTCGGCCAGGCGGTTCATTTGGCGGCGATGGGTGCGGATATCATCGATATCGGCGGGGAATCGACCCGGCCCGGAGCAGAGGCCGTACCCACCGACATCGAGATCAAGCGGACCGAGCCGGTGATCGCGGCGATCCGGGCGGAATCGCAGTTTCCGATCTCGATCGACACCCGCAAGACAGAAGTCGGCTACGCCGCGCTGAAGGCCGGTGCCACGATGATCAACGACGTCTCGGCCCTGACCCATGACAAGAGGCTGGCCGCGCTGGCCGCCGAAACCGGCGTGCCGGTCTGCCTGATGCATGCGCAGGGTGATCCGACGACGATGCAGAAGGCGCCGCGTTACGCGCACGTGCTGCTCGAGGTCTATGATTACCTGTCCGAACGGATCGATTTTGCAGAGAGCCAGGGCATCGCGCGCGGATCCGTGGCAATCGATCCGGGGATCGGGTTCGGAAAGACGGTCGAACACAACCTTGCCCTGTTGCGCGGTCTCAGCCTGTTTCACGGCCTAGGATGTCCGATTGTCCTCGGCGCGTCCCGCAAACGTTTCATCGGCACGCTTGGCGACGCGCCCGACGCAAACGAACGCCTGCCCGGGTCGATCGCGGTGATCCTTGCGGCGGCGGCGCAAGGGGTGCAGATCCACCGGGTTCATGATATTGGCGAGGCTCGGCAGGCGATGACGCTTTGGCAGGCCGCGACAGGCATGGGACGGTAGCCATGGAAAAATCGCTTTTTGGCACGGACGGGGTGCGCGGCACCGCCAACTCGCACCCGATGACGGCCGATCTGGCGCTCCGCCTTGGCGCGGCAGCGGGGCGCTTCTTCAGACAGCACGACGACCGGACCCACCGCGTGGTGATCGGCAAGGATACCCGGCTTTCGGGCTACATGTTCGAGAATGCGCTGACCGCGGGGTTCACTTCGACTGGCATGCACGTGTTCCTGCTCGGGCCAGTGCCGACCCCAGCAGTCGGGATGCTGACCACCTCGATGCGGGCGGACGTGGGCGTGATGATCTCCGCCAGTCACAATCCGCATCATGACAATGGCATCAAGTTCTTCGGACCCGACGGGTTCAAGCTGTCCGATGATGCAGAGGCCGAGATCGAGCAGCTTGTCGCGGACGGCGTGGAACCGGCCACGGCCGCCAATATCGGCCGGGCCAAGCGGATCGATGATGGCCGGTTCCGCTATATCGAGCGGGTGAAGTCCACCTTTCCGGCAGGGCAGCGTCTCGACGGCCTGAAAGTGGTCGTGGATTGCGCCAATGGCGCCGCCTACCGCACGGCGCCCGAGGTTCTGTGGGAGTTGGGGGCCGATGTCGTGCCGGTCGGTGTTTCGCCCAACGGCTTCAATATCAACGACAAATGCGGCTCGACCAGCACCACCCTCGCGGCGGAAACGGTCGCGGCCCATGGTGCCCATGTCGGTATCTGTCTCGATGGCGATGCCGACCGGGTGATGATCATCGACGAGAATGGCGAGGTCGCCGACGGCGATCAGATCATGGCGCTGATGGCTGGTCGATGGGCAGACCAGAACCGGCTGAACGGCGGCACTCTGGTTGCGACGGTGATGTCCAATCTGGGACTCGAGCGGCATTTGCAGTCGCGTGGTCTGCGGCTTGAGCGCTCGGCCGTCGGAGACCGCTATGTCGTCGAAAAGATGCGTGCTGGCGGGTTCAATCTGGGTGGCGAACAATCGGGCCATATCGTGATGACCGACTTTTCCACGACCGGCGACGGGCTTCTGGCCGGGTTGCAGTTTCTAGCGGCGATGGTCGAGACCGGCCAGCCGGCATCGGCCTTGACCCGCAATTTCGAGACAGTGCCGCAGCTCCTGAAGAACGTCCGCTATGCCGCCGGCCAGGATCCTTTGAATGCTGATCCGGTCAAGTCGGTGATCGCGGAGGCCGAGGCCAGGCTGGCGGGATCTGGACGCCTGTTGATCCGCAAATCGGGAACCGAACCGCTGATCCGGGTAATGGCGGAATGCGAGGATGACGTTGTTCTCGCCGCGACCGTGGATGAGATCGTCGCGGCGGTCGAGCGCGCCGCCAGCTGACAGCTGTCTATCAACGGCCCGAGAGTATTCGGTTGATCGCGTTGAACTGGCTGATCGCCAGCCCCGACAGGATTAGGGCGAGGGCTATGAAGAACCGGCCCGGCAGCGCCTCGCCAAGGACCAGCGCGCCGAAGGCGATTGACCATAGCGGCACTTGGTAGTTCACCAGTGACAGGAATGTTGGTCCGGCCGAGCGGATCACGGCGACGCGGATCAGCGTTGCCAAGGCCGTGGGCACCGCGCCGAGGATCAGGATCGCCGCCATCGGTCGCAGCGCGGCCGATCCGGGGACGCCCTCGGCCCAGATCATCATTGGTATCATGACCGCTGCGCCGACCAGAATGGAGGTTGCAGCAAGTGTCAGCGGATCAATCGGCGGGCAGCGCCCCACGAGGATCGAAGAGACCGCATAGCAGGCGGCGGCACCGATACAGGCCAGCCGGGGTAGGGCGGCCGCACCGCCGGTGAAGGCATCGGTCCAGATCAGGATCACCGTGCCCGCGAAACCGATCAGAAAGCCCGTGGCCTTGCGCGCGGTCAGCATCTCTCCGGCGACGAAGAAATGCGCAAGCGGCAAAACGAAGAGCGGCACCGACGCCATCGAGAGGCCCGCGAAGGCCGAGGGTACGACTTGCTGACCCCAGGAGAGCAGGAAGAACGGCAGGGCCGTCGACAAGAGACCGATGGCCACGACATGCGCCAACAACACCGGATCGGGCCGTGGCAGAACCGGGCTGCCCGTCGCGCGGGCAATCCCGACGAGAACGAGCGCACCGATACCTGTTCGCGCGCAGGCCACCGTCACCGGTCCGTAGCCTTCGAGCGCCATGGTCACGACCATGAAGGTCGCGCCCCAGATCACGCCGAGGATCGCGACGAAGAGCCAGTCCCTGATCCCCGGTTGTGGCATCTCAAATCCCTGATGACGAAGGGGCAGCGCAACCGCTGCCCCCTTTCCAGCTTTCTTGCGGCGCGAAGGTCTTAGTTCTTCGCCTTGTCGACCATCTTGCCCTTGGAAATCCATGGCATCATCGCCCGCAGCTTTTCGCCGACCTGCTCGATCTGGTGCTCGTCGTTCAGTCGGCGGGTCGCCTTGAACATTGGCTGGCCGACGGCATTCTCCTGCATAAAGTCGCGAACGAACCGGCCGGTCTGGATGTCGCGCAGAACCTCCTTCATCCGCGCCTTGGTCTCGTCATACGGCAGGATGCGCGGACCCGAAACATATTCGCCGTATTCGGCGGTGTTCGAGATCGAGTAGTTCATGTTGGCGATGCCGCCCTCATAGATCAGGTCGACGATCAGCTTCACCTCGTGGAGGCATTCGAAATAGGCCATCTCAGGCTCGTACCCGGCCTCGACCAGCGTCTCGAAACCCATCCGGATCAGCTCGACCAGGCCGCCGCAAAGCACCGCCTGTTCGCCGAACAGGTCGGTTTCGCATTCCTGCCGGAAGTTGGTCTCGATGATTCCGGACCGCCCGCCGCCAATGGCCGAGCAATAGGACAGGCCGATTTCCATTGCCTTGCCCGAAGCGTCCTGTTCGACTGCGACAAGGCAGGGAACACCGCCGCCCTTGGCATATTCGCTGCGCACCGTGTGGCCCGGGCCCTTGGGGGCCATCATGATCACATCGACGCCGGGCTTCGGCTCGATCAGCCCGAAATGCACATTGAGACCGTGGGCGAAGGCGATGGCAGAGCCTTCCTTCAGATTGTCATGTACGTATTTCCGGTAGGTCTCGGCCTGCAACTCGTCGGGCATGGTGAACATGATCAGGTCGCACCACTTGGCGGCCTCGGCGATGCCCATCACCTGCAGCCCCTCGGCCTCGGCCTTCTTGGCCGAGGGCGAGCCCTCCCGCAGGGCCACGGCGAGGTTCTTAGCCCCTGAATCGCGTAGGTTCAACGCATGGGCATGACCCTGCGACCCGTAGCCGAGGATCGCGACCTTCTTGTCTTTGATCAGGTTGATGTCGCAATCGCGATCATAGTAGACGCGCATGTCGAATTCCTTTCAGAAGCAGTTGGACTGCCGGGCAGGATAAGGATGCCGCGCCGAATGAGTAGGGACGAATGGACATTTCTTTGCAGAAATGTGAGAAGGTCATTCGCAGATTTATAGGATTGTGGAGATTTCATGCTTGACGATGTCGATCGGCGCCTGCTGCGCTACCTTCAGGCCGACCCGGCAATTCCCGTCGCGGACCTAGCCGAGCGCTGCCGCGTCGCCGCCGCCACAGCGGCAAGGCGGCTGGATAGGCTTGCCACGCAAGGCATCCTGAAAGGCCATTGCGCGGTCATCGATTGGCAGGCGCTCGGCTATGCGGTCGAGGTTTCCCTGCGGATCACGCTTGACAAGACCGACGCCCGCGCCTTCGACGAATTCCTCTCTGCGGCCCGCGGCGTGCCCGAGGCAGTCGAGCTGCAGACATTCCTCGGCCGGGTCGATGTGCGCCTGTCGGTCATCGCGCGCGACATGAAACATTATCAGCAGATCTATCGCAGCCGGATCCTGACCCTGCCGCACATCGCCGATATTGAGGCGCTGATGCATGTCGCCACGATCAAGACCGAAGAGGCGCTGCCGATATGATCGAACTTGACGAGATCGACTACTGCATTCTGCGAGAACTGTCGCGGGACGCCACCATCGGTGCCGGCGCGCTGGGGCGACAGCTGGAATTGTCGCAGCCGGCGACCTGGCGTCGGATCAAGCGGCTGACGGATGCCGGCATTCTGTGCGGCCGGCGGCTGGAGCTTGACCATGAGAAGCTCGGGTTCGGTGTCACCGTGTTCCTAGGTGTCAAACTGGCCACCAAGGGTCGTATCAGCCTCGAGGATTTCGAGCGCGCCGTCTCGGCAATCCCCGAAGTCCAGACAGTGCAACATGTGCTTGGCGTCTACGATTACCGCCTACGGGTCGTGGCACGCGATCTGGCGGATTTCGAGCGGGTCCTACGGCGCCGGATCATGACCCTGCCGGGCGTTGGCAACGTCGAGGCGAATGTGCTGCTGAGCGAGGAGCGGCTGCCGGGGCCGCTCGGCTGACCATTGCCTTCCAGGCATGGCGCTGTAGGTTGGCCGCAATCCCGAATGAAGAGGTTGCCCATGCCCGCCCTACGCTCTGACATCGACCCCGACGGCCTGCTGGAATTCTCGGTCGTCTTCACCGACCGGTCGCTGAATCACATGAGTGCGGCTTTCCAGCAAGTCATGCGCGACATCAACGGCATGCTCCGCGAGGTCTACAATGCCGATGCGGTCGCCATCATTCCCGGCGGCGGCACGTATGCGATGGAAGCCGTGGCGCGGCAATTCGCGACCGGAGGCAAGGCGCTCGTCATCCGTAACGGCTGGTTTTCCTATCGCTGGTCGCAGATCTCCGAGGCCGGCGGCGTCACGTCGGAAGAGGTCTTGATGAAAGCCCGCCGCGAGGGCAACGCGGTGGATGCGCCTTTCGCACCGGCGCCGATTGCCGAGGTCGTCGAGCGTATCCGCACAGAGCAACCGGACGTGGTCTTTGCGCCGCACGTAGAGACAGCGTCCGGGATGATCCTGCCAGACGACTACCTGCGCGCTGTGGCCAATGCGGTGCATGCAGCGGGCGGCCTCTTCGTTTTGGACTGTATTGCCTCCGGTTGTGCGTGGGTGAACATGAAGGCGACGGGCGTCGACGTGCTAATCTCGGCCCCGCAGAAGGGCTGGTCGGCGCAACCCTCTGCCGGTCTCGTGATGATGAACGAGGATGCCGCTGCCCGCGCTCGGGCGCGCAAATCGACGAGTTTCGCCATCGATCTGGCTAAGTGGATGTCGATCATGGAGGCCTATATGGCGGGCGGTCACGCCTATCACGCCACAATGCCGACCGACGCATTGCGCGCCTTCCGTGACACGATGATCGAGACCCGCGACCATGGCTTCGACAAACTGCGCGATGCGCAATGGGAGCAGGGACACCGAGTCAGGGCGATGCTGGCCGATTACGGCCTGAAATCTGTCGCTGCGGATGGATTTGGCGCGCCGGGCGTCGTCGTCTGCTACACCAGCGACCCCGAGGTTCAGAACGGCAAGAAGTTCGCGGCCCAGGGCTTGCAGATCGCGGCTGGTGTGCCGCTGCAATGCGACGAAGGACCGGATTACCGAAGTTTCCGATTGGGTCTCTTCGGGCTCGACAAGCTCTATGACGTGGATGCGAGCGTCTCCCGCCTGAAGGCTGCGCTCGATCAGGTTTTTGCCGCCGGCTGAACGCGTCTCCCAGCTCAGAGTGGCCCCATGCCTGCCTGCATGATCCTGCGGCGCAGCGGCGCGACGTCATGCACTGCCTTCAGCCCGGCAAGCCGCAGGCCCTGCAACGGTGCCGCGTCCGACCGCGTGACCCTGTTGAAGAGGTCGATGACGCTGGTACGGCGGGCGATATCGGCCTGACGAGAGCGGGCATAATCCGCGAGCATCGCCGGGCCGCCGAGATCATCGGCGTGATCTCGCGCTGCCTCGACCAGTGCGGCAATGTCGTTCAGCGACGTGTTCAGCCCCTGCGCCCCGATCGGCGGGAGGACATGTGCCGCCTCGGCCACCAGCGCGGTGCGTTCCGCGGTCAGCCGCTCGGCCTTTTGCGTGATGATCGGGAAGATGCCGCGTGAACCGGCAAGCTCCATCGATCCGAAGAGGCCCGCCGAACGGTCCGTCATCTCGGCGTTGAAACGAGCAATCTCCATGCCGCGCAATTCAACCGACCGTGGCCCTTCATTCATCCAGACGATGGCCGAAGCCGGCCTTCCCTCGATATCCGCCAGCGGCACCATCGTGAAAGGGCCGCCATGATGATAGATCTCGGTCGAGATGTTGTCGTGCGGCACCGGGTGGGTGGCCGTGAAGGCCAGCGATTTCTGGCCGTAGCGCGTGGTCTGCGCGGCTATGCCCGCGGCCTCTCTTACCGGCGATTCCCGGCCGTCGGCGCCGATGACCAGCCGGGCCTCGATCCGGCAGCCGTCCGTCAGCGTCACGATGGCGCCGGTCGTGCGGGTCAGCATCGAGCGAAAGCCGGCGCCGAACCGCAAGTCGATGCCTTTCCGGCTGTTCAGCTCGGCCAGTACCTCGCGCCGGGTCAGCCAGTTGAGGAAATTCCAGCCGAAGGGCTGCTCTCCCAGATCGTCGGAGCGGAACAGGCGCTCGTCACGAAGTTCGGGCGGCGAACCGACCGTGTCGACGATCCGCAGCGCCTCCAGCGGCACGGCATGCGGTGCCAGCCGGCCCCACAGCCCTAACTCGGCAAACAGCCTTTGCGCCGGTTGCAGGTAAGCGGTGGAGCGCAAATCGGCTGTCGGGTCCCCGCCGTCGGTCGCGGGCAGGGTGGGGTCGACAAGGGTCACCGAGAACCCCGCGTGGCCGAGCGCGCAGGCGGCCACCAGTCCGGCAATGCCGCCGCCGGAAATAAGCATATCGCAGGATTCGCGGCTCATCCGACGGTTTGGCGCTGGACGAGGACCGACAGGAAGCCCCCCAGATCATCGGTATGGTGGTGGATATGGTCCGCGGGCGCGGCAGTGGGCGCGACATGTACCGTCCGCATCCCCATCGCGTGCGGCGCAACGAGATTGCGGCTGTCGTCTTCGAACATCGCGGCGGTCCTTGGGTCTAGGTCGTCGGCCGCAAAGATCGCCTCGAATGCCGCGCGCTCCGGCTTGGGGCGGAAGCCCGCATTTTCCACGCCATAGACGGCGTCGAAAGCGCCCGCCAGTCCGCGCGCTCCCAGCACCCGCTCGGCGTAGGGAGCCGATCCGTTGGTATAGACAATCCTTCGGCCGGGAAGATCCGTGATCCGCTGCGCCAGATCGCGGTCGACCACGAGGTGCGACAGGTCAATCTCGTGCACTTCATGAAGGTAGGGAGCGGGATCGACACCGTGTTCGGCCATCAACCCGGCAAGGGTCGTGCCGTACCTCGCCCAGTAGTGTCGGCGCAGCCGGTCGGCCTCGTCACGCGCGACGCCAAGCGCGGTCATTACCCAGTCGGTCATCCGCACCTCGATCTGATCGAAGAGACGCGCGGCAGGCGGGTAAAGCGTGTTGTCGAGGTCGAAGACCCAGGCGCGGACATGTGAGAAGGCGGTCGGTATCATGGCGCGGACGATAGCGGCATTCCGCGGCCTTTGGAACGGGTCAAGGCTGTTCTGCATCATTTGACAGAGAAGCAGGGCTTGATTGCCGGGCAACGCCGCCCTTAGGGTCACAGGCAGAGCAGGGAGGCATCGATGGCCGAAACCAGAACCACCCAGAAAGATGCATATCAGCTGATTCTGGATGCCATAGATACCGGGGTCTACCGTCCCGGCGACCGTCTGGTTGAAAGCGAACTGGCCGAGAGGTTCGGCGTCTCCCGCACTCCCATCCGGGAAGCCCTGCAGCGACTTGAGACCCAGTCCATGCTGACGCGCGACGGACGCAGCCTGATCGTTGCCTCGCTCGATCACAACCAACTGGCCGAGCTTTATGTCGTGCGCACCGAACTAGAGGGTCTGGCGGCGCGACTTGCCGCCCGGCATGCCGCCCCCGAAGAGGTTCGGGTCTTGCGGGCAATGGTCGAGGATGACCGCAAGATCGTCGATGACCCGGATGCGCTGTCCCGCGCGAACAGGCGGTTTCACAAGCAGATCCACCTCGCCTCGCACAATCGCTATCTGGTGCAGCAACTCGACCTCGTTCACCGGTCGATGGCGCTTCTGGCCACGACATCGCTGGCCGTCGAGGGCCGCGGGCCGACGGCGCTGGCGGAGCATGACAAGATCGTCGCGGCAATCGAAGCCGGGAATGGCGAGGCAGCATACAAAGCCCTGAAAGACCATATCTCGCTTGCATTCGAGACGCGACTAAAGATCGGGTCGGAATAGGCTCCTGAGGCACAGCAGTCTCGGCCGAGACATATCCATGAGCCGTCTTGTCCCGATGGAACGGCTTGACGATAAGCTCCCAAATTCCCTTGTGGGCGGCGATGGCGGCGAGCGGGAAATGGAAATGCAAGATCGGCAGCCATGGCCAGAGGCCGCGGTGACTCGTCGTTGAGATCGCCAGCGGACCGACGCCGAGCGAAACCACTTCGGCAATCAGAAAGAGGGCGGTCAGAATTCCGAAGCCATAATAGCCGAGCGAGCCGTGCAGCGGATGCGGCACCAGTGCGTTTCCAGGGCACGAAGCTTTCGCGAAGACAGCGATCCGGGCCAAAATGATCGATCAGCCGGGCATCGGGGCGTGTGATGTTGAATTCGGAAATCTCGCAGCCGAACTGCAAGGCGAGCCCGCGGCAAAGCCCGGCATCGGTGACCATGTCATTGGCCAGCAGGATGCCGCCGAACTCGGCTTCTTCGCGCGCAGACAGGGCGACAGCCTTCAGCAGGTCACCCGGGGACAATTCCCCGCAATCCACCAGGATCTGACTCTGCGGCGCGGCCTGTCCGTCGCGCCTCAGCACAAGCGGAGACAGCGGCAACGGGAGCAGCGAATCTGGGTTGGTTCGGGTGTTCATTTTCCGGCCAGCGGTTGCGATACAGCCGCCACACTCTACCCGTCAGGGTTAGGTTCAAGTTAATCCGAACCGGAATCAGGCCTTTTTTCAATGGCTTCGACGAAGCGCTCGAAAAGATAATAGCTGTCCTGCGGGCCAGGGCTGGCTTCCGGGTGATACTGCACCGAAAAGACCGGACGGTCGGCGATGCGAATGCCGCAGTTCGATCCGTCGAACAGGCTGACATGGGTTTCCAGAACTCCGTTGGGCAGGGTCTGGCTATCCACCGCGAAGCCGTGATTCATCGAGGTGATCTCGACCTTGCCGGTCTCGATATCCTTGACCGGATGATTAGCGCCGTGGTGGCCGTGGTTCATCTTGATCGTCTTGGCTCCGACGGCCAGCGCAAGCATCTGATGTCCAAGGCATATTCCGAAAATCGGAAGTTGGGTTCGATCCAGCAGGTCTCGGATCATCGGCACAGCATATTCGCCTGTCGCGGCGGGATCGCCCGGGCCGTTGGACAGGAAGATGCCGGCCGGTTCATGGGCCAGGACCTCCTCGGCGGTGGCGGTAGCGGGCAGCACGATCACGTCGCATCCTGCCGAGGCGAGGCAACGCAGAATGTTGCGTTTCGCCCCGTAATCCAAGGCGACGACCTTGTGACCCTTGGAAGGACGCCTGGCATATCCTTCGGGCCAGGCCCACCGCATCTCGTTCCAGTGATAGGATTGCGCGCAGGTAACCTCTTTGGCCAGATCGAGGCCGACCAGCCCGGGAAAATTGCGGGCCGCTGTTACCAGCGCTTCCATGTCGAAATTCCCGTCCGGGCAATGTGACAACGCAACATGCGGTGCGCCCTGCTGGCGGATCGCCCGGGTCAGGCGCCGGGTATCGAGGCCGCCAATGCCGATCCGGTTGCGCTTGGCAAGCCAACCGGTCAGGTTCTCCGTCGCGCGCCAGTTGCTCGGCTCGGTCGGATCCCATTTCACCACCATTCCAGCCGCGACCGGATCGGCGGTTTCGTCATCTTCGGGATTGACCCCGGTATTGCCGATATGGGGGAAGGTGAAGGTGACGATCTGACCCGCATAGGAGGGGTCCGTCATGATCTCTTGATAGCCGGTCATGGCGGTGTTGAAACAGAGTTCAGCAACCGTCATTCCGGCGGCGCCGAATCCCTTGCCGTAGAACAGCGTGCCGTCAGCCAAGGCAAGGCAAGCGGTCGGTTTCTCCGTAACGACTGCGGCAGACATGGCACGACTCTCCGGGGCTGAATTGCGCGGAACCTAGGGAATGAGAACGGGCGGGTCAAGGCCGGTATCTTTTTTGCGTTACGTATAGATATCAAATAGTTAGTGGATAAGGCGCCTGTTGTCAGCGCGAGACTGGCGCGATATGGTCGGAGCCTCGGAAACCTTGGGGATAGGAAAGCCGATGGACCTGCGCAGCCGTCTCAACGAAGCGTTGAAATCCGCCATGAAATCAAGGGAGCCGGACCGCCTATCAACTCTGCGCCTGATCTGCGCGGCCATAAAAGACCGAGATATCGCCATGCGGGGCGAGGGCGGAGATTCAGGCGTCGGAGATGCGGAAGTGCTTCAGATTCTTGGGAAAATGGTCAAGCAAAGGCATGAAAGCGCACGCGCCTATGACGAAGGCGGGCGGCTGGAACTGGCCGAGAAGGAACGTGATGAGATCGATGTGATCGAGGAATTCCTGCCGCGTCAATTGAATGGCGAGGAAATCGAGAAGGCCGTTAGCGCCGCGATCGAAGATACCGGGGCCAATTCGATCCGTGACATGGGCAAAGTAATGGGTGTCCTGAAAGCAAGATATACCGGCCAGATGGATTTCGGTAGCGTTGGCCCGATGATCAAGGACCGACTGGGATAGGCCGCGCGATCTGCGATTGCTAAATTTAACATATGTACCACAATATGATACGAATATAACTTGATGTGACTAGACAGAATGCGGGACGCCACTGCCCCCGAAGTGAATAGCCAAGTGCCCGAGGCTTGGAATCCGAGTCGGCTCGTCTAAGTTGGGCCGCCACGCGGGGTACCATTCCGGACCGGGAACATGATGATTACGGATATCGAGGAATTCTTCACAAACGGCTGCGGCCGCTGCGACCGTTTCGCCACGCCAAGCTGCTCTACCCGCCAGTGGTCGGAGGGTCTGAACGATCTTCGACGGATCTGCCGCGGGGCAGGTCTCGTCGAGACGGTGAAATGGGGGCATCCCTGCTACATGCATGCTGGCCGCAATATTGTGCTCATCGGCGCCTTTCGAGGCGATTTCCGGCTCAGTTTCTTCAATGCCGCGCTGATGACGGATCCCGAAGGGGTTCTGGAAAAGCAGGGGCCAAACTCTCGCAATCCAGACATGTTCCGCATCACAGACAATTCTCAGGTTTCGAAGAGCGGACCGGTCATCCGTTCATACCTGAAAGAAGCGATGGGCTATGCGGAGGCGGGCATCAGGCCGCCCAAAGTGACGCATGAGATCGAATTTCCCGAAGCGCTGGTCGAGGCGCTGGATTGTGATCCGGAACTGGCCGAGGCCTTTCGCAACCTGACGCCCGGGCGGCGGAAGAGCTATGTCATTAATCTCAACTCGGCAAAGAAGCCCGAGACGCAAGTCGCGCGCATAGCCCGGTTCCGGGATCATATTCTCGCGGGAAAGGGCGCGACGGAGCGCTGAGCAAGCAAGTCGATGAGGCACCATTCCGCAAGACGCCTCTTCGCCGACCGTCCTCCCGGCGCAATCAATGCGGATAGCGCGCCGCCGTCAGGCCGTCGAAGGAAATCTCTGGCTCCTTGCCGCAGACGACATCGGCCACGGCGCGACCTGAACCGCAGGCCATCGTCCAGCCAAGCGTGCCGTGGCCGGTATTGAGGTAGAGATTGTCGTAGCGGCTTTGCCCCAGCACGGGCGTGCCGTCCGGTGTCATCGGGCGCAGGCCGGTCCAGCCCTCGGCCTTCGACACGTCGCCGCCCTTCGGAAAGAGATCACTGATCACGTGGCGCACCGTGTCCGTCGCATGCGGGCCGAGGCGATTGGAATAGCCGGCGATCTCGGCAGTGCCCGCGACGCGGATGCGGTCACCCAGCCGGGTGATCGCGACTTTGTGGGTCTCGTCCATGATGGTGGATTGCGGCGCATAGGCGTCCTCGGTGACGGGCAGGGTCACCGAGTAGCCCTTGACCGGATAAACTGGCAGCCGGATACCGATCGGGTTCAGCACCTTCGGGCCAAAGCTGCCGAGCGCACAGACATATTTGTCGGCCGTGAAGCGCCCTGCCGGTTCGGTATCGACACCGATGACCGAATTGCTCTCGATGACAATGTTGCGGATCGATTGGCCGTACTGGAACTCGACCCCCATCGCAGCGCATTTGTCGGCGAGCGCCATCGTGAACATACGGCAATCGCCGGTCCGGTCGGCCGTCAAGCGCAGACCGCCCACGAATTTCTCGCGAACCTCAGCAAGCGCCGGTTCGACGGCAATGCAGCCGTCGCGATCGAGGATCTCGAAAGGGCTGTCGAACTCCGCGAGGATCTGCTGATCGGCCTTCGAGCCCTTGAGCTGCTTCGAAGTCCGAAAGAGCTGCAGCGTGCCCTGTTCGCGACCGTCATATTCGATGCCGGTCTCTTCGATCAGTTCGGGCAAGCAGTCGCGGCTGTAATTCGAGATCCGCACCATGCGGGACTTGTTGATGCCATAGGACTTCTCGTTGCAGTTCATCACCATCTGCGCGCCCCATTTCCACATCGTCGGGCTGATCAGAGGCCAGATGAAGAGCGGGCGGCGCTTCATGAACAGCCACTTGATGGCCTTCATCGGAACGCCCGGTGCGGCCCAGGGCGACGTCATGCCGTATGAGAGCTCACCCGCATTGGCATAGCTGGTCTCGAGCCCGGGACCTCCCTGCCGGTCGATCACCGTCACTTCGGCACCTTGGCGAGCCAGATAATAGGCGGTAGTGACGCCGATGACGCCAGCTCCCATAACGACGACCTTCATGAAGTGCCTCCCTGTTCTCGGCAAGTTATGGAAATCACTCTGCGACAGGGCAGGCGGGGCTGTAAATGGCTTGCGCGGTAAATGCCTGCCTGAACGGGACCGCCTTATGTTCTGCGCCGGTGAAATCCGGAGGCGGGGTCGCAAGACTGCGGGAAAACAAGATGGCGCTAGACCTTCGCGAGCACGCGCTCCAGGCGGTCATGCAGGTCAGCGCGCTCTTGGGGCGTCAGGAAGGCGCCCAGCTCGACCTCGCGCTCGCTGCCCTGCAGGGTCAGGTAGTTCTCCACCGGCCCGTCATCCTGGTCGAGATGCAGCTTCACCCAATGAGGGTTGGCGTGCCAGTGCTGTTCGGGTGAGCGCGGATTGGTCCGGGTCAGGTCGATCCGGTCCGACCAGAGCCGCAGCTCCTCTGTCAGCCGCCCGTCGGCATAGCTGCGTTCGAGGAAGTACCACATCAGGGCCAGAGTGCCCAGGAGGAACGGCAGCAGGCCCCAGAGCGCCAGAGTACCCAAGAGCGCCAGCAATGGGATCATCAGCATCGCAAAGGTAATGCCGATGAACGCCGCGAACCCACGCCGCGGCAGCGAGCGATGAGGCCAGAGGATGACGTGAATGGCGGGCTCGTCACCGTGTGCAAACGAAAAGGCCCCGGTTCTTGCCGGGGCCCCTTCAGTTCTGTCATCCCATTCGAAGGGCATTGGCGCCCTCCCTAGTGGGCGTGGCTGTGATCCCATTCCGACTGCTTGGGCAGGGTCTCGAACGTATGTTCCGGTGGCGGACTTGGCAGAGTCCATTCCAGCGTATCGGCATATTCGTTCCAGTAGTTGTTCTCGGAGACCTTCTTGCCAGAGCGCAACGTGTAGACGACGACGCCAATGAAGAACAGGAACGAGGCAAACGACAGGAATGCCCCGAGCGATGACCAGAAGTTCCAGTAGGCGAAGGCCTCAGGATAGTCGATGTAGCGGCGCGGCATGCCCTGGCGGCCCAGGAAGTGCTGCGGGAAGAAAGTCAGGTTGGTGCCGATGAAGAACATCCAGAAATGCAGCTTGCCGGCCCATTCCGGATATTGCCGGCCCGACATCTTGCCGATCCAGTAATAGACGCCTGCAAAGATGCAGAAGGCCGCACCGATCGACATCACGTAGTGGAAGTGCGCCACAACATAGTAGGTGTCGTGATAGGCACGGTCGATGGCAGCCTGGCTGAGGATGATGCCAGTGACACCGCCAACGGTGAACAGAAACAGGAACCCGAAGGCCCAGAGCATCGGCGTCGCGAATTCGACCGAGCCCTTCCACATCGTCGCGATCCAACTGAAGATCTTGATGCCAGTGGGCACCGCGATCACCATCGTGGCCAGCATGAAGTAGCTTTGCTGGGTCAGGCTCAATCCCACCGTATACATGTGGTGCGCCCAGACGACGAAGCCGAGTGCACCGATGCCGATCAGCGCCCAGACCATCGGCAGATAACCGAAGACCGGCTTTCTGGCGAACGTCGCGATGACGTGGCTGATGATCCCGAATCCGGGCAGGATCACGATGTAGACTTCGGGATGGCCGAAGAACCACAGGATATGCTGGTAAAGGATTGGGTCGCCGCCGCCGGCGGCATCAAAGAACGTGGTGCCGAAATTGCGGTCGGTGAGCAGCATGGTGATCGCACCGGCGAGCACGGGCAGGCTCAGCAGGATCAGCCAGGCGGTGACGAAGATCGACCAGGCAAAAAGCGGAACTTTGAAGAGCGTCATGCCCGGTGCGCGCATGTTCAGGAAGGTCGTGATCATGTTGATCGCGCCGAGAATCGAGGACGCACCTGAAAGGTGCACTGCGAAGATCGCGAGATCCATCGACATGCCCGCCTCGCGCACCGACAGTGGCGGGTAAAGCACCCATCCGACGCCGGATCCGAGCTGGCCGTTGCCGCCCGGAGACAGCACCGAAGCCACGGCAAGCGACGTGCCCGCGACATACATCCAGTAGGACAGGTTGTTCATCCGCGGGAAGGCCATGTCCGGCGCACCGATATGCAGCGGCATGAAATAGTTGCCGAATCCGCCGAAGAGCGCCGGAATCACGACAAAGAACATCATCAGGATGCCGTGACCGGTGACCAGAACGTTCCAGAGATGGCCGTTCGGCGTACATTCCCCGGCAGCAGCAGGGAGTAACCGCGCGCCTTCGAGGCACATGAACTGCACGCCCGGCGACATCAGTTCCATCCGCATATAGACCGTGAAGGCTACCGAGATGAAACCGACAAGTCCGCCCGTAAGCAGGTAAAGGATGCCGATGTCCTTGTGGTTGGTCGACATGAACCAACGAGTGAAGAAGCTCCGCTCGTCGTGATGTTCGTGGCCGTGCGCGGCTGCATCTGCCATCTGGTATTCTCCTGACGCGTCCCTGTCCCGGCGGTTTGCCCGCCTGGCTTTCAAGCCCCGTTTAGCTGATCAAGCGGGGCTGCTCAACACTCCGTTATCCGGCACGGGCAACTAGCTGTCACTTTCCGCTTCGGATTCCTCGGCTTCGTCGCCCGTTTCTTCCGTTTCTGGCGACAGGCTGGCTAGGTAGGCCGCCACATTAGCGCCGTCCTTCATCCTGAAGGTCATTTTCGATTTTGCGCCCGAATCTCCGGTCGCTTCCTTCAGGAATGCGGCGGGATCGGCAAGATAGGTCACCATGTTTTCCTCGTTCCAGACCAGGCCGGCCTCGGCCGCCTGGATCAGCGACGCGCCATACTTGAAATCCTCAACGCTTGCCGCGGCCCTACCCATGATGCCGTAGAGGTTCGGCCCGGTCTTGCCGCCCTTGACGATGACTTCGTCAGCGCTGGCGATCAGATGGCACGATTTGCATTTCTTGAAGTCTTTCTCGCCGGCGGCCACGTCGCCTTCCGCGAAGGTCGGGCCGGCGAAGGTCAGGGCCGTGACGAGGAGGATTAAGTGTTTCATGGTCATCCTTTATGCTGCGAACTTCATTTCCGTAAGGATCATAGTGTTTGAGCGGCTGATTGCGAGGTTGGAATTGTCGCAGGCGGATCCGTCGGGGCCGCGGGACCGCATCCTGATGAGGCTGTGGCAGCGGTTTTCGGCTGGTGCAACGCATACTCCAAACTGCGATCTCGGGGCGGTTGAACATTCGAAAAGTGTATGCCTGCGATGTTAGCCAATTATCTCTGACGAAAGCAATTATCTCCTCGCGACCGGTTGCCGTGAAATGCAGGTCCGGGCAGAGGGCGAGGCCAGCGAGGCATCCCCCTGGAACACCCGTTGAAAGCTGCGCTCTAGCGCAAGGTCCAGATCGGCCAGCGTGACTGGCAGACCCAGATCGACAAGGCTCGTGACACCGTGATCCGAGATGCCGCAGGGGACGATACCGTCATAGTGCGTGAGATCCGGATCGACATTGATCGCGATGCCGTGAAAGCTGACCCATTTACGAAGCCTCACGCCGATGGCGGCGATCTTGTCCTCGCGCGGCGTGCCACCGGGCAGGGGGGGCTTGTCGGGTCTGGTCACCCAGACACCGACGCGGCCTTCGCGGTGTTCGCCCTTGACGTTGAATTCGGCAAGCGTAGCGATCACCCAGTCTTCAAGGGTGCAGACGAACTTGCGTACGTCTCGACCGCGCCTGTTCAGATCCAGCATCGCATAGGCAACCCGCTGCCCGGGCCCGTGATAGGTATATTGCCCGCCGCGCTTTGTCGCGTGAACCGGAAACCGGTCGGGATCGGTAAGGTCGGAAGGGTCCGCGCTCGTGCCCGCGGTATAAAGCGGCGGATGTTCGACCAGCCAGACAAGCTCGGGGCTGTCGCCGGCGGCGATCTCGGCGGCCCGCGCTTCCATCACCGCGACGGCCTCCTCATAGCCGGTCAGTCCGTCGCTGATGCGCCATTCCAGACTTGTCATACAGGTTCTCCGGCAGCCCCAAGTACCAGTTCGCCGCAATTGGTTTTTTGAAAAACCACCGCTCTCATGATACTCCTCGCGGATATTTTATCTGAATTGTTACCCGGAGGAATGACATGTTTGCAAAACGAATGACAATGATCTGTCTGGCGTTCGGCCTGACAGCGACGCCGATAAGCCGCGCTGCGGCGGATGGCGGTGATCTGTTGGGCGGCATTGTCGGTGGCGTGATCGGTGGCGTGATCGTCAACGAGGCCAACAAGAACCGGCAGACCAGAACCCGGACCGTCTATCGCTCCCCCTCCGTTTCGAGCGCCGTGCGCGAAGAGCGGCGCGAAACCCAGATGGCCTTGAATTACTTTGGTTTTCCGGCGGGAACGCCGGATGGCGTCCTGGGACGTAACTCGCAGCGGGCAATCGCATCCTACCAGGTTCACATGGGATATCCCTCGACCGGACAACTGACGGAATACGAAAAGGATTTCCTGCTCACCTCCTACCGACGCGCGCTGGCAGGCGGGCCCGTGACCAATCAGAAGATCGCGGCAAATCCGATGGGGCCGAAGGGGCTGTTGAGCACCTATCGCAACGAATTGGCGGGTGTTGCGACCCCGCAATACCAGCCTGTGACACCGAACGTCATGGTCGTCGCACCGCAACCTGAAGCCGCGACACCGCAGCCCGCAGCACCTCTGGTCAACGAGGCTGCCGCCCCCGATTCGGCACTGCCGAACTTCATGGGTGGTGATGCGCAGGCTTCGCTGGCCTCACACTGCAATACGGTCAGCCTTCTGACCAACAGCAATGGCGGTTTCACCACGCTGGCCTCGATGAACGATGCCGGATTCGCATTGAATGAGCAGTTCTGCCTCGCGCGGACCTACGCCATCGCCAAGGGCGAGGAACTGGCCGGCAATGTGCAGGGCTTCACGCCGCAGCAGATCGCCGCTCAGTGCGAGGGATTCGGACCGGCGATGAAAGACCAGGTGGCTGCCCTATCGCTGAAATCGCAGGATGAGGTTCTGAAAGATGTCGGTGGATTCGTCCTGCAAAGCGGCGTGTCCCCGGCGCAGCTGTCGGGAACCGCGAAGATCTGCCTGTCGGTCGGGTATCGTACCGACAATCTGGATGTGGCCATCGGCTCGGCCCTGCTTCTCGCTGTTCTGGGTGAGGGCGCCTATGGCGAGTTGATGGGGCATCATCTGACCCAGGGATTCGGGGCCAGCAAGCGGCCCGATCTGGCAATGGCATGGTACGAGATGGGTCTGGATACGCTTGCCAGCGGCTCCCCGGCCGTGTTCGCGCCGGGCCAACCGGAGCGCAGCGACCTGATCCGCAAGGCGGCCTTCACGCTGACCGGCAACACGGCACTTGATGCCGGCATTGCGCCGGGCACCGAGGCAAAAACGCTACCGGTATTCTCGGTCAATCAGTAGAAACGGCCCCGGGGGGGGG
>JBFKFZ010000015.1:0-61118 GCA_041633555.1 Paracoccaceae bacterium | reverse complement strand
GGCCGATATCGATGCCTCGAACGGCGTCATGCATGTCATCGACGCAGTCATTCTGCCACCGATGTAAGCGTCCCCTTCGTCAAGGGCGATGCCACCAACCGGCGCCGACCCTTCAGAGCGAGCCAAGGACGAAAGGAAAAAAAATGAAAAGAAGAAATGCACTTGTCGCAATTGGCGCCGCATCGGCGATGTCGCTGCTGGTCGCCTGTACCCCATTCGAGCCGCGCAAGCCCGATATCATCGACATCGCGGCGGCAAACGATGACTTCTCAACACTGGTCGCGGCTGTCAGCGCGGCCGGTCTTGTCGAGACGCTAAAGGGGGACGGGCCGTTCACCGTCTTCGCCCCGACCAACGCCGCCTTCGACAAGTTGCCCGCCGGCACCGTCAAGAACCTGCTGAAGCCGGCGAACAAGGATCAGCTGGTTGCGGTGCTGACCTACCATGTCGTTCCCGGTGCAGTGACTTCGGACCAACTGGCGGGTCAGCGCATGAATGTCACAACGGTTCAGGGCGCCGAGGTCCATATTGACGGGCGCGGCGGCGTGAAGGTCAACAAGGCCAATGTCACGACAGCTGATATTCTCGCCTCGAACGGCGCTATACATGTGATCGACAGCGTGCTCCTGCCGCCATCACCCTGAGAACCGGCGAAGGCTGCCCGGGCAGAACAAAGGAAGGCTAGAGGGGCAAATGCTCTTCTCGCCTCAGGCGCTATACTCTTGGCCGCGAGCCGCTTAGGCGCCGGTGCGCTGAGCGGCCTTGGCAGCTATGCGCAGCTTGTGCAGAACAGGCTCGGTGTAGCCCGCCGGCTGTGAGCGGCCTTCGAGAACCAGGTCGCAGGCCGCTTGAAAGGCGATACCGTCGAAAAGCGGCGCCATCGGCCGATAAAGGGGATCGCCCGCATTCTGCCGGTCCACGACAGCGGCCATCTTCCGCATCGCCTCCATAACCTGATCGTGGCTGACGATGCCGTGATGCAGCCAGTTGGCGATGTGCTGTGCCGAGATACGGCAGGTCGCGCGATCCTCCATCAGGCCGACATCGTTGATATCGGGCACCTTTGAACAGCCGACGCCCTGGTCGATCCAGCGCACGACATAGCCGAGGATGCCTTGCGCGTTGTTCTCGACCTCGCGGATGATGTCTTTCTGCGACCAGGCGCGGTAGGTGGCGAGTGGGATTTCCAGCACCGTTTCGACATAGGCGCGCTTGCCGCCCGCCGCGATCTTGTCCTGCTGGGCAAAGACATCGACGCGGTGGTAATGTGTCGCGTGCAGCGTCGCCGCGGTCGGGCTTGGCACCCAGGCGGTGTTGGCCCCGGCGCGCGGATGCTCGATCTTCTGTTCCAGCATTGCCGCCATCAGGTCGGGCGCGGCCCACATGCCCTTGCCGATCTGCGCGCGGCCCTGCAGCCCGCATTCCAGACCGATATCGACATTCTGGTTCTCGTAGGCGCCGATCCATGACTTGCGCTTGATGAAATCCTTGCGGCTGAAGGCGCCTGCCTCCATCGAGGTATGGATCTCGTCGCCGGTGCGGTCGAGAAAGCCGGTATTGATGAAGGCCACCCGGTGCTTCGCCGCCCGGATGCATTCCTTGAGGTTGACGCTGGTGCGCCGCTCCTCATCCATGATCCCGAGCTTGACCGTGTGTTTCGGTAGGCCAAGGATCTCTTCAACCACATCGAAAGTCTCGTCGGCAAATGCCACTTCCGCCGCGCCATGCATCTTCGGCTTGACGACATAGACCGAGCCATGCACCGAGTTGCCGCCGTCACGCTTCAGGTCGTGCATCGCGATGACGGTGGTGCACAGCGCGTCCATCAACCCTTCGAACATCTCGTTGCCGTCGCGGTCGAGGATCGCGGGATTCGTCATCAGATGCCCGACATTGCGCACCCACATCAATGCCCTGCCCTTGCGGGTAAAGGGACTGCCGTCCGGAGACATAAATTCCCGGTCCGGCGACAAACGCCTCGTGAAGCTCTTGCCGCCCTTCTCCATCTCGGCGGTCAGGTCGCCCTTCATCAGGCCCAGCCAGTTGGCATAGGCCAGCACCTTGTCCTCGGCATCGACGCAGGCGACCGAGTCCTCGAAATCCATGATCGCGGTCATCGCGGCCTCGAGGATGATGTCGGACATGTTCGCCGGATCGTGCCGCCCGATCGGGTGACCGGCATCGAAAGCTAGTTCAACGTGAAGGCCGTGATTGACCAGGAGGATCGCCTCGGGTTCATCCGGATTGCCACGATAGCCGACGAATTTCGATGCATCCTTCAGCCGGTAGCCGTCGATCATCAGTTCGCCGCGTTCGACCCAGTAGCGACGGGCGTCGACATGGCTGATCCTGTCGAGCGGAAAGATGTCGTCGAGAAACACCCGGGCCCGCGCCACGACGCGGCCGCCGCGGCCCCGGTCATAGCCCTTGCCCTCTGGCGGCGTGCCCATCGCATCAGTGCCGTAAAGCGCGTCGTAGAACGAGCCCCAGCGCGCATTGGCCGCGTTGATCGCGTAACGTGCATTGGTCACAGGAACCACCAGTTGCGGCCCGGGAACCTTGGCAATCTCGGGATCGACGTCGCTCGTGTCGATCTCGAAGTCCGCGCCGTCCGGTTCGAGATAGCCGATCTCCCGCAGGAATGCCTTGTAAGCCGCCGGATCATGGGCCTGGTTCTTTCGCGCCAAATGCCATTCGTCGATCTGTTCTTGCAGCTCGTCGCGGCGGTTCAGCAGGGCGCGATTCTTCGGTCCGAGATCATGGGCAAGCCGCGACATTCCGGCCCAGAACTTGTCAGGCGACACGCCGGTTTCGGGAAGGGCCCGGTCCTCGATGAACGAGACCAATTCTTCGGCCACCTGTAGCCCGTGTCTTTCAACCCGTTTGCCCATTCGACAGTCTCCGCTCCGAATACCGCTGCATGCAATCTATTGCCGCTGGCAGAAACCTAACGGAAACTCTGTCGCCCGCAACCGAATTGGCGCTGATCTTCCGCTCGAGACGGAGGAAAGAGCCTTTGGTAAAACAGTAAGATCAAAACTTAGGCGCTTGACTAATTAATGCTTGCTTAGTGTTCTGGAATCTGGATACTAAGCCGCATGACTTACTATTCACCGAACCTGGATCGGCTTTTTCAAGCCCTATCGGATCCGACCCGCCGGGCCGTTCTGACCCGGCTCGCAAAAGGCGAGGCGCCGGTCAGTGAACTGGCGGAGCCTTTTGACATGACGCTGCCATCGTTCCTCGGCCATCTGAAGAAGCTGGAAGATGGCGGCCTGATAGAGACCCGGAAGTCCGGACGGATACGAACCTGCGCCTTGCGGCCCGAGGCGCTGGAACCGGCCAGCGACTGGCTTGAGAAGCAGCGCGATATCTGGGAGGGCCGGTTGGACCGGCTGGAAACCTATGTCGCAACGCTCGTGAAAAGGGACCCGAAGCCATGAACGACCTGACCCTTCACCGCATCCTGAAGGCCCCGCGCAAGATCGTGTGGGAGTGCTGGACCAACCCCGAGCACCTCAAGAAATGGTTCTGCCCCAAGCCGCATTTCGTCACAGAGGTTGAAATGGATCTGCGCCCCGGCGGCGCGTTCTGCACCAAGATGAATGTCGATGGGGAAATCTATAATAATGATGGCAGTTGCCTGGAGGTTGTCCCCGAGAAAAGGCTGGTTTTCACCGATCTGCTGCTGTCCGATTACCGCCCGGTCAACGCCCCCGGTCTTGGCTTCAGCGCCATCGTGACCTTCGCCGATCACCCGGACGGAACGGAATATACCGCCCTCGCCCGCCACCGGAATCCCGAGGACACAAAGCGCCACGAAGAGATGGGGTTTCACGATGGCTGGGGAACCGCCGCGAGTCAGCTGGAAGAATTCGCCATCGAGATCGCGAAAGGACGGAGATCATGACCACGACAGCGATCCCGGATGGCCTTCAGGACCGGAACATGGAAATCTCGCGACTGATCCCCGCGCCGATCGATCTGGTCTGGAGCGTCTGGTCCGATCCCGACAGCCTTCCGCAATGGTGGGGCCCCGACGGCTATTCCTGCCGCACCGACCGTATCGACCTGCATGAGGGCGGCGAATGGGTGTTCGACATGATCGGCCCGGATGGAACCCGCTATCCGAACCATCACTGCTATTCTCGCTTCAGTTCCTCGCAGATCGACTACACGTTGTACTGGGGCAAGAACGGCCCGAAGCATGCCGACGCCTCGGTGCAGTTCGACGATCGGGGCAAAAGCACCCGCGTCACGCTGCGGATGACCTTTGTCACGGCCGAGGAATGCGAGAATGCCAAGAGCTTTGGTGCGGTCGAGCTTGGCCAGCAGACGCTCGGCAAGCTCGAGAAGTTCGCGTTGAGCAGGTCTGAATGAATGGGCATCCAGCGTTTTGAAACCCTGACCTTTTCCCGCCGGATCAAAGCGCCGCCTTCGGTGGTCTTTGGGGCGTTCGAAAGTGTCGAGGCGCGGGAGATCTGGTCTTCTCCACATCCGTCGATCAGCATCGGCTATGAGCAGGCCGATTTCCGTGTCGGTGGGCGCGATGTCGTTCTCTGCAATTCGGAGGGCGAAGAAACCAGTCGGTTCGAGGTTCAGTACGAACGGATCGACCCGCCCGGGCTGCTGGTCTTCACCGAGAGGCTGGGTGAATCCGGTGATCCTGCTTCGGTCGCAATCTACACAGTCGAGTGTCGCGGCGAGTTGCAGACGGACCTGTCACTCACGATCCAGATCGCGGCGCTGACCGTCGACATGATCGACGGCTTCGCCGAAGGCATGCCCAAAGCGCTTGATCATCTGGTGCGCTATCTCGAGTAGCGCGGCTAAAACGGTGGTTGTGGCGGCTTGCCCGCCGACCTAGTCTCTGGCCGATCCAAATTCCGGAGACCGCTGTGAAATACGCCGCCGCCCAGACCGTCCACTTGTCCGACTACCGGCCCTACACGCATCTGGTGGATAGCGTGCACCTGACTTTCCGATTGGCCCCATCGGCGACAAGGGTGATCTCGCGCATCGTGTTCCGGCCAAACCCGGCTGCAGAGAGCGGCGATCTGAAGCTCGACGGCAAGAAGCTGAGACTGATTTCGGCCAGGATCGACGGGCAGCCGGTGACGCCGACCATCACCGAAACTGATCTTGTGATCGCCGCCGCTGCTCTGCCCGATGGCCCTTTCACCTGGGAAGCCGAGGTCGAGATCAGTCCGAAAGACAACACCACGCTGGAAGGTCTTTACATGTCGAATGGCATGTACTGCACGCAGTGCGAGGCCGAGGGGTTCCGCAAGATCACGTACTACCCCGACCGCCCCGATGTGATGGCGGTCTTCAGCGTCCGCATCAAGAGCGATCTGCCGGTGTTGCTGTCAAACGGCAATCCCGGCAAGAGCGACGAAGGCTGGGCGGAGTGGCGCGATCCCTGGCCGAAACCGGCCTACCTCTTTGCTCTGGTTGCCGGCGATCTCGTTTCCCATTCAGATAGTTTCACCACCGCCTCGGGAAGGCCGGTTGAACTCAACATTTGGGTCCGGGCAGGCGACGAGAGCAAATGCGCCTATGCGATGGATGCGCTGAAACGATCGATGCGATGGGATGAGGAGGTCTATGGTCGCGAATACGACTTGGACGTTTTCAACATTGTCGCGGTCGATGACTTCAACATGGGTGCAATGGAGAACAAGGGGCTGAACATTTTCAACTCGAAATATGTTCTGGCCAGCCCCGCAACCGCGACCGATACTGATTATGACGGGATCGAGAGCATCATAGCGCATGAGTACTTTCACAACTGGACCGGCAACCGCATCACCTGCCGCGACTGGTTCCAGCTATGCCTGAAAGAGGGGCTGACGGTCTTTCGTGACCAGGAGTTCTCGCAGGACATGCGCAGCCGCGCCGTGAAACGGATCGAAGAGGTGCTGGAGCTTCGCGCCCGGCAGTTTCGCGAGGATAACGGTCCTCTCGCCCATCCGGTCCGGCCCGAGAGCTTCGTCGAGATCAACAACTTCTACACGTCAACCGTCTATGAAAAGGGTGCCGAGGTCATTGGGATGCTGAAGACGCTGGTGGGCGACGAGGGCTACAAGAAGGCGCTCGACCTCTATTTCGACCGGCATGACGGAGAGGCCACCACGATCGAAGCTTGGCTGAAGGTCTTCGAGGATGCTACCGGGCGGGATCTGAGCCAGTTCAAACGCTGGTACACGCAAGCCGGAACCCCCCGGCTGAATGTGAAGGAAGACTTCAAGAATGGCGCGTATTCTCTTACGATAAAACAGGAAACAACTCCGACGCCCGGTCAGGGCAAGAAGCAGCCGCAATTGATCCCGGTGGCTGTCGGACTGCTCAATCCTAATGGCGATGAGGTCGTGCCGACAACAGTTCTCGAACTCACCAAGACCGAGCAGACCTTCACTTTCGGCGGCCTTGCCTCGCGCCCAATACCGTCGATCCTGCGCAACTTCTCGGCCCCCGTCATCGTGGCCAGAGAGACGAGCGCCGAGGAGCGCGGCTTCCTTTTGGCGCATGACACTGACCCGTTCAACAAATGGGAGGCGGGCCGCGCGCTGGCCAAGGACGTGCTTTCGGCAATGATCATCGATGACCAGCCGCCTGCACACGGCTTTCTCGACGCCATCGCCCGGGTTGCCGTCGATGACGGGCTCGACCCTGCCTTCCGCTCGCTCGTCCTTGCCCTGCCCGGAGAAGACGACATGGCGCAGACGCTCTTCGATGCCGGCGCGACCCCGGATCCCTTGGTCATTCATGACAGGCGCGAGGCTTTGCTCGATGCCATGGCGCAGCACCTTGAAGCCGACCTGCCCAAGCTCTTCGACGCGATGGCCGTTCCCGGTCCCTACTCGCCCGACGCCGCTGCGGCAGGCAAGCGCGATCTGCGGGGCGCTGTGCTGGGTCTGATCACCCGGCTCGACAAGGGAGAAACCGCCAAGGCACTGTTTGAAACCGCCGACAACATGACCGAACAGCTCGCTGCCCTCGGGCAGTTGGTTGGAACGGATCACGGCCCCGCCGCGCTGCATAGCTTCTATGATCAATGGAAGGACGACCGGATCGTCATGGACAAATGGTTCATGATCCAGCCTGCGCGCAGCGAACCGGACAAGGCGCTCGATATCACGAAGGGTCTTGAAGGGCACAAGTATTTCAATTGGAAGAACCCCAACCGCCTGCGGGCGCTGATCTACGGGCTGGCTTCGGCCAACCCCGCCGCTTTCCATCAGCCGGACGGTGCCGCATATCGCTGGTTCGCCGACTGGATCATCCGCATCGACGCTGCCAATCCGCAGGTTGCCGCCCGTGCGAGCGGAACCTTCGACAGCTGGCGGCGCTATGACGAGGACCGACAGCAGATGATCCGGGCCGAGCTGATGCGCATCAAGTCGGCCCCTGATCTGTCTCGCGATACGACTGAAATGGTCACAAGGATATTGGGAGATTGAAGCGACCGCAGGCCCATCTCAGCCCCTGACCAACCAAATATGCAAATCGTCTGCCGGAGGACCCCGCATGACCCGCAAAACCGTTATCGTGACAGGAGCCTCGACCGGCATCGGCGCTGCCGCCGCCCGCCTCGCCGCACGGGATGGCTATGATGTGGCGATTGGCTACCGCTCGGACAAATCCGGGGCGGAATATACTGCGCGGGCTGTCGGGGCCGCCGGGGGTCGCGCGCACCTTTTTCAGGCCGATCTGTCGGATCCAAAGGAAATCGACCGCTTCTTCGCCGAATTCGACGCCGCCTTCGGCAGCCTCGACGCGCTCGTGAACAATGCTGGTGTTGTCGATGTAGCGGCGCGGGTCGATGAAATGGACCATGCACGCCTGCGCCGGATGATGGATACCAACCTGATCGGCCCAATCCTGGTCGCGGGACATGCCGTGCGGCGAATGTCGACCGGGCATGGCGGCAATGGCGGTGTCATCGTCAACATCTCATCGGCTGCCGCGCGGCTGGGCTCCCCGAACACCTACGTCGACTATGCCGCGTCCAAGGCTGGTATCGACCTCTTCACGAAGGGCCTGGCGATGGAGGTCGCAAACGAGGGTATCCGGGTCGCCGGTATCCGCCCCGGCCTCATCGAAACGCCGATCCACGGCAAGGGTGGCGATCCCGATCGCGCCCGCAAACTTGCCGACACCGTGCCGATGAAACGGACGGGAAGCGCCGACGAGGTGGCCGAGGCGATCCTCTGGCTGATGTCGGACAAGGCGTCCTATGTGACCGGCACGACGCTTGATGTGACCGGTGGTCGCTAGAAGCGACCTGATCCGCAAACGCTTGTCGCTATCCGGCGAGAATCCGTGCGGTTCTGGCGCAATCTCCGCGCGTTCACAGCCCGGAGATCCGCCATGTCCGACCTGCACCCGTTCCGTGACCTCGTTCTCGCCATTGCCGACCTCTATGCAGCCGAGGGCCGCCCCGGCGGCGACGCGACCGCACAGGCGCTGCGGCTTGCTGCCGAGACGTTGCGGCAGCCGGGTCCGGCTGCAGTTCCGCCGCATGCCGATCAACTCAAGCGGGCGCTGATCAGTTCACCGCATCCGATCGCGACGCTGATTACGACGGCGCTTCCCTTCATCCGCTGGCAGCATGCGGGGCTGAGCGACGGCCGAATTCGGGCCGATGTCGCGGCGCAGATGCTGACAGCGGAACTGATCGGCCCCACCGGCATGATCCCCTGCGACACCTTGCGTGCCGGGCTTTTCCTGCAGGCGTCTGATGTCGCCTATAATACGCGCAGCCACGCGGCCGAGGAAACCTATGTCGCCCTGACCGATACCGGCCTGTGGAGCGTGAACCATGCCGAACCCGCACCGCGCCCGGCGGGAGAGGTTATCTTCCATCCCTCGATGGCCCCGCATGCGACCTATACCGGTGATCAGCCGTTGCTCGCTCTCTGGCGCTGGTCGGGCGATATTGGCTGGAACAGCTACGCGATGGCCGGCTGAGCAACCTGTCTGTCGCATCCGGCGGGCAACGCTCTGTCACAATCTGGAAACGACGGTGGCGCGGTGGTCAGGCCAGGTCTGACCCCTCGCGATCAGGCCTGGCAATAGTCCTGCGACCGGGTCCAGGCGGCCATGTCAGCGCGTTTGGACTTAGAGCGAAACGGGGCCCAGTCGCGGGCCACGCCGCGCCACTTGCCACCTGCATCCGATATCAGAGCATCATCCTTGGCGACCTGAACCGCTGCGATCCGCACCGCGCAGGAAAGGTTCGCTGCACCGTCCTTCAGCTCTGCGACGCTTTGCGCCTGGCACCCGTAGCCGCGCGCCGTGCGCGGGTCGATCTGGGTCAGGCCGATCCACTTGCCGCCGCCGCCCGATGCTTTCGGATTCCATGTGCTTTCGTATTTCGCGAGTGTCGAGAGAAGCCCGGCCCAGAACGCCGCGCGTTCGGCCTCGCTGGCCTCTTCGTAGCCTGGACACCAGGCTGCAATGTCACTGGGGACGGTATTGACCAGCCCGGCGCCATGCGACTGCACTGCGGAAAGGGTGGCTTTCGTCCAGGTGTCGGATTCGGGGCGGTGATCCCACCGCATGACCGGCAGGGGCTGCGCCCGCGTCACCTCTTCCTGGCTGGCCAGCGTACAGGCGGCTGGCAGAAAGAGAGAAAGGCAAAAGACCGTTGCACGGCCGAAGGTCGAAAAATACATGATAGTGCTCGGGCGAGACCGGATCCAGTCCGGCGGGGGCGTTCTGCCCCGAAATCGCCTCTTGCGTCTACATTCTTGAATCGACGTCGGCGAAAGATCGCCTGCAAAGTCGCGCTATCGCCTTGAATCGCAACAGACCGTTTCCCGCTCCGGGACGATCATATTCTCGCCACAGCCATGCCCAGATGACCGCTTAGCCAAGGGCAAACTGCGCGAGGACCGTAAAGAATGCCTGTCTTGCTTGGACTGCTTGGCACCGTCGCCATAGCCTACTTCTGGATCGTCCGGGCCCGGAATGCCGCCGAGATGACCCATGAACTTGCCGGTGTCGCCAGCGATGTAATAGCTGCTGCACGGCGTCTTGGTTTCCGTCGGCGCTACAACACCCATCCGGTTGAGAGCATCGACGAACCGAATCTCGCCCTTTCGGCCCTGTCGCTGGCATTCGTCGAACTCGCCGGCCTGCCGACTGCCGAACAGCACGCAGCGCTGCTTCGCAGCCTGCAATCGAATGTCGGTCAAAGCCTTAAGGACGCTGAAGAAAACCTGATCCTCGGCCGCTGGCTGATCACCGAGTGCAATGGCGCCGAGCCCGCTGTTACTCGCCTTGCCCGCAGGCTGCTGAAGCTCGACCGTGAAGGATCGTTCGACCCGCTGATGGCGGTTCTGGATGATGTTGCGAAGGCCGGTTTGCATGGCGAGCTTTCCGAACGGCAGAAAGACGCGCTGGCCGAGATCGCTCGGATTTTCAAGATCAACTGATCGCTCGCGGCATCGTGACCACGATTGCGCCCGGGTCGCGCGCTATGACGGGGTGACCGAAAGGAAAGCCCATGCGCCGCGTCGCCCTTTGCCTGATGCTCGTCACCCTACCCGCGACCGCGCAGGACCGGCAGGGCAACAACACGCCTGGCGACTGGGTCGTAACCCATCACAAGCATTTCAGGCTTTGGGATTCCGTCTGTGAGGAGCGGCCCGAGGATGGCGCACTGACCCAGCGCTGCTATATCCGCTATGTCGATGTCTTCGCTCCCCGCCCGGATTTCGCCGCGCATTTTCTTTTCATCACGCCCGCGCCCAACGGTTTCGACATCCAGTACGGATCAGAACGCGGCACGAGATTTGAGGCAGGCGGAAACCGGGTCGAGAAAGCGGGTGTGGTCGTCTGGACAACCGATCGCCGCGGCTGTCTGACCGGAGGAGACTGCGAATTCGAGGGGCAGGAAGCGCAATCGCTTTTCGCTGCACTGCGCGGCGGCGGCGCATGGCGCTTTGATTTCGCCGATCGCCATGGCAAACGGCAAAGCCGAAGCTGGGACCTGGCCCCCTTTGATGACGCCGCCCGCGACTTCGAGACCGAGTCGGCCGCAAGGGGCCTGCGCTAACCGCCGGGCTTGCCCCCTCCGCCGCCCTGTCCTAGAACGCGGATCGAATTCCCGAACAGGACGCCCGCCATGCTCGACCTCTCCTACGAAGCCCCGAAGCCCAAGGTCATCTCGGGTGCGAAGCATGACTGGGAACTGGTCATCGGGATGGAAGTGCACGCCCAGGTCGCCTCGAAGGCCAAGCTTTTTTCCGGCGCCTCCACGAAATTCGGCGCCGAGCCCAATTCCAACGTCGCCTTCGTTGATGCCGCCATGCCCGGCATGCTGCCCGTCATCAACGAATTCTGCGTCGAACAGGCGGTTCGCACCGGTCTGGGACTAAAGGCACAGATCAACCTCAAATCCGCATTTGACCGCAAGAACTACTTCTATCCCGACCTGCCGCAGGGCTACCAGATCAGCCAGCTTTACCACCCCATCGTTGGCGAGGGCGAGGTCATCGTCGACATGGCTCCCGGCGTGGCCCGCAAGGTCCGGATCGAGCGCATCCATATCGAACAGGATGCGGGCAAGAGCATCCATGACATGGACCCCGCCATGTCCTTCGTCGACCTCAACCGCACCGGCGTTGCCCTGATGGAGATCGTTTCGCGACCGGATATCCGGGGGCCGGAAGAAGCCGCCGCCTATGTCGTAAAACTCCGCCAGATCCTGCGCTATCTCGGCACCTGCGACGGCAACATGCAGAACGGCAACCTGCGGGCGGACGTGAACGTGTCGGTTTGCCGCCCCGGCCAGTACGAGAAATACCAGGAGACCCAGGATTTCAGCCATCTTGGCACCCGCTGCGAAATCAAGAACATGAACTCGATGCGCTTCATCCAGATGGCGATCGACTTTGAGGCCCGCCGCCAAATCGCCATTCTTGAAGATGGCGGCAAAGTGGATCAGGAGACTCGGCTCTACGATCCCGACCGGAATGAGACGCGTTCGATGCGCTCCAAGGAAGAGGCACATGATTACCGCTATTTCCCGGACCCCGACCTGCTGCCGCTCGAGATCGAGCAGGAGTGGGTTGATCGCATCGCGGCCACCCTTCCCGAGCTTCCCGACGCCAAGAAGGCCCGCTTCGTCACCGAATTCGGCCTGACCGAATATGACGCGAGCGTCCTGACCGCCGATGTCGCCAACGCTGCCTATTTCGAAGCCGTGGCGCAGGGCCGCGATGGCAAGCTTGCCGCAAATTGGGTCATCAACGAGCTCTTCGGACGGCTAAAGAAAGAAGACCACGACATCTCCGAAAGCCCGGTCAGCGCTGCCCAGCTTGGCGGCATCATTGACCTCATCACCAAAGGCGACATTTCCGGCAAGATCGCCAAGGACCTGTTCGAAATCGTCTATACCGAGGGCGGCGACCCGGCCGAGATCGTCGTGAAGCGCGGCATGAAGCAGGTCACCGATACCGGCGCAATCGAGGCCGCCGTCGACGAGGCCATCGCCGCCAATCCCGATCAGGTCGAGAAGGCTAAGGCCAACCCGAAACTCGCGGGCTGGTTTGTCGGGCAAGTGATGAAGGCCACGGGCGGCAAAGCCAACCCCAAGACGGTCAACGAGCTTGTGGCCCAGAAACTCGGTCTTTGAGGCGGGGCCTTTCCGGCATCTTGGCCAGTCGCCGATGCTTTGCTACTGTCTTTCGGGGGCAAGAAACGGGAGTGACGTGAATGCAGCGCTATGAATACAAGGTCGTCCCCGCCCCAAGGAAGGGCCAGCGCGGCAAAGGGGTGAAGGGGACGGACGCCAAGTTTGCCAACGCCCTGCAGCTCCTGATGAACGATCTCGGAGCCAAGGGCTGGGAATACCAGCGCGCCGACACTCTTCCCTGCGAAGAGCGGGTCGGCCTGACCGGGCGAACCACGACCTACCAGAACATGCTGATCTTCCGCCGCGCGCTTTCCGCCGCTGCCGATGCGGCCGAAACCGCCGGTGCGGCAGCAACAAAACCACCCGAGCACCGGGCCGCCAACCCCGAAGCTGCAGGCACTGCGAACGCCCCGGTCCCGGACCGGATCGCACCCGTGACCGAAGGCCGGACGCGGCCACTCGGCGGTACCGTCAGGGATCATCCCGGCAAGACTGCAGGCGCGCCGGACGTAGCGGCGCAGTAAATCACGACTTTTGCTCGAAACCGACCTGCCGGAATCTGCGCATCTGAGAGCAACCCTTTGCGATTGCATGTATTTCAGCCACTGACCTTCAGCGCCAATGCATGTATCCGCGCCACGAGATCCCGGCCGAGCGCCCGGTGCACTGCCCGATGCCGCTCGATCCGGCTCATCGCGCCAAAGGCCTCGGCCGCGATCATCACCTGAAAGTGGGTCTGTCCGCCTTCGCGCCAGCCGGCATGACCCCTGTGACTCTCGCTCTCGTCCACGATCTCCAGTTCACGCGGCTGAAACGCCGCCTGCAACTTGTCGCGCAGTTCATCCTCGATTCTCATTTTTTGGCTTCGCCCCCTTCAATCCTGCGCGGATTGGTCTAAACTCTCTGGTCCGAGTCGAAAAGGCAGGTACCATGGCAAAATCAGACCCATTCGGTTTCGATATCTCCGTCTCGGCGGACAAGAAGAAACGCAC
The DNA here is from genome assembly GCA_041633555.1 of Paracoccaceae bacterium. Classification (GTDB taxonomy): domain Bacteria; phylum Pseudomonadota; class Alphaproteobacteria; order Rhodobacterales; family Rhodobacteraceae; genus JAHEAO01. The sequence goes on along the minus strand of JBFKFZ010000015.1, from coordinate 47,480 downwards.
CCGCGGCAAACGCGGCATGTCGGGCGCGTTTGAGACCTCGACCCGCGAATGCGAACATGCCGGCTGCACCGAGGCGGGCCAATATCGCGCTCCGAAATCGCCTGACAGCCTCGATGACTTCTACTGGTTCTGCAAGGATCACGTCCGCGAATACAATCTGAAATGGAACTTTTTCAACGGCGCCACCGAGGACGAGTTCAACGAACAGATCGACAAGGACCGGGTCTGGGACCGCCCCACCAAACCTTTTGGCAAGCGCGGAGAGGAGCAGCGCGCCTGGTCGCGGCTCGGCGTCGATGATCCACATCAGGTGCTGGGCGCCAATGCGACGCTCAATCCCGGCAAGTCGATCACCGGCACCCGCAAGTTGCCGCCGACCGAACGGAAGGCCATCGACATCCTCGAAGCCAAGGATCACTGGAACAAGGCCGAAGTGCGCAAGCAGTACAAGTCCCTGATCAAGGTGCTGCATCCGGACATGAACGGCGGCGACCGCAGCCAGGAAGAGCAGTTGCAGGAAGTTGTCTGGGCCTGGGACCAGATTAAGGCGAGCCGGTATTTCAGGGACTAGGGCGATCCTTTCCATCCTTTCGCCATCTTCTTGAGCACAGTCCGCACTCAGAACTGGATGAGAGGCGGCAATCAACGAAGTCTCGGGCATCGGGCAGGCGGTAATGCAGGCCCGTCTTGGTGTGGCGCTACTCGTGGACGGTGAGAATCTTTCGCATCAGTTCGCCGGTAGGATACTCCAACGCGCACGCAAGGAAGGCGTCATTGCCGTCGGACGCGTCTATGGCGATATCGCAAGGATACCGGGCTGGGCGGAAACACCCGGATTTCAGTTCATCCATTTAGGGAATCGCGGCGAAAGCGGAGCGAATGGCAGGAACAAGAACTCTGCCGACATGATGCTGACCATTGACGCCATGGATCTGGCGCATTCCGGAAATTTCGGGACCTTAATCCTTGCCACGTCCGACGGTGATTTCAGCGATCTCGCACATTACCTGCGTGCCCGGCACTTTAAGGTTATCGGTCATGGGGAACTAGAAAAGGCCACGAACAGGCTACGGGAAGCCTATACCGTATTCGTTGTTCTGCCGTCGTTGAAGAAGACTGCGCCGGTGGAAATGACCGCAGCTATCGCCAGTTCCGCCGAATCCCCATGCGAAGGCCTCGACGAACTGGATGCCAAATTGCACGAACTGATCCGCACCGAAGCCGATGGTTTGTTGGTGAACAAGGTGAACGGGCTCATTCGATGCTCGCTGGACCTCAAGATCAGCAAACTGCCGGACAAGAACTAGCCCAACTACTTTGCCAATAGGCCGGAACTCTACGTCTGCGACGCTCGCGGCCCGGATGCCCGCGTCAGGCTGAAGCAGGCACAAACACCAGACTGACACCGTTCAAGCAGTGCCGCTTGCCTGTCGGCTTCGGGCCGTCGTCGAAGATATGACCCAGATGGCTGCCACAGCGGCGGCAATGCACCTCGACCCGCGCGGCAAAGAGGCTGCGGTCGGCGCGAGTGCGGACAGCGTCGGGCAGCGCCTCCCAGAAGCTCGGCCAGCCGGTGCCGCTGTCATATTTCGTTTCCGAGGAGTAGAGCGGCAGGTCGCAGCCGCGGCAGTGGTAGGTCCCCTTGTCGAACACCTTGTCCAGCGGGCTGGATCCGGCGCGTTCGGTGCCTTCGCGGCGCATCACGTTGTATTCGATCCGGTTCAGCATCGCACGCCATTCAGCGTCGGTGCGAGTCACCTCGAATTGCTGCGCGCGGGAGACCCCCGGCATCAGTGCTGCGGCGGTCGAAACCATCAAGAATTGCCTGCGGTCCATTTCTCGTGACCCTCCAATTTGTGCCTTCGGCCATATAAAGTCACAAAACCGGACTTCTGCACATGGCGCTCCGGCAATCGTGATTGGATTTCAACGCCTGTTATTGGCCCCGGGTGACGCGGCCTTGACGTTGACCTCCCTCGCAATATGACACAAAACACCAGACAGCGCCGCTGGCGAACGTAACGGCCAGCATCGAACTCGTATTTCCCACTGGCACTGACATGGCGGACGGCACGATGGAAAAACAAGCAAAACCAACCGAGGAATTCTCTGTCCGGGATCTCTTCGGCATCGACACCGACATGGTCGTGAAAGGGTTCGAGGACCGCGTTGAACGGGTGCCGGAAATCGATTCGACCTACAAGTTCGACCCGGACACAACGCTGGCGATTCTTGCGGGCTTCAGTCACAACCGCCGCGTCATGATCCAGGGCTATCACGGCACCGGGAAGTCGACCCATATCGAGCAGGTCGCCGCCCGCCTCAACTGGCCGGCCGTGCGCGTCAATCTCGACAGCCATATCAGCCGGATCGACCTGATCGGCAAGGACGCGATCAAGTTGCGCGACGGCATGCAGGTGACCGAATTCCACGAAGGCATCCTGCCCTGGGCATTGCGCAACCCCGTCGCCATCGTGTTCGACGAATATGATGCGGGACGCGCAGATGTCATGTTCGTCATCCAGCGGGTGCTGGAACATGACGGCAAGCTGACGCTGCTAGACCAGAACGAGATCATCACCCCGCATCCGTCCTTCCGCCTCTTTGCTACCTCGAACACGGTGGGTCTGGGCGATACGACCGGCCTCTATCACGGTGTCCAGCAGATCAACCAAGCGCAGATGGACCGGTGGAGCCTTGTGGCGACGCTGAACTACCTTTCCCACGACGCAGAGGCCGCCATCGTGCTGGCCAAGGCGCCGCATTACAACACCGAACGGGGCCGCAAGACCGTCAGCCAGATGGTCACAGTCGCCGATCTGACGCGGGTTGCGTTCATGAACGGCGATCTTTCCACCGTGATGAGCCCCAGAACCGTGATCACCTGGGCCCAGAACGCCCAGATCTTCCGCAATCTCGGCTATGCCTTCCGACTCACCTTCCTGAACAAGTGCGACGAGCTCGAACGACAGACCGTCGCGGAATTCTACCAGCGTTGCTTTGACGAGGAATTGCCGGAAAGCGCGGCAAGCACGGCGGCAGAATAAGTAAGATAGCAGGGAACATTGGCCAAGTCCGACAACCCAGCAGAGCCTTTCAAGAAGGCGCTCGCCGAAGCCACCAAGGTGATGGCCGACGACGCCGACCTTGCTGTCAGCTATTCCGTCGATCCGCCCGGCCAGACTAACGACAGCGTTCGGCTGCCGCAGGTTTCGCGCCGGATGACCAAGCCGGAGGTCTTACTGGCGCGCGGCACGGCCGACGCCTTCGCGCTGCGCCACAAGTATCACGACGCCAAAACACATAGTCGCTACATGCCGCAGGGCCAGATGGCCCGCGATCTTTACGAGGCGATGGAAACCGCGCGCTGCGAGGCCGTCGGCGCAAGGACCATGCCAGGCACGGCCGGTAATATCGACGCCAAGATCGCCAACGAGGCCGAGCGTCGGGGATACGCGCAGATCACGAAGAGCCAGGATGCGCCGCTGTCTGTCGCTGCCGGCTATCTCGTCCGCCATCTCGCCACAGGTCGCCCGCTGCCCAAGGGGGCCGACAATGTCATGGAGCTTTGGCGCGGCTTCATGGAGAGCCATGCCGGCGAGACACTGGAAGACCTTGGCGACAAGCTGTCGAACCAGGCCGCCTTCGCCAAGTTCGCCCGCCAGATCATCGAAGATTTCGGATATGGCGACCAGCTCGGCGACGATCCGGACATGGAGGATGACAGCGAGGACGAGGAAGCTTCGACCGAAGAGGAAGAGGATCAGGACAGCCAGGGCGAAGAGGATCAATCCGAGTCGGAGGACGAGGCCAGTCCCGAACAGAGCCAGGATGACAGCCAGGACGCCGCCGAGGCGCAGCTGACGATGGACGATCTGGCCGAAATGGAGATGGGCGACGAGGCAGAGATGCCCGAAGGCGAGGCCCCGCTGGAGCCGCCGCCACCTGCCCCGATCTCGGATGCCGACCCGAACTACAATGTTTACCTGACGGAATTCGATGAAGAAATCAAAGCCGAGGATCTGGCGGAACCGGCCGAACTTGAGCGCCTGCGGGCCTATCTCGACCAGCAGCTGGAGCCTCTGAAGGGCGCGGTCAGCCGGCTTGCTAACAAGCTGCAGCGTCGCTTACAGGCCCAGCAGAACCGCAGCTGGGAATTCGATCGCGAGGAAGGCATCCTCGATGCCGGCCGCCTCGCCCGCGTGGTTGCAAACCCGACGACGCCACTGAGCTTCAAGGTCGAGAAGGATACTGAGTTCCGAGACACCGTGGTTACCCTGCTGCTGGACAATTCAGGCTCGATGCGGGGACGGCCGATTTCGATTGCCGCGATCTGCGCCGACGTGCTGGCCCGAACGCTGGAGCGCTGCCAAGTCAAGGTCGAGATATTGGGCTTCACCACCCGCGCTTGGAAGGGCGGACAGGCCCGCGAGAAATGGCTGGCCGAGGGCCGTGAGCAGCAACCCGGGCGGCTCAACGATCTGCGCCACATCATCTACAAGTCTGCCGATGCACCGTGGCGTCGGGCCCGGGAGAATCTCGGTCTGATGATGAAAGAAGGGCTATTGAAGGAGAATATCGACGGTGAGGCGCTGGAATGGGCACACCGGCGCGTCACCGCCCGCCGCGAAGTGCGCAAGATCCTGATGGTGATCTCGGACGGCGCACCGGTCGACGATTCAACTTTGTCCGTTAACCCCGCGAATTATCTGGAGAAACACCTGCGCGACGTCATCGCGATGGTCGAGAAGCGCCGCCAGGTCGAGCTTCTGGCGATCGGCATCGGCCATGACGTGACGCGCTATTACAACCGCGCGGTCACGATCACCGATGTCGAGCAGCTTGCAGGGGCGATGACCGAACAGCTTGCGGCGCTTTTTGACAACGATCCCCGCGCCCGCGCCCGCGTCATGGGAATCCGCAGTCAGGCCGCGCGGTGATCTTCACTTGACCGAATGAGATCCGTTGATGATTGGTGGTATCGAGACCTCTCAGGAGGCTCAGCGCCTTCGGCAGGATTATTGCACACATAAGATAAAGAAGATCATGTTTCAGAGTTTCGAGACCACGACCCATCCAGAAACTGGCCCACCCCGCCTTGAGGCATTGCGCTCTGAAATGCGCGCGCGGGGGCTGGCCGGGTTCCTGGTTCCGCGCGCCGATGCGCATCAGGGTGAGAACGTCGCCGCCCGTGACGAGCGCCTTGCGTGGCTGACGGGTTTTACAGGTTCGGCCGGGTTCTGCGCGGCACTACTTGGCAAGGCCGGGGTCTTCGTTGACGGCCGCTACCGCGTGCAGGTCAAACGGCAGGTGGCAGCATCGCATTTTACCCCCGTCGACTGGCCCGAAGCCAAGCTGGCCGACTGGCTGATAGAAGCGCTGCCAGAGGGCGGAAAGGTCGGTTTCGATCCGTGGCTACACACGTTCGAGGAAATCGAGACGGCTCGAAAAGCGTTGGACGGCAGCAGTATCAGCCTGATCGAAACCGAAAATCTCATCGACATTGTCTGGGCCGAGCAACCGGCTGCCCCGCAGGGCAAGATCACCGCATATCCGCTTGAATATTCAGGGGAACCCCATGCGGACAAGCGCGCACGCCTGGCAAGCGACCTGAAGAAAGCCGGCCATCGCGCCGCGGTGCTGACGCTGCCTGACAGCATCGCCTGGCTCTTGAACATCCGTGGCTCGGATGTCGCCCGTACGCCAGTCGCCCATGCATTCGCGATCCTGACCGACGATGCACACGTCACCCTTTTCGCAACGCCCGGCAAGGCCGACCACCTCGTCGATCATCTTGGCCCCGAAGTGAAGCTGGCCGCGCCGGAGGCCATCGCCGGCGCGCTTGCCATGCTTTCCGGCCCGGTTCGCGTGGACAAGTCGAGCGCCCCGCTCGCCATCACCACGATCCTGTCCGAAGCGGCAACGAAGATCGCCTATGAGACCGACCCCTGCCGCCGGCCCAAGGCCTGCAAGAACGCGACCGAGATTGCCGGTGCCGAGGCCGCCCACCAGCGCGACGGAGCGGCCATGGTCGAGTTCCTCGCCTGGTTCGACGCGACCGCTGCAGAGGGCGACCTGACGGAGATCGACCTGGTCACCAAGCTCGAGACCTATCGCCGCGCGGCGAACGGGCTGAAGGATATCAGCTTCGAGACCATCGCCGGTTCTGGGCCGAACGGCGCGGTGATCCATTACCGCGTGACCCGCGAAACCAACCGCAGCCTTCAACTCGGAGACCTCGTGGTTATCGATTCGGGCGGCCAGTATCTCGACGGCACCACCGACATCACCCGCACGATCGTCGTGGGGAAGCCTCAGGAAGATCAGCGCGCTTGTTTCACCCGCGTTCTTCAGGGGATGATCGCGATCTCGTGCGCGCGCTGGCCGAAGGGGCTTGCCGGATGCCATCTCGATGCGCTGGCCCGCGTGCCGCTTTGGCAGGCGGGACAGGATTACGACCATGGCACCGGGCACGGTGTCGGGGCCTATCTCTCTGTCCATGAGGGGCCGCAAGGTCTCAGCCGGCGGTCCGAAGCGCCGCTGGAACCCGGCATGATCCTGTCGAACGAACCGGGCTATTACCGCGAAGGTGCCTTCGGCATCCGCATCGAGAACCTGATCACGGTCGAGAAGGCGGGCCAACCACCCGGCGGCGATGCCCATCGCGAAATGCTTGCATTCCGAACGCTCAGCTTCGTGCCGATCGACAGGCGCCTAATCGACGCCGGCATGCTGTCATCGGACGGGCGCAGCTGGATGAACGCCTATCACGCCGAAGTTCTGCGCAAGATCGGTCCGCGCGTCAGTGAGCCCGCCCTCGGCTGGTTGCAGGAAGCCTGCGCACCGCTCTGACTTGTGGGCCCCACCGAATGCCTGATAGCCTGCCACATTACATACGATTCCGAGGAAGAGAGCGACCATGGCCGACAATATCAAGATCCGCAAAGCCGAGGGCACCTGGGTGGTCAGGGCCGGAGGGGCGGTGCTGGGCGAAACTTCGAACGCGCTGGAACTTTCTGAGGGCAGCTACCAGCCGGTCATCTACTTCCCGCGCGGCGATATCGCGATGGCCTTCCTGGATCAAAGCGGAACCAGCACGACCAGCTCCGACAAGGGCACCGCAAGCCATTATTCCATCCAGACGAAATCGGTGACGATCAAGGACGCCGCCTGGTCCTATGAGGAACCGCTAGCGGGGGTTGAGGAGATCGCCGGCTTTCTGGCCTTCTACCCCGAGAAGGCCACCGTCGAACGGATCTGATCTCGGACAGGGTCATTTCCTGCCCCGCGCATTTCCGCTTTGACGCGTTGCGACGCGCGAAGGGACGTGATGCAATCACCCTAATGCCCGCGTAACTGCCGCATCGGCTGTAGTTCGGACCTGTGGTTCTGCATTTGGATCGCCATGGCGATCTGACAGGCGAGTGTCGTGAACATCGTCACGTCCTCGTGTTCGAGTGCACGACCCTTGCTGCATTTCAGGTTCAGGGCACCAATCGTCCGACCCTGCTGCACCAGCGGTATGCAGGCTTCCAAGCGCATGGCGGGGTCAGCCGAGACATAGGCGCCGTTCTCAAAGACATCCTCCAGAATGACCGCGCCCGTTTTGGCCAGAACCGATCGAATGATGCCGACGCCACTATCGGCAATGGCGATCTGGAGGACAGCGGCTACATCCCGTTCGATCTCCTGTTCCGGGTTACGCCTTCCGGCGGTAGCGTAGAGCACCGGTCGGTTACCGAATTCGTCCAACAGGAAGACCGTGCCACGGACCGATCCGGTAACAGACTCGACGGCATCGAGAACCTGGGAAATCAATAGTTTGGGAATTCCGCCGGTCTGAAACAAAGCGTTGCACCGGTCCATGAGCAGCGTACGTCGGTGCTGACGAAGCCCGAACTCGCAAGATTGTTCACAACCTAACATTCTGCCTACGGTTTCGAGGGTTGATCGTCAGATCTTAAGACCAGATGCTTAGAAATGGTATTCTTTAACTTTTGCTCTATTTGTGGTTGAATAGCGCTTAGCTGTGTTCCTCCGCAGCCGTCGCTGCCAACGCGCGATTATAGACCCGAAGGGCGTCGACTTGAAACAGCGCGCCCCAGAGTTCCGGCGGATCTCCCTCGCCGCCGAGTGTTACCACTGGCAGGAACGTGGCCCCGGTCCGCTCGAAGACCGGCATCGCGCTTTCCAGCGTCGCGTTTCCGTCGATATAGATGCCCTCCTCGATCAGTTCCCAGCAATCATCATCCTTGGCCGCACGCGGTTCGCCGGTCTTGCGCATCAGTTTGGCGGCCCGGAAGGTGGCTAGGAGGTAGGCCTGTGGACCTGCGGCCAAGTGGATATTGCGCCGTTCTAGCTGTGTCAGGAAGAACGACCGGTCCACCATTCGGCTGGATATGGCGGACGAGATCGAAACCGTTACCATCACCGCAAGCCCGGTCCGCCAGTCGCCTGTCAGCTCGAAGACGATCAGCGTGGTCGAGATTGGCGCGCCCAGAACGGCCGCCGCCACCGCGCCCATTCCAGCGAGTGCGTAAAGCGTTTCTGACCCCGAAACGTTCGGAAAGACAGCCGTTGCAATCATCCCGAAGGCCAGCCCGGTCAGCGCTCCCACCATCAGCGAGGGCGAAAATACACCGCCGCCCATGCGGCCGCCTAAAGTGATCGCGACGGCAGCGACTTTGAGGACAGCAAATACGATCGCCTCGTGCAGCAAGAGGTTTCCGGTGAGCGCGTTCGACGTGGTCTCGTAGCCGACGCCGATAATATGCGGCCACTGGATCGCCAGAACGCCCAGGATCGCACCGGCCAGCGCCGGACGCAGGTATCGCGGCATTCCAAGGAACGACTGAACCCTGTCTCCGACCGTTTCCGCCCAGAAGATCGAGCGCATGAAGATCACCGAGATCAGCGCACAGACAAGACCAAGCAGCAGAAAGGCCGGCAGTTCCACATAGAAGCCCAGGATGGTGTCCGGCTGCAGGATGAATTCCGTCACGTCACCGAACTTGAGCCGGCTGATCACCGTGCCCGCGGCGCTGGCAATTACGATCGGGGCGAAAGCATGGACTGCGAAATGCCTAAGCACCACCTCCATTGCGAACAGCGCCCCGGCGATCGGCGCGTTGAAGCTGGCGGAAACCGCGGCGGCCACGGCGCAGCCCAGAAGCTCGCGCCCGGTTATGCCATTCGCGTCGATCCTGCTCGATACCCAGCTGGAGATCACGCCGGCTAGGTGCACGACCGGCCCTTCGCGGCCAGAGGACCCGCCGGAAGACAGCGTGATCAGCGACGCCGCAGCCGAGGCCAGCCCAGCGCGCTGCTCGACCCGTCCCTCCTGCAGTGCCGCCCCCTCGATCACGTCGGCCACCGTGCGCGCCCGACCGTCGTTGGTGAAAAGGTGCAGTATGATCCCGACGGTCAGCCCGCCCGCGATCGGGATGCCGACGATCCAGTACCATTCAAGCGTTTCCGCGAACGAGTGCAGCAGCGCCGGATTGTCAGTGCCGTAAAGCCATGATTGCAGTGCCGAGATTCCCATCCGGAAGCCGAGCGACGCGAAGCCCGCCGCGATGCCGATGGCCAGCGCAATGAACCAGAATTGCAGCTGGCTCGGTCCTTTGCGGCGCAACAGATCCCAGGCATCCCGGCAGGCTTGGATGCTGCTCGCCCATCGTTCCGCGATCACCGTCCCGGCTGGCTTTACCATGCGTTCCGTCTACCTCGTGCGCATCTTTGCTTTTCCGGTTGGCCGGTTGCGCCTAGGGTCGGTACAGTTCACCGAGCGAGAAGCCAATGACCAACAGCGCCGCCCTGGAAAAGCTCTCTTCCCTCTTAGGCAATCGCCTGTCGCGATCCAAGTCCGAACTCGAGGCCCATGGCACCTCGGAAACCCACTTCCCGCTGACCCCGCCCGACGCGGTCGCCTATCCAGAAACCAAAGCCGAAGTTTCCGACCTCGTCCGGATCTGCGCCGAACATACCTGCCCGGTGATCCCTTGGGGCGCCGGAACCTCTCTAGAAGGTCACGGTCTGGCCATCCGTGGCGGAGTCTGCGTCGATTTCCGCAACATGAACAGGGTGCTCAGGGTTTCGGCCGAGGATATGGACGCCACCGTGCAGCCCGGCCTGACGCGCGAGGAGTTGAATACCGAACTGCGCGCGACGGGCCTTTTCTTCCCGGTCGATCCCGGCGCAAATGCCTCGATCGGCGGCATGGCCGCGACGCGGGCATCGGGAACCACTGCCGTTCGCTACGGCACGATGCGCGACAATGTCCTTGGCACCGAGACCGTGCTCGCCGATGGCCGCATCATCCGGACCGGCACCCGCGCCCGCAAATCATCTGCCGGTTATGACCTCACGGGCCTGATGGTCGGCTCGGAGGGCACGCTTGGCCTGATCACGGAACTCACCCTGCGGCTCTACGGTCAGCCCGAAGCGATATCCGCGGCCATCTGCGCATTCCCGTCCATCGAGGATGCGGTCAATGCCGTGATCGCCACGATCCAGACCGGGGTGCCGATGGCCCGGATCGAATTGGTGGACAGTGCGACGGTCTCGGCCTTCAACAGCTACGCCATTGCCGCCATGCCCGAGGCCCCGCACCTGATGATCGAGTTCCACGGCTCGCCTTCGAGCGTGGCCGAAGATGCCGGGCGGTTCGGCGAGATCGCCGCTGATTTCGGAGGCACCGAATTTCGCTGGTCGGACAGGGCCGAGGACCGCACCGTGCTCTGGAAGATGCGCCACAATGCCTACTACGCTTGCCTTGCGCTGCGCCCGGGCGCGCGCGCGTTGGTCACCGATATCTGCGTGCCGATCTCTTCTCTGGCACAGGCGGTCGAGGAGACCCGCGCCGAAATCGCCGCTTCCCGGCTGGAGGGGCCGATACTCGGCCATGTCGGCGACGGCAATTTTCACGCCATCCTTCTCGTTGACCCCGTCGACCGCGCCGAGATGGACGAGGCGCTGCGCCTTTCGGCCCGCGTGACCGACCGCGCCCTAAAGCTCGGAGGCACCATCACAGGCGAGCATGGCATCGGCATGGGCAAGCTCGACTATATGGAGAAGGAACATGGGCAGGGCTGGTCGGTGATGGCCGACATCAAACGCGCGCTCGATCCGCAAAACATCCTGAACCCCGGCAAGATGGTGCGGCAAAATTAATCTAGTTACACATCTGTTTGGTAAGAAATCAAATGCCGAACACAAACCGAAGCCCTGTTCGGCTAACATGCTCTATTCTTGGATGGATTCCAGGTAATTGACCAGCGTCAGGATCCGACCCCGGGTGACCACCTCTGCACCATATGGCCCATAGTCGCCTCCTGCATCGGCACGGAACCGGTCACCCCAGACCGGCATAGGCGCCCCATGCCCTTCAGCCATAGTACGGCCGTCGATCGTCATGAAGACTTCCAGATAGGGAAACTTCCCCTCGTTCTGCGCCGCTAAAGTCGTCAGGTTTGGAACTGGGACATTCATCAAAGATGTGAATGATCCGTCGCCTCTACCGGTTTCCCCGTGACAAACGGAGCACGCGACCATGTATTCATTCTTGCCAGCACTCTCTTGTGCATGTGCCGCTGAGCAAGAAACGGCCAACATGGCCCCTGTGGCGATGACGAGATTTTTCATAGTCCACCCTCCAGAACTGTTTCTTTGGTTATCCGGACGAGCGATGCGGTGAACGGGAAAATCTGCTACCGACGGCGGCCAAACAACGACTATCAGCCTAGACCATCAAACAGGTGCGTCATTGATTCAGGTCAATTCAACGCGACGCGCCCGATAGACTTGGCGGATCCAATTAGCAATGACAGGGGTCATTCAAGACACCTCAGGACAATTGCCGATGGTCGGCCTGGACTGCCTGTTTAAAACTTGAGAGAACATTTCGGACACTAACCCGCAAGGAGCGCCTTTGCCGCTCCGCGCGCCTCTTCGGTCACGATATCCCCGGCGAGCATCCTCGCCACCTCATCGACACGCGCCCCGGCATCCAGCGAGGTTACGGTCGAGGTCGTCATGCCCTCTGCTACGGCCTTTTCCACCCGCCAGTGGTGGCGTCCGCGCGCTGCAACCTGCGGCGAGTGGGTGACCACGAGGACCTGCGTATTCTCGGCCAGTTGCGCCAGCCTGCGGCCGACCGCATCGGCCGTCGCGCCGCCGACACCACGGTCGATCTCGTCAAAGATCATCGTCAGGCCGCTGGCCTCTTTCGTCAGGCAGACCTTCAGCGCCAGCAGAAACCGGCTGAGTTCGCCGCCAGAAGCGATCTTGTTCAACGGACCCGACGGGGCGCCAGGGTTCGTCGCGACGGTGAATGCCACCTCATCGCGACCTTCGGAGCCCGGTTCCGTCGCATTGATTTCTGTCGCGAACACGGCGCGCTCCATCTTCAGCGGCGCCAGTTCCACCGCCATCGCATTGTCCAGCATTGCCGCCGCGGCCTTTCGTTTGCCGCTTAGTAGCGCCGCCCGCTGTTCATAGGCCCCTTGCGCCTTTGCAACTTCGGCTCGCAACGCCTTCAGATCCGCCTCACCTCCGTCGAGGGCCACCAGCTTGCCGCGCAGGCCTTCTGCAAACTCCGCAAGGTCATCGGGCAAAACCCCATGTTTTCTGGCCAGACCGCGGATCGCGAACAGCCGCTCCTCGACCTGTTCCAGCTCGGAGGGATTGAAGGCCAATTCGCTGATGCAATCCTCGATCGCCATCTGCGCCGAGCCGAGTTCGTTCAGGGCACGCGACACGGCCGCCAGCGGCTCGTCCAGCTTTCCCTCGGCCTTGTCCGCCACACCTTCGAGCCAGCGAACGGCATCGGATATCGTTCCTTCCGCGCCGTGGCTGCCGATCGCCGCGTAGGCCTTCGCTATGTCTTCGCCAATCCGCTCAGAGGCCTGCATCAGCCGCCGCCGCGAATCCAGCGCCTCTTCCTCTCCCGGCTGGGGATCAAGCTTGTCGAGTTCGGAAACGGCATGGCGCAGGAACTCCTCTTCCCGGGCAACCTCGTCCAAGGCGGCCTGCGCCCTCTTCAATGCGCCTTCCGCCACAGACAGTGCCCGCCACGCCGCGCGCACAGCACCAACATCGGCGGCCAACCGACCGAAATCATCCAGCAATGCCCGATGACCGCGCGGGTTGAGCAGCCCCCCGTCATCATGCTGGCCGTGCAGTTCCACCAGCACATCCGACAGTTGCCGCAGCACCTCACCGCTGACCCGCCGGTCATTGACCCAGGCCGTCTTGCGCCCGTCGGCGGTGTTGACACGCCGAAGGATCAAATCGTCGGTTTCTGGCAACCCGGCTGCGGCCAGCACGTCCTTTGCCGGATGGTCTGCTTCCAGATCGAAGATCGCTACGACCTCGCCCTGCTCAGCGCCCTGTCGCACCAGTTCGGCCCGCCCTCGCCAGCCCAGAACGAAGCCGAGCGCGTCCAGCAGAATGCTCTTTCCGGCGCCGGTCTCCCCGGTCAAGACGTTGAGACCCGGCTGAAACTCCAGATTCAGCCGCTCGATGATCAGCATGTCGCGGATGTCGAGACCCCTAAGCATGGTCCCAGCGCCCCCTGCCCTGGATCAGAGCCATTCGCCGCGGATGACCTGCCGGTAGATGCCGGCCAGCCAGCTGTCGCCGCGCGCCTCCGGCCTCAGGCCCTGACCGGTCAGGAGGGCATAGCTGTCCTCGTAGTATTCGGTCGACTGGAAGTTATGGCCAAGAATGGCGCCCGCGGTCTGCGCTTCGTCCACGAGACCCAGCGAGAGATAACTTTCGACAAGCCGGTGAAGCGCCTCGGGCGTATGGCTGGTGGTCTGGAACTGCTCGACGACAACGCGGAACCGGTTGATCGCCGCAGCAAAATGCCCCTTCTTCAGATAGTAGCGCCCGATCTCCATCTCTTTCGCCGCCAAATGATCGAAGGCCAGATCAAACTTTAGTACCGCAGAACTCGCATATTCGCTGTCAGGATAGGTCTCGATCACGGTCCGCAAGGCTTGCAAGGCCTGAAAGGTCAGGCCCTGATCGCGGCCGACATCGTCGATCTGGTCGTAATAGGAGAGCGCCAGAAGATATTGCGCATAAGCGGCATCCTCTTCGGACGGGAAGAAGTCGAGATAGCGCTGTGCGCTGGCCCGGCTGTTGGGGTAGTCGCGATCCTTGTGATAGGCGAAGGCCTGCATGATCAATGCGCGCTTAGCCAGTTCGGAATAAGGATACAGTCGCTCGATCTCGCCAAAATAATAGGCCGCGTCGTCGGGCTGTCGGTTGGCAAGCTCGTATTCACCACGCTGAAAGATCTCCTCGGCCGAGAAATTGTCAAGCGGGACGCCGCGCGTGGCAGCATCCCCGCCGCCGCAGGCCGTAATCGCAAAGAGCGCCGCGACCGACAAACCCAACCTGCTGATCGACCCGGCTCGTGCCATCAAATACCTACCCACCAAGACTTCCCCGCGAACGCTGTCCGCCCTTATTTGCTAAAGTGGTCCTAGCACAGAAAAAACCGGTGCAAAACGACTTTGCGCCGGTTTTGAAGCGGTCTTATGCGACCGCGGGCATATCCGAGAAACTGACACCGACGCCGGGAAGCCGGCGGGCAGCATCTGCGTCGCATTCCACGATGCGGAATGCGTCAGGTTGGGCGAAAAGCGCCCGCAGAAGCTTATTGGTCAGCGAATGGCCCGCACGGTTGCCCGAATACTGGCCAAAGATCGGAGCCCCGGCCAGCGCCAGGTCGCCAACGGCGTCGAGCATCTTGTGACGAACCGCCTCATCGCGGTGCCGCAACCCGCCCGGCGACAGGATCGTCGCACCATCCACGACAACCGCATTCGACAGCGTGCCGCCAAGCGCGAGGCCATTGGCGCGCATGTTCTCGATGTCGCTTTGCCGGCAGAAGGTGCGGCTGTCACACAATTCTCGCACAAAAGCACCATTGGCCATGTTCAGCGTCTTGGACTGACGGCCGATCGCCGCCTCGTCGAAGTCGATCTCGAACGCGATCTCGAAGGCCTCGGAGGGTGACAGGGTCGCTGTGGCCTCTCCGTGGCGGACTGTGACAGGGCGCAGGATCTCGATAGCCCAGACCGGTGCCGACAGATGGCGGACGCCGCGCCACAAAATGCCCTCGACGAAAGGCGCTGCACTGCCATCAAGGATGGGCACTTCGGGGCCGTTCACCTCGACCAGCGCATTCTGAATGCCGCAACCTGCCAGCGCGGCCATGATATGTTCGACGGTCGAAATCTCTGCACCGGCCTGATTGCGCAGCCTGGTGCAGAGCGGTGACTGCACGACAGCGTCCCACTTCGCCGGGATCAGCGCATCGCCGATCAGGATGTCGGTGCGCCGGAACCAGATACCGTGATCTGCCGAGGCCGGGCGAATCGTCAGCCGCACAGGAGCACCAGAATGAAGGCCGGTGCCCGTGAACTCAACGGGAGATTTGATGGTCGTTTGCACGATTTCCCCATACATTTGCCGTTGGCGATGCCCCCACCTCGCCGATTGCAACGGCGTAACCAGCCGGTTGAAATACCTCAACTCAATCTTTGCTACGCTCTGAAACATGGGATTCCGCCATACGCGGAAGTTTGCCGAAAAATGTAAGTCTTGCTCTTAAGGCTCTGATATAAAAACAAAAAGGCCAGCGCTTGCTGGCCTTCTGAAAAAAATTTGTGACTAAGTTTCAGTTCGCCTGACGCCTCAAAAAGGCCGGGATCTCGATTTTTTCCTGTTCCGGGTTCGCCTCCGGTGCGGCGTCCACAGCGCGCATCTGGGGCTGCTGGCGTGTCACCGTGGCACTTCTGACCTGCGGCGCTTCGCCCTGATGCCCCGTCATCCGGTTGATCAGGGAGTTGATCCCGAAGCGCGGCTTGTCCTGTGGCTGATGGTGGGCCATGCCGGGCCGGGTCTGCTGTGCGGGAACTTTCTGAACAGCGGCCTGAAGCCGGGCAAGCGCCTCTGGAGTCGGTGTCCCGGCAGCGGGCGCACGTGGGGCCATGAAACGCTCTTCTTCCGGCGCCTCGGAGTAATCGTCGGCATGCGGCTGGAACTCTGCCACGCGCGGCTGGTAGGCCGGCGGCGGCAGGTCGTCCTCGACCTCGATGAGCGGCTCCTCGCGGCGCGGCTCCGGGCGACGCGGGGCAGCAATTGCTTCCACCTGGGGCTCGATATCTTCGAACAGGCTTGGCTCCTGCTTCGGCTCGGGCTCGCGCACTTCCTCGCGCGCCACAAGATCCTCTTCGATCTTGGCGGCTACCGGCGCCACCTTTTCTTCTACCTTTTCAGCAGATTGCAATGGAGCAGCCATCGAACGGCGCGGTACCGGGATGTCATGCACCGACTCGCTTGCGTCGATGCCGGTGGCAACCACCGAGACCCGCATCGCACCTTCCATGTCGGTGTCGAGCGTCGAGCCAACGATGATGTTGGCATCCGGATCGACCTCTTCGCGAATCCGGTTTGCAGCTTCGTCGAGTTCGAACAGCGTCAGGTCGTAGCCACCTGTGATGTTGATCAGAACACCCTTGGCGCCGCGCAGGCTGATTTCGTCCAGAAGCGGGTTGGCAATCGCCTTCTCGGCGGCCTGGATCGCGCGATCCTCGCCGTTCGCCTCGCCAGTGCCCATCATCGCCTTGCCCATCTCGTCCATCACCGCGCGGACATCGGCAAAGTCGAGGTTGATCAGGCCCGGGCGGACCATCAGGTCGGTCACCCCCTTGACGCCCTGGTAAAGAACATCGTCGGCCATACTGAAAGCTTCGGTGAAGGTGGTCTTTTCGTTGGCCAGGCGGAAAAGGTTCTGGTTCGGGATGATGATCAGCGTGTCGACCATCTTCTGCAGCGTCTCGATGCCCTCATCGGCCTGCCGCATGCGTTTGCCGCCCTCGAACTGGAACGGCTTCGTGACAACACCGACGGTCAGAACGCCGAGCTCGCGCGCGGCCTGGGCAATAATTGGTGCAGCGCCGGTACCGGTTCCGCCACCCATGCCAGCGGTGATGAAGCACATATGCGCACCGGCGAGGTGATCGACGATCTCTTCGATCGTTTCCTCGGCGGCGGCGGCTCCGACAGAGGGACGCGCCCCGGCGCCAAGACCTTCGGTGACCTTGACGCCCATCTGGATCTTGGCAGGAGCAGTCGACTGCTGAAGCGCCTGCGCGTCGGTATTCGCAACGACGAACTCGACGCCTTCGAGCTGCTTTTCGATCATGTTGTTGACGGCGTTACCGCCCGCGCCCCCGACGCCGAAGACCGTGATCCGCGGCTTCAGTTCGTCGTGTTCCGGCATCTTCAAGTTCAATGTCATAGATCTGTCCGCCTGTCTTTTTTACCGACCGACGAAGCGGCCGCCCTTGCTACTCTCGCCCAATTTAAGCGGAGTTGGTCGCCGCGTCACCCAAAAAACACAGTTTAGACACAAAATGTAGTCGATTCTTGGCGCGATTTAGCGGGATTTCGCCCAATCTTCGAGATATTGCGGGATACTGAACCGGCACCACAACCGATTGAAGCAACACAACACCGTTCGCAAAAACTGCGTTGCCGTCGGCCGGCGTGAATCCAAGTTTTCAAGGCGACTGCTCGGTCTGCCTTGGGCCTCTCCGGACCCTGTGGACAACTTTAGCACGATCGTGGGTCCGGGTCATGGTGATTCTCGCCTCTTTCCCAGGATTTGCGAAACTCACCAGTTGTCCTTGAACCATTTCACGGCGCGCTTCAGCGACCGGGCCGGATAGCGCTCTGAAGGAATTTCGAAATCCCACCATTCGTCCTGCGGATGTGCCGCGAAAAGGCAGAGCCCTACCGCCGAGGCGAACGGCGCACCGGTTGCCGCCTGTGGCAGTCCCTGTACCCGGAGGGGGCGACCGATTCGCACCTGCTGGCCGAGGATCTTAGGCGCCAATCCGTCGAGTCCCGCGATCTGGCTGGCGCCGCCGGTCAGCACGATCTGCTGGCTGGGAAGGTGTTCGAACCCGGCGGCATTGAGCCTTCCGCGCACCTCTTCCAGAATCTCTTCGACGCGGGGTCGAATGATGCCGATCAACTCGGCCCGACTGACGGTGCGCCGGTCATGTTCCCAGTCACCGGTATCGCCGCCGATCTCGATCATATCACGGTCATCCATGCCGGTCGCGACAACACCGCCGTAAAAGGTCTTGATCCGTTCCGCAGTTGCAAAGGGTATCTGCAAGCCCTTCGAAATGTCCATCGTCACATGATCGCCGCCCATCCGGACGCAATCGGCATAAATCATGTGTTTCTTGATGAAAATCGAGATGCCAGAGGTGCCGCCGCCCATGTCGATGCAGGCCGAACCGAGTTCCTGTTCGTCCTCGACAAGGCTGGAAATGCCCGAGGCGTAGGCCGACGAGGCGATCCCGGCCACTTCCAGATCGCAGCGCTTCATGCAGTAAAGCAGGTTCTGAATGACGTCGCTGTCGGCGGTCAGAAGGTGCATGTCGACGGCCAGCTTGTTGCCGATCTGGCCACGCGGATCGCCCATGCCAGAGCGATGGTCGAGCGCGAAATTTACCGGTTGGGCGTGCAGCACCTCGCGACCTTCACCATAGTCAGGGACATCGCAGGAAGCGAGGGCGCGCGCCACATCCTGCTCTGTGACCTGGCTGTCCTGCAGATCGATCGACCCTGCGAGTCCATAGGATCGCGGACCGGCCCCGGAAAAACATGCAATCACGTGATCGACACGGACATTGGCCATCTTCTGTGCAGCCTGAACCGCCGTGCGGATCGCGCGCTCTGTTTCCTGCATGGCGTCGATTTCGCCGAACCGCACCCCGCGCGATCGCGTGGTCGCCGCCCCGATGATACGGAACGAGGACTGGCCGGCCATCGACCCGACGCCATCGGACTCGCGGAACTTGTCCGGCCCGTCAAAGCGCAAGACGAGGCAGGCGATCTTCGACGTGCCGATGTCGAGAATTGCGATAACGCCGCGCTGCATCGCGGCCTTGCGCATATGCCGCATCGCCCGTTGCGAGGAATAAAGATCCATCATCCGTCACCAGCTCCTGGCCCTAGGCCCTTGATCCGTCGTAATTCTTCTGTTGCTGGAACTGACATGCGCAGGGTCGGCCTGTTCTCATTCCGCATGTCCACGGCGACGATATCGCGTGCCAAGAGATCCTGCGCCTGCTGCAGCGCCATGACCTGTTCGAGCGCGGGGATGGGCCGCGCCTCGGGCAACATGATCCTCTGGTCGCGGTCCAGCACCAGCGTCCAACGGCGTTCGCCCATACGCACCAGCCCACGGATCCGTTGCTTAACCGGCTCTGCCGTGGCCAGCACCTCCAGCGCCTCGGGCACCGCGCGCTCGGCGCCGGCCCCCGCAAGCAGCGGCAGGTCGCTGCGTCCGGTGCGTGACGCGATCGAGGCAACGCGGTGGCCTTCGGCGTCCAGCAGGTCCAGACCGCTCTCGTTCCGCCAGACAACCGTCGGAATGCGCTCGCGGACCAGAACCTGAAGAATACCGCCGGGCCGGATGCGGACATCGACCCGCGCTACCGCGTCCAGTTCCTCGATCCTGTCTTGCATTGCCGACAGGTCGAGATCAAAGGAACTGATCGGAAAATCGACCGGCACGACTTCGCGGATATCCTCTGCGATCTCTTCCGAGGCGCCATCGATGGCCATCAGCTTGACGGTGAATTCCGGCCGCTCCTGGATAGAGCGGCGGATATCGGCGGCTTTGTTGCGCAGCGCGGCGACGTTGTCCGCATTGCTGAAGTACCCGGCGACAAGCCCGAAGACCACAAGGATCGGCAGCCATACCTTGAGCAATGTATGAAACATCGGCGTCAGCCAGAGCCGCTGAATACGGTAGGCGATGCGGCTTGGCGCCGGATCGCGCAGCGGCGCTTTCAGCGATCGCATGACGCGTCCTCCACCATCCATTTGCAGAATTCCGGGAAGGTTATGCCGCAATGCGCAGCCTGTTCCGGCAACAGTGAGGTCGGAGTCATGCCCGGCTGGGTGTTGGTTTCCAAAATGTACAGCCCGCCAAGACCATACGCCTCGTCCCAGCGGAAATCGGTGCGGCTAACCCCGCGGCATCCGAGCGCCAGATGCGCGCGCAAGGCATAATCCATGCAGGCGTCGAAAATCTCGCGCGGCAGGCTGGCCGGAACTTCGTGCCGCGAACCGCCAGTCGCATATTTCGCGTGATAGTCGTACCAGCCCTCTGTGATGATGTCTGTCACTGTCAGCGCCCGATCGCCCATGACCGAGGCCGTCAGTTCGCGGCCCGGCGCGTAGGTCTCGACCATGACATGATCGGGCATCTCGCGGGCGAGTTGCGGCGGGCCGTTGGCGGCCTCTGTCACGATATAGACGCCGACCGAGGAGCCTTCGTTGTTGGGTTTCACGACGTAGGGCGGGGTCAGGACGTGGTGCGCCTCGACCTCCTCGCGGGTCGCGATCACGCTGTCCAGAACCTTCAGGCCGGCCGACCGGAACGCGGCCTTCGACCGTTGCTTGTCCATCGCCAGCGCCGAGGCCAGAACACCCGAATGCGTATAAGGAATGCGCAGCCATTCAAGGATGCCCTGAACACAGCCATCCTCGCCCCACCGGCCATGCAGCGCATTAAACGCGACATCAGGATGTAGCTCATCCAGGCGTGCGACCAGATCTGGACCCGCGTCCAGCTCCGTCACGTCATACCCAGCTTCCCGCAGCGCGGCGGCGCATTCGCGCCCAGAAGACAGCGACACCTCTCGTTCTGCCGAGGGGCCGCCCATCAGTACCGCCACTTTGGGGGATGTCCTGCTCGACAGTCCCACTTCGCGCCTCTTTACCGGACCTTGTTGTCGGCCTCTTTCACCAGTGTTTTTCAGGGGCCGGTTTGCCGACCCGCATGATTTCCCATTCTAAACAGATGCCACTGTTTTGGAATACCTTTTTTCGAACCTCTTCGCCCAGTCCTTCCAGATCTGCGGCAGTTGCGCCACCTGTATTGACCAGAAAGTTGGGGTGCATCTCGGACATCTGAGCGCCGCCGAGGCGCGCGCCCCGCATACCGGCATCATCGATCACTTTCCAGGCCTTCAGCTCATGGCTGTCATCGCTACTCCCGGTCGACGAGAACCCGGCAGGATTGCGGAAGGTGGAGCCGGCCGTCCGTTCCTTGGTTGGCTGCGTCGCATCGCGCTTGGCAATCTGCTCGTCCATCTTTGCATGCAGTGCCGCGGGCGCGCCAGACGCCCCTTCGAACACGGCCTCGACCAGCACCCAGCCCTCCGGCAGGTCGGTCTGGCGATAGCGGAAGTTCAGATCTGCCGGGCTGAGTGTCACCGGGTCGCCGCCGCGCGTGACCGCCCTAGCCGAAACCAGGTGATCGGCCACATAGGATCCGTAGCAGCCGGCATTCATTCGAACCGCGCCGCCAATGGCGCCAGGAATGGTGCGCAGGAAGGTCAGGTCTACCCCGGCCTCTGCCGCTTTCCGCGCCACATGAGCATCGAGCGCCGCCACGCCCGCCGTCACCCGCGTGCCTTCGACCAAGATCGCGTTGAACCCCCGCCCCATGCGGATGACAACCGCGCGGATCCCGCCATCGCGGACGATCAGGTTCGACCCGACCCCCATCGGAAAGATCACAACCGCGGGGTCGAGCGCTTTCAGGAAGTCGGCCAGGTCCTGAATATCAGCGGGTTGGAACAGCCAGTCAGCAGGGCCACCGACGCGCAACCATGTCAGGTCGGACAGGACCCTGTCCGGCGTTAGGACACCGCGCGTTTCGGGTAGGCTCGTCACTCGGCCTGTTTTTCCGGCCTGTGACCGAAATTTCGCAACCAGCGCCAGAAGTAGAAGACCGGCCAGCGCAGCAGCGATGCCCCCGCCGCCAAGGCGAGGATGCCGAATAAGGGCCCGTTTTCGTAGGTCACAAAGCCTAATAGCGGCACGCCCACGGCGATCAGTCCGTAGGCTGCGGGCCAGTGATTCCGCCGGCTTGGAAACATCGCGATCACGTTCGCCGCGACCAGCCACAGCAGCGCCAGGATCAGCGAAAGGTTCATTCTGCGGGCTCCTGTAACTCCTTGGGCAAGGGGGCTGCCTGCCGCAAAGCCCTGCGGCCAAGATAGATCAACGGATTGCGGAATATCGATGCTGTGGCAATGAGCCCGAGAAGCACCATCCAGATACCGTGCTGGGCCCCAACAAACGCGAGAAGGAGCGGCGCTGCAATCAAAAGTGCGACACCCGGAGCATATTGTCGACGCATCGGCAGCATGACCGTCAGCGCGGCGGCCATGGCCCAAAGGCTGGCGAGGATCAACGACCAACTCATGCGGCCAGTCTTTCGGGCAGATTGTTGGCCCAGCCGCTGATCGTGCCGGCACCGAGGCACACGACGATATCGCCCGGCTGCGCTTGTTCTCGGACCAGCTTTTCCAGATCCTCCTCGGACGCAATCGCAAGCGCATGTCGGTGGCCATGCCGAATCAGGCCGGCCACCAGATCATCGCGGCTCGCCCCTGCGATCGGCTCTTCTCCAGCGGCATAGACCTCGGCGATACCGACAACATCGGCGTTGTTGAAACAGCCGCAGAAGTCCTCGAAAAGGCTCGAAAGGCGGGAATAGCGGTGCGGCTGGTGCACGGCGATGACTCTGCCCTCGCTGGCCTGCCGCGCTGCCTTCAGCACGGCAGCGATCTCTACCGGATGATGTCCGTAATCGTCGATGATTGTTACGCCGTTAACTTCTCCGACTTTCGTAAAGCGGCGGTTAACGCCGCCGAACTTGGCGAGTGCTTGCTTGATTTCGGACGCCTTCATGCCGAGATGCCGCGCCACCGCGACGGCGGCCAGAGCGTTCGAGACATTATGGTCGCCCGGCATCGGCAGCGAGCAGCCCTCGATCACCATTTCGTCGGCCTGAAGCGCGATATCGAACTGCGCAACGCCACCCCTGTAATGCAGGTTCACCGCCCGCACATCGGCCTGCGCGTTGAAACCGAAGGTCACAACCCGGCGGTCGGTGATCTTGCCCACCAGTGCCTGCACTTCGGGATGATCGGTGCAGCAGACCGCCACGCCGTAGAACGGGATGTTGGACACGAAATCGAGAAAGCCCCGGCGCAGATTCTCGATCGTGCCCCAATGCTCCATGTGTTCGGGGTCGATGTTGGTGACAATCGCAATTGTGGCAGGCAGGCGGTTGAAAGTGCCGTCACTCTCATCGGCCTCGACCACCATCCATTCGCCCTGCCCCATCCGGGCATTCGAGCCATAGGCGTGGATGATGCCGCCATTGATCACGGTCGGATCCAGCCCGCCCGCATCCAGAAGCGTCGCTACCAGTGTCGTCGTGGTTGTCTTGCCATGCGTGCCTGCGACCGCCACATTCGATTTCAGCCGCATCAGCTCAGCCAGCATCTCGGCCCGGCGCACCACCGGCAGCCCCATCGCACGGGCCGCATCCAATTCCGGATTGCCGCGCTTGATGGCTGAAGAGATCACGACGACTTCGGCGTTCTCAAGATTTTCCGCCCGCTGACCCTCGAATATCATCGCGCCAAGCCGCTTCAGCCGGTCGGTGATCTTGCTGGCTTTGAGGTCCGATCCCTGCACCGAATAGCCGTGGTTCAACAGCACCTCGGCGATGCCCGACATGCCGATGCCGCCAATGCCCACGAAGTGGATCGGCCCCATCTCGGTGGGCAATTTCGTTGCTGCGGCGCTCATGTGTTCGGCCCCCTGCCTGCCAGTCCTTCCACCATCTCGACCAACCGGTCGGTCGCATCCGGCCGAGCTATGTCAAGGGCCGCATGCGCCATCTTTACGGCGGCATCGGGGTTCACGAAGACGTTCTCTATCTGCTCCGCAAGCGAGGCAGGTTCAAGCCTCGATTCCGGGATCAGAATGGCTGCCCCGGCGTTAACCAGACCTCGCGCATTCGCAGTCTGATGATCCGCCGCCGCGGCTGCATAGGGAACCAGGATCGAAGGCCGGCCGATCACGCTGATATCGGCGACAGAAGATGCGCCCGACCGGCTGATCACAAGCTGCGCCTCTGACATCCGGCTGGGGATATCGCTGAAGAAGGGTTGGACGTCGGCTGTGGTGCCGATCCTGTCATAGGCCTCCGTCACACGCTCCAGATCCTCCTCGCGGGCCTGATGCGACACCCGCAGCCGGCCGCGAATGTCGTCCGGCAAGGCCGCGATTGCCGCTGGCACAGTGTCGGACAGGATCCGCGCACCCTGCGAGCCACCGATCACCAGCAGCGACATCGGGTAGTCCCCCGGCGGAATGTAGGGCGCGCCGGATTTCTCAAGCACGGCCGCCCGCACCGGGTTGCCGGTATGGACGCTGACGACGCCTCCGGGAAGTTTCGTCGGCCAGGAACCGCAGGCCACGGCGTTGACCCGCTCCTTGCGGGCGAAGAACTGGTTGACCCGGCCCAGCACACCGTTCTGTTCGTGGATCATCCGCGGCAGCCGCAGGATCTTGGCCGCGGCGATCGCGGGTATCGACGGGTAGCCGCCGAAACCGACAACGATCGCGGGCTTGTCGCGCATCATGCGAAAGACCGCTGCGGCCACGCCGCCTGCGATCCGAAACGGTGCCAGCGCCTTGCCCAGCAGTCCGCCGCGCGCAAAGGTGGCGCTGGACACCTGTTCGATCCTGACGACATGCGGGAAGCCACCTGTGTAGCGCGCGCCTCGAGCGTCGGTCGACAAGTGCACCCGCCAGCCGCGGCGCAACATCGCCTCGGCCAGGGCCTGGGCCGGGAACATGTGCCCGCCGGTTCCGCCGGCCGCGATCACCAGAAGCGGCTTTGCCATGCCCTATTTGCCCCGCTGAATCAGGATATCGCCGATCTCGCCCTGCGGCCGTGTCCGGGTGAAAGCCAATAACGCACCAACCGCGACTCCGGCAGCGATCAGGGACGAGCCGCCATAGCTCACGAACGGCAGCGTCATGCCCTTTGCCGGCAGCAGCCGGACCGCGACGCCGATATTTATCATCGCCTGAATGCCGAAGATGCAAGCCAAACCTGTTCCTGCCAGCCGGACGAACGGGTCCCGCTCCCGCATCAGGCGCAGCAGCGAGCGCACGGTGATCGTGGTGAAGAGGCCGATGATCACCAATACCAGGATCAGCCCGTATTCCTCGGCAGCGACGGCAATAATGAAATCGGTATGTGCGTCTGGCAGCGACCATTTTACCTGACCTTCACCGATGCCGACACCGAAGAACCCGCCTTCCTGGATCGCGTTGGTGGCGTAGCCGAGCTGGGTTCGCGGATCGACCTCGGGTGAGAGGAAGCCGTCGATGCGGCGAGCGAAATGCTCGGAATTACTGTAGGCAAAAGTCCCTGCGAATACGACGAGCCCGGCCAGCAGAACCAGCAGCAGGATCGGCGCGCCAGCGACGAAATACATCACACCCCAGCTGAACAGCACCAGGCAGGCCTGACCGAAGTCGGGCTGCAATGCGAGCAGCAGAACGATGGCGACTGTCACCACCAGCGAATAAATCCGTCCCGGCGGGCCGTTGATCTCTTGGCTGGCCGCCATCAGCCAGGCCGAAACGATGATGAAGCCGGGCTTGAGGAATTCAGACGGCTGGAAACTGCCGAAACCGAGCGAGTACCAGCGCACTGCCCCCTTGCCGAAATCGGTGCCGAAGATCGGCAGAAAGGCCAGCGCCACGAAGGCTGCGAAGAAGCCCAGAACGCCAAGCCGCCGCACCAGTTGCGGCGACATCATCGTGGTCAGGAGCATCGCGATCAGCGCAAGCGCCCCGAAGATCGACTGGCGTTCGACATAGTAAAATGCGTTCAGGCCGTTGCGCTCTGCCAGCGGTGGTGAAGCCGCCAGACCCAGCAGCAAGCCGATCCCGAACAGGATGAATACGCAGGACATCGAAAGTTTGTCGATGGTCCGCCACCACCGAGGAAGAATCGGCTCACCACCCCTGGCCGGGACAGTGCCATACACCATTTCCGTCATTCGCTACTGCCTAACACTGCCATGTCCGCCCGTTTTCCGGGTCTGGCCTCAAGTCTAGCCAATAATTCCTCGCTTCGCTAGTAATTTGCCGCACTTGGCAGGTAGAAACTGGGATGTTGACTTGCGCGCGCTGCGATAACATCTTTGTTATGATCAGGAATTGTACGAAGATGCCGAAAAACCGCCTCGACAAGACATTCTCAGCACTCGCCGACCCGACCCGCCGCGCAATTCTGGAACGGCTGCTGAAGGGCGAGGCAACGGTCAAGGAACTGACCGAGCCCTTCAAGATGAGCCAGCCAGCCATCTCGCGCCACCTCAAGGTGCTGGAACAGGCCGGGTTGATCGAAAGCGTGCGGAAAGCCCAGTCCCGCCCAAGAAGACTGCGCGCGCTGCCGATGCGCTTCGCCTCCGACTGGCTCGACGAGTACCGGCAGGCATGGGAGTTCAATGCCAGCCGCCTTGACAAGGTGTTGCGCAAGATCCGCACCGACCCGGACGGACCTGCCGATTGACACATGCATCCTCCAAGGCTGCACTTTGCCGAAGAAATTTGCTAAACTCGCGCTTTAGGCGGGCGGTCTGAGCCCCATTCACTCTGTCTTCGGAGAAGCCCTTTGAAACGCATTGCCATTTTCTGCGATGGAACCTGGAATCACGCGGATGCCGAATACGGCACCAATGTCGTGGCTCTCTCGCAAGCGGTGCGATTGACCGACAACAAAAACGTCACCCAGCAACTGATCTATGTCCCCGGCCTCGGGACCGGCAGCGGCAGCGGATTTATCACTCGGACGATCGACCGTATCGGTGGAGGCGCCTTTGGCTGGGGTCTCGACGAAAAGATCGCGACGGCTTACCGCGCGCTGGCCTTCAGCTACGAGCCGGGCGACGACATCTTCATCTTCGGTTTTTCCCGCGGCGCCTATACCGCTCGGTCGCTAGCAGGGCTGATTCGGTTCAGCGGCATCCCAGCGCGCAACAGAATCAACATGGTTGGCGACGCCATGACGCGGTACCGGAACCGCCCAAGTGGGGAGGCCGGCCACCCGAACCAGCCGGAGCATTGCGCCTTTCGCTTTGAGATGAACCCTGCCATAGCGACCAGCCCCGAAGAGCAGGACTGGCGGCGCGAGAACGGGCGCGATCCGGGGCTTTGGCTACGCCTCGCCTATCTCGGCGTCTGGGACACGGTCGGCGCGCTGGGTGTACCGAGCCACTATGCGGGGCTTGCTCTGCTCTTCAACCGCAAGTACCGATTCCACGATGCCGACCTGTCACGCAGCGTTCGGTCCGCCCGCCACGCCGTGGCGATCGACGAACGCCGCCGAACCTATCCGCCGACGCTCTGGGACAATCTCGACAAGCTGAATGACGACAAGATCGGAACCGACCGGCCCTATCAGCAGATGTGGTTTCCGGGCAATCACGGCTCGGTCGGAGGTGGTGGCGACATCACCGGTCTGTCGGACAACACGCTGGTCTGGGTCGCCGAGGGGGCCGAGAAGTCAGGACTCGAATTCGAACCGGGTGCACTGGATGGCTTTCGTAAGAACATTGACGACTTCGCGCCATTGAACAACCGGTCGGGCCCGAGGAAGGGTCTGTTCTCGCGCTTTGCCACCACGCGGGATCGCGATGGACCGGAGCGGGCCGAAACCGTCTCACCAGCTGCGCGCCGCCGCTGGAAAGAGGCCAAACCGGCTTACCGGCCCGGCGCGCTGGCGCGGATCGCTGCGGTGCTTGGCGCGGACTAGCATCTTATGACCTGACGAACCCGTTACGCCTTAGCGCATGACGGCCCCGGACCAAGTCCGGGGCCTCTCGCTTTCAGCGCGAACCCAGCGCCTTTTCGACTTCGGCCACGAAATCCTCGCCGCGCTTCTCGAAGTTCGGGTACTGGTCGAAACTCGCCGCTGCGGGAGCTAGGAGAACCACGTCGCCGGGTTCCGCCTCGGCAGCGGCCCGGTCGACAGCCCGGGCCATGGTCTCACATATCTCGTAGGGCGTATTGCTTATCTGCAGGGCGAAATCGCGGGCCGAATGGCCGATCAGGTAGGCCTTGATGACCGAGCCCAGAACCGGTCGCAACGCCTCGATCCCGTCCTCCTTGCCCAGCCCGCCAGCGATCCAGCGGATCCGGGGAAAGGCCTGGAGCGCCTTTTCGGCGCTGTCCACATTGGTGGCCTTGGAGTCGTTCACGAACCGCACGCCGTCCCGCTCTGCCACCAACTGGCTGCGATGCGGCAGGCCTTGAAACGAGCGAAGCGACTGTTCGATGGCCTTGGGGGACAGCCCCAGCGCCCGGCAGACGGCGTAGGCAGCGCAGGCATTCTGATGGTTGTGCGTTCCTGGAAGGCCCGAAATCTCGCGCATGTCGATCGAGCCGACCTGCCGCCCCTTGCGGTATTCCGACAGGAACCCCTTGCGGGCAAAGACCGACCAGCCTGGGCCGGCCAGCTTGCGCTCGACCGAGACCCGGATCACCCGGTCATCTTTGGCGCCTTCCGCCAGCTGATTCGAAAGAAAGACGCCTTCAACTTCATCGACACCGATCACCGCCCGGTCGGGTCCGCCCTCGGCAAACAAACGGCGCTTGGCCGCGAAGTAACCGCCCTTGCCGCCATGCCGGTCCAGATGATCCGGCGTCAGGTTGGTGAACACCGCGATGTCGGGTGTCAGTGCGCGGGCCAGTTCCGTCTGGTAGCTCGACAATTCCAGCACCACGACGCCGGCATCACCCGCGATGTCGATATCCAGAACCCCGCGCCCGATATTCCCGGCGAGCTGCGAGGTCCGTCCGTTCTCCGCAAGGACGTGATGGATCAATGCCGAGGTCGTGGATTTGCCATTGGAACCAGTCACCGCGATCACGCGCGGAGGCGTATCGAAGCGGTCCCATTCCGACGTTGCGAAAGAGCGAAAGAAGAGACCGATATCGTTGTCGACCGGCACGCCAGCTTCCATCGCGGCGGCAATCGCCTTGTTGGGTTCGGGATAGAGATGCGGAATGCCGGGGGAGACGATCAGCGCCGCGACATCCGCCCAGGCCCCGCTGCGGTTCAGATCCTCAAGCACAAGGCCAAGGCCCACTGCCGCCTCGCGTGCCTCTGCGCTGTCGTCCCAGCAAAGCGGTTCGGCGCCACCTGCCCGGAGCGCCAGCGCCGTCGCAAGGCCTGAGCGGCCCAGACCCAGCACCGCCACCTTCCGGCCTTCATATCCGCGCACGGGAATCATTGCGATGCCTCCGCTTCGCCCGCGGCGGTCCGCGCTGTCAGAACCGCCAATGCCTCCTTTGCGCGACTTGCAGGCACGAATGCGTGGCCATGATGAAAGGCCGCGACCATGTTGCAAGGACAGTCCACCGCAGCCAAAGCCGCAGAGACAGCCGCGGTCAACCCGACGCCGTCGAGTGCCGAATGCACGCTTAACGTGATGCAGCGCATCGGTTGGCTCAGATCGAAACCGTTTGCTGTCGCTTCCGCTTCGCTCAGGATCAGCGAAACCCCCTCAGCTTCTCGGTAGAGGCCAAGCGCCGTGCCGGCCAGTGCGGCGGCGACATTCTGATCCTTGGTTGTGTAGAAATGGAAATGGCCCGGTTTCAGCACCGACTGCATGCCTACGATTATCGCACTCCGGTCGCGAACCGGTTCCTGTATCTCGGGCGAGGTCATCTCAGCTTGAGCGTCGCCAGCCCGATCAGCGCAAGGATCAGCGAGATGATCCAGAATCGGATTACGATCTGCGGTTCCTTCCAGCCGAGCTGCTCAAAATGGTGGTGAATCGGCGCCATCAGGAACACACGCTTGCCGGTGCGTTTGAAATAGATCACCTGAATGATCACGCTCAGCGCCTCGACCACGAAGAGGCCGCCTACCACGGCGAGAACGATCTCGTGCTTGGTTACCACGGCGATCGCCCCCAGTGCGCCGCCGAGTGCGAGCGACCCGGTATCGCCCATGAATACCGCGGCAGGCGGCGCGTTGTACCAAAGGAAGCCAAGCCCGCCGCCGATCAGCCCGGCGGTGAAGATCAGGATCTCTCCTGTGCCCGGCACGTAATGCACGTCGAGATATTCTGTGAAGTCGACACGGCCGACCGCGTAGGCGATGACGCCCAATGTGCCCGCCGCGATCATCACGGGCATGATCGCCAGACCGTCAAGCCCGTCGGTCAGATTCACGGCATTGGCCGCACCCACGATCACGATCATTCCAAAGGGCACGAAGAAGATGCCAAGATTCAGCAGGACATCCTTGAAAACCGGTAGCGCGAGCTGGTTCGTCAGGTCAGCCGGATGCGCAAGAGACGCGAAATATGCGGCGATGGCAGCGATGATGAGACCAATAAGAAACCGGACCCGACCCGGGACGCCCTTGGCGTTGCGCCTCGCGACCTTCTGGTAGTCGTCGATGAACCCGACAAGCCCGAAACTCATCGTCACCAAGAGGACGATCCAGACATAGATGTTGTCGAGCCGCGCCCAGAGCACGGTCGAAACGACCAGTGCGCTGAGGATCAGAAGGCCCCCCATCGTCGGGGTCCCGGCCTTTTCAAGGATGTGGCTCTGCGGACCATCTTCGCGGATTGGCTGGCCCTTACCCTGCTTGCGGCGCAGGAGGTTGATCAGCGGTTTGCCGAACAGGAAACCGAAGACCAGCGCTGTAAAGAAGGCGCCGCCAGCGCGGAAAGTGATGTAGCGGAACAGGTTGAACAAATCGCCACCGTCCGAAAGTTCGGTCAGCCAGAATAACATTTACGCGTTCCCTCGTGGATCCCGGGCCAGCGGATGGCCCAGTTTTCGGATGGCGTCAACGACAAGAGACACCTTGCTGCCCTTCGATCCCTTGACGAGAATCACGTCGCCCGCATCGACAAGCGCGAAGGCGCGATGCGCCAGCGAAGCTGCGGTCTCGTGCCACTCGCCGCGCTGATACTCCGGCAGAATGTCGTAAAGCGCACGCATCAGCGGCCCGACACAATGCACCTGCGCCACGGATTGCAGCGCTGGAAGATCGGCTATTTCGCAGTGCATCCGGACCTCGTTGGGACCAAGTTCCAGCATGTCGCCCAGAACCGCGATCCGCCGCCCCGCCGCCACCCGGCCGATGCCGTCAGTCGGGTTGCTTGCCGCCAGAACGTCAAGCGCAGCGCCCAGCGAAGCTGGGTTGGCATTGAACGCGTCGTCCAGAAGATCGATCGTCAGATGGTCGTCGACAATGTCGAGCACCAGCGTCTCGCGGGCGCCGCGCCCCAACGGCGGCTCCCACTGCGCCAGATCACAGGCGGCAACCGCAATGTCGGCCCCCAACGCCTCGGCCACGGCCAGAACACCCAGCGCATTCTGTGCAAAATGCCGCCCGGCCGACATGACCTTGAAGAGCAGCCGCGCGCCGTCGTGTCTGGCATGGACGATTGTAGTGTCCTCTGCCAGATGGACTTGCTCCAGCCGGTAATCGGCCTGATCAGTCTCGCCGAACTGCAGGACCGTCGCGCCCGATGCTTTGGCCGCCGCAAGCAGGATGGGGGTGACGGCCAGGTCGGCATTCACAACCGCGACGCCGTCCGGCTCGAGTCCCGCGAATATCGACGCCTTCTCCTGCGCAATCCCCTCGATATTCTCGAAGGCCTGCAGATGGGCCGCGGCCACGGTAGTGATCATTGCCACATGCGGCCGCGCCAGCCGGGAAAGGGGTTCGATCTCTCCGGGATGATTCATGCCGATCTCGATCACCGCGAATTCCGTGTCGACCGGCATTCGTGCTAATGTCAGCGGCACGCCCCATTGGTTGTTGTAACTGCCTTCTGCAACATGCGTTCGTCCCTGCCCGCCCAGAACGGCGCGCAGCATTTCCTTGGTCGAGGTCTTGCCGACAGAGCCTGTGACCCCGACGACCTTTGCCTTAGTGCGCGCGCGACCGGCCCGGCCCAGTTCACCGAGTGCCACGAGCACGTCCGAAACGACCAGCAACGGCGCATCTGCGGCAACTCCTTCCGGTAACCGGGACACCAAGGCGGCGGCCGCGCCCCTGTCCAGCGCCTGCGCCACGAAATCATGCCCGTCGCGCTGATCGGTCAGGGCGACAAACAAATCACCAGCCTGCAATGTCCGTGTATCAATGGAAACGCCCGTCGTTGCCCAGTCACCTTGCGCCTGGCCTCCGGTCGCGGCAGCAGCCTCGGCAGAGGTCCAGAGCGCTGTCAAGACACCCGTCCGTCGAGTGCGGCCACCGCGACGCTGGCCTGTTCAACATCGTCGAAGGGAAACACATCGTCCCCGATCATCTGCCCAGTCTCATGCCCTTTGCCGGCGATCAGCAGCGCATCTCCCGGCTGCAACGCATCGACGCCGCGCAGGATCGCCTCGGCCCGGTCGCCGATTTCGGTCGCCTCTGGGCAGCCCTTCATCACCATTTCTCGGATCACCGCGGGGTCCTCGGACCTCGGATTGTCGTCAGTGACGATCACCAGGTCGCCATGCTCCGCCGCCGCCCGGCCCATCAGAACCCGCTTGCCGGTGTCGCGGTTGCCGCCCGCGCCAAAAACCACGATCAGCCGACCCATCACATGCGGCCGGAGCGCTTGCAATGCGGTTGCCAGCGCATCGGGCGTATGCGAATAATCGACGAAAACAGCCGAGCCATTGTCGCGCGTCGCTGCCAGCTGCATCCGGCCCCGCACTGTCACCAGTTCCGGGAATGTCCGGAACACCTGTTCCGGCGACGACCCTGCTCCGATCACCAGCGCCGCGGCGGTCAGCACGTTGTCGGCCTGAAACCCGCCGATCAGCGACAGCCGTGACTGGTGCGCCTCACCGTTCCACTCGAACCGGAGATTCTGGCCGGTCGCGTCGAACCGCTGACCGGTGATCCTAAGATGCGCGCCCATGCCATGCCCGACGGTCAGCAGGTCCTGCCCCCGATCGAGCGCGATCTCGGCAATATCTGCGCCGCGGTCATCGTTGAGATTGACAACCGCCACCGCGTCCTCAGGCAGCACCCGATCGAAAAGGCCCGCCTTGGCGGTAAAATAGTCTTCGAAACTGGCGTGATAATCCAAGTGGTCTTGGCTGAAATTGGTGAATGCCGCCGCCGCGAGCCGCACGCCGTCCAAACGCCGTTGTTCCAGCCCGTGGCTCGAGGCTTCCATCGCCGCATGGGTCACGCCTGCCGCGGCCGCTGCTGCCAGCACCTGGTGCAGCGTGATGGGTTCCGGCGTGGTATGTGCCAGCGAAGCAGCATAGGCACCCTCGACCCCGGTCGTGCCGAGATTGATGGCCGACAGCCCTAGCGCAGTCCAGATCTGCCGCGCGAAGGTCGCCACGGACGTCTTGCCGTTGGTTCCGGTTACCGCGACCATGGTTTCGGGCTGCCGCTCGAACCAGAGCGCCGCGGCATAGGCCAAAGCCTGGCGCGGTTCCTCGGCCAGAACCAGCGGTACATTTGCCCGGTCCAAATCGGTCTTGGCGATTTTAGCGCCCTCACGGTCTGTCAGTACCGCGCCCGCGCCCATCCGCAACGCATACTGGATGAACTCGCCGCCATGAACCCGCGTACCGGGAAGCGCCACAAAAAGATGACCGTCCTTGACGCTTCGGCTGTCGACCGACAGACCAGACACCCGAGCCTCGCGACCCCCCAGAGCGGTCAGACCAAGCTCTGCCAGTGTTTTCGTCGTCGCCCGGTCCGCCATGACTCGCCCTTTGCGCCTAGTTCGACGTGAGTGTTACCTTATCTGACGCGCCGGGTTCAATCTCGGGTCTGAGCCCGAGCAGCGGGGCGATCCGCCGGATGATCTCGGCGGCGACCGGTACCGCTGTCCAGCCAGCGGTGCGGCGCGGCTCGGTGCCCGATGTCTCGACCGGTTCGTCCAAGGTCACGACCAGCACGTATTTTGGTTCATGCGCGGGAAAGACACTCGCGAAGGTCGCGATCACCTTGTCTTTGTAATAGCCGCCGCCGCGTTCCTTTGGCTTGTCCGCTGTGCCGGTCTTGCCCCCCACGGCATAGCCCGGAACCTCTCCGAAGCTCGCGGTGCCTCGGACAACGACCTGCCGCAGCATTGAGCGTGCTGCATGTGAGGTTGCCTGCGATACGATGCGCGGCCCCTGCTCGGCCCCGTTCTGCCGGATCAATGTCGGCGTCAGCTTTGTGCCACCATTCAGCAACGACGCATAGGCCGTTGCCAGATGAAGCGGGCTGGCAGAAAGGCCGTGTCCGTAGGAGATCGTCATCGTCGAGATTTCCGACCAGTTCTTTGGCTTCAGCGGTTTCGCCCCCGGTGCCTCGACCAATTCAACCTGTGTCGGATCGAGGAATCCCAGAGAGTCTAGGAATCTCTGCTGCCGTTCCGCCCCGATCATTATCGCGATCCGAGCCGTGCCGATGTTCGAGCTTTTCACGATCACATCGGTGACGCTCAGTTCCTTTCCATAGTCGTGGAAATCCCGGATCCGGTACTTGCCCCAGGTCAACGGCCCCTTGGTATCGATCATCGTCGAGGGGTTGACCAGCCGCTCTTCAAGCGCCTGCGCGATGGCGAAAATCTTGAAGGTCGAGCCCAGTTCGTAAACACCCTGCACCGCGCGGTTGAAAAGTGGGCTGTCGGACGGCACCCCGGCCAATAGCGGATTGGGCCGCGTGTTGGGATCGAAATTCGGCAGCGAGACCATGCTGATCACCTCGCCCGTATCCACATCCATCAGGACCGCCGCAGCACCCCGGGCATTCATCAGCTTCATGCCGCCGTAGAGAACCCGTTCGGTCGCGGCCTGGATCGTCATATCGAGCGACAACTGCAAAGGATGCCCAGCCATCGCAGGGTCCCGCAAGAAAGCGTCGAATGTTTTCTCAACCCCGGCGACACCAATCACTTCTGCCGAATGCACGCCTTCGCGGCCAAAGCTTGAGCCGCCAAGCACATGCGCTGCCAGCTTGCCATTTGGATAAAGCCGCATTTCGCGCGGGCCGAACAGCAGGCCGGGATCGCCGATATCATGCACCGCCTGTTTCTGCTCGGGCGAGATGCGCTTCTTGATCCAGAGGAACTTGCGATTGCTGTCGAACTGCTTGAGCAGTGCAGCCTCATCGAGATCCGGGAATACCTTGACCAGTTCGCTCGCCGCGCGCGCCTTGTCGACCATCAGTGGTGGCTGAGCGTAGAGCGCGTCGGTGATCAGGTTTGTCGCCAAAATACGACCATTTCTATCTACGATATCAGCACGTTGCGCGACGATGCTCGCTCCCGTTCCCGCGGTCCTTGGCTCGCTCGGCTGGCTCGAGGCCAGCGCGCCCATGCGCAGCCCGACAGCGACGAAGGCAAAGAGGAAGAACGCGCCGATCACCAGCAGCCGCCCTTCGGCACGGCGACGCGCGCGGTCGCGCATCTCTTCATGCCTGAGGCGGATGTTCTCGCGCTCGATGGCGTCGGGGTTCTCGCCCTTCTGACGCGCCGTAAGGATTCGCGCCAACGGGCGCAGCGGCGTGCGGATCATTGCGCGTCCTCCAGCAGCCCGACCACGTCGATCGGGTTTATGACCGGCCCGACTATCTCGGCCTCGGTCGGATAGGCGATCTGGTCGACACGGCCGAACTGCTCCGGCATCAGCGGCAAAAGCCCGAGCCGGTCAAAATTCAGATCGGCCAGTTCGCGCAGCCGGTCGGGGCGGTTGAGATAGGCCCATTCGGCGCGCAGCACCGCAAGCTCCTCACGGAGCGCCCCGATGTCGCGCCGAACATCCTCGACATTTCGTAGTGCAAGTTGGGTCTTGTAGTTCTCTTGATAAGCCCAGAAGCCCAGCCCCATTACAGCAAGCGCCGCCAGAACGAATAGCATCGAACGCATTACCGCTTCCCCTCTTTCCTGAGTCCCGGCATCCCGAGGACATCGCGCTGTACCGGCTGTGCTACAGCCTCGGTCCGCACCGCGACACGCAGCTTGGCCGACCGCGCACGGGGGTTGTCGGACAGTTCGTCCTTGTCCGGCCCGATCGCCTTTGACAAATCGCGAAATCCGGGTTCTGCTGCAGCCACTTCCGGCGCGTAGCGGCTGCCTCCGCCGCCGGTCGAGGCGCGCGCCTGCAGGAAACGCTTTACGATCCTGTCCTCCAGCGAGTGAAAGCTGACCACTGCCAGTTTGCCGCCCGGCTTCAGCGCCCGCTCGGCGGCCTCCAGTCCGGCCGCCAGTTCGCCGAACTCGTCATTCACCGCGATCCTAAGCGCCTGAAAGGTCCGGGTGGCCACATGGATTTGTCCCGGCTTCGGGCGTGGCAGACAACTCTCCACGATCCGGACCAGTTCCCCGGTGGTCTCGAGCCGGGAAATCGCGCGCGCCGCGACGATCGCCCGCGCGATGCGGCGCGAGGCACGCTCTTCCCCGTATTGATAGATGATATCGGCCAGTTCGCCCTCGTCGGCCTGATTGACCAGATCGGCGGCGGACAAGCCTTCCTGGCTCATGCGCATATCGAGCGGCCCATCCTTCATGAAGGAAAACCCGCGCTCGGCCTGATCGAGCTGCATCGAGGACACGCCGAGATCGAGAACAACTCCGTCCAGCCCTGAAGCATAGTCGTCGAGTCGCCCGAATGTACCCTGAACAAGTTCCAGCCGGTCGCCGTACCTGTCAGCCCAACCTTTCGCCATCTCGAAAACAGCAGGATCGCGGTCCACTCCAATCACTTTGTCTGCCCCCGCTTCCAGCAGGCCGCGCGCATAGCCGCCCGCGCCAAAGGTTCCGTCCAGCCAGGTTCCGGCCACGGGCGTGACGGCCTTCAGCAAGGGGCGCAACAGAACGGGGATATGCGGTTTCTCGGACGGGCTGGGTGGTGTCTTCACGGCAAGCACCTATTCCCCTTCCGCCTCATCCAGCCAGGTCAGGGGATCGAAATCGTCAGGGAGCGCATCAAGGACCTCTTCGGTCTTGGCCAGTTCCTCAGTTTCATAGGTTTCCGGTTTCCAGATCTGGAACGTGTCGCCCGAAGCGATGAAGAATGCTTCGTCGTCCAGCCCGATCTTTTCGCGCAGCTTCTGCGGCAAAACCAGCCGCCCGTCGCCATCGACCTCGGTCGGATAGGACTGGCCGTGCATCAGCCGTTCCAGCATCCGCCGCTTGTTCGAACCGCGCGGCAGCTTGCCGATCTTCGAATCCACCTCGTCGATGGCTTCGATCGTGTAGCATTCAAGATATTTGCGGCGGTGATCGCCATAGACGATGACCAGTTGTGGCCGCAATCCGTCGGTCCAGTCGGGATCGCCAGCTTCGAGCACACGGCGAAACAGGGCCGGGATCGAGACCCTGCCCTTGGCATCCACCTTGTGGTGGCTTTCACCTCTGAACCTGCGCGCCACTGTCCCGCGGCTCCTTCAACCTTGCCCTTCACTTGCCCCGGACATGGAAACGGCGGGTTGATCTGCTGCCACTGATCAACCCGCCGCCCTCGTCCCATCTCTGGGGTTTGTCCGATCGCGCGCGCCACCTGGGGGGATGTCTGCTCGCTCGCGCGCCGGATCTCTTGGTTCGATGAAAGCGGGGCCTGTATGAAACCTGACTTGGGAGTTTGAGGTCTTGCTGCCTCGCTTTGCCCGTCCTCATCGTGTGAATAGGGATGCCATGGGAATTCATGGAAATCAACAGAAAAATATGGGAACGAGGCAGATTTCTTTCGTTTCTAGGCTTTTCAAAGCTCACAGAGGCGTAGTTTCAACCGAGATCGCGCCATATGGCGGCCCTTCTGCAGCATTTGGCACAATATATGGTATAATTGTGGCAAGTTCATTATTTTCCCGCAAATTCCCATGAATTTTCCCTGTCGCTGTCAGAACTCTCCCATATGCACTCGCGCGAGGGTCAAACCACCCGCCCGACTCACCATTGGGGTTGATTCGCCGGTCGATCAGCAAGGGCGCGCACCACGCAAGCCGACCCGGACCCACCGCCAAGAAGCGGGTTCTTCTTGTTCCGCCCGATTGACAGGCAAACTGCTTATTGAAGCCGCAACGGCACCGGTGTTGTATTTCTGCAGCACAGTAAATCTGCCTAAGCATTTGATTTCAATCATGTTCACTTATGCAAATGCTGCATGGCAGCATTGATGGCGCGGGCCATTGTGCACTTGCAGCAATTGCCTATCTTAGCGCTAACGGAAAACGAAACTCCGTTCACAGACTAAAGAAACGAGGCACAAAAAATGGCAACTGCAACCGAAACCCAAATTCGCGGCGCAAGCGTTGGCATCTTCGATCGCGTCTCGGCCTTCATCGGCGAGATGTCGGACCTTACCGCCAAGTATCGCGTTTATCGCGAGACGCTGCGCGAACTGAACGAATTGACCGACCGCGATCTCAACGATCTCGGCATTAGCCGTTCGGCAATCGCCGATGTGGCCCACGAGGCCGCTTTCGGCAAGTAACACCCGGATCAGGCGACTCGCCCTCCCCGGGGCGCCTGTTAAGAGCGGCGGCATCATCCTCCTCCCAGATGCCGTCGCCGAAACTCCCGATACGGATGTGGCGGCCCTCCCCCAAAACATCCGTTACCCGAACGGCGGCGCTCACCCTCCCCGAGTGCCGCCGTTCTCATTTGGAAGCTGCGCCGCGTTTTCCGCGGTCCAGAATCGACATTGCGACTGGGTAGCAATTACAGTCTAAATGGCCGGTCGATTGCGAAACGGGCGAACCGGGTCAGAGGAGGAACCCATGTCTCATGGCTATGACAGCGGGCGGCTTGATTTGCCCTTCGTCGGCATCGCGACATTCGGCAAGTATCCCTATCAGCCGGACTGGTCAGCGATCGAGACCGATGTCGCAATTCTCGGTGCGCCCTTCGATTTCGGCACTCAATGGCGGCCCGGCGCCCGGTTTGGCCCGCGCGCGATCCGCGAAGCCTCGACGCTTTTCGCCTTCGGGCATGCTGGAGCATATGATCATGAGGATGACGTCACCTATCTCGGGCCAGGCACCCGGATCGTCGATATCGGCGATGCCGACATCGTTCATACCGACACGATCCAGAGCCATGCGAATATCGAAGCCGGGGTGCGGGCGATCCTGGCCGCTGGAGCCCTGCCAGTAGTGCTTGGCGGAGACCATTCGGTAAACATACCGTGCGTCCGCGCCTTTGCCGGACATGGCCCGATCCACATCCTGCAATTCGACGCCCATCTTGATTTTGTCGATGAGCGCCATGGCGTGCGCTATGGTCACGGCAACCCGATGCGCCGCGCCGCGGAACAGGATCATGTCACGGGCCTGTCTCAGTTCGGGATCCGAAATGTCTCCTCGACCGCCAAGGAGGGCTATGACGACGCCCGCAGGATGGGTTCTGATATCCTGTCGGTGCGCCAGATCCGGGCCCTCGGCACCGAGGCGGTCCTGTCGCGCATACCGGAAGGCGCTGACATCTACATGACCATTGATATCGATGGGTTCGACCCATCAATCGCGCCCGGCACAGGCACCCCGAGCCACGGCGGCTTTACCTACTACGAGGTTCTCGAACTAATCGCCGCCGTCGCCAGACGCCAGCGTATCGTCGGCATCGACCTCGTTGAAGTCGCACCCGATTACGACCACACCGGAACCACGGCGATCCTTGCGGCGCAGCTTCTGCTCAACACGATCGGGCGCATCCTGCACAAGTGAAGCCGATGGCAGGCCCGGTCATCCTTCGGCGATCCCATCACGACGTATGAGGTAATGCTCTTCACTTGCGGAAGGGCGCCCAGGACTTCGATGTGAAAATGCTTGAAATCCGCCAGGTCGCTAGCCTCGACTCGCAACAGGTATTCCACATTGCCGGTTATGTTGTGACATTCGCGCAACTTCGGGCGAGCGCGATATCGACTTTTCGAACCCTTCCTGCGCCTTCTTGGAGTGCACGGAGAGGCCAACAGTCACATAGGCGACAAACCCAATGCCAAGTGCTGCAGGGATCAGCACCGTGCGGTAGCCCGCGATTACGCCCGATCGCTCGAGTTCCTGAA
Organism: Paracoccaceae bacterium; assembly: GCA_041633555.1. Lineage (GTDB taxonomy): Bacteria > Pseudomonadota > Alphaproteobacteria > Rhodobacterales > Rhodobacteraceae > JAHEAO01. The sequence continues at coordinate 7,511 of JBFKFZ010000015.1, read as the reverse complement.
CCCGGCGCAGGCAGGCCGAAGGCGAAAGCCCCACCCTTTCCGCAAGCTCGATATTGCTGATCTGGCCTTTGCGGCCAAGCGCCTGCAATATTCTCGCGTCAATCTGATCCCGAACGGTCATTTGTTGTGAATCAAGCGCCTGCCGATCAATAAAGTCGATTTCATGGCGCACCAACCGGCGCAGTATTGCAAGCATGACCCCAGAGCTTCACTCCGCCCTCATTGCCTTTGCCTTTGTAACCTCGATCACGCCGGGGCCAAACAACCTGATGTCGATGACCTCGGGTGCCAATTTCGGCTGGGTCCGGACGATCCCTCATATGATGGGCGTTGGCATAGGATTCGTGATCATGGCCGTTCTTGTGGGCGCCGGCCTGATCCGCATCTTCGATCTCTGGCCACTGACCAACACCGCGCTGAAAATCGGTAGCGTGCTGTTCCTGACCTGGCTCGCCCGGAGGATTGCCAATGCCGCGCCGCCGTCGAATGCCCCGGACGCGACAGGAAAACCGCTGACGTACCTGCAGGCGGCGCATTTTCAATGGGTGAATCCGAAGGCCTGGGCGATGGCGCTTTCGGCGATCAGCGCCTACCGCCCCGAAGGCAGCGGTCTGGCGGGTGAGTTGGTCGTGGCCGTGGTCTTCGGACTCGTCAACATTCCCTCGGTCAGCTGCTGGGTTGTGCTCGGCACTCAACTCCGGCGATTTCTGAATGTGCCGTGGAAACTGCGCGTCTTCAACATTACCGCTGCACTTCTGCTGCTGGCCTCGCTCTACCCGATCCTCTTACCTTAATCCCGGTAACTCGGGTCGGTCTGGTCAAGCATCGCCTTCAGCGCCTCGAAATGTGCGAAAGCACTGTCGTCATAGGCAACCCAGTCTTCCGCCGTTCTCTCGGCGACCTCGTCGGACATAACGTTCAGAGGCCGCCCGCTGGCATAGGCCAGCATCAGCGTTTCGGCTGCGCGCTCGAAGAAATAGAGGCTCTCGAAAGCCTCCGCCACGGTTCCTGCTGTTGTCGTGACCCCGTGATTGCCCATCAGCATCACGGAGTGATTGCCGAGGATCCGCGCGATCCGCTCGCCCTCTTCTGCATTGTCGGCAATTCCGCCGTAACCAAGATCAACCACCACCTTGCCGAAGAACCGGGCCGTATTTTGGTCGATCGGAAGCATCGTTGGGTCCTTGAGCGTCGCCAGAGCCGTCGAGTATCGCGGATGGCAATGCAACAGCACGCGGGCATTGGGCTGCCGACGGTGGATCGTGCCATGAATGCACCAGGCACTCGCATCCGGCGCTTCCGGCCGGGACATGAGGCTGTCGTCATTGGCATCGAGCAGCAACAGGTCGCTGGCCCGGATGGTAGAGAAATGCCGCCATTTGGGGTTCATCAGGAAATTTGATCCATCCGCGCTGACAACGGCGCTGAAATGATTGCCGACCGATTCATGCCAGTTGAAATGTACCGCCAACCGGAACGCCGCCGCCAGATCGACCCGCAGCGTATCCTCGTCCATCGCATTTCCCGCAGGACTGCTCAAGATTTTCGTCCCCTTGGCTTTTTCTTCGTGACAATACCCTCGCCGAAGGCGTTCTGCCCATCAGGGCGCAAGCCAAGATCAGAACGGAACATCGTCCGCCTCGCGCCCTGCCGCGACGACGAACTTTGCGACGACCTTCTTGGCACCCGCCTTTTCAAACTCGATATCCAGTTTGTCGCCTTCGATCCCCATCACATAGCCGTAACCGAATTTCTGGTGAAACACCCGGTCACCTTGGGTGAAGGCACTGACGGCGTTGATGTCGATCACGACATTGCGCGCCTCGGAGGGCTGAGACATGCCGCGCTGTGCACCGCGCGCCTGCAAACGTTTCCAGCCGGGAGAGTTGTACACATTCGCACAGGCTGCCCGATCCTCGATATCACCGCTGCCGAAACTGGGCGCGGCCGCACCATATCCGCCGCCGTAAAGACCCGGCGGGGTCAGCACTTCGACATGATCGGCGGGCAGTTCGTCGATAAAACGCGAGGGCAACGCCGACTGCCACTGGCCATAGACCCGGCGGTTCGCGGCGAAGGAAATCGTGCAGATTTCCTCGGCCCGGGTGATCCCCACATATGCCAAACGCCGCTCTTCTTCGAGGCCTTTCAGCCCGCTTTCATCCATGCTCCGCTGGCTCGGAAACAGGCCATCTTCCCAACCAGGCAAGAACACGGCAGGGAATTCGAGCCCCTTGGCGCCGTGCAAAGTCATGATCGAAACCTTCTCTCCGGCCTCGTCGGTTTCGTTGTCCATGATCAGCGCGACATGCTCGAGTAAGCCCTGCAGATTGTCGAATTGCTCCAGTGCCTTGACCAGCTCCTTGAGGTTCTCCAGCCGCCCCGGCGCCTCCGGTGTCTTGTCGTTCTGCCACATCTCGCTGTAGCCCGACTCCTCGAGGATCTGCTCGGCCAGCTCGATGTGGGATTGTTGCGGATTCAGCGCCAGTCGGTGCCACCGGTCAAAACCGTCCACAAGTTTACCCACCTGGCCCTTGGCCTTGCCGGAGAGCTCCCCAGAGGCAACCGCCAGCCGCGCGCCTTCCAGCAGCGAGATTCCGTTGGCCCGCGAGACGCGCTGGATGACCTGCAGCGCCTTCTCGCCGACACCGCGTTTCGGGGTATTCACGATCCGTTCGAAGGCGAGGTCATCGTCAGGCGAAACGGCAACGCGGAAGTAGGCCATGGCGTCGCGCACTTCCATGCGCTCGTAGAATCGTGGGCCGCCGATCACCCGGTAGGGCAGCCCGATAGTCAGGAACCGGTCCTCGAAGGCGCGCATCTGGTAGCTGGCGCGGACGAGGATCGCCATGTCGTCGAGGCCCATCGGGTCCATCCCGCGCGCGCCGCCTTGCATCGCCTCGATCTCTTCGCCGATCCAGCGTGCCTCTTCCTCGCCATCCCAATGGCCGATCAGCCGCACTCTGTGGCCCTCGGTCAGATCGGTGAAGAGCGTCTTGCCCAGCCGGTCGGAATTGGCCGCGATCACACCGCTCGCGGCGGCAAGGATATGTGGCGTCGAGCGGTAATTCTGTTCCAGCCGCACCACCTTGGCGCCGGGGAAGTCCTTCTCGAAGCGCAGGATGTTGCCCACTTCGGCCCCGCGCCAGCCATAGATCGACTGATCATCATCGCCGACGCAGCAGATGTTCTTGTGCCCGCCCGCCAGAAGCCGCAGCCAGAGATACTGCGCGACGTTTGTGTCCTGGTATTCGTCGACAAGGATGTAGCGAAACCAGCGCTGATATTGCGCCAGAGTATCCTCATGCGCCTGAAAGATCGTCACGACATGCAAGAGAAGGTCGCCGAAATCGACCGCGTTCAGAGCCTTCAGACGGCCCTGGTACTCCGCATAGATCTCCACGCCCCTGTGGTTGAAGGCCGCCCCTTCTGCCGCCGAGACATTTTCCGGCGTCCAGGCGCGGTTCTTCCAGTTGTCGATGAGCCCTGCCAGCATCCGCGCTGGCCAGCGCTTCTCGTCAATGTTCGCGGCCACGATCAGCTGCTTCAAGAGCCGCACCTGGTCGTCGGTGTCGAGAATGGTGAAGTTCGTCTTCAGCCCGACCAACTCTGCATGGCGGCGAAGAAGCTTTACGCAGATTGCATGGAATGTGCCGAGCCAGGGCATCCCTTCGACCGTCTGGCCCAGAAGCCGTGCCACCCGGCCTTTCATCTCGCGCGCCGCCTTGTTAGTAAAAGTCACGGCGAGGATTTCGTTCGGTCGTGCACGACCGGTGTTCAGCAAGTGCGCGATCCGTGTGGTAAGTGCCTTGGTCTTGCCCGTCCCTGCCCCGGCTAGCATCAGCACCGGCCCGTCCAATGCCTCGACTGCCGCGCGCTGTGCGGGGTTTAAATCATCGAGATAGGGCGCGCCGCGCGCGGCCATCGCCAGCGATGACAGCGAGGGTTGCGCCGCTGCCTCGAAAGCATCATTTTCGTCGAACTCGCTCATGGCCGCACCATACGTAGCCGGCGGCGAAAGTTAAAGCCTTGTTCACATTCTGTTCCGCTCGTTGCAATTGCCTTTTCTGGCCAATGGCCTAGAAGCGAATTCATGCATCTTGACAACAAATACCCCGCCCTATCGGACCTGCGCCGCAAGGCGCGCCGCCGGATCCCGCATTTCATTTGGGAATATCTCGACAGCGCCACGGGCACCGAACAGGGCATGCGCCGCAACCGAATGGGTCTCGACAACTTAATGCTGAGACCGCAGGTGCTGCGCGGCGATGTCCAGCATGACCTCACCACCACATTTCTGGGCCGGCAATATGCCAAACCTTTTGGCATTGCCCCGGTTGGCATGTCGGGCGCTATGTGGCCGGGGGCGGAAGCCATGCTTGCCCGCCTTGCCGTGCGCCATCAGATCCCGTTCTGTCTTTCGACCATGGCGACCCGTGCGCCGGAGGACCTGAAGGACGACATCGGCACGCAGGGCTGGTTCCAGCTTTACCCGCCGGGAGAGGCCGGGATCCTGAACGACATGCTGGACAGGATCAGGGGTGCAGGCTTTCACACACTCGTGCTGACCGTGGATGTTCCCAGCCAAAGCCGCCGCGAACGCCAGACCCGGGGCGGGCTGACCCATCCGCCAACGATCACGCCGCGTACGCTCGCACATATCGCCACCTGCCCGGCCTGGGCCATGGGCACGTTGCGACACGGAATGCCAAAGATGCCGTTCATCGGCAAATATTCGACGCACAAGGGCCCGCTGCCCTCGACGGCGCATATCGGCTACCTGCTGCGCATTCCGCCGGACTGGGACTATCTCAAGCGGCTGAGAGCCCTTTGGGATGGGCCATTTATCGTCAAGGGCATACTGAATTCCGAAGATGCCAAACGGTGCAGCAAGGAGGGCATCGATGCCGTCTGGATCTCAAACCATGCGGCGCGCCAGTTCGATGGCGGCCCCGCCGCGGTCGACAGCGTCGCACCGATCCGTGAAGCGGTCGGCCCTGACTATCCGCTGATCTATGACAGCGGCGTCGAGAGCGGTCTTGATATCCTGCGCGCCCTCGCCCGCGGCGCCGATTTCGTAATGCTGGGCAAGGCCTTTCACTATGGGCTGGCTGCGCTTGGTGAAAAGGGCGGCGACCATGTCGTTCACATTCTGACCGAGGACATGCTGTGCAACATGGGGCAGCTCTGCATCGCTCGCGCCACTGACACGCGGCAGTTGCTCGCCTGAACCTGAGCAACCCGCATCCGGCTGAAGCTGACAGGAAACAAGCGATTTTCTGCCGCGCTATTGTTTCCCCATCTGTGACAATAGAGGATTGCCCGATCTTGTGATATGATCCGGCCAGTGTCGTCGTATTTCCGGCGCATGATTCCAGACCTGCGGCGATGGCATTGCAACAAATCATTAGATGTTAAACGGAGTATTTTCCAATGGTTACCCCAGAACGTATCAAGGAATACCAGCGCACGGGGCGCTATGTAGAGGTTGCCCAGTCCGGCGACGAAGATCTTGGCCCTCTGAAACTTCTGCCCGGCACGTGGCGCAACTCGGGCAATTTCGCGGGGCGCGGATGGAACATGATCGCGCTGCCCTTCGAAGGTTCCGGTCCGCCGCTGGACTACCGGCTGTTGGTCAACCAGTACAACGAAGAACTAAAGTTTTCGCTCGTTGACAAGGCGGTTCCGAACCGCGGCATCGACCGGCCCACGAATACCAACACCGATCAGTTTGTCGTGACCCTCGACTTCGAGCAGATGATCAAGCAGATCAAGGCCGAGGATCAGCCCGACAGCGGCCTTGCAGGCGCGCCTGATCTGGCAATTCACCACGAACCCGGTCTCTGGCTGCACATGACCAACCACCAGACCGACGGCCTCAACATCGCGCGGCTCAGCACCATCCCGCACGGCGATGCCCTGTTGGCACTTGGCAAGAGTGCGGTGATCGACGGCCCGCCGGCGATCCCGCTGACCAACGGCCTTCCGATCGGCGTCAGCCAGGATCTGCAGAACAACCCCTATCTCGGACCCTACAAGCATTACAGTGACAACCCGTTCCTCGGCGTACTGTCGCCGCCGTTCCCAGGCTTCAACCCGGTTTCGCCGCACGAGTTGCTGTCGCTGGGGATGCCGAACAACGTCAAGCGGACAACCGTGCTTGATGTAACGACTACCATCCAGCAGGGCGGTATCCGCAACATCCCGTTCATCGTGAAACAGGCCAATGCCGCCGAGATGGACTCGATCTTCTGGATCATGGAACTTGACGAGAACGGCGCCGACGGCAAATCCAAGCTGGTTCTAGCATACCTGCAGAACGTGCTGCTGGATTTCTTCCCGCGGCGCGATGGCCAGCCCGGACTGATCCGCTGGCCGCATGTCAGCATCAACATGATGGAAAAGGTGCAGGAGGCCGACGCCCAGAAAGCCGAAATGCCCGCTGTCTGAAGAAATCCCTCACGGCTCAAAAACTAGGCGGCTCTCTATCTGGGGGCCGCTTTTCTCATTTCTTCGGACCTTCCGACTCAGGCTCCGCTTGCCGCGTGGCAAAGGGTCATATACTGCAGTGCAGCAAGTCCAGAAGCCAGCGCGCATTAACGGAGGTTGCCATGCCCGAGTTCACCAAGATCCTGATCGCCAACCGTGGAGAGATCGCGATCCGCGTGATGCGCGCTGCGAATGAGCTTGGGAAACGTACCGTCGCGGTCTACGCCGAGGAAGACAAGCTCTGCCTGCACCGCTTCAAAGCCGACGAGGCCTACAAGATAGGCGAAGGGCTGGGCCCGGTCGCGGCTTATCTTTCGATCGACGAGGTTATCCGCGTGGCTCTGGAATGCGGCGCGGATGCGATCCATCCGGGCTATGGCCTGTTGTCCGAGAATCCGGATTTCGTGGATGCCTGCGCCAAGAACGGCATTACATTCGTCGGCCCCAAGGCCGCGACGATGCGCGCGCTTGGCGACAAGGCCAGCGCCCGGCAAGTCGCAATCAAGGCCGGCGTGCCCGTCATCCCGGCGACCGACGTGCTCGGCGACGATATGGAGAAGATCAAGAAACAGGCGGAAGAGGTTGGCTATCCGCTGATGCTGAAAGCCTCCTGGGGCGGTGGAGGGCGCGGCATGCGCCCGATCCTGAAGCCCGAGGAACTGGTCGAGAAGGTCAAGGAAGGCCGCCGCGAGGCCGAAGCCGCATTCGGCAATGGCGAAGGATATCTAGAAAAGATGATCCTGCGGGCCCGGCACGTAGAGGTCCAGATCCTCGGCGACAGCCAAGGCAACATCTATCATCTCTGGGAACGCGACTGTTCGGTGCAACGCCGCAATCAGAAAGTCGTCGAACGCGCGCCCGCTCCGTACCTCTCGCCGGCACAGCGCGAGGAGATCTGCAATCTCGGCAAGCGTATTGCCGAACATGTAGGCTACGAATGCGCCGGCACCATCGAGTTCCTGATGGATATGGAAACCGGCAAGTTCTATTTCCTCGAAGTGAACCCCCGCGTTCAGGTCGAG
>JBFKFZ010000014.1:0-68224 GCA_041633555.1 Paracoccaceae bacterium | reverse complement strand
GATCAAACTCAACCCCCAAGCCCCGGCAATCGCATGAACCAGACCACCAGGATCGCTATGCCCGCTGAAAATCCAGCGGGGCAAGCAGAATGGCCGAACCCACCCTTCAAGCGATAATCAGGCCGTCACGCAGAGGTCTTTTTCAGGAATGGGACGAACAGCGGCTTCGAGCCCACAGCTTACATCGAGTTCGTTACTTCCCGCTCGCAACTCGATGCTTTCGACAGTTCTCCGAAGATGCCGGCGGTCTCGGCAATTACGCGATTGAAGAAGTTCTGCTGCTGGTAAATCCCAGTTCAAGCTGGCGTCAACCAGCGGCGCAAAGTCTGGTCGTTTTCCGAGATCTCTCGGGTGAAGAGCCCCCTTTTGGCAGACCGGCGGTGCGCTGTCAGGATCATCCGTCGGACAAGAATAGAAAGCACGTCCCTCGAATGTGATCGCGGTATTATGGCCTTCGCCATCAGGTTTCCTCCTTGGCCTGCCGCCGGATTGCGATCCAGAGCAAGGGCAATCCGGTAACGAGGCCGAGGCCGAGCACCGCCCATGTGGTTCGGCCAAGGTCTCCGCTGACCGCCTCGCCGCCGAAATGCGCGAGGAGGAAACTCGCCGGTACGATCCCGGCGAAGGTCGCAAGTGCGAAGCGCCAAACATGCAAGCTACTGAGCCCGGCCGCATAGCTGATCATGTCAAAGGACACGAAGGGCATCAGGCGGCTGGCAAAAACCGTCGCCGTCAAAGCGGTCTGCGATCCGAGAAGTCCTGCATCCATCCGATCTCCGAACACGCGTCTCAAGACGTCGTGTCCGAGTATACGGGCGAGACCAAATGCGATCAGCGCCCCAAGCTCAGCACCCAACACGACTTGTACGGTACCCCAGAGATGCCCGTAAGCCGCCCCTGCAACAAGTGCGATCGGAGCACTGGGAATCGGACTGGCGACAACCGCAATGGCCATGAGGCCAACGATCAGTACTGGCCCCCAGAGGCCCGCCTGCGCCACCAGCGCCTCGAGCGTCTCGCGGGCAAAAAGGCGCTGCGCCTCGACCAGGGCCGAAGGCGCAATCAACCACACACAGGCCAAGGCAAGCCCGAGGACTGTTATCATCGCGAGGATGCTGGTACGCAGACTCATCTCAGATCGCTGCGACGGCCTCGGCCAACAAATCGCGCACCTGACCGGCGACCGCATGGAGCTCCGGATTGTCGATCGCCTGCATCGACGCCACCGGATCGATCGCGCTGACCTCGACCCCGCCTGTCACTTGGCGCACGATAACGTTGCAGGGCAGCATTGCGCCCACGCGCGGTTCCATCCCGATCGCCTGATGCGCCATTTTCGGGTTGCAGGCTCCAAGGATGCGGTAGGGCGGCATCTCGACATCAAGTTTCTTCTTCATCGTCGTCTTCACGTCGATTTCAGTCAGGACGCCAAAGCCCTTATCCGCAAGCGCTGTGCGGGTGCGGGCATCGATGTCGTCGAAAGTGCTGTCGTTGAACAACCGGCTGATCGTGTAGCTCATGAGCTTTCCCTCTGGTTTGAAGCTATCCACAGTGTTCACCGGGATAGATGGCTGCGTCCACTGTCACACTCCGCATGATCACCGCGCCATGATCTTTTATGCAAGATAACGAATATTTCTGGATCCCTCTTGTCCCAGATCAAAGTCTCAAGCCTGGGTCTGACTAAATCTGTGTCTAGGGCAGCCAGACGCCTGTCTAAAGGGATGGAGAATGAAAATGAAGGCCACTGCAATTGTCGGATGTTTGGGCGCGGGGATTGCCGCTACGGCTGCGACCGCGCAAGTTGCTGAAATCCCTGGCAGGAACGTTCCGCTTTATCATGGGCATGACATGATGTGGGGCGGCGGTCAGTGGGGAGGTTTTGGCTTGGTCTTGGGTCCGATATTCATGATCCTGATTCTGGTCGCAATCATCGCAGGCGCGATCTATGTCCTGCGGCTTGTAGGCGGCCCGGGGTTGGTCGGTGGCGGGCATCCGGCGCATGACCGAGCATTGGCGATACTCAAGGAGCGGTTTGCCAAAGGCGAGATCGACTCAAAGGAATTCGAAGAGCGTAAGAAACTTTTGGCCGACTAGACGCGACGAAGTTGGAGTGCGGGAGGTTCGCTGCTCATTTGTGCATCATGTGAGATATGATTTTCGAGTGTCTAGCGGCTTCGGGGGGCCTGTGCTTTTCGCCGCATACTCAATATGCAGATAACTGCCATTGGGAGTCGCGCGGCGAAAGTCCGCTCCGTCCGCCTTGCCGTCGTCTGCTGCGTCTCCGTTGCGTCAAGACCGCCTTACGTCCGGAAGTCCTTTGCCCCAGAGTCGGGCGCAGTCAGGAGCTTCAAGCTGTGCCAGCGGCTCTTGATTCCGTGCCGGGGCTATCCCGCAAGAAACGATGCCGCATCCGCCCTCGCAAGCGGTTCCGGATCGGGTCCGGGACGGCGGTGCATTGGGCGCGGGGCATGGCCGGCATGTTGGATGCGGACGGGACCGGGGCATGCCCGCAGATCGGGGGCGAGCGGCTCACTCGGTCGGGGATCGGATCGGGGGAACGGGCCTTGTCCGCCTTCGGCCTCGGCTGCAGAAGTCGTTCATCTCTTGGCAACGCAATCGCCATAGACTCGTCACAGTTCTGCCGCCATCATCCCATAGCAGGAAGGCGTCGGACAAGTGTCGGTTCACGACCATAACCGGCGGCGACAGAAAATATCAAGGACGGAGGCATCATGTCTACTAAAAACGAAACCTTTTCGCGCAGAACGGCGCTCTTGCGCCTCAGCGGGCTTGCGGTCGGGGCTTATGCGGCGCCGTCGCTGACGGCCCTGTCGATGGCGCGTGCGAGCGAAGGCAGCGGCAATAGCGGTGCGAGCGGCAATAGCGGCCCGAGTGACAAGAGCGGTCCGAGCGGCGATAGCGGCCCCAGCGAGGACAGCGGCGCCAGCGAAAATAGCGGGCCGAGCGATGAGAGCGGGCCGAGCGAGGAAAGCCGGCCGAGCATCCCGAGCGGTGTTGACACGGCGCAGGAATGCACCGGGGCTGGCGGCAAGTGGGACCCGAGCGAATCCAGCTGCTCCTGACGGATCGGTCTGACGCCCGGTCTTCGGGCGTCCTGACATCTTGACAGAGGCCGTTTGAGTTGGGGCAAGCGTGGCTGGCAAGCGGATTGAGCTGACTTTCGATGGCGCCGACGGGGCCATCGACTTTGCGGCGCCGGAGATGGCAAGGGCCTTCCGGCGCGTCGTGCATGGCTGGCCCCTGGCCGAAGCATCGGGTCCGGCGGGGCCCTTTGCCGAGGTTCGCCCCTCGGGGGACCGGTGGGTCGTGGAGGTCCTGCGACCCGAGCCGCGGAGCAAGGGTTACAATCCGGTCAATGCCATCTGCGATCTGATCGTCGAGTTGAACTGGTCGCGGCTGCGCCAGAGAAACGAGCTTTTGTGCCTACATGCCGCGGGTATCGCGATGGGCGATGCGCTGGTTGTTCTTCCGAGCGGGCGGCGCGCGGGCAAGAGCACGCTGACGGCGGAACTGGCGCGGCGCGGCCATCGCGTCTTCTCCGATGATGTGCTGGCGGTTGACCTTGACGGGGCCGGCGTGCCGCGGGGCCTTGCCACCGGGATCTCGCCAAGGCTGCGGGTGCCGTTGCCGAAGGAGGCCTCGAAGGGGTTTTGCGACTGGGTGGCCGCGGATGCGGGACCGGCGAATCGACAGTACAAGTACCTGACGGATGCGCCTGTGGCGGCCTACGGGTCGTCGCTGCCGCTGGGGGCCATCGTGACGCTCGACCGGGTGGACGGAGAGGTCGCGCCCCGGTTGCGGGAGATGGATCCGGGGAAGGTTCTGCCGGTTCTCATTCACCAGAATTTCGGGCGCTTTGGGCATGCCGGGCGGGCTCTGGCAGCGTTTGAGGCGATCACCCGCGACCTGCCCTGTCTCAGGCTGACCTACGGAAGCTTCGAGGAAGCCGCCGATCTGCTGGAGACGAGCGTCGAGGGCGGGCTGCTGACGCGGAAGGCGGTGACGCGGACGGTGCATCGCGGAGTGCCGGATTTCGGCGGGATCGTCGCGCCGTTTGATGGCTCGCGGGCCTATCGGCGGCGGTCCGGGTTCCAGGGGGTGGAGATCGAGGGCGAGGCCTTCGTGGCCGATACTGATGGCGTTGGCATCTTCCGGCTGGATCAGGGAATGCTGCCGATCTGGCGGCTGCTGGAGGGGCCGATCAGGGCGTCAGACATCGTTGATATCCTTGGTGAGGTCTTTCCGGACGTGAGCAGGGAGATCCTCGCGACCGACGTCGATGCCGCGCTTCGGCAGCTGAACCGGGCCGGTCTGATCGAGGTCGTGGACGGCTGAGACGAAATTTGACGCGGACCGATCTGTCAGCCGGAAGATCGGGGGCCGGCGGACAGGGCCCGTTGCCGGATTCCATTCCGCGTTGATTTGCCGGGCCAAAACAACAAGCCTGACTTGTGCTACGATCCTTGCATTGTTGATTACCTTTGAGAAACATCGGATGCGGCGCGGCATCCTTCTCGGGGCCATTCTGGCGGGCCATGCGAGCCTCGCGGCGGCCGAGGACCAGATCGTCGTGCAGATCGTCTGCGACAAGGCGGGCGTGGTCAGCAGCGGCTCTGGCGTTATCGTCTCTGCCAGCGGGCATGTGCTGAGCGCGGCCCTTGTCATGCCCGAAGGGCCGACCTGCACGGCGCGGATCGGCGCGACCACCGGCACGCCGCTTCCGGTGACCGGTATCCGCCGCGCCGGCAACGCGCTGGACGCGATCCTGGCCAAGCTCGAAACCGCCGAGACCTTCGCCCGCTTCGCCACCGTCTGTCCGCTGGAGGAGGAGCGCGAGATCGTGACGGCGGGCTTCCATTCGCGCCTGACCGGCAAGCCGGCCCGAAAGGACGGGATCATATCCAAGATCGAGATGGAGCGGGGGACAGTCGAGATCACCGCGCCGATCATCCCCGCCGAGAGCGGCCGGCCGGTCTTTCTGCGCGGCACCACCACGATTGTCGGCATCGTCTGGGGGATCAAATCCGACGCGCTTGGCATGCCGATCCGGCGGATGGTGCCGGCCGACGCGCTGATGGATCTGGGCCTTGTTGCGGCTCCGGATTGCAGGCCGAAGAAAAAGGAACTGACCGAGGCGGTCAGGGCGCTTGTCTCAGGGCTGGAACGGGAAAAGGCGCGGGCGCCTTCGGCGGCGGGCATCCTCGAGAAGGCGATCATCTTCCTCGCCCAGCGGATCTCAGCGGATACCGACACGTTCGAACAGGCGCTGAGCGAGCTGGAGAACGCCGTCGATATCGCGATCGGGATGCAGAAGCGTGGTACCACGCCAAGCGATTCGGGCGCTTTCTTCGATGAGGTGCTGCAGGAAGTGGCCCGGCTCGCCGGTGCGGACGCGCTGGAGGAAGCGACGCTGGCGGTCGATGACGCGCTGGCGGGGCTTGACAGCACCGAAGAGGCGATCCGCGTGGCGCGGATCGACCTGCTGCGGTCCGGGACCGATACCGACCTCTTGCGCCGGGACGTGCCCTCTGCGGTCGGGCGGATCCTGCAGCGCGTGGCGCTGGAAGAAGCAGATCCCGAGCGCAATTCGAGGCCATTCGGCGAGAGCGGGAGATCTGGCATCTGCGCGGCCGGGACAAGGGCATCAACCTTGATCTGCAGGTCGCCATCGCGCTGGCCGAAGCCGCCCTGCAGATCGCCGCGGGCCCTGGCGAGATGGGCACTGCGTTGAACGACCCAGGCAATGCGCTATGGACCCTCGGGGACCGCGAGAGCGGCACGGCGCGGCTGGACAAGGTCGTCGCCGCCTATCGCGCCGCGCTGGAGGAACGAACATGCCACCGGGTACCGCTGGACTGGGCCTATTCCAATCACGGACTGGCTCATGCGAATGAAGCTCTTTTTGACAGAACCGGAGAGGCGGACTTTCTGCGGGAAGCGATCGCAGGAACGACCAAGGCGCAGGAGGTCTACCAGAGAGGCGGGATCGACCATTGGCTGCCGGTCGCGAGTGAGAGCCTTGAGCGGATGCGGTCCAATTTGCCGCCGGACGCAGCGGCAGCGCTGTGACCGGGTGCAGTTGGCGGGCAGGCCCTGCCCTTGGTTGACCGCGAGAGGCGCTGACGGCAACTGGTGTTATCGAAGAAATGAAGTCGCCGAGCCTGTGCCTCGGACAGGAGGTCCCGGATCAGGTCCGGGTCGGCGGGACAGGGTGGTCTTCCTCTTAAAGCGGCTCTCTTAGTTAAAATACAGTTCGCGGATGTCGATTTCTCGCCAAACTAACGCTGATTTCACGGTGACTCCACGTGCGGGGCCTAGCGTGATGATTGCCCGTTGAGAGGTTTCCGGCGGCAGTGGCCGTCGCTCATCTCCTCTCGCAACGTTTGAACGGGGCAATTCTGGAGGGATTATCCGATGAAAATTGACATTCGCAGAAATTTATCCGTCGCGGCGCTCGCGCTCGGTCCGCTGGTTCTGGGGGCAGGTCCTTCAGGTTTGAAAGCGCATGCGCAGCAGCCTGATGGCTGTCAGGGCGCTGGCTGCGAGGCCGGTTTCAGCGCGACCGATCCGCCTATCGATCTGGTCGCCGCCTACGCCCTCTGCTCGGAGGCGGCGGCAAGTCGGATGCTCAGCCCGGCCGAGGCATGGACCTGTTCGGCCGCGTTTCTTCGGCTGAAGCTCGCGTTCCTTCCGGAGGTCATGCTTGACGGCTTCCTGAAGATGAACGCGGCCGAACGGTCCGAGGTGAACCGCCGTGGCTATCTGCAGTATCTGCGCTGGAAGGAGACCGTGCAGGCGGAGGGCAGTTGAGGGCGGCTGCGCCCCGGCGCACGGGACCCGGACGGCGCGCTTTTCCCTTGAACGCGCGCCGATTGTCCTAGACTCTGGCGGAAAAGGGAGGGTTCCATGCGCAAGCTGCAGTCCCAGGGCGTGCATCACATCACGCTGGTTGGCGCCGACCGGCAGACCTCGATCGATTTCTGGGAGGGCGTGCTGGGCATGCCGTTCGTCTTCGATCAACCCAATCTCGACAATGCCGACGAGGGGCATATTTATTTCGATCCGGGCGACGGGCGGCTGATCACGGTCTTCACCAACGAGACCCGCAAGCCCGATCCGCGCCGCACGCCGACGCAGCCGGGCTGTGTGCATCACCTGGCATTCTCGGTCAGCCAAGCGACGTTCTGGCAGGCGGTCGAGCGGCTCGACGAGCGCGGCATCAAGCATAGCGGGCCGAAGGATCGGGGCTTCATGGATTCGATCTATTTCAAGGATCCGATGGGACTCTTGATCGAGCTGGCGAGCTACCGGTTCGAGCCGCCGATGGGGGCGAGTCATGCCGACGTGATGATCACGGCGCACCGGATCCGGGTCGCGCGCGGCGATCACCATATCGACAAGATCCACCTCGCCGACGCGATCGAGCAGCTGGTGGAGCGCGGGCAGGACAGCCTGTCGGAGAATCGCGGGCCGAAGGACCCCTACTGACCGGGGGAGGGCGGAAAAGGTTTCAATTCAAGGCATCTGGCTGGCCTTTGCCATGGTCTGGTGAGGTCAACTCAAGAGCATTGTCCCAGATTGGCCCGGCATGATGACGATGCTGGGTAAATGGGCTTGTCATGGGACAGATCGTTTTCGTTGAAACGCTGGTCGCTGGTTTTGCGCCGTTCGGGGCGGATAGTCACGATCTGGATTTCGTGACCGGATCCGGCGGGCTGGGCCTGACCGGATTTGCCGGCCAAGGCGGCACGGCGCGGTTCGTCAGTGTCGAACTGGAGGGCGGTGCGAGCTTTCAGGGCAACAGTTTTCTGGGGGCCGCGCATGACGGCTATCTGCTGGCCGAGTTCGGGACCCACGATTACTACCTGTCGGCGGGCCGGATGTCGGCGGAACTGGCGGCCGCGTCGGGCGAGGACCGTTCCGCCATCGCGATCAGCCCTCTCAACAGCGGGTTCGAGGGCGATATGCTGCGGGCGGTCGGGGCGTCGACCGGTGCTGCACAGCTGTCGTGGCAACGCAGCCCGGGGAGGCAGGGCTGGCGGTGGCCACGGTCACGAACGGCGCGATGTCGGCCTTCGTCGCGGCGGGCGACAATGGCGAGGGCAGGCTCTCCGACCTGGTGACGCTCGATGTCTACGGCCAGAGTTGGATGCTGGCCGGTTCCGAGGGCAATGACAGCGTGATCAGCTACAGCCTGTCGGAGGCGGGCGTGGTCACTTACGTCGCCGAGATGGGCGCGGCGGACGGGCTTGGCGCGGGCGATGGCGTGGCCTTGCGGGCCGTAGTGGTCGATGGCCAGCCCTACGTGCTGCTCGCCGGCGCGGAAAGCTCCTCGATCTCGGTCCTGTCGCTGGAGCCCGATGGCTCGTTCCAAGCGGTCGATCACGTGATCGACAGCCAGCATACGCGGTTGGCGGAGATCGTGCGGCTCGAGACCACCGAGATCGACGGCATCACCGATGTGGTCGCGGCGGGCAGCGAAGACGGCTTTTCGCTGTTCCGCTTCCGGCCCGACGGCAAGCTGCTGCATCTCGGTTCGTTCGCGGATACGGCGGCGACGGTGCTCGACAACCCCTCCGCACTGGCCATCGTCGCGGAGCAGAGTGCCCTGCACATCGCCGGCGCCTCGGGGGTCGAGGCGGGCATCTCGCATTTCACCTACAATCTCTCCAATCGCGGCGTCACGCAGATGGAAAGCTCGGCGGGCGAGAGCATCACCGGCACGGCCAAGGACGACATGCTGCTGGGGACTGCCGGTGACGACATCCTCTACGGACTTGCGGGCGATGACGTGCTGATCGACGGCGCGGGCAGCGACATCCTCTATGGTGGCGACGGGCGGGACATGTTCGTGTTCCATGCCGATGGCGAGATCGACACCATGCGGGATTTCCAGCGCGGACTCGATCAGTTCGACCTGTTCTTCATCGAGGGCCTCTACAGCCTCGATCAGATGACGTTTCTCGCGACCGGCGACGGCGCGACGCTGATCTTCGAGGATGAGACCTTCATCATCCGCACGGCCGACGGCAATCCGCTGACCAAGGCCGACCTGACGCTGAGACCGGCCTTCAACCTCGACCGGCCGCCGATCGTCATGAACAGCGACCCGGTGCCGAATGTCGGCCTGATCGCCGGCACCGAGGATGACGACATCCTGATCGGCACTGCGGGCTCGGAGACCCTGTCAGGCAGGCTCGGAAACGACATTCTGATTGGAGGGCCGGGCGCTGACCGGCTGTTCGGCGGCGAGGGCAACGATTCGACGTGGGGTCATGAGGGCAGCGACCGCTTCTATCCCGATTCGGGCGATGACTACATGTAAGGCGCGGATCGCCGCGACCGCTTTTGCTTCCATCCGGATCGCGGCCATGACCGGATCAGGGATTTCATCGCGCTACGATCGCCTGTACATGAACCAGGAGATATTCGACACGCCACCCGCCAGTGTCGCCCAGGTCGTTGCCGACGATGCGCGCATCGTCGGCAATGATACCGTGCTCGATTTTGGCGATGACAGCATCACGCAGCTGAATTTCAGCGATCTTTCCGGTCTGGCGGATGCATTCGTATTCTTCTGAGGTCTGTCAGGGGCCGGTTTCGGCCAGCGCCTGCAGGTAGATGCCGTATTCGTTCTTTGCGAAGATTTCGGCCCGGCGCAACAGCTGGTCGCGTCCGATCCAGCCGAGGAAAAAGGCGATCTCGTCGGGCGAGCCGACCTGCAGACCCTGCCGTTTTTGCAGGGTGCGCACGAAGTTTCCGGCGTCGAGCAGGCTGTCATGGGTGCCGGTGTCGAGCCAGGCGAATCCGCGGCCCATTTTCTCTACCGTGAGGGTGCCGTCGGCGAGGTACATCTCGAGCAGCGTGGTGATCTCGAGCTCGCCGCGGGCCGAGGGCTTGACATGACGCGCCCGGACCGGGGCCTCGGCATCGAGGAAATAGAGCCCGGTGACGGCGTAGTTCGAGGCAGGTTTGTCTGGCTTTTCGATGATCGAGCGCACCTGCCCCTCGGGATCGAAGCCGACGACGCCGTAGCGTTCCGGGTCCGAGACGCGGTAGCCGAAGACGGTGCCGCCGGTGGTGCGCTGGTCGGCGCTGGCCAGCAGTTCCGGCAGCCCGTGGCCGAAGAAGATATTGTCGCCCAGAACCAGCGCCGAGGGCGCGCCGTCGAGGAACGCCTCGGCCAGGATGAAGGCCTGCGCCAGCCCGTCAGGGCTTGGCTGGGTGATGTAGGTCAGCGACAGCCCCCATTGCGCGCCGTCGCCCAGAAGCCGCCGAAACTGCGCCTGGTCGTCCGGCGTGGTGATGACCGCGATTTCGCGGATGCCCGCGAACATCAGCGTCGAGAGCGGGAAATAGACCATCGGCTTGTCGTAGATCGTCAGAAGCTGTTTCGATGATCCCATGGTGACGGGGTAGAGCCGCGTGCCCGAGCCGCCCGCCAGAATGATGCCCTTGCGTTTGGTCATGGGTCGACCCCCTTCATCCTGCTTTGGCCCCCAGCCTTTTGCCCACACCCTCGCGGTCCAGCAGGGGGCGCCACCAGTCCTCGTTTTCCAGATACCAGGCTACGGTTTTCTCCAGACCTTCGGCCAGCGTGACCGAGGGCCGCCAGCCGAGTTCGGTGCGGATCCGCGTCGGGTCGATCGCATAGCGCAGGTCGTGGCCCGGGCGGTCGGCGACGAAGGTGATCTGGTCGGCATGAGGCCCCGCACCGGGGCGCAGCCGGTCGAGAATGCCGCAGATCGTCCTGGCGATGTCGAGGTTCGTGGCCTCGTTCTCGCCGCCGATATTGTAGGTCCGGCCCATCCGGCCCCGGGTCAGGACCGTCAGCAGGGCATCGGCGTGATCCTCGACGAAAAGCCAGTCGCGGATGTTCTCCCCCTTCCCGTAGATCGGGATCGGTTTGCCCGCCAGCGCGTTCAGGATGATGACGGGGATGAGTTTTTCCGGGAAGTGATAGGGCCCGTAATTGTTCGAGCAATTGGTCACCAGCACCGGCAGGCCGTAGGTTTCATGCCAGGCGCGCGCCAGATGATCGCTGGCGGCCTTGGAGGCGGAATAGGGGCTGTTCGGCGCGTAAGGTGTCGTTTCGGTGAACATGCCTGTGGCACCGAGCGAGCCATAGACTTCATCGGTCGAGATGTGGTGGAAACGGAAGCTTTCTGGCCGGCCCGCGCCCTGCCAGTAGGTCCGCGCCGCCTCCAGCAGCTGATAGGTGCCGGTCACGTTGGTTTCGATGAAGGCGCCCGGCCCGTCGATCGAACGGTCGACATGGCTTTCGGCGGCCAGATGCATCACCGCGTCGGGCCAGTGCTGTCCGAAGATGCGGGCGAGTGCGTCGGCATCGCAGATATTGCCGTGCTCGAAGGCGTAGTTCGGGTGACCCGCAACGCTGTCGAGATTGGCGAGGCAGGCGGCATAGGTCAGCGCATCGAGATTGACGACCTGATGGCCCGCCGCGATCGCCTGCCGCACCACAGCCGAGCCGATGAATCCCGCGCCGCCCGTTACCAGTAGCTTCATATGCTTATCGTCCTTGCGTCCCGCGGTCTTGTCGCAGGCCCAGATGTCCAAAATATGGTTCCTGAATGGTTACTTCAGTTCGGCCAGCACAGTGGCGAGGCTAGCCTTCCAGTCCGGCCGGGCAATCCCGAAATCCCGTTCCAAGCTGCTGCAATCGAGCCGCGAATTGGCGGGCCTCTGCGCCGGAGTCGGATATTCGCTGGCCGGGATCGGCGTGACTCTGACCGAAAGGCCGGACTGCGCGAAGATCTCGCAGGCGAAATCCGCCCAGCTGACCGAGGGTTTGCTGCTGAGATGATAGGTGCCGCCCTTGGCCGGATCGTCGCGCATCTGCCGGGCCATCGCCAGAAGCGCCGCCGCGATATCGGCCGCTGCGGTCGGCCCGCCGACCTGATCGGAGACGACGCGCAACTCGTCGCGCGCCGCCCCGAGCCGCAGCATGGTCTTCACGAAATTCGCGCCATGCGCCGAGAACACCCAGGATGTGCGCAGCACCGCCCACTGGCCGTGCGCGGCATGGGTGGCGGTTTCCCCCGCCAGTTTCGTGCGGCCATAGGCGCCGAGCGGACTCGGCACATCCTCGGGCAGCCAGGGCCGGTCGCCGGTGCCGTTGAAGACGTAATCGGTCGAGATATGCAGGAACGGCACGCCAAGCTCTGCCGCTGCGGTTGCCATTGCCCCGGGCGCGGCGCCGTTGACAGTGGTGGCGAGGCCCTCCTCTATCTCGGCCTTGTCGACGCCCGTATATGCGGCGGCATTGATCACCGCCGAGGGCCGGATCCGCGCGATCGCGGCGGCACAGGAGGCGGGATGCGAAAGGTCGGCATCGCCGCGGCCCAGGGGCACGACATCGCCCTGCCGCTGCAACTCGGTGGCGACCTGCCCGGTCTTGCCAAACACAAGGATGGTCATCGGCAGGCCTCGTAGACGAAGGGTGTTTCGATCTCCGACAGCAGCGGCGCCGCTGCGTCCTTTTCGGAGATCACCGCCTGATCCGGTGTGATGCCCCAGTCGATGCCGATCTCGGGATCATTGTAGCGAACCGCGCCATCGGATTCGGGGGCATAATAGTCCGAACATTTGTAGATGATCTCGGTCTCGGGCTCGAGCGTGACGAAGCCGTGCAGGAACCCTTCGGGGACCAGAATCTGCTTGCCGTTCTCGAACGAGAGTTCGACGCCGACCCATTTGCCGAAGGTGGGCGAGCCCGCGCGGATATCGACGGCCACATCGTAGAGCCGGCCCCGGCCGCAGCGCACGAGCTTGGCCTGGGCATGGGGCGGGGCCTGGAAGTGCAAGCCGCGAACGGTGCCGACGTTTTGCGAAAGCGAATGGTTATCCTGCACGAAGTCGATATCGATTCCCTGCTCTGCCAATGCGGCGCGATTCCAGCTTTCGCTGAAGAATCCGCGCTCGTCGCCATGGCGCGCCGGTGTCACGACCAGCAGGCCCGGTAGGCTGGTTTCTTCAACCGTCACTGTCACTTCACCCTCGTTCGAGCTTCACCCCCGACTTGCTAGCAAGCCTTTGGGCTGCTGTCACGCGGGCAGAAAGGGAATCAGCAAAAAGCCCCGCACACGACATGCGGGGCCTGATGATGTGGTCAGGTCGAAAGACTCAGGCGGCGGCCCGGGCCTTTGCGATTTCCTTCTTTATTTTCAGTGCGTTGTACGAAAGCTCTTCGTCCTTGGCCTTGGCCAGAAACGCATCCAGACCGCCGCGGTGATCAACCGAGCGCAGCGCCGATGCCGAGATCTTCAGCTTGAAGCTGCGGCCCAGCGCGTCGGAAATCAGCGACACATCGTTCAGGTTCGGCAGGAACCGGCGGCGGGTACGGTTGTTGGCATGGCTGACATTATTGCCAGACATCGGGCCTTTTCCGGTCAGTTCGCAACGGCGCGACATTGTCTCGCTCCTTCGTTCGTTTGTCTTTCAAGACGGTAACTTCAACGCAAACGGGCACTGCCCTGGGGCAGCGCCCTGAATTCTGGACGGGTGTTTATGGCGTGACGCGGGCCGCGTCAAGCGATTCATCGCGCCTTTTTGACCAGCGCCAGCACCTCTGCGGCCGCCGCACTTGCCGAGAGGCCGCCCTCTGCCACCCGGCCCGACAGGTCGTGCATTTTCGCCTTCAGCTCCGGCTCTGCGGTGATCCAGTCGATCAGGCTCTGGCGCACCGAAAGTTCGAACCAGTGCCGTGCCTGCTCGGCCCGGCGCCGGTCCCAGACGCCGTTTTGCCTGCGCCAGTGGGCCAGGGCCTGCATCTCGGCCCAGGCGGCTTTCAGCCCGTCCTGTTCGAGCGCCGAGACGGTCATCGCCTTGGGGAACCCCCTGGGGTCGCGCGCCCTGCGGCGCAAGAGGCGAAGCGCCCCGGCATAGTCGGCGCAGGTCCGCATTGCGGCGGGCTTCAGATCGCCGTCGGCCTTGTTGACGAGGATCAGGTCGGCGATCTCCATGATGCCGCGCTTTACCCCCTGCAGCTCGTCGCCGCCCGCCGGCGCCAGCAACAGCACGAAGAGGTCCGACATCTCGGCCACAACGGTTTCGGATTGCCCGACGCCGACGGTCTCGATCAGGACCACGTCGAAGCCGGCCGCCTCGCACAGCTCTACCGCCTCACGGGTGCGCCGCGCCACGCCGCCCAGATGGGTCTGACTGGGCGAGGGGCGGATGAAGGCGTTCGGGTCGCGCGACAACCGCTCCATCCGGGTCTTGTCGCCGAGAATCGAGCCGCCCGACCGCGCCGAACTGGGATCGACGGCCAGCACCGCGACCCGCAGGCCCGACTGCGTCAGCATCAGCCCGAAGCTTTCGATGAAGGTCGACTTGCCGACGCCGGGCGTGCCAGAAAGCCCGATCCGCAATGCCTGCCGGTCTGGCGCACGGACCTCCTCCAGGAGGGCCGCCGCCTCGGCGCGGTGATCCTCGCGCGCGCTTTCGATCAGCGTGATCGTGCGGGCCAGCGCCCGGCGTTCGCCCGCCAGCACGCGTTTCGCCAGATCTCCGATGTCATTCCCTGTCATGCCGCGGTTCTGCCCGGATCGCCGGGGCCTGTCCAGACGCATCGCCGCCCGTGCTCTGGAATTGCCCGGAAGGATCGCGGATAAGGCCGCATGACCCTGCCCGACCTGCCCATCACCGAGGCCCTGCCCGCTTTGCTGGATGCGCTCGGCGCACACGGCCGCGCCGTGCTGCAGGCGCCGCCGGGGGCCGGCAAGACCACGCTGGTGCCGCTGGCGATGCATGACGCTGGGCTGACGGCGGGCCGGACCCTGATACTGGAACCGCGCCGGCTGGCCGCCCGTGCCGCCGCCGAGCGGATGGCCGACACTCTGGGCGAGGCGGTCGGACAGACCGTGGGATACCGGATCCGCGGCGAGGCGAAGGTCTCGAAAGCGACGCGGATCGAGGTCGTCACCGAGGGCATCCTGACCCGGATGATTCAGTCGGACCCGTCGCTGGCGGGCATCGGCGCGGTGATCTTCGACGAGTTCCACGAGCGCTCGCTGAATGCCGATCTGGGCCTTGCGCTGGCCTGGGAAGTGCGCGGCGCGCTGCGCGAGGACCTGATCCTGCTAGTGATGTCTGCGACGCTCGATGCGGGTCCGGTCGCAGCGATGCTGGGCGCGGCACCGGTGATCACCTCGGAAGGCCGCGCCTTTCCGGTCGAAATCCGCTGGCTCGACCGGCCTCTGCCGAAGGAGCTGCGTTTTGAGTCCGCCGCCGCCGATCTGGTCGCACAGGCGGTCGCCGAGACTGCGGGCGGGGTGCTGGTCTTCCTGCCCGGCGAGGGCGAGATCCGTCGTGTCGAAGGTCAGCTGAAAGATCGCCTGCCCGGCGATTGCACGTTGCACCCGCTTTTCGGGGCGATGGATTTCGCTGCCCAGCGTGCCGCGATCGCGCCGGCCCTCTCGGGGCGCAAGGTGGTGCTGGCTACTGCCATTGCCGAAACCTCACTGACCATCCAAGACATCCGCGTCGTCGTCGATTGCGGCCGCGCCCGCCGCGCCCGGTTCGATCCCGGATGGGCCATGTCGCGGCTGGTGACCGAGCGGGTCACCAAGGCCGAGGCCGAGCAGCGCCGCGGCCGCGCCGGGCGACTCGCCGAAGGAATCTGCTATCGGATGTGGACGAAAGGCGAGGAGGGCGGGATGCAGGCCTACCCGCCCGCCGAAATCGCCTCGGCCGATCTGGCGGGGCTGGCGCTCGATCTGGCACTCTGGGGCGCAGTGGACACCGACGGCATGGCCTTCCTGACGCCACCCAATCCCGGCGCCTTCGCCGAGGCACGGGCGCTTCTGGCCGATCTCGGCGCGCTCGATATCGAGGGCCGGATTACCGCTCACGGCAAGGCGCTGGCCGCGCTGCCGCTGCATCCGCGCCTTGGCCATATGTTGACGGTCGCCGGCATGGCGGCGGCGCCGCTCGCGGCACTGCTGGCCGACCGCGACCCGTTGAGGGGTGCGGCAAGCGACCTGATGCTGCGCAAGCGCGCATTGGAGGGTGGTCGTGACACGGACGCCAATGCCGCCACGCTCGCCCGCATCCGTGCAGAGGCGAAACGGCTGGCCAATGCCGCGCCCGCCTCAGTGGAAGATTTCGGCTGGCCGGAAATGGCGGCGCTGGCCTATCCCGACCGGATCGGGCTGCGGCGGCCCGGCGACGCGCCGCGCTACATCCTGTCCGGCGGCAAGGGGGCCATTCTGCAGGAAGCCGATCCGCTCGCCAGCGCCCGCCTGATCGTGGCGCTGGATCTTGACGGAGATGCCACCGAGGCCCGCATTCGGCTTGCCGCGATCCTGACCGACTCCGAATTGCGCGGCCTCTATCCAGATCGCGTTTCCTGGCAGCAGACCTGTTGCTGGTCGCGCCGCGAGGGCCGGGTCATCGCCCGCGAGCAGGAGATGTTCGGTGCGCTGGCGCTGTCGGACCGTCCTTGGAGCGACGCCCCGCCCGAAGCCGTCGCCCGCGCAGCACTCGACGGTGTCCGGGAACTCGGCCTGCCCTTCTCTGATCCCGTCCGCCGGTTTCAGGCCCGCGTGGAACTCAGCCGGGCAGGCGGCGCGGACCTGCCCGATGTTTCGGATGCCGCACTGCTCGACTCGATGGAAGACTGGCTGCTGCCGCATCTTTCCGGCGTGCGGACCGCTGCCGACATCCGCAACCTCGACCTTGCCGATCCCCTGCGCGCCCGGCTGACCTGGGAGCAGTTGCAGCAGGTCGACCGCCTTGCGCCCTCGCATTTCACTACGCCGATGGACCGCCGGGTGCCGATCGACTATGGCGGCGAGGCCCCCGAAATCGCCGTCCGCCTGCAGGAAATGTTCGGCACGACCGAGCATCCGACCGTCGTCGGACAACCGCTACGGATCACGCTGCTGTCCCCTGCCGGCCGACCGGTCCAGACCACGATGGATCTGCCCGGTTTCTGGGCCAGCTCCTACACGGAAGTCCGCAAGGACATGCGCGGCCGCTATCCCAAACATCCCTGGCCCGAGGATCCTACCGCAGCCGAACCGACGCTGCGCGCCAAACCCCGAAGGGCCTGACCGCCGTTCCTTGCCCCACCGCAAGGACCTGAGCCCGCTGCCGTGCCCTTCGGGACGAGGGGCGCGGGACATGTCGTGCCACGGCAAGGCGGCTCCGCTTTCTAGCCTTTCAGCCCGCTGCCCCAGGGCCCGTGATGGCCTGCGCCGCCATCCAGCCGCTCGAACCCATGCGCCCCGAAGAAGTCGCGCTGCGCCTGGATCAGGTCGGTGGTTCCGCGGCCCCGCCGCATCGTGTCGAAATAGGCCAGGGCCGCCGAGAAGGCCGGCACCGGCAGCCCCTTCAGCACCGCCGCCGCGACCGTGCGGCGCAGCGCATTTGCCGAGGCCGCCATCTTGTCAGAGAAACCCGGCGCGAAGATCAGCTGGCCATGCGGCAGCCCGTCCCGCGCCGCCCGCGCCATGCCGTCGAGCATCGCCGAGCGGATGATGCAGCCTTCGCGCCAGATCTCGGCGATCCGGCCCAGGTCGAGCTCCCAGCCGAATTCCTCCGAGGCCGCGGCGAGCAGCGCGAAGCCTTGCGAATAGGCCACGATCTTGGCCGCCAGCAGCGCCTTTTCCAGATCGCCGTCGAGCACCGCATGCGCCTCCTTGACGGAAGGCCGCGCGGCGGACAGCAGATCCTCGCCCGCCACCCGCGCCTCTTTCATCGCCGACCAGGACCGCGCGCCGACCGCCGCCTCGATGGTCGAGGCCGACTGGCCAAGGCTCAGCGCCTCGATCACCGTCCAGCGGCCGGTGCCCTTCTGCCCGGCCCGGTCCAGGATCATGTCGACCATCGGCCCGTCCGTCACAGGGTCCACGGCCTGCAGCACGATGCCCGATATCTCGACGAGATAGGACCGGAGCGGGCCCTCGTTCCATTCTTCGAACAGCTTGCCGATCTTGACCGGCGACCGGTGGTCGCCGTCGCGGAGCAGCCCGTAGACCTCGGCGATCATCTGCATGTCGGCATATTCGATGCCGTTATGCACCGTCTTGACGAAATGCCCGGCCCCGTCGGGACCGAGATGCGCGGCACAGGGGTCGCCCTTGTATTTCGCCGCGATCGCCTCGACGATATCGCGGATGACGGCGTAGCTTTCGGCCTTGCCGCCGACCATGATCGAGGGGCCGTGGCGCGCGCCCTCCTCGCCGCCCGATACGCCCATACCGATATAGGACAGGCCGTCGGCGGCCAACGCCTTTTCCCGGCGGCGGGTATCGTGGAAATTGGCGTTGCCAGCATCGATGATCATGTCGCCCTTGTCGAGCAGCGGTTTCAGCCCCTCGATCACCGCATCGACCGCCGCCCCGGCCTTGACCATGATGATGATCGCGCGCGGCTTAGACAGGGCCGCGACCAGCGCCTCGGGCGTCTCGCAAGGCACGATGTTCTCGGCCAGATCGCCGGCCTCGTCGAGAAAGTCCTTGATCCGCTGCGTCGTGCGGTTGTGGACCGCGACCGGAAAGCCCTTTTCGGCGATGTTGAGCGCCAGGTTCGCGCCCATCACGGCCAGTCCCACCAACCCGATCCTAGCCTTGGTCATGCCGTACCCCTCCCGTATCGCTACTGTCTACCATGGTGCTGAGCACAGCATACAGGCAAACCCCGATCCGTTCGACCGTTCCCGGCAGAAACGCAGACGTGACTGTGGATAACTTGCAATTCACATTATTTTCACCTAATAAGTATAACTTATAAAACAAGAAACGGCAGGTTAGCGCACATGACACGGCTTTTGCAAAAAGCGTGGTCTGAAATCTTGGACCCATTACTGAGACGCCCCAAGCGGGTGCAGGTGGCTGCATTGTGCTACCGCAAACGCAGTTCCGGCAAGGAAGTGCTGCTGATCACCAGCCGCGATACCGGCCGCTGGATCCTGCCCAAGGGCTGGCCCGTGGACGGGCTGGACGAGGCCGGCTCGGCGCTGCACGAGGCCTGGGAGGAAGCCGGAGTGAAGGACGGGCGCATCGCCAACGATCCGATCGGCACGTTCGAATATGTCAAGCACTTCGAGGGTGGCGCCGAGGCGACCTGTTCGACGCAGGTCTTCCCGGTCGAGGTCGCGCATCTGTCGCGCGACTTCCCCGAACGCGAGGAGCGCAGGCGCAAGTGGGTCAGCCCGGTCAGGGCCGCCGAGATGGTGAACGAACCCCAGCTTCAGGATATTTTGCGGGTCTTCTAGCCCGCCACCGCAGGTTTCCATTGAAATCCCTCCGGTCAGCCGGTAGCCCCTCAGCGCAGAAGCTGGGCGGGTAGGAACGTGTCGACAGGGCAGACAGACAATCAGTGGCGCACGCTCGACAAGGATCTCAACCGGATCGCTCGGGTCGAATATGCCACGCTCTATGTCTCGCGGCCGCTTCTGGGGACGGGCATTTCGCTGGCCTTCATCGTGCTGGCAGCCCTCGGGGCGGCGCTGTTCTTCGGCATGCAGCCGACATCCTATGTTGTCATCGCCGCCGCGGCCTTCGGGGCCTACATGGCGCTCAATATCGGCGCCAATGATGTTGCCAACAATATGGGCCCCGCGGTTGGTGCCAATGCGCTGACCATGGGCGGCGCGATCGCCATCGCGGCCTTGTGCGAGACCGCCGGGGCGCTTCTGGCCGGGGGCGACGTGGTCTCGACGATCTCGAAGGGCATCATCGATCCGGCCTCGGTCGCCAATACCGAGGTCTTCATCTGGGCGATGATGGCGGCACTGATCTCTTCCGCACTCTGGGTCAACCTCGCGACCTGGTTCGGCGCGCCGGTCTCGACGACCCATTCGGTCGTGGGCGGCGTGATGGGTGCGGGGATCGCGGCGGCGGGCTTTGCCGCCGTCAACTGGACCAACATGGGGGCAATTGCCGCCAGCTGGGTGATCTCACCGCTTCTGGGCGGCCTGATCGCGGCACTCTTTCTCGCCTTCATCAAGACGCAGATCGTCTACCGCGAGGACAAGATTGCCGCGGCGCGTACTTGGGTCCCGGTGCTGATCGGCGTCATGGCGGGAACCTTCGCGACCTATCTGGCGCTGAAAGGCCTGAAGAAGATCATCGAGATCGACATGGGCAGCGCGCTTCTGATCGGCCTGATCTCGGGGATCGGCTGCTACCTGCTGGCCACCCCGCTGATCCGCCGCCAGTCCGAGGGGATGGAGAACCGCAAACGCTCGCTCAAGGTGCTGTTCGGCCTGCCGCTGGTGATTTCCGCCGGGCTTCTGTCTTTCGCGCATGGCGCCAATGATGTCGCCAATGCCGTCGGGCCGCTGGCCGCCATCGTCCATGCCGAGCAGTTCGGGGAGTTCGCCGGCAAGGTTTCGATCCCGCTCTGGGTCATGGTGATCGGCGCGTTCGGCATCTCGTTCGGCCTCGTGCTGTTCGGGCCGAAACTGATCCGGATGGTCGGCAGCCAGATCACCAAGCTCAATCCGATGCGCGCCTATTGCGTCGCCCTTTCGGCGGCGATCACCGTGATCATCGCCTCGTGGCTGGGCCTGCCGGTCAGTTCCACCCATATCGCGGTCGGTGGGGTCTTCGGTGTCGGGTTCTTCCGCGAATGGTGGGAAGAGCGGCGCGCCCGCGACCGCAGCCTGCAATACCCCGACGGCACACGGATCGCGCCGCAGGAACGCCGCCGCCGCAAGCTGGTCCGGCGGTCGCATTTCATGACCATCGTCGCGGCGTGGGTCATCACGGTTCCGGCCGCCGCAGCGCTTTCGGCCCTGATCTTCCTGGCGCTATACGCCACATTCGCCTGACCTGCTGGACCTTCGGCCCTCCCGCGAAACGGCGCCGCGAGCCCTGTTTCGTGGCCGGAGGCGCCCCCCGGGTCACATTCCGAGACACCAGCGCATGATCGCCTTCTGCGCATGCAGCCGGTTCTCGGCCTCGTCGAAGATCACCGAATTGGGGCCATCCATCACGGCGCTCGTCGCCTCGTCGTCGCGGTGCGCCGGCAGGCAATGCATGAAGAGAGCATCCGGTTTCGCCGCCGCCATCAGCGCCTCGTTCACCTGGTAGGAACGAAGCTGGTTGTGCCGCCGTTCGCGCGAGGACTGACTGTCATGCATCGACACCCAGGTGTCGGTGACGACCAGATCGGCGCCCTCGACCGCCTTCATCGGATCGCGCTCGATCTGGATGCTGACGCCGGATTTCCGGGCGAGGCCGACGAACTGATCCTCGGGATCGAGCGTCGCCGGCCCGGTGAAGGTGAAATCGAAGCCGAACTGCCCCGCAGCATGCAGGAACGAGGCGCAGACATTGTTGCCGTCGCCGGTCCAGACCACCTTCTTGCCCGCGATCGGGCCGCGATGTTCCTCGAAGGTCATAACGTCGGCCATGATCTGGCAGGGATGGGTGCGGTTGGTCAGCCCGTTGATTACCGGCACGGTCGCATATTCAGCCATTTCCAGCAGCGTCTGTTCCTCGAAGGTGCGGATCATGATCAGGTCGACATAGCGCGACAGGACGCGGGCGGTGTCGGCAATCGTCTCGCCATGGCCAAGCTGCATCTCGGACCCCGACAGCACCATGGTCTCGCCGCCCATCTGGCGCACGCCGACATCGAACGAGACGCGGGTACGGGTCGAGGGTTTCTCGAAGATCAGCGCCACCATATGCCCGGCCAGCGGCTGGTCGGCATCGCGGGTGCCCTTGGGCTTGCCTGCGCGCGCCTTCTTGATCGACTTGGCGGCGTCGATCATCCCCCGCAAGGCGGCGGGATCGGTGGTGTGGATGTCCAGAAAATGGTTCATGGTTCTGCTTTCGTGGAAAGAGTGAAGGGCTTTCGGCCCCTCTTGGCCCCGCCCGGCGGGGTCAATTCACCCCGAGGATATTTGCGAAAGGAAGAAGGTCAGGCGGCCTTTGCCGTGAGGCTGGCCGCGGCGCGATCGAGCCGGGCGACGGCCTCGGCGATCTCGTCCTCGCTGATCGTCAGCGGTGGCAGCAGGCGTATCACGTTGTCGGCGGCGGGCACTGTCAACAGTTCTTCGCCGTAGCCCGCCTTGACCAGATCGGCGTTGGTCAGCTTGCATTTCAGCCCCAACATCAGCCCGGTGCCGCGCACGGTTTCGAAGACGTCCGGATGCGCCGCGACCAGCCCTTCGAGTTTCTGCCGGAAGGTCCCCGCCTTGCGGTTCACCTCGTCGAGAAAGCCGGGCGCGGTTATGACGTTCATCACCGCCAGACCGACCGCGCAGCCCAGCGGGTTGCCGCCATAGGTCGAGCCGTGGGTGCCCACGACCATGCAGTCCGCGGCGGCTTCGGTGGCCAGCACCGCGCCCAGTGGAAAGCCGCCGCCGATGCCCTTGGCGACCATCATGATGTCGGGGCTGATCCCGGACCATTCATGCGCGAAGAGCTTGCCGGTCCGGCCCATGCCGCATTGTACCTCGTCGAAGATCAGCAGCGCGCCGGTCTCGTCGCAGAGATCGCGCAGGCCCTTCATGCACTGATCCGGCAACGGGCGGATGCCGCCCTCGCCCTGAACCGGCTCGACCAGTATGGCGGCGGTCTTGTCGCTGACAGCGGCGCGCAGGGCCTCGTGGTCGCCGAACTTGAGGTTGACGAAACCCGGCAGCAGCGGGCCGAAGCCCTTGGTCATCTTCTCCGACCCCGCCGCCGCGATCGCGGCGGAGGAGCGGCCGTGGAACGAGCCCTCGAAGGTGATGATCTCGACCCGCTCGGGTTGGCCCTCGTCGTACCAGTGCCGCCGCGTCATCTTGACGGCAAGCTCGCAGGCCTCGGTGCCGGAATTGGTGAAGAAGACGGTGTCGGCGAAGGTCTCGGCCACGAGCTTGTCGGCCAGCGCCTCTTGCTGCGGGATGTGGTAGAGGTTCGACGTGTGCCAGAGCGCCCCCGCCTGGTCGGTGATCGCCTTCACCAGCGCCGGATGGGCATGGCCGAGCGCGCAGACCGCGATGCCCGCGCCGAGATCCAGGAACCGTCGCCCGTCCGCCTCGATCAGCCAGGACCCCTCGCCCTTTACGAAGGACATGGGCGCACGGTTGTAGGTCGGCAGGACAGGTGTGATCATCTCGATTGGTCCTTCAGATCGGAAACCCAACAGGTGCCAAAGCCGCGCAGGCTAGTCAATGCAATAGCGACTGCCGCGCAGCGGCGCGGGCCGCCCTGCCCCGGCCCTGCCGCGGCGCATCAGGCGGTATCCCAGTTCCGCCGGGAGGCTTCGTAGACCGGTTTCGGCGCCGGCATGACCGAGGGATCGTCGAGCGACCCGGCATAGAGGAAGAGCAGCCCCTCGGCCCGGGTCGTCGACTTTGTGATCGACGAGCCGCAATTGCCGCAGAATCCGAAATCGAGATCGCTGCCGGCATCGGAATTCGCCGCATAGTGCTTCAGGGGCCCCGAAAGCGTGACGGCCTCCTTGCCGACGGCGAATTGCGGCGCGTGACCGCCGCCCGTGGCCCGCTGGCAATCGGTACAGAAGCACTTGATCGCGAAACGCGGCGCCTCGGAAACCCGGTATCTCGTGGCGCCGCAGAGGCACCCGCCCGTATACTCTGTCATCGTCTCTCTCCCTGCGACCGCCCTCACCGCGACGGAACGGCTTGTTCAGGATACACATCCATTGGCCTTCCGTCAGCGGCGCTGCACAGCGCGGCCTGTCGCAGCCGGTTGATCTGGCGGCCGAAAAGGTCGCAAACCGGCCCCGAAGCGGCGTCATGGCCGGTCCGACCTCTGCTTTTTGGCTCAACTCTGGTATAGAGGCATCGGAACCGACGGGGGTCCGTCACTGCGGCCCCCGCCAACCAGGGAGAGACGCGCGACATGGCAGATACCAGCATCCCGCCGGAAGAGGAGATTCCGCATCCGATCGAAACCGACTTCGATATCGGCGAGCAGAACATCCAGCCTTTCGGCCTCGACATCCACAACCCCGTTTTCCCGATATCGGGGATTTCGATCGTCGCCTTCGTTCTGATCACGCTGATGTTCCAGGAGGCTGCGGGGCAGTTTTTCGGTGATCTTCGCAACATGCTGACCTCCAGCTTCGACTGGTTCTTCCTGGGCGCTGCGAACATCTTCGTGCTGCTCTGCATCGCGCTGATGATCACGCCCTTGGGCAAGATCCGGCTTGGCGGCGACGATGCGGTGCCCGATTACAGCTATCTTGGCTGGTTCGCGATGCTCTTTGCCGCCGGCATGGGCATCGGGCTGATGTTCTTCGGCGTCTCTGAGCCGATGTCGCATTACGCCTCCTCGCTTGGCGGGACCGCCGCCGACGGGGGCGCGCGCACCGACTGGGCGCCCTTGGGTGCTGCGGCCGGGGATGCCGCGGCGGCCCGCGATCTGGCGATGGCCGCGACGATCTTTCACTGGGCGCTGCATCCTTGGGCAATCTACGCCATCGTGGCGCTGTCGCTGGCCTTCTTCACCTTCAACCGCGGCCTGCCGCTGACGCTGCGCTCGGCCTTCTACCCGATCCTCGGCGAGCGGGTCTGGGGCTGGTGGGGTCACATCATCGACACGCTGGCGGTCTTCGCCACGCTCTTTGGTCTTGCCACCTCGCTCGGGTTTGGCACCGAGCAGGCGCTGGCCGGGCTCAACTATCTCTTCGGTTGGGGCACGGGGCCCGCGGCCAAGGTCATTCTGATCGGCGCGATCACGGCGCTCGCCACGATCTCGGTGCTGCGCGGCCTCGATGGCGGCGTCAAGGTGCTCTCCGAGATCAATATCGCGATGGCGGCACTGCTGCTGCTTTTCGTGATCATTGTCGGCCCGACGGGAGAGATCCTGTCGACGATCGGCACGGGCGGCGTGGCCTACGTCAAAGAACTGATCCCGCTGTCGAACCCGTTCGGGCGCGAGGATACCAACTTCAGCCAGGGCTGGACCGCCTTCTACTGGGCCTGGTGGATTTCCTGGTCGCCCTTCGTCGGCATGTTCATCGCCCGCGTCAGCCGGGGCCGCACGGTGCGCGAGTTCCTATTTTGCGTGATCCTGATCCCGACGCTGGTCTGCGTCTTGTGGATGGGTGCCTTCGGCGGCACCGCGATCAGCCAGGTCTCGGCCGATGCCGAGGCGGCGGTGGCGGCGGCCCCGCTGGAACTGAAGCTTTTCGAGATGCTGAAGCCCTTGCCGCTTGCCGCGATCACGTCGTTCATCGGGATCGTGCTGGTGCTCGTCTTCTTCGTGACCTCGTCGGACAGCGGCTCGCTGGTGATCGACACGATCACGGCGGGCGGCAAGACCGATGCGCCGGTTTCGCAGCGGGTCTTCTGGTGCACGTTCGAGGGCGTCGTGGCCGCGACGCTGCTGCTGGTGGGCGGCTCGGCGGCCCTGTCGGCGCTGCAGGCGATGGCAGTCTCGACCGGGTTCCCGTTCACCATCGTGCTTCTGGCGATGTGCGTCAGTCTCGTGATGGGGCTGATGGACAGCCAGAAGAACGCCTGATCCGGAATGCGCCCGCGCCCGCCAGGGGCGCGGGCCTTCCTTAGGCCTTAAGCCGGTAGCCCTGCCGGAACCAGTACCAGCAAAGCCACAGCACCGCCGCCGTCACCGCCGAGACGACGCAAAGCCCCAGCCACGGGCTGCTGTCGGAGGCGCCAATCATGCCGTAGCGCACCCCGTCGATCAGGTAGAAGACCGGATTCCAGTGGGTCAGCGTGGCCACTGCCGGCGGCAGGCTGGCGGTCGAGTAGAACGTGCCCGACAGGAACGACAGCGGCGTGATGATGAAATTGGTGATCGCGGCCATCTGGTCGTATTTCGTGGCATAGATCGCCGCGATCAGGCCAAGCCCGCCCAGAAACATCGCGCCCAGCACGACGAAGACCAGCGCCCATACGGGATGGGCCAGCCCCGCCCCGATGAAGAGCGCCATCACCAGCCAGATCGACATCGCAACGAGGGTCGCCCTCAGCACCGTGGCCGAGATATATCCCAGCACCAGTTCCAAGGGCGACAAGGGGGGCATCAGCGTGTCGACGATATTGCCCTGCACCTTCGAGGCCATGAGCGACGAGGAACAATTGGCGAAGGCGTTCTGGATCACCGTCATCATCAGGATACCGGGGGCCAGGAATTGCATGAAGGGCACGCCCATCACTTCGCCCCGCGATGGACCTATCGCCAGCGTGAAGATCGCGAGGAAAAGCGCCGAGGTGACCAGCGGCGCCAGCAATGTCTGCGTCCAGACCGCCAGAAAACGCCTGGTCTCGCGCGCTGACAGGGTGTAGAGCCCCAGCCAGTTGACGCGCCCGAAGCGCCGCACCCCCATAGCCGATGTGTCATTCATGCCGATGCCCCTGCGTCCTGCGATTTGCGGGTGCTTGTATCCCGACCGCTGCCGGGATTAGAATAGGCGCTGACCAGAAATTCCTGACGGCCAGGGCAGACCGCCCCTTGGCCGTTTTCAGTTGAGGTAATCCGATGTCCTGGACCGATGAACGCGTAGAGACCCTGAAGAAG
The DNA here is from genome assembly GCA_041633555.1 of Paracoccaceae bacterium. Taxonomy (GTDB): domain Bacteria; phylum Pseudomonadota; class Alphaproteobacteria; order Rhodobacterales; family Rhodobacteraceae; genus JAHEAO01. The sequence goes on along the minus strand of JBFKFZ010000014.1, from coordinate 41,726 downwards.
ATGTGGAACGAAGGCCAGAGCGCCAGCCAGATCGCGAAGGAGCTGGGCGGAGTGACGCGGAACGCGGTGATCGGCAAGGTGCACCGGCTCGGCCTGTCGAACCGCACCGGCGGCGCACCGGCCAAACCGGCCGCCAAGGAAAAGGCCGCCGCCAAGCCCGCCGCACAGGCAAAGACCGATGCGAAGCCGGAATCCGAGGCCGCTGAACCTGCCGAAAAGCCGGTCGTCCCGCTGCGCCGCCAGATCATTCCGGCCGGCCAGCCGCTGCCGCCGCAGCCTTCGGCCAACGAGATCAGCCCCGAAGCGCTGGCGAGCGTCCGCGAGGTCGAGAAGAAATCGAAGAAGATCAGCCTGATGGAACTGACCGAGCGGACCTGCAAATGGCCGGTCGGCGACCCCGCAACGGATGATTTCTGGTTCTGCGGCCTGTCGGTGCAGCCCGGCAAGCCCTATTGCGAGGCGCATGTCGGCGTCGCCTTCCAGCCGATGTCAAGCCGCCGCGACCGCCGCCGCTGACCCTGCGACGGCGTGAGGATCGCGCCGCTCTGCCCGCCGCGGGCATATCCGAACAGTAGATGTGCGGTGCCTGAGACTGGCGGAGTCCGGTCTGCCGGGCTAGATCGTTGCGGCGAACAGCAAGGATGCATGCAATGCCGCCGATCATCTCCGTCAGCAACCTGAGCAAGACCTATGGCAACGGGTTCACCGCGCTCCACGATGTCAGCCTCGATATCGAAGAGGGCGAGATCCTTGCCCTTCTGGGTCCCAACGGGGCCGGCAAGACGACGCTGATCTCGGCGATTTGCGGGCTCGTCCAGCCAAGCGCGGGCAGCGTGACGGTGGGCGGCCACGACATCCAGTCCGAATTCCGCGCCGCGCGGTCGTTGATCGGGCTGGTGCCGCAGGAAATCACCATCGAACCCTTCGAGAAGGTCATCGCCACCACCCGCTTTTCGCGCGGGCTGTTCGGCAGGGCCCCGGACGAGGCGCATATCGAGCACGTCCTGCGCGCCCTGTCGCTCTGGGACAAGAAGGACAACCGCAACCGCGAGCTTTCGGGCGGCATGAAGCGCCGCGTGCTGATCGCCAAGGCGCTTTCCCACGAGCCGCGGGTGCTCTTTCTCGACGAACCGACTGCCGGGGTCGACGTCAACCTGCGCAAGGACATGTGGGAACTGGTGCGCCGCCTGCGCGACGATGGCGTCACCATCATCCTGACGACGCATTACATCGAAGAAGCCGAGGAGATGGCCGACCGGATCGGGGTGATCAACAAGGGCAAGCTCTTGCTGGTCGAGGACAAGGACAAGCTGATGAAGCAGCTTGGCAAGAAGCGGCTGATGATCGACCTGCAGGCGCCGGTAAGGGCGATCCCGAAAGGGCTGGCCAACTACCGGCTGGTGCTGGAGAAGGACGGCCATGCGCTGGCCTATGACTACGACACGCGGGCCGACCGCACCGGCATCGCGCACCTGCTTTCTGACCTGTCCGAAGCCGGGCTGTCGGTCAGGGATCTCGAAACCGAGGAAAGCAGCCTAGAGCAGGTGTTCCTGGACCTGGTAAGGGAGGATGCGTCATGAACTGGCACGCGATCCGCGCGATCTATGTCTTTGAAATGGCACGCACCTTCCGCACCATCGCCCAATCGATCGTTTCGCCGGTCTTGTCGACGGTGCTTTACTTCGTGGTCTTCGGCGCGGCAATCGGCGGCCGCATCGAGTCGGTCGAGGGGATATCCTACGGCGCCTTCATCGTACCCGGCCTGATCATGCTGACGCTGTTGCAGCAATCGGTGACGAACGCCTCCTTCGGCATCTATTTCCCGAAATTCATCGGCACGGTCTATGAACTCCTGTCCGCGCCGATCTCCTTCATCGAGATCGTCATCGGCTATGTCGGCGCGGCAGCGACCAAGGCGATCATGATCGCGCTGATCATCCTCGCCACCTCGACCTTGTTCGTCGACCTCAACATCCTGCATCCCATCTGGATGATCACCTTTTTGTTGCTGACAGCCATTTCCTTTGCGCTGCTGGGCTTCATCATCGGCATCTGGGCGGGTAATTTCGAGCAGTTGCAGCTGATCCCGCTGCTGGTCATCACGCCGCTGGTATTCCTCGGCGGCTCGTTCTACTCGGTCTCGATGCTGCCGCCGGGCTGGCAGACGGTGACGCATTTCAACCCGGTTCTCTACCTGATCTCGGGGTTCCGCTGGTCCTTCTTCGGGGTTGCAGATGTGCCGGTGGGCATCTCGATTGCCGCGATCACGGTGTTTCTTTCGCTTTGCCTTATCGTGATCTGGCTGATCTTCCGCACCGGCTGGCGCATCCGGCAATGAGCCGCGCGCGGCGCAACCTTCTGGTCCTGGCCGGTATTGCCGGGGTGCTGGCGCTTGCCCAGCGCTTCGACCTTTCCGGTGCGCTGCTGCCTGCCCCCGATCTGAATTTCTCCGACCTCAAGGAGCCGCCCGGCTTTCGCACCCTGCCCCGCGGCGCAGTCTCATTAGCCGGCGCGGTCTTCGCCGGGCTTGACGGGCCCGCGTCCGAGGATCTGCGGCAGGCCCGCGCCGCCGTTGCCGCCGACGCTTGCGCGGCGCTTTTCGACAGCGCTGCGCCAGGCCGCGTGCCGGTGGCCTATTTCTACGATTACCAGTGCCCGATCTGCCGCCGCCTCTCGCCCCGGCTGCGCGATCTTTCCGGCGTCACGCTGACATGGCATGACCTGGCGAGCCTTGGCCCGGCCTCGGAACTGGCGGCCCGCGCCGCCATCGCCGCCCGCGAACAGGGAGCATTCGATACCTTCCACGACCGGATGATGCGCGCCGCCTTCCAGCCGACCGAGGGCTATATCACCGAGCTTGCCGAGAGCGCCGGCATCGATGCCGGGCGGCTCATTGCCGACATGCAGGGTCCAGCGGTGATCGAACGTCTGAACCGTTCGCGCGCGGTGGCCGGTCTTTTCGGGATGGCCGGAACGCCGGGGCTGGTCATCGGCCGGACGCTGGTCATCGGCGACGTCGATGACGCCACGCTGACCCGGCTCGTGGCGCTCGAATCCGCCGATCCGGGGCCCTGCGGCTAATCGGGCAGGCTGCGCTCGGGGTCATTCCGCGTCGGCACCACGTCAAGCCAGTCCGCATAGGGCGCAGACATGGCGCGGCGATAAAGCTTTCGTAGCCGTTTCAAGGGCTTCCTGGCCAGATCGACGCGCAGGGTCAGGGGCGGCATGTCATTGCCCAGCACCAGCAAGGCCGCCGACAGCAGCCCGCGGCTGTCGCTGCCGGCCCCGTGACCGGCATCGAGCGCGGCCAAGAGCCGCTCGGGGAACGGCGCCTTGCTCACTTGAAACGCCTTCAGGGCCGCGTCGAGCACCGCCCGGCCTGACAGGAGGTTGCCCGCAACGACCACGCCCGCCCCTTTGACCGACCCGGCGAACGGAATGCTCTGATCTCCGGTAAAGACCCCGACACCGCCGCCAAGGTCGAGCGCCGCCAATTGTCGGTGCCCCCGCCCCGCATCGGCGCCGGTGACCGCCGCCACCGCTTCCGCCGCGCCAAGGCCGCCTTTCATCGCCTCCAGCACCTCCTCGCCCCAGAGTGTCGAGGGCGCGGTTCCCTGCGAGGTCGACATGCCCGTCCGCGAATCGCCGCGCAGCACCCAGCCGCCAACGCAGAGGCTGCCGGTCGCCGCCGCGCCACCGATCCTGCCGGTCTCCCGATCAAGGGCGAGGATCGAAAAAGTCATGAATTCAGCACCTTCAGATCAAGCCTTCAATTTATCATGAAAAATTGGACGCAGATCATTTATCATGATAATTTGACTATAGCGACAACAGGGAGGATTACCAAATGCAACTGAGGAAATTGACACGCCGCAGCCTGCTGGCGGCGGCCGGGGCCGGCGTGATGGCGCTTGGCCTCTCGACCCCCTTGCAGGCGCAGACGCCGCCGGGCGTGCTGGTCGTCGGCCAGATCGCCGAGCCGAAGGCGCTCGACCCCGCCGCGGTCACCGCGGTCAACGATTTCCGGATCCTGATGAATGTCTATGACGGCCTCGTGCGCTACAAGTCCGGCACGCTCGAGGTTGAACCCGCGCTTGCAACCGCCTGGGAGATCAGCGAGGACGGCACCGAATATACCTTCACCCTGCGCGAAGGCGTGAAGTTCCATGACGGCAGCGATTTCACCGCCGAGGTGGTGAAGTTCAACTTCGACCGGATGCTGAAAGAGGATCACCCGTTCCACAATACCGGGCCGTTCCCGCTGTCCTTCTTCTTCTCGGCGGTGGAGAATGTGGAAGCCGTGGACCCCTCAACCGTCAAGTTCACCCTGAACGCGCCCTATGCGCCGTTCCTGTCGAACCTCGCCTACCCGACCGGGCTGATCGTTTCTCAGGCCGCCGTTGAACAGCATGGCGCGGAATTCGGCCGCAACCCGTCGGGCACCGGACCGTTCAAGTTCGCCGAGTGGCGCTCGAACGAGGCCGTGGTGGTCGAGAAGAACCCCGATTACTGGGACGGTGCTTCGTCGCTCGAGGCCGTGGTCTACCGCCCGATCACAGATGCAAATACCCGCACTGCCGAGATGCTGGCGGGCGGCATCGACCTGATGGTCGAGGTGCCCCCGGTGGCTTTGTCGCAGTTCCAGTCGGAGGCCTACAAGGTTTCGGAACAGGCCGGACCACATGTCTGGTTCCTGATCCTGAACGCCAAGGAAGGCCCCTTCGCCGAGAAAGCCGTGCGGCAGGCTGCGAATTACGCGGTGAACAAGGAAGCGCTGGTCAATGACGTGCTGGAAGGCACCGCCGAGGTAGCGGCGGGACCGACCCCGCCCGCCTTTGCCTGGGCCTATGACGAGAGCCTCGAGCCCTATCCCTACGATCCCGAAAAGGCCAGGGCGCTACTGGCCGAAGCCGGGATGGAGAGCCCCGCCGTCACCTTCTACGTGACCGAGGGTGGATCCGGCATGCTTGATCCGGTCGCCATGGGCACTGCGATCCAGGCGGATCTCGAGGCCGTGGGCTTCGATGTCACAATCGAGACCTACGAGTGGAACACGTTCCTGGGCAACGTCAATCCGGGGCTTGAGGGCAAGGCCGACATGGCCGAGATGGCCTGGATGACCAACGATCCCGATACGCTGCCGTTCCTGGCGCTGCGCACCGAGGCCTGGCCCGACAAGGGCGGCTTCAACTCGGGTTACTATTCCAACCCGAAGGTCGACGAACTGCTGGAGGCCGCCCGCACCGCCACCGACCAGGGCGAGCGTGCCCGGCTTTACAAGGAAATGCAGGGGATCGTGCAGGAAGATGCGCCCTGGGTCTTCGTTGCGAACTGGAAGCAGAACGCAGTGACCAGCGCCGGGGTCGAGAATTTCCAGCTGGAGCCGTCCTTCTTCCTGCTGCTGAAGGACGTGGTGAAGAACTGAACCCATCGCGCCGGGGGCGATCATTCTGCGAAGGATCGCGGTCTGATGCCTCCGGCGGGAATATTTCTGCAAAGAAAAAGCGGGGAGCCGTATGGGCAGCTATATCCTGAGGCGGCTTTTGTCGGCGATCCCGGTCTTGCTGGGCATCACGGTCATCGTCTTCGCGATCATGGCGCTCATCCCGGGCGATCCGGCGACTGCGATCCTCGGGTCATACGCCACGCCTGAAAACGTCGAGAAGCTGAACCGCGACCTCGGTTTGGACAAACCCGCCGTGGCGCAATATTTCATCTGGCTCGGCAATATGCTGACCGGGGATTTCGGGCAGAGCTTCGCACTGAACCGCCCGGTCCTCGACGAGGTGCTGGAGCGGTTCAACGCGACCCTCGTGCTGGCCGGCACCGCCTTTGTTCTCTGCTGCCTCTTCGGCATCCTCGCCGGCGTCGTCTCGGCCTCGCGGCAATACGGGCTGGCCGACAAGGCGATAACCTTCACCGTGCTCCTGGGGATCTCGATCCCGAGCTTCTTTCTCGGCATGATGATGATCCTTCTTTTCGCAGTGAACCTGAAATGGCTGCCGGTATCCGGCATGTTCGCGATCTATGGCGGCGGTGATCTCTGGGACCTGCTGAAACATCTCGTGATGCCCGCCACGGCGCTCGCGGTCGTCGCCACTGGCGTCATCGCGCGGCTCTCACGCTCGGCGATGCTCGAGGTCCTGCGGCAGGATTTCATCCGCACCGCGCGGGCCAAGGGGGTCAGCGAATACCGGGTGATCTGGGGCCATGCGCTGCGCGCGGCGATGGTCTCGATCATCCCGGTCCTCGGCATTCAGGCCGGTTTCGTGCTGTCGGGGGCGGTCTATATCGAGATCGTCTTTCAATGGCCCGGCGTCGGGCGGATGCTGGTCGATGCGATCCTGAAGCGCGACATCCTTCTGGTGCAGGGCGGCGTCGTCTTCGTCGCGGCCTGTTACGTTCTCTTCAACATCATGGTCGATGTGGCGCAGAGCCTGCTTGACCCTCGGATCAAGACATGAGGCTGTTCCTCAGGCTCCTCGCCCGCAACCGGCTGGCGCTGGGGGGCGCGGTGGTGCTGGGGGTGGTGATCCTGCTGGTCGTCCTGACGCCGCTCCTGCCGCTGGCCGAGCCCAATGTCACCAACACCGCCGACCGCTTCCTGCGGCCCTTCTCGGCGGGGCATCTCCTCGGCACCGATCACCTTGGCCGGGACCTCCTGTCGCGGCTGATGTGGGGCACGCGCCTGTCGCTGGCCATCGGCCTTTCGGCGGCCCTCATCGCCGCCACGATCGGGGCTGCCATCGGTATCGTCGCGGGCTATTTTGGCGGCCGTACCGACAACCTCATCATGCGCGGCGTCGACATGCTGATGGCCTTTCCCTACATCCTTCTGGCGCTCGCCATCGTCGCCGCCCTCGGCCCCGGCCTGATGAACGCGCTGATTGCGGTGGCCGCCGTCAACGTGCCCTTCTTCGCCCGCAACATCCGCGGCATCACCCTCGGCATCGCGCACAAGGAATTCGTCGATGCGGCGAAACTCTCGGGGCTTGGCCATACCCGGATCATCCTGTCGGAAATCCTGCCCAATGTCCTGCCGGTCATTGTCATCGCCATGTCCACGACGGTGGGCTGGATGATCCTCGAGACCGCGGGCCTTTCCTTCCTCGGCCTCGGCAGCCAGCCGCCGCAGGCCGATCTCGGCTCGATGCTGGGCGAGGCGCGGGCGGCGCTGATCACAGCACCCCATACCTCGGTCGTGCCGGGTGTCATGATCCTGATCATCGTCATGTCGATCAACCTTCTCGGCGACGGTGTGCGCGACGCGCTCGACCCGCGCCTGCGCTCGGGTGCGCTTTCACGCCCGATGGCTGCGACGCTGGTCGAGCGCAAGGACGTGCCCGAACCGCGCACCGAGGGCATCCTGTCGCTCGACGGTCTGCAGACCCAGTTCCATGTCGGAACCCGCATCTACCGCGCCGTCGGCGGCGTCAGCCTGTCGGTTGCGCCCGGCGAATGCCTGGGCATCATCGGCGAGTCGGGCTCTGGCAAGTCGGTCACGGCGCTTTCGGTCATGGGCCTCGTCGCCTCGCCCCCCGGCATCATCACCGGCGGGGCGGTACGCTACAGGGGCCGCGACCTGATCGGCATGCGTTACGCCGAGCTGCGGCGCCTGCGCGGCGATCGCATCGCCTATATCTTCCAGGATCCGCTGGCGACGCTTCATCCCCTCTACCGCGTCGGCGACCAGCTGGCCGAGGCGATCCGCTGCCATCACCGGATCGGCAAATCCGAGGCGCAGGCCCGCGCCATCGAGCTTCTGAAATCCGTCCGCATCCCCAATCCCGAAAGCCGCGCCCACGCCTATCCGCACGAGATGTCGGGCGGCATGCGCCAACGGGTCGGCATCGCAATGGCGCTGGCCAACGATCCCGACGTGATCATCGCCGACGAACCCACCACCGCGCTCGACGTCACGGTGCAGGCGCAGATCCTGTCGCTTCTCGATGACCTGCGCCGCGACCGCGGCCTTGCGATCATCTTCATCACCCATGATTTCGGCGTCGTGGCGCAGCTTTGCGACCGGGTCGCGGTCATGTATGCCGGCCGCATCGTCGAGGAAGGCCCGACGGCCCGCATCCTTACCGACCCCGCGCATCCCTATGCGCGGCGGCTGATCGCCTGCGTGCCGGAGCTTGGCGGCGGCCAGCGTGAACTGGCGGCGATCCCCGGCCTGCCGCCCTCGGTCGACGCCCTGCCGGCGGGCTGCGCCTTCGCACCGCGCTGCGAGAAGAAGCAGACCTCCTGCGAAATGGGGGAGATCGCACTGAAGCCGCAGAACGGCCGCGCGGTCCGCTGCCTCTACCCGGAATGGAGGCCGCGATGACCGCAGCCCTCAAGCTCGACAACCTGTCCAAGACCTTCCCGGTCGGCAAGCCGCTCTTCGGCCCGCCGAAATTCACTGTGAAGGCGGTGCGCCCCGTGACCCTGACGGTCGAGAAGGGCGAAACCCTTGGCATCGTTGGCGAATCCGGCTGCGGCAAATCCACGCTTGCAAGGATGCTCGTGGGGCTGATCCCGCCCACGACCGGCATGATCGAGATCGAGGGCAAGGCCTTCGACAATGCCGACCCCGCCGCTTTCGGCAAGTCGATCCAGTATGTCTTTCAGGACCCGATCAGCAGCCTCAACCCGCGCAAGACCATCCGCCAGATCCTCGACGTGCCGCTGAAACGCCTGCATCGCATGCCGAAGAAGGCGCGCGACAAGCGCATCCGCGAGATCTTTGACGCGGTGAACCTGCGCGAGGATTTCCTGACCCGCTATCCGCATGAATTTTCCGGCGGCCAGGCGCAGCGCATCGGCATCGCCCGGGCGCTTGCCGCCAATGCCCGGATCCTGATCCTTGACGAACCGGTCTCGGCGCTGGATGTCTCGGTGCAGGCTCAGGTGTTGAACCTGCTGGCCGCGCTCAAGGACGAATTCGACCTTACCTACCTCTTCATCAGCCACGATCTTGCCGTGGTCGAGGCGGTCAGCACCCGCGTCGCGGTGCTTTATTTCGGCGCGGTGGTCGAGGTCGGCGAAGCCAAAGCGATCTTCAATCGCCCGCGCCACCCCTATACCCGGCTTCTGGCCGACAGCGCCCCGGTGGTCGGCCGCCCGCTGACCGCACCCGAGGACCGCGAGACAGAACTGCCCGACCCGCTGCACCCGCCGCCGGGCTGTTCCTTCGCCGCCCGCTGCCCGCGCGCCACCGACCTCTGCCGGCGCGAAGAGCCCGAACTGACTGACAAGGGAGGGCATCAGCTTGCCGCCTGCCACCACCCCCTCGACACCTAAGGAACGCCTCAGCCGCCCGATCCAGGTTGCCGAGGCAATCAAGGAATGGGTTATGGAAAAGGGCATGCATTCCGGCGATCGCCTGCCCAGCGAAACCGAACTAATCGAACATTTCGGCATGTCCAAGGGCACGATCCGCGAAGCCACCCGGATCCTCGAGGCGCAGGGCCTTGTCCGCACCCGCACCGGGCCGGGCGGCGGCACCTTCCTGCACCAGATGTCGCCGGAACGGGCGCGCGCACTTCTGTCGAACTATTTCTACTTCCGCGACCTCACGCTCAAGGACATCTACCAGATCCGCACGGCGCTCGAACCCGAGCTTGTGGCCGATCTCGCCGGGACGCTGAGCAAGGACCAGTTGGGTCAGCTCGAAGAGGCCATGGCCGGCTACGCGCACCCCGCCGCAACGGCCGAAGAGGAACGCGAGCAGCATGTCGCGTCGCTGCGCTTTCACAGCCTGCTGGCCGAGATGTCGGACAATCCGCTGATGGGCTTCATCATCGCCTTCGTGACGCAGACGCTGTCGGACCTGACCGTCTACCGCAAGCTCTACGACCCGCCCAACCATCAGCTCTGGGCGAAGGGCAAGGAATATCAGGCTCGGCTGGTCAGGGCCCTACGCACCGGGGACGGCGCCGAAGCGCGCAAGGTTATGGCGCTGCACATGGCGACGGCGCAGTCGCTGATGGAGGTCCAGGAGGCCGAGGTCATTCGCCGCTTCATGACCTAGGTGCGGCAGGAGAAGCGACGCAGGAACGCGGTATCGGCCTCATTCCTGCTGAGGCCCATGTCGTATAGCCGCTCATCGGGCAGGTTGCGCAACTTGACGCTTTCGCGGTAGCGCCGGTTGGCCTCCACGAGCCAGCCAAGCAGGCTCACAGTTGGTTTGCGGTGGGGGCCGTAGGCGGCGATGGGGCGGGTCTGGGTCCGGGTTGTCATGGCATTTTTCCCTTACTGGCTTGGTTTCTGCCATCACTCTCTCAACCTGCCGCAAAACCAGCGTCAAAAAGGACCTGCGCGCAAGCGACATCCATGTAATATCTCCGTGAAATCGTACCGACGGGAATTTCACGGTCTGCGGGGGGTATGGCGGATAACCTGACATTGAGCCTGCATGGCGGCTTCACGGCGACCGCCGCGGACGGCAAGCCCCTGCCCGGCCTTTCGAAACGCGGGCAGGCGCTGCTGGCGATCCTCGGGCGTCGCCCCGGTCACCAAGCCAGCCGCAGTGACCTGGCGGCCTTTCTCTGGGGCGACCGGCCAGAGGATCAGGCCCGCGCCTCGCTGCGCCAGGAGCTTTCGCAGCTCCGCCGTGCCCTGCCCAATGACAGCCTGCAAGCCGACCGCAGCACCGTGACACTGTCGGCAAACATCGCCCCACCCGATCCCGGGGCCGAGCTGCTCGCCGGTTTCGACCTTGCCGTCGACAGCTTTCAGACCTGGCTGCGCGACGCCCGGGCCGAGGATGCCTCAGCCCGCGTCGCCGCCCATCTGTCCAGGGCCAAGTCCGATCCCGCCAAGGCCTATAGTGAGGCCGAGGCCGCGCTCAGCCTCGACCCGGTCAGCGAAGCCGCTATGCAGGTCCTGCTCGGCGCTGCCAGCGCCAGCGGCAACCGCACGGCAGCACTCACCGCCTATGAAAGGTTCGTCGAGACCCTCGCCGCCGAGATCGACGCCGAACCTGATAGCCAAACAGTCGCCCTCGCCGACAGCCTGCGCACCGCGCCTTCGGCCCCGCCAAAACCCGGCAAACGCAGCCAGCCCAGCCTCGCCGTTCTGCCCTTCGAGGATCTCTCCGGCAGCCAAGACTTCTTCGCCGACGGCGTTGTCGAAGAGATTACCAGTGCGCTTTCGCATGTCCACGATTTCCATGTCATCGCCCGGCAATCGGCCTATGCGCTGCGCGGTCACAGACTGGAAGTGCCCGCCATCGGCGCCAGGCTCGGGATCGATTACGCCGTCGAGGGCTCGGTGCGCCGTGCCGGCGACCGGGTGCGCATCGCCGTGCAGCTGGTCGAAACCTGCGATGGCCGCACGCTCTGGTCAGAACGCTTCGACGACCGGCTCGATGACCTCTTCGACCTGCAGGACCGGATCGCAGCACAGGTCGCGGGGCAGATCTCGCCGAACCTGCGAACCGCCGAGATCGCCCGCGCCAGCAACCGCCCGCCCGAGGACCGCACCGCCTACGAACTCACCCTGACCGCACTGCCGCAATTCTGGTCGCACCGCCGCGAGGACAACCTCAAGGCCATCGCAACCCTCGACCGCGCCATTGCCTGCGACCCCGATTACCCGCTGGCGCTGGCGCTGAAGGCCTGGTGCCACGCCCATCAATGCGCCTATCTCTGGACCGACGATCCCGCCGAGGAACGTCGGATCGCGCTCGACCTCGCCAACCGCGCCGCCCGTCACGCCGGCGAACACGCGGCAACGCTGGTGGCGATCGGGGCGGCGATCTCGCTGACCTCGCTGGAGCGCGAACGCGCCGAAAGTTATTTCGACCGCGCCCTCCGGATCGACCCCAACAACGCCTGGGGCTGGATGCGCAAGGGCTGGCTGAACTCGCTCAACAACCTGCCCGAAAACGCGCTCGAATATTTCGCAAGGGCCGAGGCGCTGAGCCCGCTCGATCCGTTCCGTTTCAACATCGAATTCGGCAAGGCCAATTCGCTGGCCGAACTCGGACGCCTCGACGAAGCCATCGCGCTGGTGAAATCCGGCCTCAACATGGCGCCCGGCGTCACCTGGCCCTACCGGATGCTGGCGGCCTATTGCGGCATGCAGGGCAACGAGGAGGACGCGCGCGAAGCACTGCGGACGTATCTGAAACACAATCCTGGCGTCACCATCCGCAAGATGCGCGACAGCATGCCGCCCTCGATATTCGAAACCCAGAAGATCTATCTGGAAGGCATGCGCAAGGCCGGTGTCCCCGAGGAATAGGATAGCTAAATCCAGCTAGAATGCCTGGCGCCCCCAAGACCCACTCCGAGCGCCATTTTTCCCTTGGCGCGGCCCTCGGTGACACATTCCGGAAAATAGGGAAGAACATACGTTTGCGGGGAAGCTGCCCCAAAATACTTCACCCCGCATTCAGCGGGGGACCAAGTCGAACACAACCAGGACTTCCTTGTCACGCGGCACGAGAAGACTGTCCAATATTTGCGTTTCGCCCCAACCTCGATCGTCGATAGCGGCGACGATCCGCCTTTCTGGACGCACCAAACCGCAAGCGGACCCCCATGGACAAACCAATGTCCGACACGAACGCAAAACTTGATCGGGATGCGAAACGCTAACACCATCGAGGAGACGTCGTTCCATTTGAACTTTAGGCTGACAGAGACCTGCAGGCGGGCGGCGCACCAAACAAACCGAGGTTCAAATGGCTGGTTCGAAGGTCCATGCTCAGATCGCGGAATTGCAGTCGCTGCAGACGGTTTATGAAGGTCGGCTCGAGGCGGCGGGCAGCTACGAGCCGACATTTCATATGTTGTCGAACAAGGCGCGAAAAAAAATCTTCGGAGAAGTGAAAACGATGGGAATCTACCTGCAGGAGCTCAAAGTGCGGGCGGCGCAGGCGCATGCAACGGCTCAGGAAATTGCAAAACTAGAAAGTGAATTCAATGGCTTGGCGCGCAAGAACCTGACGCGTAGTGAAATGGCCGAGGCCAAGAAGAAGTTCAAGCGCGACGTCGCCAAGCTTGAGCAAGTCTGCAAGAAGCAGATCGCGCAGGCCAAGGCTCCGATAAAGACTTTCGAAAAACACGACGAGATTGCTGCGAAGATCACGGTAACATTCGATTAATTCGGGAGCGCGCGCCTGTGAGCGCTGGTTCGGCCTCTCGCCTCAGAACCGGCAGGTCGACGCAAGAAACGCACTGTCAGTTCGGGCCCAAACGCGAGTCCGCGATTTGCACCCAAGGGCCATTCCGTTGCCGCCAATTCATTGCTTTCCTCAAAGGTCACGCTTAAGGGATTCGGTCAACAAACAGCAGCTTGTCCCGCAGAGCCACCATAAGATCCTCTCTCGAGCAGAGACAACTTCGCTGCGACACCTATTGTCACGGGCTTTCCGCAAGCGAAACTGCGATACGCGCTAGTTCCGCCCGAGGAGGTTCAAGAGGCCCTCCTTGGCCTTCTTCTCCAGCTCCTTCTTGGCCTTCTTGCGCGCGTCCTTGCCGCCCTCACCGCTCAGGTCGATGCCCAGTTCTTCGGCAACCTTCTTCTCGACCGCCTCGCGGGCTTTCTCCTCGATCTGGTCCTTCGCGGCTTCGATCTTGTCGCCCGCCAGCGCATCCAGATCGAGCTGGAATCTCGGGCTGGCCCAGCTGCCGCTGATCCGCAAGGGTACGCTCAGCCCCTTGCCTTCACCGGCCAGCAGCCGCGGCGTGATCAGGTAGTCGAGCGTCTGGCCGCCGAGCCCGACCTCGCCCTTGCCCGAAGCACTCAGAAGCGGGCTCAGCAGCGACAAGTTGTCGTTGATCAGCACCCCGTCGACGATCCGGAAGGTGCCGGAGATCTCGTCAAAGATCGTCTTCGCACCCTCGCCGACATAAGAGGCATCGAGATTGCGCAGCATGCCGACCAGATCGAGGCCGATCAGTTCCCCTGCGCCGATCCGGAACGACCCTTCACCGTTCAGCGAATTCATGATCGCGTGCATCGAGTTGCCGGTGCCGAGCACGTCGACCGTCATGTCGCCCGCCGCGATCAGCCGGTCAAACCCGGCCAGTTGCGACAGGAGCGGTTTCAGGGCCACCGCCCGCCCCGCAAGGTCGGCGCTGACCGACAATCCGCCGCGACCATTGGCCACCAGCGTACCGCTGACCGCCCCGTCGTAGGCGTTGAGTTCGCGGATATCGATCTCTGCCCGGGCATTGTCGAGCCGCGTCACGATATCGGTTCTCCCCAGATTGGTAGTGCCGAGCGCCACCTTGTCGGCCTCGATCAGCAGATCGGCATCGACGAGGCCAAGCGCGCTGACATCGATCGGCGTCGTCGACCAGCCGCTGCTGCCGCCTTCGGCGGGTCGGATCACGTCGCCGCCGCCCGTGCCGCTGCCAGAGCCGCCGCTGCCACCGCCCGCAAGCCCCGAGAGATCCAGCACGCCAGTCTGGAGTTTCGCCGTCACTTTCGGCTTGCCCGCCAGCGCCAGATCGGCCGACCCGACAAGCCGGTTCTGATCGAGCACGATGCTGCCGCCGCGCAGCGACAGCCGCTCTTCGGCATAGGTCAGTTCGCCCGTCAGCGCCGTACTGCTCTGCCCGAGCCCCGCAGGCAGTGCGGGCCCAGGCAGGCCGAGCGCCCCGAAGAGCCCCGCCATGTCGCCCAGATCGGCGTCAATTGCCACGGTCGCGGCCAGCGGCACCAGCCCGGCCCGGCCATCGAAATCCATGCGCGCCCCGCCGAGATCCGCCATCAGCGTCACCGGCACCGCCCCATCGCTGAGGAAGGCGTCGAATTCCGCGATCGTCGCATCGACCGCGACTGGTTGTCCGTTCATTTGCCCAGAAGCCACAATCGCCGCCTCACCGGAGAAATCGGGCAGCGTCACCACCGCGTCGAGCGCCGAAACCCCGTAGCGCGCTCCGCTCCGGTGGTCGACGAATGTCACCTGCCCGTCCGACACCTCGGCCCGGTCGAGCGTGAATTCCCGGATCCCGCCGCTTTCGCCCGACCCAGACGACCCCGTTCCGCCGCCGCTGCCGGCCTCACCGAATTCCCAGTTGCCGCGCCCGTCCGGCCCGATCTCGAGCATGATCTTCGGCGCCACCGCCTGCACTTCCGTGATCCGGATATCGCCCGAGATCAGCGCCGACAGATCGACACCCACCGCGAGGCTCTCGGCCTCCAGCATCGCGCCTTCGGACCAGTCCGCATTGGCGATGCTCACCCGGCCGGTCTTGATCCCGAGTTGCGGGTAGAGGGACGGCCTCACCTCGCCGTCGATCACCATCGCGCGCCCCGTCGCCGCCTCGAACCGCGCCGCCGCGATCCCGGCGATCTTCTCGGCCGGCAGTAGCATGAGCCCGACCAGAGCGATCCCGATCAGTACCAGCACCGCCACCACGAATTTCCTCAGGAACCGTAAAACCGGAAACCGTTTCTTCGCCTTCTTCCGCGCCATCGCCGGACCTCCTGCTCATATGCCTCGCGCGCGGCTTCTACGGACCGGCTTTCGCAAAGCTCCCGCTTCCTCTATATCGCGCCTCATGACCACAAATCCACCACTTCTGCGCCCCGACCTTGCGCGCGCGCATATCCCCGAGACGCGGCGCGACGGCCAGCCGACGATCGGCATGGTCTCGCTCGGCTGCCCCAAGGCGCTCGTGGACTCAGAACGCATCCTGACACGTCTGCGCGCCGAGGGCTACGCGATCTCCCCTGACTATGCCGGCGCCGAGGCCGTCATCGTCAATACCTGCGGCTTCCTCGATAGCGCCAAGGCAGAGAGCCTCGACGCCATCGGCGAGGCGCTGACCGAAAACGGCCGAGTCATCGTCACCGGCTGCCTTGGTGCGGAGCCCGACTATATCCGCGAGCATCACCCGAAGATCCTCGCCGTCACCGGCCCGCAGCAATATGAACAGGTGCTGGATGCCGTCCATGCCGCCGTACCGCCCGCACCCGACCCGTTCATCGACCTGCTGCCCGCGCGCGGCGTCTCCCTCACCCCGCGCCATTACAGCTACCTCAAGATCTCCGAGGGCTGTAACCACAAGTGCAAATTCTGCATCATCCCCGACATGCGCGGCCGCCTTGCCAGCCGCCCCGCCCATGCGGTGCTGCGAGAGGCGGAAAAGCTTGTGCAGGCCGGGGTAAAGGAACTCCTCGTCATCAGCCAGGACACGTCTGCTTACGGCACCGACTGGAAGGACCGGCCCGAGAAGGCCCCGATCATCCCCCTCGCCCGCGACCTCGGCGCGCTCGGCGCCTGGTTGCGGCTGCATTACGTCTACCCCTACCCGCATGTGCGCGACCTCGTGCCGCTGATGGGGCAGGCGGGTGAAAAAAATGGGGGCGCGATCCTGCCCTATCTCGACATCCCGTTCCAGCACGCCCACCCGGATGTGCTGAGACGCATGGCCCGCCCCGCCGCCGCCGCCCGCACGCTCGACGAAATCGCCGCCTGGCGCGGCATCTGCCCCGAGATCACGCTGCGCTCGACCTTCATCGTTGGCTATCCCGGCGAGACGGAAGGAGAATTCCAGACCCTGCTCGACTGGATGGATGAGGCCCAGCTCGACCGCGTCGGCTGCTTTCAATACGAGAACGTCAAGGGCGCCCGCTCGAACGCCCTGCCGGATCACGTCGCGGAGGAGGTCAAACAGGACCGCTGGAACCGCTTCATGGAAAAGGCGCAAGCCATCTCCGAGGCCAAGCTCGCCGCGAAAGTCGGCACCCGTCTTGAGGTCATCGTCGACGAGATCGACGCGGACGGCATCGCCACCTGCCGCACCAAGGCAGACGCGCCGGAGATCGACGGCAACCTCTTCATCGACGAAGGAACCGAAGGGCTTGCGCCGGGGGATATCTTGACTGTCGAGGTGGATGAGGCGGGGGAGTATGATTTGTGGGGAAAGACAATTGGTCAGTCGGTATGATCAACATCCAGGAAATATTAGCATTGGCGTCTTTATCGGCTTTCTTTTCGGCGTCGCGTTCATGTCGATCTTGGGATCCGATTGGGGCGATGACGCAAAGAGATACGGAACCTACCTCATAACGATCCTAACAAGTTTGTTTGCTTCAGGCATTGCAGTAGCCGGCGTGTTGGCAAGCATTTGGAACCAAAGACAAATAGAGAAGGAACGCCGCGAAGCTGATCTCAGGGCTGTTCGAGTCGTGCTCCCATTTGCGCTAACCAGGGCCATTCAATCCAGAAAAGTCTAGCTTACTGAGATAAGTCTCTAAGCAAACCTAGGTGTTTAGTCCCAGGGTGTGTTTCTGCGCACTTTCCATCACAATCGGCTCTTGCCCGCCGCCTCGCCCCGGCCACTGCAGCCTTCAGCAGCCTGGGCGGCAAGCGGACCTTCGTCGGGCCGAACCGAAAGACCGCGCTAACGGGCGCCCCATGTATCGGAAAGCCGATAGCCTTCCGGCCAGGGATCGGACGGGTCGAGCATGTGCTGGTGGATGCCTGTAATCCAGCCGCGTCCCGAGATTTCCGGGATGACGGCGGGCCGGTCGCCGACGACCGTCGCGCCGAGAATAGTGCCGGCAAAGGTAGAGCCGATCAGCGACCGGGCCGTCAGCCGATCGCCGACATTCATCCGGCCGCGCGCATGCAGGACCGCCATGCGGGCCGAGAGCGCCGTGCCGGTGGGGGAACGGTCGACCTTGCCGGGCTGGATCGCAACCGCCGCGCCGGTTTCAAGGCCGTCCGGCCCCTCGACCAACGGCCCGGCGAAAAGACAGAACGAGATGTGCTGCCAGTCAGGGTTCTCTGGATGTTCGAAACCCAGCTGGTCGTTGGCGGCGTTGGTGATCCGGACGCCCAGCCTGGCAATGGCATGCGCTTCCTCCTCCCGCAGCGAGAATCCAAGTGCGGTCGCATCGACGATCACGAAACTGTCGCCGCCATAGGCGGTGTCGACCGTCAGCGTGCCAAGCCCCTCGACCTCGAGCGTCCGGTCCAGATCGGCGGCAAAAGAGGGCACGTTCTGCACATGGATACGCTCGGCCTTGCCATTCCGGCACTCGGCGCGCACCCTCACCAGCCCGCCCGGAGCCTCCAGCACCAGATGCGTTTCCGGCTCCTCAATCGGTACCAGACCGCCATCCAGCAGCACGGTCGCCACGCAGATCGAGTTCGAGCCGGACATCGGCGGCGTATCCTCGGGCTCCATGATGATCCAGGCGACCTGCGCGTCCGGGTGTTTCGGCGGCACCAGCAGATTCACGTGCCGGAAGACGCCGCCGCGCGGTTCGTTCAGGACGAAGTTGCGCAGCGTCTGATCGCGGGCGATCCAGCGGCTCTGTTCCCAGATCGTATCGCCAGGCGGCGGCAGGACGCCACCGACGATGACATCGCCCACCTCGCCCTCGGCATGGGCAGAGATCACGTGAATGGTCCTGGTCGAGCGCATCTCAGGCTTCCTTTGTCAATCGCAGCGCGTCGCGGATCGCCGCATGGGTGTTCCGGGCGCAGGCCGCTCACTGACCGCCTGGCCACACCAATGGACGAGCCCGACCGTCTTACCGGTCGTTGTCGGTCGCGTCAGCAGAAATCCCCGGTGCAGAGCCCGTCGCAGGATTGCAGCCAGAGCACGCCGCAGCCCCAGCGCGTCTTGTTGCAATAGCCCTTCTTGCATTCCAGCAGCGCGCCGCAATCGTTGGACCGCAGCAGGCAGGACCGGTCGGAAGAGCAGGTGCAGGTCGGCACCCCTCCCTTGGCCTTTTCCACCGTATCCTCGGGGCAATGGTTGTCGCCGAGGGTCTGGGTGTATTTCTGGAACAGCGACTGGTCGGGAAAGAGCTGCTCGATGCGCGGCGCCAGCTCGTCGATATAGCCGACAGCCGCCTTGTTCTTCTCGTCGTCCGAATAGCTGTCGGGTGACAAGAGGTCGCAAAGTTCCGCGAAGGTCCGGCCCTGCGCCTTGTCGTCAATGGCGGCCATCCCCTCGCGCAGCCGGTCCTGCCACAGGGCGGCCTGAAAGACATCGGGCAGCGCGTCGAAGATCTGCTTCTGTTCGCCGAGGCTGAGGCCGGAAAGCCCGGCGCGGAAGGTCGAGATTGGTGTTGATGCGTCCAGCATGACGGTCATCCTCCGAAAGACCCCAGTCTAGCATGACCGGGCGGTTTTCCGAAGCTGCCGCCCCTGCAGCCGCGCCCCATAACTGGTGTCCACCCCCTCCGCGCGCCGCAAGAAATCCGTTAAGAAAGGTCTAACGCCGAGAGGTCAAGTCTTTGATATAAAACTGTTTTCATCTCTGTCCGCGCGCGGACAATGCGGTCATCCGGACCCCCGCCTTTGGTCCCCGCCCCGATCCATGCCATAATCCCCGGATTGAGGCGCTCCTTCCGGGCATCGGGTCATCTTCAAAACAGGCTTGGAGTGAGGGGAAACAAGACCATGTATGCACGTATTACACCATACAA
Organism: Paracoccaceae bacterium; assembly: GCA_041633555.1. Lineage (GTDB taxonomy): Bacteria > Pseudomonadota > Alphaproteobacteria > Rhodobacterales > Rhodobacteraceae > JAHEAO01. Next base: position 22,334 of record JBFKFZ010000014.1, on the reverse strand, counting down.
GATGAAAGCCGGCAGCCGCGACGCCACCGTCGAGATCATGGAGCGCGTCAAGGCCGATATCCTCGGCCTGCAGGGGATGCAGCATTTCATCAACGTGATGGACGACACCGGAAAGGGCTACATCGTGGCGCTGACCAGCCTGCCCGAAACCCCGCCGGAACTGCAGGAAAAGATCAACGCGATCTGGGCAAACTTCGCCGAATACCTGGAATCGCGCCCGACGCCGGAGACCTACTCCGTCCTCGCCGACTGGAAGCCCTAGCACCGCCTCTCGGACCGCGGCTCCGGCAGGGGCAGATGCCTTCCGCCGGTGCCGCGTCAGCCGCCCAGCGCCCGGAACAAGGCGTCGTTCCGGCAATAGCCCGGCGTTGCCTCGGCCCCCGCCGCGTGCTCGTCCAGCCAGTGCGCGCAACTCTCCGCCTCTCGGCAGCCCATGCAATTGAAGACGCTCCGCCGCAATTCCTCGGGCGGCAACTCACCCCGCTGCACGGCCTCCGCAATATCGACGCCCAGAGTCTCGGCCATCCTGTCAACGAGCCCCGCATGGCGGTTGAATCTCTCAAATCCAAACATGTCGATCCTCCCGGTCCCCGGATCAAGCAAGCCATGACTGCAAGGAATTTCCCTTGATGCAGATCAAAACCGGCAGCCGCCCCCCCCGTACGGATCCAAGTCTGGATATCCAGACCTTACGACGGACCATGCCTGTGGTAGCCTTGATGCATTGCCGCGCATGAGGGATCTCCACGAGTCATGTTTCCGGGCGGGTTCCTTCTGTTCAACTGAACAGCTTCGATCTGGCTTCGGCGCTGATCCAGATCTTCTGGATCGTCATCAGCGGCGTCGGGATCCTAATACGAGTACGCCCCGATGCGCGGCAATACGACCAGGGTAGTCGGTTTGACCCAGGGCAGTTCTCCCATGCCCGGTCCGGCTTTCCGGTGGCCTGGTTCGGACATCGGAAGGCCGGACTTTTCCAGGGATGCAGGGCCCGGCCTAGCCGTGCGGCACCGAATAGAGGATGTATCCCTGCTCCGCTCCGACCTGAACGGCCCCGGTCTCGGTCTGGAACACGCCGATACCTTCGTAATCTTCCGGGCATCCGACCAGATCAGCGCTATCATCCAGATACTGATTGGTCAGCGCGTTTTCTCCGACCCTGACACATTGGTCGGCCTTGTCCCGGTAGCCCCCCAGTAGCGGCAGCCGTTCGACAGTTGTCGTGTCCGGCGGCGGCGTACAGCCCACCAAACCGGCGAATCCGATTCCTGCGATTACTATGTATCTCATGATCAGCCCTCCGTTTCCGGGTGCAAGGATAGCACGAGTAGAGGTTCGGTTCGGAATTATTCCGCGGCACCTAGCGGTCCCGGACGCGATACCATCGATAGGCCGCCCGCAGGAATGTCCGCCGCCAGCGCCCCAGCGGAAACCGGCGAAGCGGTCCCTGCATGACCTCCGGAACCGGCGGCCCTTGTCCAGTGACCCGGCCCGCCAGAAGTTTGCCGGAGTAAGTGGCCAAGGCGACGCCGTTCCCGTGGTACGCTATCGCTGTATGAGCATTTTCGAGATCCCCGAGCGGGCCTATATAGGGCGTCAGATCCCGCGACAGGCAGGCAAGACCCGACCAGAAATGCGGCGTTTCGACATGCGCCCATATCGGGAACATCGACTCGAAATCAGCCCGGATATTCCGCCTCATTGCGCGCTGCGCGCTCGCGTCAGCACGTATCCCACCCCGCATTCCGAACAGGAACCTGCCTTCGGGCAGCAGCCTGAAATAATGCAGCAAGTTCCGGGTGTCATAGGCCATCAGGTCACTGCGCCACCCTTCGCCGATTTCTGCCTGGGTCAGCTGCCGGGTGACGATGATGTTCGACTGAACAGGCAGGTACCGCCCGGAAAGCCAGCCTGGCAGGTTGTCGCTGGAATAGCCATTCGTCGCGACAATAAGTGACTTGGCGGTAAGGGCGCCATTCGGAGTTTGAAGGTAGTGTTTTCCGGTCACGCCAGAAATGCCGATAACCGGGGACCGGGCCGCAATCCGGGCGCCGGCCGCCTGCGCCGCGCCTGCCAGCCCCAAAGCATATTTGCGGGGGTTGAGCGCGAAGCCGAGCGGCACATGCAGCGCGCCATGAAAAGGCCCGCCGACCATGCCTCTGGCCGCCAGGTCGGTCTGGTCTAAGTAGGTGCTGCCAAGACTATATACGGCGCCCAGATGCTCGGCCTCCGCCTTTAGACCCTCAAGATCCCGAGGCCGGTGCGCCAGGATGACTTCGCCGTCCGAATGCCGGTCGGCGTCGATCTCGTGCGCGTCAAGCAATGCGTCCACGAGGTCGATCGCTGACCGCTGCGCCTGTCGGAACTCGGACAAAGCGCTGGCGCCGTACCGGGCCTGAATCTGTCTGTCAGAGGCCTTCGCCCCTCCAAGGCAGACAAACCCGCCATTGCGGCCCGAGGCGCCCCAGCCCGGAGCCTCGGCCTCAAGCAGCACGACGTCAACCCCGGCCTCGGCCAGATGGAGCGCCGCCGACAGCCCGGTATAGCCACCGCCGATGATTGCGACTTCGCAACTGATGCCGGATGTCAGCGAAGACCATTCCGGTTCGACGGCAACGGTGCTGCGCCAGTAGGTGCCCAGATCGGACTGGGCCGCATAGGCTTCGGGTTCGTAAAGCCGCTTAAGCCTCTCCGACATCTATTGCTTCAGAGCAGCCTGCTCTTCACGCTGGCGTTTGCGGATGGAATGCTTGCTGATCAGCGACGCCGATATCACACCAACTGTGACGATCGAGATCATGATCGTCGACAGCGCATTGATCTCGGGGCTGACCCCGAGCCGAACGGCACTGAAGATCTTGATCGGCAGCGTTGTCGAGGATGGACCGGCGGTGAAGGAGGCGATGACCAGATCATCGAGTGACAGCGTGAAGGCCAGTAGCCAGCCGGAGATCACCGCGGGCGCGATGATCGGCAAAGTGACCGAAACGAAGGCGTCGAAGGGTGAGCAGCCGAGGTCCAGTGCCGCTTCTTCTACCGATCTGTCGAACGTCGCCAACCGGGAAGATACTACGACCGAGACATAGCACATCGAGAAGGTCGTATGTGCCAGCACGATCGTGAAAATGCCCCGGTCCAGGCCGATCGAAATGAAGAGCAACAGCAGCGAAAGACCGGTGATCACTTCCGGCATGACGAGCGGCGCGTAGATCATGCCCGAGAACAGGGTGCGCCCCATGAAACGCCCGCCACGGACCAGCACGTAGGCAGCCATCGTCCCCAGCAGGGCGGCAATCGTGGAGGACAGGGTTGCGACTTTGATCGTGACCCAGGCCGCATCGAGAAACGCGTCGTTCTGCAGCAGTTCGGCGTACCATTTGGTCGAGAAACCGGCCCACACCGTCACCAGCTTCGACGAGTTGAAACTGTAGAGGATCAGGATGATCATCGGCAGGTAAAGGAACGCGAAGCCCAGTGTCAGGGACGTGGCGTTGAACCAGGTGAACCTACGATTCATCGGTCTGCTTCCCGCTGTTTCTGCTCGTTTCTCTGGAACAGAATGATCGGGATGATCAGGATCAACAGCAGCACGACCGCAACCGCCGAGGCGACAGGCCAGTCGCGGTTGGAGAAAAACTCCTCCCACAAGACCTTGCCGATCATCAGCGTGCTGGAGCCGCCCAGCAGCGAGGGGATCACGAATTCACCCAAGGCCGGAATGAACACAAGGAAACAGCCGGCGATCATGCCCGGGCGCGACAAGGGAAATGTAACCACCCAGAAGGCGCTGAAGCGCGAGCATCCAAGATCCTCCGCCGCCTCGATCAGAGAGCCATCCATCTTTTCCAGCGTCGAGTAGATCGGCAATACCATGAACGGCAGATAGGTGTAGATGATACCGACATAGACCGCGTAGTTGGTGTTGAGGATGGTCAGCGGCTCGCTGGTCAGCCCGATCCATTGAAGCAGCTGGTTCAGAAACCCTTCGTTCGAGAGGATGCCGATCCAAGCATAGACGCGGATCAGAAAGCTGGTCCAGAACGGCAGGATCACCAGCATCATCAGCGTCGGGCGCCAGGAATCAGAGGATTTCGCCATGCCGTAGGCAATCGGGTAGCCGACCAGCAAGGTCAGGAAGGTGGATAATGCGGCGATCTGCAGGCTGGAAAGGTAGGCCTTCCAGTAGAGATTGTCCTCGGTCAGGAATATGAAATTCTCAAGGTCGAGTTCCGCGAAGAACGCCTTCAGTCCTTCCCATCCGGCGGACAGGTCCAGCGTGGGGGTGTAGGGCGGTATCGATATCGCTGTATCGGACAGCGAGATCTTCAGGACGATCAGGAACGGGACCAGGAAGAGCGCCAGCAGCCAGAAATAAGGCGTGCCGATCAGGAAGAACCTGCGAAAGTTCATTGTCCGCAGCCCGTATTCATTGCGCCAGAACCAGGCCGGCCGTTTCTGTAAAGGATAGCCAGACCTGATCTTCCCATGTCATGTCACGTCTGGAGATCCGGCGGTTGTTCGCAACCTGCGCCTTGATAACCGCGCCCGATGCCAGTTCGACATGATAGGTCGAGACGTTTCCGAGATAGGCGATGTCGTGGATCCGACCTTCCAGCGCATTGACCTTGTCGGCCGGTTTTTCGGCCGAGATCGCAACCTTTTCCGGGCGAATGGCAAAGTGGCAGCCGGTTCCCGTTGCCAGACCCGAAGGGCCCGCGGCCACGATTGGGGGTTGCCCCTCGGCCCAGTGAATCGCGTATTTCTCGCCGTCGTGCGAACCGATCTTTCCTTCGACCAGATTAACATCACCGATGAAATCGGCGACATAGACCGAGTTCGGGGTCTCGTAGATCCGGTCCGGCGTGTCGACCTGGATCATCCGGCCATGATCCATGACCGCGACCCGGCTTGCGACGGTCATCGCCTCTTCCTGATCGTGGGTCACGATCACGAAGGTGGTTCCGGTCTTTTCCTGGATATCCATCAGCTCGAACTGCGTTTCCTGCCGCAGCTTCTTGTCCAGCGCCCCGAGCGGTTCATCCAGCAACAGAAGCTTCGGCGCCTTGGCCAGTGACCGCGCCAGCGCCACACGCTGCCGCTGACCACCGGAAATCTGGTGCGGTTTGCGGCTGGCGAACTTTTCCAGCCGCACGAGGCGCAGCATTTCTTCAACCCGTGCCGGGATCTGGTCTTTCGGCATCGGCGAGCGCTTCAGTCCGAACGCGATATTGTTCGCCACGCTCAGATGGGGAAACAGCGCATAGCTCTGGAACATCATGTTCACGGCACGCTTGTTTGGCGGCACATGTGCAATGTCCTGCCCGTCGAGCAGGATCTCTCCGCTTGTCGCCTCCTCGAACCCGGCCAGCATCCGCATTAGCGTGGTCTTGCCGCACCCCGAGGGTCCGAGCAGCGCAAAAAACTCTTTCGCGTAGATATTCAGCGTTAGATCGTCAATGGCGATGAAATCACCGAACTTCTTCGTGACGTTCTTGAACTGAATTAGGGGTTTCTTGTCGGGCTCGGTCCAGGGGGCAAAGACAGGTTTCTTGCCGGATTGCGCCATGATGTCCTCGTATGTGGGGAGACCCCGCGCCGGATCGGCGCGGGGGATCTTTGGCGCGGCTTAGGTGCCGGATTTCACCTTCGTCCACAGCCGAGTCGCGACCCGCTGTGTCTTCGCGTCGTAGCCTTCGATCGTATAGAGATTGGCGAGGGTCTCTTCGTCGGGGTAGATCGCGGTGTCACCGATGACATCCTCGTTCAGCAATTCCTGCGAAGCCTTGTTGCCATTGGCGTAATAGACGTAGTTTGAAGCGGCCGCTGCGTTCTCCCGAGCCATGATGAAATTCAGGAAGACATGGGCAGCTTCCGGATTCGGCGCATCGACCGGGATCGACATTTGGTCGAACCACATCAGCGCGCCCTCCTTCGGAATGTGATACTCGATCTCCACACCGGTGTCCGCTTCCGCAGCCCGATCACGCGCCTGCAGAACATCGCCGGACCAGCCAAAGGCGACGCAGATATCGCCGTTTGCGAGTGCGTTGATATATTCGGAACTGTGGAATTTCTGAACGTAGGGCGCGATGGCTGTCAGTACCGGTTCGGCCTTTTGGATAGTCTCGGCATCCTGCGCGTTCGGATCTTCGCCGATATATTGGAGCGCGGCGGGGATCATCTCAGTCGGGGCGTCCAGCATGTGTACGCCGCAACTTGCGAGTTTCTCGATATTCGCGGGATCGAACACCAGTGCGAGCGAGTTCACGGGCGCGTCTTCACCAAGGACTTCCTTGACCTTGTTGATATTCACGCCGATGCCCGTCGTGCCCCACATGTAGTTGACCGAATATTCGTTGCCGGGATCGTATTGAACGGTCCGCTCTTCGATAATGTCCCACATGTTTTCGATATTGGGCAACTTTGACTTGTCCAGCTTCTGGAATGCACCGGCCGCAATCTGACGGCTCAAGAAGTAACCCGTCGGCACCACGACATCGTAGCCGGAACTGCCGGCCAGCATCTTGGTCTCCAGCAGTTCGTTGGAATCGAACACGTCGTAGATCAGGTCGATCCCGGTTTCCTCTTCGAACTTGGTCAGGAGTTCTTCGTCGATATAATCTGACCAGTTGTAGACGCGGACCTCTTCGGCGAAAGCCGAAGTTGTACCGACCACAACGGCCGCAAGCAGCGAAAGTCCGGTATTCTTCATTCCTGTTTTCCTCCAGAGCGGTTGGACCCGGCCTTACCCCAAGACCGGAAGCTTGAATGGCTCGGCGAGATTTTGATCAAATTTATTGATTCATTTCAACCGTTCATTTTACAAAGGCTCTCACCAACCTTCCTTTTTTTGGCAACCGACAGCGATTGAGCGCGGATCAGAGTGACCAGTCAATTCGACACAACAGACGGTACTCGCAAAATACCATCCCACGAAGTGGCCTATACGCAGCTTCGTGACATGATCCTGTTTGGTCAGCTCACACCCGGTCAATCTGTTACGATCCAGGGTCTGACCGAACTGCTGGGCGCCGGGATGACACCGGTACGCGAAGCGATTCGCAGGCTGACCGCAGAAGGCGCCCTTGAATTCCAGGGCAACCGCCGGGTCTGTGTTCCGCAATTGACGCCCGAACAACTGGAAGAGGTGGCCTATGCGCGACAAACAATCGAGCCCAGGCTCGCTGAAATGGCTGCGCCGAATCTGACGGCACAGAACATTGACGATCTGACCGAGATTGACGCGTCGATAAATTTGGCGATCCAGTCAGGCGACATCTCGCGCTATCTGGAGCGCAATCACCAGTTCCACTTCACGCTCTACAAGTTCGCTGATGCCCCGATACTTCTGGCAATCGCCCACTCGCTCTGGCTGCGCTTCGGTCCGTCCCTGCGCGTGGTGTGTGGCCGATTCGGAACCACCAGCCTGCCGGACCGTCACGAACAGGCACTGGCGGCAATGCGGGTCGGCGACACCGCGGTCATGTCGGATGCGATGCGGCAGGATATTCTTCAGGGCGTGGATCTGGTCAGGCAAAGTCTGGACCAGGGTTGAATTTGATCAAATCTGTTTGACAGCCGATCTTTTGTTCATATCCTGCGCGCGACTCTGATCGAGGGCTCCGGCCCACGCGCCAGTCTGGCTGGGATCGGACCGATGCCATCTGCTCAGTGCAGACTTCAGCAGGAGCGAGAACAATGAAAACGATTACCAATCACATGCCGACGGCAGAACTCCAAGCACTCGATGCAGCGCATCACATGCACCCTTTCACCGCCGATGCCGAACTGGCCGCGAAAGGCGTACGGGTGATCACGCGCGCCACAGGCGTGACGCTGACGGATTCGGAAGGTAACAGCATCCTCGATGGCATGGCCGGGCTCTGGTGCGTCAATGTCGGCTATGGTCGTGAGGAGCTCGCCCGTGTCGCCGCGCGGCAGATGAGCGAATTGGCGTTTTACAACACCTTTTTCCAGACCACGCATGTGCCCGCGATCGCCCTCGCGGCCAGGCTGGCGGAACTTGCGCCGGGTGATCTGAACCACGTGTTCTATGCCGGCTCCGGATCCGAGGCCAATGACACCAATATCCGGCTCGTCCGCCGCTACTGGGAAGTGAAGGGCAAGCCGGTAAAGACCATCCTGATCGCCCGCAAGAACGGCTATCACGGCTCGACCATGGGCGGAGGCAGCCTGGGCGGTATGGCCGGCATTCATGCCCAGGGCGGTCTGCCGATTCCGGACATCGTGCATATCGATCAGCCGCATTGGTACGCAGAGGGCGGAGACCTGACCCCCGAGGAATTCGGACTGGAGCGCGCCCGGCAGCTGGAGGCGAAGATCGAGGAACTGGGAGAGGACCGGGTCGCAGCGTTCATCGCCGAACCGATCCAAGGGGCTGGCGGCGTGATCGTGCCGCCCTCGACCTATTGGCCGGAAATCCAGCGCATATGCGACAAGTACGAAATCCTGCTGATCGTCGACGAAGTGATCACCGGTTTTGGCCGTACGGGCAACTGGTTCGGCAGCCAGACATTCAACATCCGCCCCGACATCATTACAGTCGCCAAGGGCCTCTCGTCGGGCTATGTTCCCTTGGGTGGGTCGATCGTCAACGATGATATCGCGGCCACCGTCGGCGGCGCCGGAGACTTCAACCACGGATATACTTATTGCGGGCATCCGGTCGCGACCGCCGTTGCCTTGGAGAACCTGCGGATTATCGAAGAGGATGGGCTGATCGACCATGTGCGGAATGTCGCAAGTCCGTATCTGCAGCAAAGGCTTGAGGAATTGCACGATCACCCGCTGGTTGGCGAGACAAAGCTCGTTGGCCTGATGGGCTCGATTGCCCTGACGCCGCACAAGGAAACCCGCGCCAAGTTCGCATCCGAAGAGGGTACGGTCGGCTACCGCTGCCGAGAGCGGTGCTTTGCCAACAACCTCGTCATGCGTCATGTCGGCGACCGGATGGTATTTGCCCCGCCATTGATCATCCAACCGTCCGACATAGATGTGATGATCGAACGCGCACGGAAATCGTTGGACGAGACCTATTCCGAGATCAAGGCCGACGGCCTGTTGCAAGCCGCCTGAGAGGACCAAGAAATGACAGCACTCGACAAACGCAAGTTCTACATCGATGGCGCCTGGGTGGATCCGGTCACGCCGAATGACTTTGTCGTTCTGAACCCCGCGACCGAGGAACAGATCGCCACGATTTCGATGGGATCGGCGGCCGATGTCGACCGCGCGGTCGATGCCGCAATTCGTGCCTTTCCAAGCTTCTCGAAGCTGTCCAAGGACGATCGCATCGCCCTGCTGGAGAGCATTCTGAAGACCTACGAGGGCCGGGTCGAAGAATTCGCACACACCATCACTGCAGAGATGGGCGCGCCCGCCAAGCTATCGCTCAATTCGCAGGCTGCGGTCGGGGTCGGCCATCTCAAGGGATTCCTGTCCTCCCTCAAGGGCTTCGAGTTCGAGAACCGGAATGAGAGCGGCGATATCATCCGCCGCGAACCGATTGGCGTCTGTGGATTGATCACGCCCTGGAACTGGCCGATCAACCAGATCGTCCTGAAGGTCCTGCCAGCTCTGGCGGCCGGTTGCACGATGGTTCTCAAACCGTCCGAACTGACCCCGCTGGACGCGATGCTCTATGCCGAGGTGCTGAATGACGCCGGTGTGCCGAAAGGCGTCTTCAACCTCGTGAACGGCGAGGGGCCCGTTGTCGGCGCCGCGATGTCTGCTCATCCGAAGATCGACATGATGTCCTTTACCGGTTCGACCCGGGGCGGCACGGCGGTCACGCGGGATGCGGCGGCGACGGTAAAGCGAGTTACTCTCGAACTGGGCGGCAAGTCCCCCAACATTGTTTTTGCGGATGCCGATGTCGACAGGGCCGTTACCCGCGGCGTGCGGCACTGCTTCCAGAATACAGGGCAATCCTGCAACGCGCCGACACGTATGCTGGTCGAGAAATCGATCTGGGATCAGGCGGTCGATGTCGCCAAGCGGACCGGCGAGGCGCAAAAGGTTGGCGATCCGACTGAAGTGGGCCAGCATATCGGCCCTCTTGTCAGCCAGATGCAGTATGACAAGGTGCAGGAACTGATCCAGGCAGGTATCGACGAAGGCGCCACGCTGCTGATCGGCGGCACCGGCAAGCCGGACGGCATGAACCGGGGCTATTTCGTCAAACCGACGATTTTCGCGGATGTTACCAACGACATGCGGATTGCCCGGGAAGAAGTGTTCGGCCCCGTTCTGGCGATGATCCCGTTCGAGAACGAAGAACAGGCCATCGAGATTGCCAATGACACGCCTTACGGGCTTGCCGCGTATGTTCAGACCGAGGACAAGGCCCGCGCCAAACGGGTCGCAGACCGGCTTCGCGCCGGAATGGTCCATGTGAACGGCGTCGATATGGGCTATGGCAGCCCCTTCGGTGGCTACAAGATGTCCGGCAATGGCCGCGAAGGCGGGCATTTCGGCATCGAGGATTTCCTTGAAGTCAAGGCGATCTCGGGCGTCTGATCCCGTCTTCAGCGAGAGCTGGACGACCAGCAACCGCGTTCGATCAATTTGACCCGCCCGGACCCTCTCCGGGTGGGAATTGAAATCGACGGATCCCTTGCCTCTCATGACCGATTGAACCAGATAGTGTACTGCCGTCCGGCGGTATCGGCGCGGCCAGACAAAGGAGAACAGGATGGGCGACGACGATTTCAACATGTCGATGCGGAAGTTCCTCAAGCAGGTCGGAGTTACCTCGCAACAGGAAATCGAAAAGGCCGTGCGCCAAGCGAAGGCCGCGGGCAGCCTGCCAACCGGCAAGGTCCGCGCGAAGATGGTTCTGACGATCGAAGAGATCGGCATGTCCCATGTCGTGGAGGGTGACATCAAGACCGGTGGCGATGCGTGAGCCTGACCCGCGAAGCCGTACTGTCCACGCTGAAACGCATCATCTACCCGGCGACCGGAACGGATCTGGTTAGCGCCAATATCGTGCGTGCGCTGACCGTCGAGGGTGGAAAGGTCAGGTTCGTACTCGAAGTCGATCCAAGCCACGGCAAGGCGATGGAGCCGATACGCGCGGCGGCCGTCGAGATGCTTGAGCGCCTGGCGGGCAAGGGAAATGTCAGCGCGCTGATCACCGCCCACAGCAGCCAGAAGGCCCCTGATCTCAAGATCGGACGCCACCCGACACCACAGGCGGGTCCGCAAAAGGTGGCGGGCGTCAAGCGCATCATAGCGATTGCTTCGGGCAAAGGAGGCGTCGGAAAATCGACCGTCGCCGCCAACCTGGCTGCGGCACTCGTCGCAGAGGGAAAATCCGTTGGGCTGCTCGATGCCGATGTCTACGGTCCGTCGCAGCCTCGCATGCTGGGTATCTCGGGCCGCCCCGCCTCGCCTGACGGCAAGACGATAATACCGCTGCGCAATCATGGCATTACGCTGATGTCGATTGGCCTGATGACCAAGGAAGACGAAGCCGTGATCTGGCGCGGTCCGATGCTGATGGGCGCCCTGCAGCAGATGCTGAACCAAGTGCAGTGGGGCGAGTTAGACGTGCTGATCGTCGACCTCCCGCCTGGCACCGGTGACGTTCAGATGACACTCAGTCAAAAGACCGAGGTGACGGGGGCGATCGTGGTCTCGACACCGCAGGACGTCGCCCTGCTGGATGCGCGCAAGGCACTGAACATGTTCGAAAAGATGGGCACGAAGGTGATCGGCATGATCGAGAACATGTCCACCTATGTCTGCCCGAATTGTGGCCACGAGGCCCATATCTTCGGGCACGGCGGCGCCAGGGCAGATGCCGAACGTCTAGGCCTGCCGTTTCTGGGCGAGATCCCGCTCGATCTGGACACACGACTTGCGGCCGATGGCGGTACGCCGATCGTGGTTAGCGCGCCTGAAGGCGCGCAGGCAAAGGCGTTTCGGGCGATTGCCAGGAAACTGATGGACCAGGGCATCCTTTGACAAGGCTCGCCAACCAGGGCCCTCCTGCCCGGCGTGACGTACCATCAACAGTTATGGAGTGATCTCGTCAATGGTGAGTTCTGCTGGCGGCAATGGCAGTCTGCAAGCTTGATCGAGCACATGCGCGAGTCGCCCGTGTTGCGAGGTTCGTTCTTAACATTTCCGCAGAATCCCAAGATGCACGCCCGCTATCGCTTCGGCACACTGCAAATGTCGATTGCTTTGCCAATCGAATCCAGAGCGCGCTCAATGCCCCACCACCAGACCACCAGGCCTTGGGTCCGCAACCCGCCATTCCGGCCGCCGGAGAGTACCTCCGGAACTCTGGAAAGTCTTGTTCAGGCCGAAGCTAGTACAGATCTACCCGAAACGGCGAAACCTTCCAGGTCAGCGCCGCGATCTGGATGATCCGCTCGATTGGATCGGATGCCGCCGGGCCTGCGCCATAGCGTGAAAGCACCTCGTCAAGAGCTTGCTGGCTGCTGGTGCCAAAGGCCCCATCGACACTGACATCGCCACCCATTTCTGCGATCAGCTTCTGAGCGCCCCCGTCGACCATCTCTTGCGGGAAAGAGGCAAGGAGATCGCGGGACTGCTGCGCGGCGGAGGTATTGAGCAAGGCCGCCGCCTTCGCGCCGATTGCTGCGGCATCGAACTTGTCATAGCCAGCAATGTCTTCCGACGAGATCAGATAGGCAGCATTTCCGCCGGCTAATGAATCGCCACGCTCCAGACCCTTAAGGAACCACTCCACGGATTTCTGCAAATCGACGCCTTTGCCGACAAGACCGTCGCGGTACATCGTGGCAAGATTGTAGGGCGCGTCCGGCTGACCACCTTCGGCCGCCTTCGTGAACATCTCGAACGCCGCAGCATTGTCGACCTCGGATCCGCCAAGCCCACGAAGATAGACAAGACCCATATTGTTGAAGCCATAGATGTCGTCGCGCGCGGCACTTTCGCGAAGATAGCGCAATCCCCGCTCTGGGTCGTAGTAGTCTGCGTCTTCGTTGAGGTAAAAGTAGCCCAATTCGTTCATCGCAAAAGTGTGGCCCACCTCGAGGGCGCGCATCATCAAGTCATAGCCCTCGATCTCGATCTGGTCGGTGCCGCCAAAGCGCATGAACTGGCGGCCGAGCGCGTAGTACGCGTAGGGGTCGCCCTCCTCCACGCCGCGGGCGAAGAGCTGCAGAATTTCGTCATCGGCCACGGGATTTACCAGTCCGCCCGTCACTCTGGCCTCGTTGAGCGCGGCATTGCCGAGCGCGTTCCATGCGCGAGCATGATCGAGATCCCTTGCCTTCTCAAACGCGGCTTTCGCCTCGTCATTGCGGCGCAGTGCGGTCAGGGCGCGTCCCAACTGGTAGTGGAACCGGCCAACTTCCGGCGAACGCACGAGAGCTGCCTTGCAGGCGGCCAGCGCCTTCTCGGGCTGCAGCTCGTTGGCATAACGCGTGAGGCCCATACCGTCAGGGTCCAGGTGATCGCCCGCCTCGAAATCGCACGGATCCGGCGTGAGGGTCAGCGCGATGCTACGTTCCTCTCCGTTTACTGAAACGGTCAGCGCATCGGGAATCATGCGGCCCTCCAGCGACAGGGCCGGTATCTGCACCGACTCATTCACCAGGATCAGCTTTTCGACCTCGGCACCGGTGATGGCGTCGCCTTCCACATTCCGGCGCAGGCCGGTCTCATCGGTCAGGATCAGCCGCCCTGTCTCGGGACCCTCGACGATCGTCACCCGATCGGCAGGTGCAAGTTCAAGCGCGCCGCTCAGGGCCGGGCCGATCTCTACCTCAGGCACGAAGTCAGCTTCTATCATTGCGTGGCTGTCGGCGACCGTCAGCACGTTGGAACCGGCGATCTGCTGGCTAGAGGCAATGCGGGCGAGGCCACGGGTCTCTCCGCCGCCGCGGCCATCAACTGCGATCGGGCGCAACAGCGCGGCGCCGATCCCGAAACTGGCCGGCTCCACGAGCGTGGAACTGTCCCACGGCACCTGCCGACCTTTGGTGCGTTCATAGACCCGGCGGCGGACCCCCTCGAAGACGTCCTTGACCAGATCGTCCGGCCTGATGCTGGCCTCTTCGATGAAAGAGGCCGTAAATGGGCTGTTCTCTCCCTCGCCGTCATAGGCGACAGAACCCGGCGCGGTTGAAAAGATCAGCATCGAATTCAGCGGAGCCGCCTGCGATGAAAAGCCGGTCCTCGTTTCGCGAAGCTCGTTGCCGATCTGGGTCAGCACAGCCTTGCCTGCGAAAGGATTGTCTCGGCAGCTATCGAGGATCACGACCTGCAGACGCGCCCGCGCTCCGACGATGCCGACAAGGCTGCCAAGGGAAACCGCCTCGAATGGCACGTCGTAGATCGTGTCGAGGTCCGCATCGACCGGAACCAGGTAGTTCTCCGATCCGATCTGAAATCCGTGGCCAGCGAAAAACACAACGACCTCGGTATCATCATCGACGTCAAAAAGGACCCGGCGCAAGACCCCCTCGAAACCGCGCTTGGTGATGTTCTCGTGATAGCGAACATCATATTGCTGCGCCTTGAAGAACTCGGCCATAACCCGCGCGTCTGCTTGCGCGTTCTGCAGATCAGGCACGGCACTGTAGTCGGCGTTGCCAATCACGATCGCGTAGCGGTTCGAGGCCCGCGTTGACGGATCAAAGCCGCGCAGCGGCGCGATGGCCGACGAACCCTCGATCAGCCGATTGACGGTCTGCCCGCTTTGCGCCATCGCGACGCCCGAGGCGAGAACCGAAACTGACATCAAACAGGCTGCAAGTCTCGAACCTGAAGATAACCGTTGCATCAGCTCCAGCCTCCTCCTCCGCCGCCGCTGCTGCCGTCGCCTTGTTTGCAGGTGTGGTGGAACGGGTTCACCTTGCAGTAGTCAACGGCTTCCGACGGGGCCGGTGTATCGGCCGCAGCAGGTACAACCTGTTTCGGCGCGGAGTCGGCTCGCGGCGCAGCCGGAGCAGCGCGTCTCGGCGCAGCCCTCGCTGCGGCAGGAGCAGGAGCGGCGGGCGCGGCCTCTCTGAACTTTGGTTGCGGCGGGACCACTTCGCAAGCGGTCAGTGCCAGGGTCATGGCAAATGCGGCACCAACCATGTGAAACGTGCGGAATCTCATACGAAATGCTCCTTGTCGTAATTTCTTTTCCTTGCGACCGAACTTCCCGATCAGCCAGACTTCGATTGCTTCATGTTACCACCGCTTCCCAACCTGTCTACCGCAGCGTCAATCACAATTGTCACTGGGCCGTCAGCCCACCCGCCTTCTTGATCCGTGCTATCAGTTCCAGCGTCTTTTTCGGATCGGTTCGGTACGCATCCTGCAGAACCTCGACGTCCGGCCACTCTTCCGGAGCGGTTGCGATATCATCAGATGCATCGATATCGCTGCCTAGGATACCACGGGTTGCAGAATTGGAACCCGAGATGCCTTTCAGTTTGTCACAGAAATAGGCCGCCAGTTCGCTGTTCGTCAGCCCCAGTTCGCCGCAATCCTCGGCCTGACACATCTGGGCCGAAAGAATCACGTTGATTGCCACCAGTATCTTTCGCATTGCTCCCCTCGGGCGATTCCTGTCGTTCCTAACTGACCCGGATGCCTCCCGCGATCAGATCCCAACCCTACTATAGCCCAGTTTTTCCGTGAATTCCGCTGTTGTATTTCTTACGATGTCCGCTGCGATATCCCGGTTTTTTCCGATCTTAGGGGGAAGCCGAACCTGGCGGCCGCGGCATCCCCTCACCGTATCGTTCTGAATACGACACGGCGATGGCTGCCTGAACACCTGTCAGGATGGAGCAAGCCGGAACGCGTCAGACAGCCCAAGGATCGCTCCCGTGTCTTTGCCGAAGCCGCCCAGCCTGAGTGTCGTAGTGAACCCACGAGATCCTTACATAACGGACTTGACGGGGTGCCGCCCCCATCTGACTGTGACGGAAGGAGGACGCGATGTGACCTTGGCGGGCCGCAAGGAACTGATCGACTCGCCGAATGCCGAAGGTGACAGCCTTCGCCAGGCATTCGAAACGGTCGAGTCCGCCCTCATGGCTGAAAACTGGTTTCTGGAAACGGTGCGCGCCGAACTGGAAAAGACGGCGCCCCTGACCGACTTTCCGACGGTCACCGGATCAAGCGGGCATGACTACCTTTTGCATCTGACGCAGTTCCTGTTCTTTCTTCAGGCGTTGGACTGCACCAACGCGGACCAGATTTCGAATTTCATCGAGACCCACAACCAGAAGATCGAAGCCGAGTTGAATGATCCCGGTTTCTCGAAAAGCAGGAACGAGTACCGCAAGGCGATCATTCGCCCCGAGCGAAAGGCAAAGATTCTAGACACGATCCGCACCCTGAGGCGACCGGTCTTTGCCATCTACGATTTCGGACATTTGCTGATCGACGACATGTCGCCGAAGACGACCGAAAAGCTGATCGAGGATCTTCGGCATGGGAAACTGCTGGAACGGCGCATTGATGACCGGGTTTCGGTCGATCAGAAGCGCGTGCTGATCGCCTCGACCGGTTTTCTGGAAGACAGCTACCGGATCTCACTGCTGATGCATCGCCGCATGATCGCCCATTCGATTTCCCAGGCGGAGTTCAGCCAGGCCAAGGGCTGAGCTTCGGCACCTTCTGGCGATCCAGACGACAAGTTGCCGCACTGTCGTTCGACATTGCGACGCGGTCCCTGTCTGTTGTTAGCTCGAATGTCCGTCGTGCTGAAACCCGCTCGCAACGACATCAGCAGAGATGGCCTTGCCCTTCGCCCGCACCGCGCATAAGAAGCGCGCGACGAACCGGGGCTCAGCAGGCGCAACGATGCCAATCCTAGTCATGAAATTCGGTGGCACCTCTGTTGGGAGCGTGGATCGCATTCATCGCGCCGCCAAGCGCGTCGCGCGCGAAGTTGCGAACGGCTATGACGTGATCGTGGTCGTCTCGGCGATGTCCGGCAAGACCAACGAGCTGGTCGGCTGGGTCGATGAGACCTCGCCGTTCTACGATGCGAGGGAATATGACGCGGTCGTCTCGTCGGGCGAGAATGTCACCGCCGGACTTATGGCCCTGCGGCTGCAGGAGATGGATATCCCGGCCCGAAGCTGGCAAGGATGGCAGGTGCCGCTCCGCACCAATTCCGCCCATGGCGCTGCGCGGATAGAGGAAATCCCGACCCAGAACATCAATGCCAGGTTCGCGCAAGGCATGAAAGTGGCCGTTGTAGCCGGCTTTCAGGGCATCAGCGCCGAGGGGCGGATCACGACCTTGGGGCGCGGTGGCTCCGATACCACCGCCGTTGCCTTCGCCGCAGCCTTCGGCGCGGATAGGTGTGACATCTATACCGATGTTGACGGGGTCTACACGACTGACCCCCGGATCAGCAGCAAGGCGCGCAAGCTGGAAAAGATCGCCTTCGAGGAAATGCTGGAACTGGCCTCACTCGGCGCCAAGGTCCTGCAGACCCGCTCGGTGGAACTTGCAATGCGGTTCAAGGTCAAGCTGCGGGTGCTGTCGAGTTTCGAGGACAACAATGAAAGTGCGGGCACGTTGGTCTGCGACGAGGAGGATATCGTGGAAAGCAAAGCTGTTGCCGGCGTCGCCTATTCCCGCGACGAAGCCAAGATGACCCTGATCTCGGTCGCCGACCGACCCGGTATCGCCGCGGCGATCTTCGGCCCGCTGGCCGAGGCCGGCGTCAATGTCGATATGATCGTGCAGAACATCTCGGAAGAAGGTCGCACCGACATGACCTTCTCGCTGCCCGTTGACCAGGTGGGCCGCGCCGAGAAGGCGATGCAGGCGGCGAAGGTCAAGGAGATCATCAACTTCCACGACCTGGTCACCGATACCGACGTGGCCAAGGTTTCCGTGGTCGGGATCGGGATGCGGTCCCATGCCGGGGTTGCGGCACAGATGTTCCGGGCGCTGTTCGCGGAGGGGATCAATATCAAGGTCATCACCACCTCCGAGATCAAGATCTCGGTCCTGATCGATCGGAAATACATGGAGCTGGCCGTGCAGGCGCTGCACGATACGTTCGAACTGGAGAAGGTGGCCTGAGGGCCCGATTGTCCGCGCGCCGAGAAACTGTCAAGCCATTGCAAACCATTAGTTATTTTATCAGGCGTTCAGGCTTTCCTAACGCTTTCCTTGTGGCGCACGGCGGGGCTTGACGCAGGTTGCGGGGGGCCGGCCGGCTGTGCCCCCTCTTGTCATCCAATGGCATCCGGCCACATGGCGTCCCCAGACAGATGCAGCGATTCGCCGTCGGTATTGCGGGCGGACAGACGGGCGGATCGATTTGGAAGGGTCGAAGGGTGGCATTGAGCCCAAATTGCAGCCTACCCCGAGATGAATGAATGTGGGCTTCTGTGGCATTCGGAGTATGCCTACCAAAACCAAAGGCAATCTTGCCCAGGGATCGTGGCACAAGATTGTTCAATGGTCTTGGCTTCAATTCGAACCTTGTCGAAAACGATCGTTTCTTGCCCCCTTAGTTCTGGCCATGGTCTCATTGTGCATCTTGACCCGGTCCCCTGAAATCAGGCCACTGAGGTGTTGGTGATCCGTCCGGGTAGAGTTCACCCTGTTTCTGGTCCGGTCTTCATGCGACGTTTCGGGTTTCGTTCAGTTGGGCCGCAAAGTCGCTCGGCGTCAGGTTTCCGAGCGATGAATGCGGCCTGGTTTCATTGTAATCGGCTCTCCAGTTGTTGATCCGGGTTCGCGCGTCATCCATGGACAGAAACCACGATGCGTTCAGACATTCCTGGCGGAGGCGGCTGTTGAAAGCCTCGACATAGGCGTTGTCCGTTGGTTTTCCGGGGCGGGAGAAGTCCAACTCGACTTTGTTCAGGTTGGCCCATTGGTCGAGAAGTCTGAAGTGGTCCCACCTTTTTGGGCAGCAGGTCAAGCGTTCACTTGCACCCCAAATTTGATCCGGTCATTCGCCGGGCCGTCAAAGAAATGGAAGGGAACGGACAGAACAGCCGTTCGAAGAAGGATCTGCGGGCAGTTAGCAGACCGTCTTATGACTGACGTCGATGTCCCGCCCATCACGCAGGTTTTCCACGTTCCTGACTGAAAGCGGGAACCGGACATGGATCATCACCGTTATGCGGATGATGTTGGGATTGGTCTTGAAGTAGCGAAGATCGCATGGTTTGGTCATGCCCAAGCGTAAGGCGAGCTCCCAGCCCAGTTGCAGCGGGGTTCCTCTGAAAAAACGCGCGCTGACTTGTCACGTGCGGGACCCTTGCAGTATTTTCCTTCACCGCGCAGCGACCGGTCCGGCAGGACGCCGGCAGAACGCACTCGTGTGCGCGACCGGACGATCAGCCTTTGGAATTCCAATCGGCGCACGGCTTGCCACCGTTCAGCCGGTACGCAATGGCCTGAAGTATGATGCCGTTCGTGTTGATGTCGCTGTATGCTTGGTCTGATTTGCCGGTAACGGAGAAAACCCCCGGACTGAAGCCCAGCGAACTGACCTTTGCTTTTTCGCGCATTTGCGCAATCAGTAGGTCGTTGAATTCGCCCGGTCGGTAGACGTGCCAAAGGTAGGCCGCCTTGCTATTCAGCATGTCAACGGCCCGTATGAACCCCTTCGTCTTGAAGCGGGGCGAAGGATCGAGCGTTTCGACGGTCCAACGGCCTTGGTCTTTCCCGATCTGGAAGCCTTGGTATACGAACCAGGGCTCACGGTTGATTGGACCTTCCGAAACGCAGATTAGCTTGCCCGTTGAAAGATACTCCTCGACCTGAGCGGCGAAAAGTGCTTCTGAGGCGGCTCTCGCCAGGTCGGACACGCCCAGCTCAACGGCTTCGAGAAGGTGGGGCTCTGCCCCGATCGGGCCAAACTCGGCAACGTCATGGAGGACGTGCACGCCTCGGTCGAATGGCGAGCCGGGTTTCGGATCCGAATAGGGCGACGCAACCGGATAGCCCCAAAGGCCAAAGGCCCTTGCGATGTATCCTGCGTAGTTTGAACGATACGAGGATACCAGGCGAGCCCCGCGTGCGGTCAGAGGAATACCATCCTGAATGGTATTGCTCAGGTCCCAGTCGTCCATAATGCCAACGATCCCGAGGTCTTTTTTTGAATATTTATCAAGTAGATAAAGAGAAACTAACAGCCTGGCGGTGTCACTAGCATTGTATTTGTCATCGCCGTAGGCTTTGCCATTCGTGGAAGCCAGCCCTTTCGGGAGTCGTAGACCGTTGAAAGTGCCCGTCGCCAACCCACCAAGAACCGTGTCTATCCGCTCGGAAAACTCGGCGTCGCTAATAAGACCAATGCTATGCGCGCTCAGGATGGCGAGTATGAGCGAACCGGTGTCCCACATCGTACTGTATCGATAGGCTTGGACCTTTCCGTCTTCGAGCCAGGCCGTCGCTGGTACCAAACCGGTATCAGCGTGCGTCAATTGTTCGAAATACGACCAAGCCAACTTCGCGTCGTCAATCAGGAGGTCGCGCTCTGCGGAGTTGATGCTGTTCTCGTCCAGCCTTGCCGGCCAGCGCTGCGCTACGCGCAAAAGCCTCGCCTGCTCGCTCTTGACGGAAACGGCCGAAAGATACTGCTCCATGCTTAGAACTTTGAATTGATTGGACTTTCCAAGTCCGACAAGTGCCTCCACCAAAGCGCTCCCATCGTCTGGCTCGCTGAATCCATTCCCCTTAACCAGCAGCACGACATCTGCACTGGGCGAAGCGGCGTCGTCCAAGCGCTCTCGGAGCGTCTGCGCCGACAGGCCGGCATGCGGCCCGTCAAGCACCAGCGAAGCGTTCACCCGCAACGCCCCGTACTCATCGAACCCCGAAAATCGCTCTCCACCTTTCGACAAATTGAGAAAGATCTCAAATCCTGCATGTTCGCCCTGATTGGCGGAAGGGTCGTGTCCGTCGCCCAACGCTGCACACGCGGCCAACCCAACGGTGCTGTGTTCTGAGCCCGGCGCAATACTTCCGAAGGCGAGATGTCTCGCCTTTTGCCATTTTTCGTCATCCGTGCTCGATATCTCGAAACAGGCGCGCAGTTCATGCACGCCTGTTTCTGTTGAAGCAGCATCGGATTCCTGACGCGTGATTTCGAATGATCTCTTGATCTCCGTGAATGGTACTCCAGCGGCGGTGAGTCTCCCTCCGAGCGAGTCAGCTGAGGCGCTGGAATCGTCAACATGGATGCAAAGCACCAGATGGCGAGAGAAAATTGCACCTGATCTGAACCTCAATTCCGACGGCAGGGTGTGATAGTTGCGGCTGGAGATGAGGTCTTGGCGAAACGCATCTCCGAGGATTGCGCCTTGATCAAACAGTTCTTCATCGCCTTTTTGAGAATCGTCCGGGAACTTGGCGGCGAAAACCACCGGCCCTTCGTGCGACGTCGCCTTGGAAAATGTTGCAGCGATTTCCTCGCGGTTTGGCGATGGCGGCAAGCGCCATCCACCGTTGATCTGCTGAGTGCCATCGCTGTTGCGCCAGATTTCGGGCGTCGTTCCGACTTGCGGAAGCAAGATGGAATTCAGGATGCCCGCTGATCGCAGTCCTTCTATGACTGGGGTCTGACCGCTCGGAAGCCGGGACACAACTGTTTGTGGAGCCGCCGCCGGCGCCTCTTTGCCTGTCGCCTCAAAGAGAGAACGTCTCAACCGGTTACGTGCTTCGCTCGCAGACCGCATGCGCAGGTAAGCATGAAGAGAGGCGAGTTCCGGGAGCTCGAGGGCCAAGTCGAGCAATCCCGGATAGTCGACAATCAATCTGGAAAGCAGTCGCATCAAATCTGCGGTCGTACTTGGATTTTTCCATTCCTCGTGGTCGAATTTGACCACGATGCTTACCGGGACGTTTTGGGAAATGATCGGATCAAGGAATGAGAACAGCCCGGACGATGAGGTGGCCGGTGTCACGCCATCGACGAGCAGGATGCTTGGAAACGTACTTGCCGCCTGTGCCGTCAGCCAAGATGACGAAGTCGCTGCCGTTCCGCCGATAAAGACGCGGGAAAGAAAGGTCCGGCGATCCATCATCTCACCCAAGTTAAAATGCTTTTCATCTCAACATCGCAGTTTTGCCCGTCTCGGCCAACAACCTAGATTAAACCACCTCGCCGAGGTGCAACCGAATTGCCATTTCGTCAAAGCGTCGAGTATGCCAAACTCGTCAACAACAAAAAGCGAAAAGGCACGACACAGGTAGTCAAGCTTGAAAAGTTCGAAAGAGACCGAAGGCGAGTCCTCGACCAACCCGATATTCTTTGATCCCACATCCCGACGTCTTGTGTTCTTCACCGTTTTCTCGGTGGTATTCCTGGTTTTCGCGTTGGTTTGGTT
>JBFKFZ010000013.1:0-70763 GCA_041633555.1 Paracoccaceae bacterium | reverse complement strand
CGGGCTCGATGTTGCCATGCGCGCGCCGGTTCAGGTTCTTTCGGGCGGCGAGCGGCAGAAGATGGCCCTTGCCCGCGCACTGATTCGCGCGCCGGAAGTGCTGTTCCTCGACGAGCCCTGCGCCAATCTCGATCTCCACTCTATCCGGGAAATCGAAGCGATCCTGCAGGGCGCCCGCGATCGCGGTACGCGGATCGTCATGTCGACCCATAATGTTGGGCAAGCCCGCAGGATGGCCGACGATATCCTCTTTCTCTACGATGGCCGGCTGCACGAGGCTAAAGGGCGCGACGCCTTCTTTGCCGGACCCGAAACCCCCGAAGCCGCCGCCCATATCAATGGAGACCTGCTGCCATGAAACCGGGCCGCCTGCTCGCCGCACTCGCCGCAACTTGCATCGCCGCGGCCGCCAATGGCGAAGAGATGAAAATGGCGGTAACGACCTCATTCGCCAATTCCGGGCTGGCTGAAACCCTATTGCCCGAAATCGAGAAGGACACCGGCATCATCGTCCAGCTTCTGGTGGTCGGCACCGGCCAGGCCCTGAAACTCGGTGAGGCTGGCGATGTCGATGCGGTCCTCGTCCATTCGAGGGTGGCAGAAGACGCCTTCGTCGCCGCAGGCCACGCCACCCACCGGCGCGAGATCATGTATAACGACTTCGTCATCCTCGGTCCTGCCGGCGATCCAGCGGCGGCTGGTTTGACAGCGTCGGCGGCGGACGCGTTCACCGCGATCGCCAGCACCAAGTCTCCCTTCGTCAGCCGCGGCGACGAGAGCGGCACGCACAAGGCTGAACTGGCGATCTGGCGCGCCGCCGGAATCGAGCCTGCAGGCGACTGGTACCGCGCCGTCGGCCAGGGCATGGGTGCGACGCTCAACACCGCAGCCGGAATGGAGGCCTATACTCTCTCGGACCGCGCAAGCTGGCTTAACTTTGCCAACCAGGCGGGCCTTGGCTTGCTCTTCGAAGGCGACCCGGTGCTCTTCAATCAATATGCCTATCTGCCGGTGAACCCGGAAAGGCACCCGCATGTCCAGGCCGCGTCGGCAGCAAGGCTCGAAGAGTGGTTGGCGAGCGCGCGTGCACAGGCGCTGATCGGGGGATATCGGTTGGAGGGCCAGCAGGTTTTTCATTTCAACGCCCAGGCGAAGTGATCCTGACCTCGGAATTGAGGCGGGACGCGGGAACTTGATCCGGCGGTTCTGGTTCCAGAAACAAAACGGTCCTTCCCGCAAGCGGCGTCACAGCTTGTTGCTAGGCCCAAGTACTCTGCGGGGAAGGAACCTGAAGAGAAGCGGAGCCCGAAGGCTCCGCTTCGATGGCTTATTTGACGAGGTCGGTCCAGATCGCGGTATAGAGATCCACAGCGCTTTGCGGACAGGTGGGCAGGAACTTGCCCGCGCTGGCAAATTCCGCCGGGATCACGATCTCGGGGGCGGTCTGCATCACCGAATCCATGAATTCCTCTGACCCTTTGATCCCATTGGCATAGCGGGCAAAGTTGGAGATCAGCGCCGCATTCTCGGGGACCATGATGAAGTCGAGGAACTTGTAGGCCTCGTCCACGTTCGTGGCATCGGCCAGCAGACCGACCGAATCCATCCAGAGCGGATAGCCTTCCCTTGGATAGCCATAAACGACGTCGGGATTGTTGAGCCGCGCGCGCATGGTCGAACCGTTCCAGTTGACCGTCGCTTTCAGATCATTCGAGGACAATTTGTCGGTTGTTCCATAATCCATGGAAATCCAGCTGGGCTTGGCCGCCATCAGCTTGTCTCGGACCTTCCTGAGCACTTCGAGATCCTCGGTGCAGGCCTCACCCCCGACATTGAAGATCGCCAGCGCCATCACGTCATTCATCTCGGGCACGACGTTCACGAGCCCCTGCAGCTCCGTCGGCGGATCAAGAAAGATGTCGGATGTGTTCACATCGCCGGCATAGACCGACTTGTTGACCGCCACGCCGGTGGTCCCCCATTGCCATGGGATCGTATGAGCCCGACCCGAATCCCAGGCCACATCCACCCATTCACTGGCTATGTTGCCAAAATTGGAAAGCCGCGAATGGTCGAGCGGTGCCAGCAGGCCTTTCTCCACGAATACGGGTACATAGTTTGCCGAAGGCACGACTAGGTCGAACCCATGGCCTCCTGCTTCGACCTTTGCCAACGCGGTGGTATTGCTGTCATAATCCGTAATCGTGACCGCGATGCCGGTCTCGGCAGTGAATTTCTCGATCAGTTCCGGGTTGGTGTAATTGCCCCAGTTATAAAGGTTCAGGGTGCCTTCCGCCTGCGCGCCCATTGCACCCATCGCAAGGATGCTGGATCCGATCAGTAATTTCTTCATTTCTTTCTCCCTTGGTTGATCTTTCGGGGGTTCATCCCCGTTTTCTGGTAATTAGAAAGAATGCCGTAAGGATCACCACCGTCAGCCCCAGAAGAACTGTCGAGATGGCATTCACCTCCGGCGTCAATGCACGCCGAAGCTGGCCCAGCATATAAGTGGGCAGCGTATCTTGCCCAGCGGATTTGACGAATTCGGTGATGATGACATCGTCCAGCGAGATGACGAAGGCCAGCATTGCTCCCGCCAGAACGCCGGGCATCAGAAGTGGCAGCGTCACGTAGCGAAAGGTCTGCCACGGTGTTGCATAGAGGTCCGCCGCCGCAATCTCCATGCTCATGTCCATCCCTTCCAGCCGGGCCCGGATCGGCAGGTACGCGAACGGCACGCAAAAGGCGGAATGAGCCGCGATCAGATAGCCGAGCCCGGTATATCCGGTCGCTATCCTGATCGTCGAGAAGAAGATCAGCAGCGCCACGGCTGTCACGATCTCGGGTACCATTAGTGGCTGATTTATCATCACGTAGATCAGCGTCTGACCCCTGAACCGGCCGCGCCTTGTCGTGCCGAGCGCGGCCAGCGTCGCCACCGCCGTCGAAATGAGCGAGGCCCAGAAGGCGATGATGAACGACCGCACGGCTGCACCCTGAATCGCCTCGTTCTTGGCGGCAATGGCGTACCATTGGGTCGAAAACCCGCCCCAGATGTTCACCGATCCCGACCCGTTGAAGGAATAGATCACCAGCGTGACGATGGGTGCATAGAGGAGAATGAAGGTAATGATCGCCACCGTGGTGAATCCCGGCAGCGATGTCACGTCGAAGGGGCGCCTAGTCATGCGGCCCCTCCCTCGAGGAAGCCCGCGTAAAGATCAGCAGCGCCCCGAGAACGATGATCAGAAGCACCATCGACATCGCCGCCCCGAGTGGCCAGTTCTGTCCCTGACCGAACTGCAACTCGATGAAGTTTCCGATCATCATGTTCTTTCCGCCACCGAGCACGCGCGGGGTCACGTAAGCGCCGAGGCTTGGTACGAAAACGAGGATGGACCCCGCGACGATCCCGGGTCGGATAATCGGTAGGATCACCCGAACAAGGGTCTTCAGACGCGAAGCATAAAGGTCGTATCCCGCCTCGATCAGTTTAAAATCGAAACGGTCGATCGCGGCGAAAAGAGGTAGCACCATCAACGGAAGGTAGACATAAGCCATGCCGATCAGCACGGCTGTATCGGTGAACAAGATCTGAATTGGCTGATCAATCAAGCCGATCTTGATCAGAAATGTATTCAGGATCCCCTGATTGCGTATCACTTCCATGATCGCGAACGTGCGGATCAGCAAGTTTGTCCAGAACGGAATGGTGATCAGGAAGAGCCAGATCGCCCGCGCCTTCGGCGCACGGGTGGCAATGAACCATGCCGTGGGCAGGCCCAGCAGGAACGTGATCGCTGTGGTGGCCAGCGACAGTTTCGCCGAGCGCCAGAAGATTCTCAGGTTGGCATCTGCAAAGCTGACGGTTCCGTCGAAGATGTCGCGCTCGAACAGAATGCGGAACCATGCTTCGGTCGAAAACACCCAGCGGACGCCGGAATAGTCGCCCTTTTCCAGAAAGGAATAGAGCGCGACGATGATGAGCGGGCCGCTGGCGGCGAACAGAAGCAGGATCAGCGCCGGAGTGGACAGTAGCCAGCCATTGGCCCCCTTTGACCGCTGCGCGCCACCGCCGTTCATCCTTCGAGAACCTGCACGCGATCCAGATCGAACTCGACTGCCACGGTTGCGCCGACCTCGGCGACGGCCTCGCGGCCCGCCTGCATCCGCGCGACCATCGGGCTGCCGTCGGATAGCGTCAGGTGGTAGTGCATGTCGGTGCCGAAATAGGTGGTTCCGGTCACCTTGGCATTCAGGGTCCCTTCCACGCTGCAAGGCAAGAGGCGGATCTGCTCGGGGCGGATCGCGACAGTCACCGCTCCGCTATGGTCTCCGGGCGACACCGCCAGCGCCTCACCGGAGCTCAGGCGTACCGCACCTGCATCGATCCTGCCTGTCAGGAAATTGGTTTCGCCGATGAAATCGGCGACAAACCGGTTCACTGGCCGATCATAAATGTCGCGCGGGCTACCCACCTGCAGCAATTTGCCGGCCGACATCACACCGATCCGGTTGGACATCGTCAGCGCCTCTTCCTGATCGTGAGTCACGAAGACGAAGGTAATGCCGGTCTCGGTCTGCAGCCGCTTCAACTCGCTCTGCATCTCCTTGCGCAGCTTCAGGTCGAGCGCCGAAAGGGGTTCGTCGAGCAGCAGCACCTCGGGCGACGGCGCCAGGGCCCGCGCCAGCGCCACCCGTTGCTGCTGGCCACCGGAAAGCTGTGCCGGCAGACGATCGGCAAAACCCTCCAGCCGGACCAGAGCCAGCACCCGCGCCACTTTTCCGGCGACCTCTGCCTTCGGCTTTCCCAGCATCTCCAGCCCGAAGCCGACATTCCGTGCCACGGTCAAATGCGGGAACAGAGCATAGGATTGGAAAACCGTGTTAACGGGACGCAGGTTCGGCGGCATGTGGGACACATCCTTGCCCGACAGCCGGATCGTTCCCGCGGTCAGAACCTCGAACCCGGCGATGCAGCGCAGAAGCGTGGTTTTGCCGCAGCCGGATGGGCCCAGAAGCGTGAAGAATTCGCCATTCTGGATGGCGACGGAAACGTCGTCGAGCGCTTTGACGGCCGCGCCGCCTTGACCGAAGACCTTGACTGTGTTGCGTGCCTCAACCGCGATGTCACCGTTCAAAGCCGTCTCCCCAACTTTCGCGTCAATCTGCTACGCAGCCGGACCGCTTGCAAGCGAATCCGCCTCAAGAAGTGGTCGCCGGTTTGCCCAGGGGTGGGCTGCCTCGAGCTGGGCGCTGAGGGCGATCAGAAGGTCATCCGCACCGTAGGCTGCCGCCAAGTGGACGCCGACCGGCAGGCCGTCGGCTGTCCAGTGAAGCGGCACCGAAGCCGCTGGTTGACCGCTCGCATTGAAGGCGGAGCAGAACGGCGAATAGGCGAAAACGCCATGCGGCCCGATCCGGTAGGCTTCGAAATCCTCGCGGTCATGGGCGAAGCGGCCGATCTTCGCTGGAGGCTCGGCGAGGGTTGCCGAGACCAGCACATCGACCGGCTGCAGCGCCAGCGCCATTTCCCGGCCATAGGCATGGATCGTGTTCACCGATTGAAGGTAGTCCTCCCCGGATATGCCCTCGGCGAAGATCAGCGCCCCGCGCGCAATCCCTTCGACCTCATCCGGTTTCAGCGGCTGGCCTCGCGCCGTGACCTTCTGGCGGATCGAAAGCGCCACGCCGCAGCCAACGATGCGCGTCCATGCCCGCATCATTCCGTCATGATCGGCCTTCGGGCGCATCGGCTCCACCGAATGGCCGAGGTCCTGCAGGGTCTGGCCCGCCTTCTCGACCGCCCGCCGGCACTCGTCGTGGATCGGCGACCCGTCAAAAGTGGTGTCGCAAAGACCGATCCTTAGCGGCCGCGCCGGCTGCAGCGTGGCCGCGAGATAGGTTTGCGGCATTGGCGGCGCGACGTAAGGTGCGCCCAGATCGGGCCCGGCGCAGGCATCCATCATCGCCGCATTGTCCCGGACCGACCGCGTCAGGAATCCGTCGATCGCCAAGCCGGCCCAGCCCTCGCCGGCCGATGGTCCATCGGGAAACCGTCCGCGCGTCGCCTTGAAACCGAAGAGCCCGCAGGAAGAGGCCGGGATTCGGACCGACCCCCCCCCGTCAGAGCCATGCGCCATCGTCACGATCCCTGCAGCCACTGCGGCCCCTGCCCCGCCTGATGACCCGCCAGGCGTATGGTCCGAATTCCAGGGATTGCGCGTCGGCCCGCCATAGACCGCCGCCTCGGTAGCTGGCCCGATGCCGTCTTCGGGCGCGGTCGTCCGGCCGAAAGTCACGACTCCAGTCGCCTGCATCCGCAGGAAGATCTCGCTGTCATAGCTGTACCGCGTGTTGGCCCGAAGGCGCGAGCCGCAATGCGACGGGAAATCTCGCGCCTCCGCGCCAAGGTCCTTGAGCAGGAACGGCACCCCCTTGAAAGGTCCGTCAGGCAGCCCAGCGGCGATTGCGGCGCGCGCAACCTCTTCCTGTATCAGGACCACCGCATTCAGGCCGGGATTGAGCTCCTCGGTCCGGGCCAGGGCTTCGTCCAGAAGCTCCTCGGGTGAAACTTCCCCTGCTGCAACCAACACGGCCAAGCCGGTCGCATCATATTGATCAATGTCCAACTTTCTGTATCTCCCCGCCCGTGATGAGGCACGGTCCTGTTTGCCGTCCGCCAATGGGCCTCTCTCATTTGGACATTATTTCCAGTGCGTTAGGTTGTCGAGACTGCTTTGGACGCCTTTCGTCGGGGCACCTCGTTTGCCGTCGGTGGCTCAGAATGAACGGGCTTTTCCGTCACAGTCAGGTCGCCTTAACAGTAGGTCTTCTCGGATAGCGGGACGTTGTTCAGTTCCTTGTCCAGCAGGCCCATCAGAACGGTCTCTGCACGGTTCATCGTGCGCCGCGGATTGGTCAGAATGTAGATATCGACCGCCGGCAGATCATCGATGGGCGGCAATTGCCACAGCTGACCGGCCTGCACGTCTTTCTTGGCGACATGCACCGGCAAGGCCCCAATGCCGATATTCGACGTGATCATGCGGCGGACCTCCGGCAGGTTCGAAGATATCCCCTTCAGGCCCGGCTTCATCCCGACCTGTTTGCGCAACTCGTCCACACCGAACAGCGGGCCATTGACCTCGTCGGTCTGGAACGAGACCGCGAATTCGTCTTTCAGGTCGGCAATGTGGATATCCTTGCGGCCAAAGAGCCGGTGCCGAAGCCCGCAGTAAAACCCGAAATATTCACGGTAGAGAACGCGGCTCTCCAGCCGGACCGGCTGTTCCTGAAGCAGACAGATACCCATCGTGACCCGGTTCTGCTGCAGCCGGGCAACCACCTCGGGACTGAACACCTAGGGCACGGCGCTTTTCGCGGCCATATCGGTGGTCGAACTGACCTATACTGCCCAACGCTATTCCGGCTCGATCTAGAATCCCTTCGAGATGTTCCTACCACGGGAGAGCTCTACATAATCATCATCTATGCAACCGGGCAGGCCATAGCTTGGCTCGACCGCCGGGCGCGCATCACATGAGGGTGTGCGCCAAGACAGGAGGCGGCCGTGGGCCTTGATTTCACCGTCGTGCCCGACCATTTCGGCGTGCTTCTGCTGGGTGCCGCGTGGACGATCGCGATCACGATCGGCGCGGGGCTGCTCAGCTGCTTTGGCGGCATCATCTTCGCGGTAACTGCGCTTTGCGGGCACTGGACGATCCGTCTGCCCTTCCGACTTCTTGCCTGGCTCCTCATGGGCTCGCCGCTCTTGTTGCAGCTATTTTCTGATCTATTTCGGTCTGACCCAGACCGGCATCGACCTGCCTGCCTTCGTTGCCGGTGTGATCGGTCTCGGGCTGCATATCGCCGTCTACAATTCCGAGCTGATCCAGGCCAGCATCCTTGCCGTGGACAAGGGCCAGTACGAGGGCGAACGGAAGCTCGGCCTAAGCCGGGGTCAGACCTTGCGCCGGGTCATCATCCCGCAGGCGGTGCGCGCCGTGATCGCGCCATGATCGCGCCGATGGGCAACAACATGATCGCATTGCTCAGAGACTCAGCGCTGGTCTCGGTGATCGGCGTTACGGAAATCACCCCAGCCGCGCAGCAGGCGATCAGCCGCACCTACAGGCCCATTGAATTCTACCTTGCCGCAGCGGCCTGCTACTGCGTCGTGAACCTCGGCCTCGAGGCCGGACTGCGCCGACTAGAGCGGCGCATCCAGGCCCCGCGCGGACAGCCCGAAGGAGACCCCGATGCCCGAAACGGCTTTCATTGACATCCGCCATGCCGCCAAGAGATTTGGCAGCCTCGAAGGCTTGCGCGACATTAATCTTCAGGTCGAGCGGGGGGCAGATCGTGGCGATCATCGGCCGTTCGGCTCGGGCAAGTCCGCCCTCCTGCGCGCGATCAACGAACTCGATCCTCTGACCTCGGGAGAGGTTTGGCTGGAAGGCGTGCAGATCGACAGGAAACTGCCACACCGCCAGTATGAAGAGCACGTCAATCAGGTGCGCCATGACATCGGCTTGGTGTTTCAGCATTTCGACCTGTTCCCGCATCTGACGGTGCGCGGGAACATCACGCTGGCGCCAAAAATGCTGAAAGGTCTAACGACCGAGGAAGCCAAAAAGCCGGCTGAGGAACGGCTGGCCAAGGTCGGCCAATCGGATAAGATCGACGAATACCCGTCGCGCCTTTCCGGCGGTCAGAAGCAGCGCGTCGCCATCGCCCGCGCCTTGGCTATGAAGCCAAAGGTTATGCTCTTTGACGAGGTGACATAGGCGCTCGACCCGGACCTGATCGAAGAGGTGAACCATGTAATGAAGCAGCTCGCCGAGGAACACATGACCATGCTCATCGTAACCCACGAAATGGACTTCGCAGCCTGGGTCTGTGACCGCATGCTCTTCATGGACAAGGGCGTGGTCGTCGAAGAGGGCCCACCGGAAATCCTGTTCAAGACCCCGAAACTTGAGCGGATCCGCAATTTCCCGCGCCAGCATTTCAGCCGTGTCAACGGCAAAGCCTGATCCCCTGGCAGCAATCGAGGCCCCAATGTCAAACCTGTTCTACCAATCCAGATCCGCCCGTCCCATGCTGGACCGGGCCGAAGGCATCTACATGTGGGATATGTCGGGCAAACGCTACCTTGATGGCTCTTCGGGCGCGATGGTCAGCAATATCGGCCACTCAAACCCGGAGGTTCTGACCGCAATGCGGGCTCAGATGGAAAAGTCGACCTTTGGTTATCGCCTACAATTCCAGACCGACAGTTCTGAGGAACTGGCGCGCAAGACCGCCGCGCTGGCGCCCGAAGGGCTGAACAAGGTGTTTTTCGTCTCGGGCGGCTCGGAAGCCGTGGAAAGCACGTTGAAATTGGCGCGCCAGTACGTGCTGACCCAGGGCCAGCCGCAACGCTACAAGGTGGTCTCGCGCTACCCGAGCTATCATGGCTGTACGCTGGGGGCGCTGGCGATCACCGGTTACGCACCGATGTCAGCGCCGTTCGATCCGATGATGCGCCCGATGCCGAAGATCCCGGCTCCCCGCGCCTATCTCGACGGCCTCGACCCCCAGGATCCGGCGACGGGGCTGCATTATGCCAACATGCTGGAGACGAAGATACTCGAGGAAGGTCCCAAAACGGTGCTTGCCTTCATCGTTGAACCGATTGGCGGGGCTTCGACCGGCGCGCTGGTCCCTCCGGCCGGCTATCTTGCGCGGATTCGCGAGATCTGCACCGAGTACGATATCCTGCTGATCCACGACGAAGTGATGACCGGCGGCGGGCGCACCGGCCGCTTTCTCGGTGCGGATCACTGGGGCGTCACGCCGGATCTGATCGCCCTGTCCAAGGGATTTGGCGGCGGCTATGCCCCGCTTGGTGCGATGGTCGCCCGCGATGATATCGTCGAGGCAGTGATGTCGGCCGGCGGCTTCATCCATGGTTTCACCTATGCAGGCAACCCGCTGGCGTGCGCCGCCGGATCCGCCGTTCTCGACCAGATCGAAAAGCACGACCTTGTGGGCAACTCCACCCGCATGGGGGCGGCTTTGAACGAACGCCTTTTGGGTCTCATGCAGCGCTATTCACTGATCGGAGACGTGCGAGGAAAGGGTCTCTTGATGGCGTTCGAACTCATGGCCGACCGGGCAAGCAACGCCCCTCTGCCGAAAGAACTCAACGCCCATAGCCGTCTGGTGGACATCGCCTTTGAGAACGGATTGATCATCTATTCCCGCCGCACGAGGGGCGGCATTTCGGGGGATCATTTCATGGTCTGCCCGCCGATGATCGTCGAGGAAAGCCAGCTTGACGAACTGACCGAGATGCTCGACCGCAGCCTGGCGCAATACATGGCCGAGATCCCCGAACTCAGCGGTCAAGTCTAGAAAGGGGGCCATCCTGTCCAAAATCATCATCACTTGCGCAATCACCGGCTCTGTCCACACGCCATCGATGTCGCCGCATTTGCCAATCACGGCGGACGAGATTACCGAGCAATCCATCGGCGCGGCCGAGGCCGGGGCCGCCATCCTGCACCTGCATGCCCGCGATCCTGACACCGGCCATCCCTCTGCCGAGACGCGGCACTTCATGGCGTTTCTGCCGCGCATCAAGCAAAGCAGCGATGCGGTCCTGAACATCACCACCGGCGGCAGCGCCATCATGACGCTCGAGCAGCGCCTCGCCGCCCCGATCCGCGCGGAACCCGAAATGTGTTCGCTGAACATGGGGACGATGAATTTCGCGCTCTATCCCGCAGCCGAGCGCATTACTGATTGGAAATTCGACTGGGAGAAACCGTTCCTTGAGAACTCGGACGATCTGGTTTTCAAGAACACGCCCCGGGACATGGCACATGTGCTGACGGAAATGGGTGACAAGCGCGGCGCCCGGTTCGAGTTCGAATGCTACGATGTCAGCCACCTTTACATGCTGCGTCACTTCATGAATCGCGGGTTGGTCAAGGCGCCCCTTTTCATCCAGTTCGTGTTCGGCATTCTGGGCGGCATTGGGCCGGACCCGGAAAATCTGACCCACATGAAGCTTATCGCCGACAAGCTCTTCGGCGAGGATTACAGATTCTCGGTGCTCGCGGCGGGCCGCCACCAAATACCGCTGGTCACGATGTCAGCGATCCTTGGCGGCCATGTCCGCGTCGGGTTGGAGGATAGCCTGATGATTTCGCGCGGAACGCTGGCGCGCACCAATGCCGAGCAGGTCGCCAAGATCCGCCGGATCGTCGAGGAACTGGGCCGCAGCGTTGCGACACCGCTCGAAGCACGAGAAATGCTGCACCTCAAGGGCGGCGACCGGACTGCGATATGACCCTACCGATCACGATCAGTCCTTTGCAGCGCGACGACGCGGAGGCGCTGCATCTCGCGCTTTCTGCCCTGTCGCCGGATCTTCGTGATACCCATCGCGCCACGACGGCGGACCTTCTGGCTGCCGGTTGGGGGGCGTCCCCCGTCTTTCGCGCGCAACTCGCCAAAGAGGCCGGGCAAACCTGCGGCGTCGCACTCTACTCTTCGGTTTTCTCCATCGTGGGGCGCAGTCCCGGCATGTATGTCTCTGACCTGTGGGTCGCGCGGAGCTTGCGCGGGAAAGGCCTTGCGCGGCGGCTTCTGAGCGCGGCGATGCGGGATGGCAGCGTGCGGTGGAGGGCGACCTTTCTCAAGCTGACCGTCGGACAGAGTAACAGCCGCACCCGCGCGGTCTATGATCGGATGGGGTTTCGGCCGGCCCTTAACGAAACGAACATGTTCATCGACGCAGATGTTCTGGCAAATTCGGAAGAGGCATCATGAAAGCGATATTCGACGACCGCCAGCGGAAGCACCAGCCGCGGCATTTCATGGCGAACGGGACGATCCTGCGCAACCCGGAACAGGTCGAGCGGATCGACCGATTGCTTGCCGGGGCGACAGTGGCGGGTTGTTCCGTTCATGCCCCCGACGATGCCGGCCCTGGCCCGATCGCAGCGCTGCACTCGCCAGAATACCTCGCGTTCCTGCAAAACATCTACCCCCGCTGGCAGCGAATCGAGGGCGCGGGCGAGGAAGTCATTCCCAATATCCACCCCGCCGACCGCTCTGACAGCTATCCCAAATCCGCGATCGGACAGGCCGGCTACCATCAGGCCGACACCGCCTGCCCGATCGCCGCCGGCACGTGGGAGGCCGCCTACTGGTCAGCGCAGTCGGCGATCACCGGGGCTGATATGCTGCTGAAGGGAGCGCGCTCGGCCTATGCGCTGTCGCGTCCGCCGGGGCATCACGCTTTCGGCGATCTGGCCGGGGGCTTCTGCTTTCTGAACAATTCCGGCATAGCCGCCGAACGGCTGCTGGCAGGCGGGCTGCGTCCAGCGATCCTCGATATCGATGTGCATCACGGCAATGGTACCCAGGGCATCTTCTATCATCGCTGGGACGTTCTGACCGTTTCGATCCATGCCGACCCCGAACGGTTCTATCCGTTCTTCTGGGGGCAGGCGCATGAGCGCGGGACCGGCGCAGGACGGGGCTACAACCTCAACCTGCCGCTGCCGAGGGGCACGGCTGACGACGCATATATCGCCGCGCTGGACATTGCGCTGAACCGAATTGCAAGCTTCGGTGCGGATGTCGTTGTCGTGGCACTCGGCCTTGACGCCTTTGTCGGCGATCCCTTCAAGGGATTTGCCGTCACGACCGAAGGATTCGGGCGGATCGGCAACGCCATCGCCGGTCTCGGCCTGCCCTGCCTTCTGGTTCAGGAGGGCGGCTATCTCTGCGACGAACTCGGCGACAATCTGGCCAGCATACTCAGCGTCTTCGCGGGTGGCGCGGCCTGACACCCCAAAAAGACGACTTTCCTTATGGTCGTCTCAGGAAGAGCCCCGCTGACCGTCCCAACTGCACCCTCTCAAGGAAACCGCAACTGCGTTTACCCTCCCCCCATTCGGGGGCTTGGCGGATCGGCAGGCTGTTGATAACCTCAAATGCACTGAAGGATCCGAAGGACGAATGCGCCACACCCTTCCGATAGCGCCGCAATTCTATGTGACGGCTCCGCAACCCTGCCCATATCTCAAGGGCCGGATGGAAAGGAAGTTGTTCACGGCGCTGCAGGGCGAATATGCCTCGAAGCTGAATGACGCGCTCTCCAAACAGGGCTTCCGCCGCTCGCAGAACGTGCTTTACCGGCCGAGTTGCGCCGAATGCTCGGCCTGCCTTTCCGCCCGGATCCGGGTCGCCGATTTCACCCCGACCAGAAGCCAGCGGCGCACGATGCGCCGCAATCAGCACCTGGTGCGCGAATCCACATCGCCTTGGGCCTCTGAGGATCAGTACGAGCTGTTCCGCAAGTATCTCGACAGCCGGCACGCCGACGGCGGCATGGCCGACATGGATATCTTCGAGTTCGCCGCGATGGTCGAGGAAACCCCGATTCGCAGCCGCGTCGTCGAATATGCGATGCCGGGCCAGGGCCGCCACAATGGCGAATTGGCCGCCGTCTGCCTGACGGACGTTCTCGATGACGGGTTGTCGATGGTCTACTCCTTCTACGATCCCGCCTATGAGAAGAACAGCCTAGGCACTTACGCGATTCTCGATCATATCCGCATCGCGAAAGAGGCAGGCCTGCCTTACGTCTACCTCGGCTACTGGGTCCCCGGCAGCCCGAAGATGAGCTACAAAGCGCGCTTCTCTTCGGTCGAGATCTACCGTGAAGGTGTCTGGCAAGACCTCGGCGATCCCGAGTCGCATTCCGGCGCAACCCATCCGCTTTCGACCGATCCGATCGCCGAACAGGTTGCCCGGATCAGCCTGCCCGACAGCCGACCGGCCACCGGCTCCTGAAGTAGTGCCGCACCTTTCGGCCGTCACGCTCGTCGTCCCTGACTATGATGTGGCGCTCAATTTCTATGTCTGCGCGGCCGGCTTCGAACTAATCGAGGACACGGAACTGGCACCGGGCAAGCGCTGGGTTCTGATCGCACCCAGGGGCGCCCAGGAGGCTAGACTGTTGCTCGCCCGTGCAGACGGACCGGCGCAAGCTGCGGCAGTCGGCAACCAGACCGGCGGCCGCGTCGGCTTCTTCCTGATGACAGGTGACTTCGACGCCGATCATAAGCGGATGCTTGAGGCTAGCGCGACCTTCCTCGAATCGCCGCGCTCGGAACCCTATGGCAAGGTCGCGGTCTGGCAGGACCCGTTTGGCAACAAGTGGGACCTGCTCGAACAGCGCCAAGACCCTCCGCCTGTTCCGGAACCTTCATTTGTTGCGCAGCACGACAAACCGGATCGGGCACGCCCGCGGCGTGCCCGATCCTGATGTCTTGAGCCTGCCGTCAGGCAGTCCCTCATTTCAACAAGCTCAGTTTCCGATGAGCGCCGGCACGATCGTCACGACCCAGGGGAACATCCACAGAAGCCCCAGTGCCGCCATCTGTATGCCGACGAACGGAATGATCCCGCGATAGATATGTCCGGTGGTCACGCTGTCCGGGGCCACGCCGCGAAGGTAGAAGAGCGCAAAGCCGAAGGGCGGCGTCAGGAAGCTGGTCTGCAGGTTCACCGTGATCATGATCGTCACCCAGCTTGGGTCCATGGTGCCGCCATAGATCACCGGCCCCACGATCGGGACGACGATGTAGATGATCTCGAGGAAGTCCATCACGAAACCGAGGATGAAGAGCACCACCATGACGATCAGGAAGACCGTGAACTCGTTCTCGAACGAGCGTAGAAAGGTCTGGATATAGTGCTCGCCGCCAAACGAGATCACCACGAGGTTCAGCAGCTGCGAGCCGATCAGGATCGCGAAGACCATCGAAGTGACCTTGGTGGTTTCACGCACGACCGGGGTCAGGACATGCAACCGGAGCAGCACCCAGCAGGCATAGAGCAGACCAATCACCGCGATGCTGTAGGCCAGTTGCGCCACGATGAATGCGACCCATTGCTCGGTCGCAACGCCCGATATGTTGACCCTCAGATCGAAGTTGATGCCCGCGAGGATCATGACGACCACCGAGAAGGCCGAGATCAGGATCACGTTGCCCGACTTGCCCTGATCATGCAGCTTGCGGTAGGCGGCTAGCATCAGTGCGCCCGCTGCCCCCAATGCGGCAGCCGGTGTCGGGTTGGTGATACCACCCAGGATCGAACCCAGAACCGCGACGATCAGAACCAGCGGCGGGAAGACGACCCGGATCAGGTCGTTCTGCGCCAGCAACCCCGCCGCCTTCCAGCAGCCGTAGAGCGCCACCAGAGCAGGCAGCGCCAGGATCAATACGGTGGTGCCGGGCGAGGTCAGCGGCGAAATGAGCAGGATATCGGCCAGAAGCATCATACCCAGCCCCAGTGCGCCGGTCTGCAGCGCGCGGCTCCGCTCGCCCGGTGCGACCCCTGCCGCCGTCGTCAGGATCAGGCCAAGCAGCACCGCGATTGTCAGAACGCCCGTGCCGATCGGGGCAGCATTGGCCAGCATCTCAGCCCGGGCGGCTTCCAGCTCTTCCGGGGTGCGGCGGTGGCTCTCCTGCAATCCACCGGCGGCTTGCAGTTCTTCCTGCAGCTTGACGGAATCGTCCCACTTCTCCTGACCGTGATAGGCGATCATGGATTCCTGGCATTGGGCCGAAACATTGGTGCGCAAACCTGTCGTATCCTTTCGCGCCGAGAAACTGTCGACCTGCATCGACTGGCTGCCTGCAAGCCCGATCATGCCGAACAGCACGGCGCCCGTGATCAGTCCGAGCGGGGCCATCACGAACCACAGGTACCCGTCGCGACGCGTAATGATGTAGTTGTTGACCTGCCCTTCGGTCGCGACCGGTGGCGCCTTGGACGGATTGAACATCGCGTAGCCGAAAGCATAGAGTCCGTAGAGTACGGCCAGCATGATGCCAGGAAGCAGAGCCGCCTGAAAGAGCGTGCCGACCGACAGGACCGCCGCCTCGCCAAGATAGGTCAGTGCGTCGGAACAACCGGCCGCCTGCGCGCGGGTCTCCTGCGCGGCGGAATAGAGATCGCCCGCCAGTGTGCCCAACAGCACGATCACGATCGAGGGCGGGATGATTTGCCCGAGCGTGCCCGAGGCCGCGATCACCCCGGTCGCCAGTTCCGGCGAGTAATTGTTGCGCAACATCGCGGGCAGCGACAAAAGGCCCATCGTCACCACCGTGGCACCGACGATTCCGGTCGAGGCGGCAAGGAAGGCACCGACGATCACAACCGATACCGCCAGACCGCCGGGCAGCGGGCCGAAGACCCGCGCCATCGTCGTCAGAAGGTCATTAGCGATCTTCGAGCGTTCCAGCGTGATGCCCATCAGCACGAACATCAGAACCGCCAGCAGCGTTTCGATCGACTGCCCCGCCAGCACGCGTTCGTTCATCCGGTTCACGATGAAGGAGAGGTTGCGGTCGACCGCCAGTTCCCAGCCGCCGGGGAATAGCGGTTCGGCCTTCAATGGCAGGTCGGGAAAGGTGAATCGTGAGATATTGAGCGGATTTACCCCGGACCCGATCAGCGCGTTGTAGGCCCCGCTCGAGGTGTCCACCGTCCGGTGAATCAGGATGCCTGCGCTGTCGAGCGCCGCGATGATCCCGAAGGCGATGACCGAGGCGCCACCGATGGCAAAGGCCACTGGAAAGCCCGACATGATGCCCCCGAAGAGGCAGAGAAACGTGATGATCAGCCCGACTTCGACGCCGTCTAGTCCGAATAGCATTCAATTCGCCCCTGTCAGTGCGTGCCTTCGAAGGCTTCTTCGCCCTCGCCAAGCGTGTCTTTGTTGAGATATTTGCCCTCTGACTCGGGGCCTTCGACATATTCAAGGTAGGACCGGTAGAAGAAACCGACCGCTTGCAGAAGCATCATCGCCACGAAGGCGACAAGCAGTATCTTGAACAGGAAATAGCCGTTAAAGCCGTTCGGAGAGAAGCCGATGGTCTCGACGTTCCAGCGCAGGATCGTCGCCTTCTTCAGCATCAGGTCGAGCTTGTCCGTCGCTGAAACCTTGGGCGTCACCAGATGTCGCCAGAGGAAGTACCAGGCGTAGAGCCAGGTCAAAACCAGCGCCGGCATCATCAGCACCAGCGAACCGATCATGTCGATCAGCTTCTTCTTGCCGTAGCTGACGCCGGAATAGACCAGGTCGACCCGGACATGGCCGCCCTGAATGAAGGTGTAGGCGCAGGCCAGCGTGACGACCATGGCGTTGTAAAGCTTCAGTTCCTCCGACCACCAGCTGAGGTCGTAGGAAATGAGCGTGAATTTGTCCAGGAACTCATAGCCGAAAGGCGAGAACGGGCCGAACGAGATCTCCGACACCCGGAAGATCCGCTGCAGGAAGATGATGATAACCTGCTGCAAGACCATGATCAGACCGGCCCATGCGGTTAATCGCCCGATCGTGTTGCCGAACCATTCGATAGACCGCACGCTGCCCCACATCACCGGGCGCCAGACGATCCCCGCGACGGTCAGGGCAAGGAACAGCAGCAGCATTACGAAGAAAAATTCCTTCGAGCCACCGTAATAGATGAACCTGACAAGGGCTTCCTTGTCCTCCCAGTTCAGCCACTGACCCGGATGAGTGACCGCATATCCCAGATTGGTGATGGCCAGTGCCAGGTTCTTGAAGAACCAGAGAATGCCGTCCAGCATCCTAACCCCCTGTCGTGACGCATTCTGCGCGCCTGATCATTGATGAAACCCCGGCAGCTTGCCGGGGCTTCATTGAGTCGCAAGACTTAGCCCAGAACGCGGGTACGCTGAGCGGTATAAGCACCGTCAGACGCCTTGATCCAGGCGGCCGAGGACTTCATCGAAGCCATCGCGCTGTCGTAGATCTTCTTGTAGAGTTCGTCGCCCAGGTTCTCGTCGTGAACTTCCTGGCTGGCCTTGCCGAACGCATCCCAGACGGTATCCGGGAATTCGCGCAGCGTGACGCCGCCGGCCTGCAGCCGGCCCAGAGCGGCAGAGTTGTTGGCGAGGAACTGCGCCAGGTTCCACTGGTGCGCTTCGCCCGAGGCGATCTCGATGATCTTCTGCTGTGCCGGGGTGAGGCTTTCGAAGACCTCGCGGTTGGTGGCCAGCGACAGGCCAGCGCCCGGCTCGTGGAAACCAGCAGTGTAGTAGATCTTGGTGATCTCCTGGAAACCGGCCTTTTCGTCGGCCCAGGGACCAATCCACTCGGTGCCGTCGATGGCACCCGAGGACAGCGCCTGGTAGACTTCGCCGCCCGGCAGGTTCTGTACCGATGCGCCAAGCTTGCCAAGCGCCTTGCCGCCAAGGCCCGGCATCCGGAATTTCAGGCCGTTGAAATCCTCCGGTCCCTTGATCTCGTTGCGGAACCAGCCGCCAGCCTGCGCACCGGTGTTGCCGGCGAGGAACGATTTCAGACCGAAGATCTGGCCCAGCTCGTCGTGCAGTTCATGGCCACCGTCATGGTAGTACCAGTTGACCAGTTCCTGCGCCGTCATGCCGAATGGCACGGCGGTGAAGAAGCCATAGCCCGGATGCTGACCGACGAAGTAGTAGTCAGCGCCGTGATACATGTCGGCCTGACCGGACGTAACAGCGTCAAATACTTCGAATGCACCGACAAGCTCGCCTGCCGCCTTCAGATCGACCGTCAACTGACCGTCGGTCATCGCGGTAATAGTGTCGGCGCAGCGCTGCGCGCTGTCATGCACGCCGGCAAGGCCGCGGCCCCAGGTGGTGACCAGTGTCAGCGTGCGGTTGCCCTGCGCGTAAACCGGGGCCGCCAGAGTGGAGGCGGCAGCGGCGGTTCCGCCCATTGCAGAGGTTCTTAGAAAGGAACGACGATCCATATAATTCTTTCTCCCTTGGATATCTCCCGCCTACAGCGGCGGGCCG
Source organism: Paracoccaceae bacterium (assembly GCA_041633555.1). Classification (GTDB taxonomy): domain Bacteria; phylum Pseudomonadota; class Alphaproteobacteria; order Rhodobacterales; family Rhodobacteraceae; genus JAHEAO01. The sequence goes on along the minus strand of JBFKFZ010000013.1, from coordinate 51,878 downwards.
ATCGTTTTCGTGGTGCGCGGACACTACCCGCTGTTGCTGGGTGTGGGAATACCTCAAGTCAAAAAAAACCAGCGCGAATTTCGGGCGGTAACGATCTTGAAAACGTTGCCGTAAAGTAAACCGGGTATCTCGCGGCGAGCAGGCCCTGTACCGGGCCGGCATGTCAGGCTCCGGCTGTTATTTCTTGCGCACTCTTGCATCCCTCTGACCGGCACCACAGAACTTGCCGAGCAATTCGGGCCCGGAGTTTTCCATCGTGACGATCCTGTTTCTCTGCCTCGGCCTGGCCGGGCTGTTTCTTGGCGGGGACTGGCTGGTGAAAGGCGCTTCCGGCATTGCCTCGGCCTTCCGGGTTTCGCCACTGGTTATCGGCTTGACGATCGTCGGTTTCGGCACCTCGACGCCCGAACTGATGGTGTCGCTGGATGCCGCCCTGTCCGGCAAGCCCGGTATCGCAATCGGCAACGTCGTGGGGTCAAACGTCGTAAACATCCTTCTGATCCTCGGGCTTTCAGCGATGGCCGGGGTGATCTTCACCTCCCTTGCTGACCTGCGCCGGGATCTGGCCTGGATGACCGGTGCCGCCCTGAGCCTCGTGCCGGTAGTCTGGGACGGGCTGGTGAGCCGGTTCGAAGGCGTCCTGCTGTTCGGCGCCATCCTCGTTTATCTCGTCATGGCGATTCGCCGGCCCGGGCCGACGGTCTTCGACGGTTTCGTCGCGCCGCCGCTCTGGCGCTCGGCCATTCTCGCCGTCGCCGGGCTCGGTTTCGTTCTGATCGGCGCGCGGTTGCTGGTTGACAACGCCACCGAACTCGCCCGCGCCTACGGCATATCCGAGGCCGATATTGGCCTGAGCGTCGTCGCGGTCGGCACCTCGCTGCCCGAGCTTGCCACGTCGCTGGTCGCGGCCTTTCGGGGGCAGCGCGATATCGCGCTTGGAAACGTGATCGGTTCGAACATCTTCAACATCCTGGCCATTCTCGGCCTGACGGCCCTGATCACGCCGGTCCCTGTAGAACCGCGCTTCATATCGCTCGACGTACCGATCATGATCGCCGTCAGTCTGGCGCTGGTCGCGCTGATCTGGCTGCGGTCCGGAATATCGCGGCTGCCCGCCTTCGGTTTCGTTGCGGCCTATGCGGCCTATATCGGCATTTTAGGCACCCTCTAGAATCGCTTGTTTCGAAATCGGCCGCCGCCACGCAACAAAAATATGAAAATTCGGCGGCCAGCGACACTTTATTCGACCCATTCGCGGTTGACGCCCCCGGACCGCCTCCCTAATGTCGCGCTCGAAGTTAGGGAACCTCGGGCATGACTGACGGCATAGTACTAGTTGGACCATGGCGCATGGGCCGGTAACGGAAACCCCTTCCCGACCCCCGTGTGCCCCCGACGGCCGGGGGTTTTTTTATGCCCGACCCGAAGACGCGATACGAAGGATGGAACGATGGCACGTCAGATGACTGGTGCGAAGATGGTGGTTCAGGCGCTCAAGGATCAGGGCGTCGACACGGTGTTCGGTTATCCGGGCGGCGCGGTGCTGCCGATCTATGACGAGATCTTCCTGCAGAACGACATCCGCCACATCCTTGTCCGCCACGAACAGGGTGCGGTACATGCGGCCGAGGGCTATGCCCGTTCAACCGGGAAACCGGGCGTCGTGCTGGTCACGTCCGGTCCCGGCGCAACCAATGCCGTGACCGGCCTGACCGACGCGCTGATGGATTCCATTCCCATCGTGGTGCTGACCGGTCAGGTCCCGACCTTCATGATCGGCACTGACGGATTTCAGGAGGCTGACACGGTCGGCATCACCCGCCCCTGCACCAAGCATAACTGGCTGGTGAAAGAGACCGACCGGCTCGCCGACACGATCCACCAGGCCTTTCACGTCGCCACGTCCGGCCGCCCCGGCCCGGTTCTGGTCGACATTCCGAAGGACGTTCAGTTCGCGACCGCCGAATATGTCCCACCGAAATCCGCGCGCGCGTCGCATTACCAGCCTCAGAAGAAAGGCGCGATCGAGGGCATCACCGATCTGGTCTCCGCGATGGAAAAGGCCGAACGCCCGATCTTCTATACCGGCGGCGGTGTGATCAATTCGGGCCGCGCCGCCAGTCAGCTGCTCCGCGAACTGGTGGACGCAACCGGCTTTCCGGTCACCTCCACGCTGATGGGCCTCGGCGCCTATCCCGCTTCCGGCAAGAACTGGATGGGAATGCTCGGCATGCACGGGCTTTACGAGGCCAACATGGCGATGCATGGCTGCGACCTGATGATCAATCTGGGCGCGCGTTTCGACGACCGGATCACCGGGCGGCTCGACGCCTTCAGCCCGCATTCGAAAAAGGCCCATGTCGATATCGACCCCTCGTCGATCAACAAGGTCATCCATGTCGATATCCCGATCATCGGCGATGTCGCCCATGTGCTCGAGGATATCCTGAAGGTCTGGAAGGCCCGCGGCCGCAAGACCGCTGCGGGCGGCCTCGCCAAATGGTGGGCGCAGATCGAGGAATGGCGCAAGGTCAACTGCCTGAACTACACCAATTCGACGAAACTCATCAAACCGCAATATGCGCTGCAGCGGCTCGAGGCCCTGACCAAGGATTACGACCGCTATGTCTGCACCGAGGTGGGGCAGCACCAGATGTGGGCCGCGCAGTACATGACGTTCGAGGATCCGCACCGCTGGATGACCTCTGGCGGCCTCGGCACGATGGGCTACGGTTTCCCGGCCTCGATCGGCGTGCAGATGGCGCATCCCGATGCGCTGGTCATCAATGTAGCCGGAGAGGCGAGTTGGCTGATGAACATGCAGGAAATGGGCACGGCGATGCAGTATCGCCTGCCGGTCAAGCAGTTCATCCTGAACAACGAGCGGCTCGGCATGGTCCGGCAGTGGCAGGAATTGCTGCACGGCGAGCGCTACAGCCAAAGCTGGTCGGAATCGCTGCCGGATTTCGTGAAACTGGCGGAAGCGTTCGGGGCCAAGGGCATACTCTGCAACGATCCCGCCAATCTCGACGACGCGATCATGGAGATGCTGAACCATGACGGTCCTGTGATCTTCGACTGTCTCGTCGAGAAACACGAGAACTGCTTCCCGATGATCCCATCGGGCAAACCGCATAACGAAATGCTGCTGGGCAACGCCTCGACCAAGGACGCGATCCAGGCCGGCGGCGCAGTTCTGGTTTAAGAAGGGCCTGTAAATGTCTCCACTGAAAATAAAAAGAGGCGCAACCAGCCATTCTGCCTACGAGCTGCGCGATCCCAATCTCAACGTGATCGAGAAGCACACGTTGGCCTGTATCGTCGAAAACGAGCCCGGCGTGCTGGCCCGCGTCATCGGGCTGTTCTCGGGCCGCGGCTACAATATCGAAAGCCTGACGGTGGCCGAGATCGACCATACAGGCCATATGTCGAGAATCACCGTGGTCACGGCCGGGACGCCTTCGGTGATCGAGCAGATCAAGGCGCAGTTGGGGCGCATCGTTCCGGTGCACGAAGTACATGACCTGACGGTCGAAGGGCCGTCAGTCGAGCGTGAACTGGCGCTCTTCAAGGTCGCAGGCAAGGGCGACCAGAGGGTCGAGGCGCTGCGGCTGGCCGATATCTTTCGCGCCAATGTCGTCGATTCGACTTTGGAAAGCTTCGTGTTCGAGATCACCGGTACGCCGGAAAAAGTCGATGCTTTTGCAGAGCTTATGCGCCCGCTCGGCCTTCAGGAAGTGGCGCGCACCGGAGTTGCCGCCCTGTCGCGCGGCGCTAAATAAGAAGTGTCTGGTTAAGTACCGGGCCAAGAAAATGCGAAAGACTGGTCAACATTCCCCGTGATTGTTGTGCGTTTGCAGTGAATAAGATCGAGGACATACTGATTTCGGTGAGCGAGGGTAAGGGGACGTTATAGTGCTGAACGGCAAAACTACGATCGAAAGCCTGTTGAAGGAACTCGATGACCTCAGCCCTTCGGGCTATGCCGTCGGTTTGCATATCCATGTCACCGCACCAAAGGTGCTGATCCAGACCTATGACAAGGAATGGATGGAGTATTACGCCGAGCACCGCATGCTGCTGACGGATCCGACGGTGTTCTGGGCGATGACCAACTCGGGCACGCGACGCTGGAGCGATCTTGCCGATCTCGATACCGGCGGCGTTCTGAAAGCGGCGGCCGACCATGGCCTCGCGCATGGCGTGCTGGTTTCGGTCGGAGATGCAACCTCGCGGTCGCTATTGAACAGCGCCCGCCCCGACAGGCCGCAGACCGAAGAAGAGATCGAGCGGATGGAACTGATCCTCGAGACACTGCATCACCGGACTTCGGACGATGAATTTCTGACAGACCAGGACAAGGCGGTGCTGGAAGACTTCCTGACGACCTGATCAGGGCTCCTGCACCGACGGGAAGGGGAGCCCCGCACCGGCGGGACCCCCATGGCTGTTTCACTCGCGTCAATGGCTATTCGGCCGCTGGAACGGTGCCGGCTTCGACGGCAGCCGTCAGTTCATCTGCAGACACCGCGCCATCGTCGTCAGTGTCGATCTCGCCATAAGTTTCCTCCGTCAAATCCGGGTAGGCCACGAGCAGTTCGTCATACGACATCATGCCGTCGCCGTCAGTGTCCAGATGGGCAGCTGCAAAGGCGGCGCCTCCGAAGGTAAGAGCCAGAACCGGGACAATTGCCGTGATCTTGATCAGGTATCGCATTTTCGAAAAACTCCTGTAAATGGTTATCGCGAAGGCGTTTCTGCCTTCAGGATACAGGACGCGACAGCGGGGGTTTTATTCCCGCCCAATGGCCCATGACAGGCCGCCAAGCGAACCTCTGCCGACGCGATATATCGCGTTTGGCGCCTGGGCGCTCAAATCAGAGCGATTTCACGCACGGCGAACTTTCCCCGATCTTGAACGGCAGCGGCCCATGTCCATCTATAGCAGCCGAGGAGGCGTAGATGACGCGGCAGCATCGCCCATCGGACTCACCGCAATGCCTGGCCGAACTGGTGCCAGAAGTGATCCGACTGTCACGCTTCATGACCCGCGACACCGATCTGGCTGACGATGTCGCGCAGGAAGTGCTGCTGAATATCTGGAAACGGATCGCCGGCGGGGCAAAGATCGACGACCTGCGGCTCTATGCAAAGGCCAGTCTCCGCAACCGCCTGCGCCGCCCGCCTCGCCGGGCCGAGGAACTGACGGAAGCTGATGTGCCACAGATACCGCCTGATGCCCCAGCCCGGCTGGCCACCCGCGATGTACTGGATTGCATGGCGCGTATGCCCGGGGATCAGGCGCGGCTGCTGATTGAGTTCGCTGGGGGCGGCGCCAGCTATGCCGAACTGGCCCGCCGTCACAACCTGCCAATCGGCACCGTGACGTCGCGGATCGCTCGGGCGCGCGCCCGGCTCTGCCATGATCTGGACCTGTCGAGCGACCATCCGGTCGAAAGTCTCGTCGAAGGTACCGCCTGACTACGGATCAGGTTCTCCGGCGTAGAACGGCCCGAACTTAGGAGCGCCGCGCCGCCAGTCCCTTACATCACTGGGCGTTCTAGTTTGACAGAAGAGCCGCCGAAACCGGGGCGAGCGCAACAGTGGATGCGCGAGTGCCTACACCCCATTCCAGCAGCGCCGCAATGGTTTCTGGCCGGTTGTGCCCGACCAGGATGACGCCCGTTTCCTGCCCTGCCCTGAAAGCGGCATTGTCGAGGAAGCGCTGTATCGCCGCGGAATCCTGACCATTATTGTCGAATTCACGAAACACCAGCTTGGCCGGAACGCCATTCCTGCTGGCCACCTGTGTGGCCGCGTTCAGCCCCTTCGAATAGGTGATCAGGCCGCGACCCTCGGCGGCCAGGAACTCCGCCACCTGCTTGGCGATGGCGCGCCCCGACTGGAAGCCGGCGGCAGGCGTATCCATCACGGCCACGACTTCCGGCATCCTGTCGAGATAGGTTACAAACGAGGTTTCGACGTCCTTCGGAGCCGCACCATCAGGCAACGGGACCATTGCAACGACTTCGTGGCCAGCCGCGCGGTAATCAGCCATGGCTGCGCCGGCATCCGGCCGCGACGCGTCGACGACATAGCTGACCGGGAAGGGCAACGCGCCGATCTCGGCAGCGTTCGGCCGCGCACCGCCTTCGTCGATCAAAAGGATCGCCACCACCGGCCGGTTATCAGGATTCTCGAACGGTACGGCATAGCGCGCGATAGCCGGTCCGGTCGCCTCTCCTTCCGCGTTGGTTTCGACCCGTGGCGCTGGCGGTTCCGTCGTTCCGCCGATCGTCGGCAGACGGTTGACCTTCACGTTTGGCGCGAGGTCGCGCAGACCGCCAGAAGCCTCAAGCGTACCGCTGCGCTCGGGCCCTGCCTCACCGTCCGGCTGGACAATCGCGGGTTCGGGCTGCGCCCGCGGTCCTGTCTGGTCGGCTGGCGCCGTAGCGATTTCTGGCTCCGGTGCGGGTTCCGACTCGGATTCGGCTTCAGGCTCGAGGGATGGCGCTGCCGGCGCGCTGCCGACCTCGGGACGGTCATCGGCATCAGGCGCGATCGGCGAGGCATATTCTGCTCCAGTGGCAGGTGCCGGATCGACGTCAGGAAGCGCCGCCATGGCAATCTCGGGAACTTCCGGGGCGGTCGGCTCCACAACAACTGGCTGCAGGATTCCCAGTGCCGGTTCAAGTGCCGCCACCTGCGGGGCAGCATCCGCCGAACCGGCCTCTGGCGTCAACGCAACAGCTGCCGGGCGGATCGGATCGTCGACGGCCGCGCTGACAATCGGCGCCTGGCCCGGATCCGGTGCCGTCAACCCATCGGCGGTTTCAGCTGCTTCAGGCGCCGGGCCCGGATTGGCGTCCACGACCGGCGCCGCATCGGCGGCGGAGCTCTCCGGGGCTGCCGCATCAACAACGGTCTCCCCGACCGGGCTGTCCGGTGCGGGGGCAAGCGCTGCGACATCCTCTTTCAGCGGTTTGACGTCGACAGGGTCAGGCGCTGTCATCGCCACGCCTTGGGGCGCTTTCATGACCTCGATCATTCCGCTCATCTGAGAGGCTACCCAGACCAGCATCAATGACAGGATGCTGCCCCAGATCAGACCCGATAACAATCCGCCACCCAAACCCGATCCCTCCGTCCGATGCCTGCCTTTTTGCCGGGATGTCTTGACCCCCGGAGTTGCCTGTTGAACATGTATACCGCGACAGTTCCAAGGGTTCACCCCCTTTTGCCGGAGACGAACCCATGCTGCTCATGATCGACAACTACGACAGCTTTACCTACAATCTCGTGCATTATCTCGGGGAATTGGGAGCACACGTCGTCGTTAAGCGCAATGATGCGCTGGATGTGCAACAGGCGATGGCACTCAACCCAAGCGCGATCCTGCTTTCGCCCGGCCCCTGCACACCCGATCAGGCCGGGATCTGCCTTGCGCTGACCGAAGCCGCCGGCGAAACCCGCACGCCGCTGATGGGCGTCTGCCTTGGTCATCAGGCCATCGGCCAAGCGTTCGGCGGCAAGGTCGTGCGTTGCCACGAGATCGTGCATGGCAAGATGGGGTCGATCCGGCACGCCGGAAAGGGAGTCTTCGCCGACCTGCCCTCGCCTTTCGCGGCAACGCGCTATCATTCTCTGGTTGTAGAGCGCGCGAGCCTGCCAGATGTAATTGAGGTGACGGCAGAGCTGGAAGACGGTACGATCATGGGGCTGCAGCACAAGAGCCTGCCGATCCAGGGGGTGCAATTCCATCCGGAATCCATTGCCTCGGAACATGGTCACAAGCTGCTGCGGAATTTCCTCGACATGGCAATGGTGACGGCATGAGCGACGATCTGAAACCGATGATCGCCGCCGCCGCCGACCGGCCGCTGACCCGCGCCGAAGCGACGGAGGCATTCGAAATCCTGTTCGAGGGCCAGGCGACGCCAAGCCAGATCGGCGGTTTCCTGATGGCGCTTCGGACCCGCGGCGAAACGGTCGATGAATTCGCCGCCGCTGCCGCGGTGATGCGGGCCAAATGCAACAGGGTCCGCGCGCCACAAGGGGCGATCGACATCGTCGGCACTGGCGGTTCGGGCAAGCCGACGCTGCAGATCTCGACCGCCACCGCCTTCACCGTCGCGGGCGCCGGCGTGCCGGTCGCCAAGCACGGCAACCGCAAGCTGTCGTCAAATTCCGGCGCGGCCGATGCGCTGGCGGCCAACGGCGTCGAGGTCATGATCGGCCCCGACATCGTCGAACGCGGACTGGCCGAGGCCGGCATCGCCTTCATGATGGCCCCGATGCACCATCCGGCGATGAAACACGTGATGCCCAGCCGGATCGAGCTTGGCACCCGCACGATCTTTAACATCCTCGGCCCGATGACCAACCCCGCAGGCGTCAAACGGCAGCTGACAGGCACGTTCAGCCGCGACCTGATCCGCCCTATGGCCGAAACGCTCGGCCAACTCGGCAGTGAAAGGGCCTGGCTTGTGCATGGCTCTGACGGGACCGACGAGATCACCATCACCGGGATCACCTGGATCGCGGACCTAGTGAACGGCAAAGTCAGCGAGCGCGAGCTTCACCCCGAAGAGGCCGGGCTGCCGGTGCATCCGTTCGAGGCCATCACCGGCGGCACGCCTGAGCAGAACGGCAAGGCGATGGCCGCCGTTCTTGGTGGCGCCAAAGGCGCCTATCGCGACGCAGTGCTTTTGAACGCCGCCGGGGCGCTGGTCATCGCCGACCGCGCCGCCTCGCTGACCGAGGGCGTCGAGATCGCCGCAGAAAGCCTCGATTCCGGCCGAGCGCTGGAAAAACTTCGGATCCTGGCACGGGTGACGTCGGGCGGCTGACCGGCCCCCACCTCGCGAGCAGGTCGCAAACATCCGGAATGACATTCGGTTGCAACTCTTGTTACGAAACATCCCCGCCGACACCATTCCTTGGGAAATTCTTGCTGGCGAAGCCCGCTCAATTCCACAGCATTGACGGCCACTTCCCTTCGCCCCGAAGTCAGGCTATCCAACTCGCATGACAAGCATTCTCGACACGATCAAAGCCTACAAGCTGGAAGAGATCGCCGCTGCCAAGGCCGCGCTGCCGCTGGCCGAAATCGAGGCGCTGGCGCAAGACGCCGCGCCGGTGCGCAGTTTCGCCGACGCACTGCTCACCGCCTCTCGGCAGGGCTACGGGTTGATCGCCGAAATCAAGAAGGCCAGCCCGTCAAAAGGTCTGATTCGCGCCGATTTCGAACCGGCGGCGCTGGCCAAGGCCTACGAAGACGGCGGAGCAACCTGCCTGTCGGTGCTGACCGACGGACCAAGCTTCCAGGGCGCGCCCGAATATCTGACGGCGGCCCGCGCTGCGGTAGGCCTGCCGGTTCTTCGCAAGGATTTCCTCTTTGACACTTACCAAGTGGCGGAATCGCGCACCTGGGGCGCGGATTGCATTTTGATCATCATGGCGGCGGTGTCCGACGAACAGGCGCTCGAGCTCGAATCCGCTGCGACCGGCTGGGACATGGATGTTCTGATCGAAGTCCATAACGAAGCCGAACTGGAGCGGGCAAGCGCGCTGAAATCCCCGCTTCTGGGCATCAACAATCGCAATCTCAACACGTTCGAAACCGACCTCGGCATCACGCGGCGGCTTGCCAAGCGCGCACCTGCCGAAAGGATCTTGGTTTCGGAAAGCGGCCTGAACCGGCCCGAAGACCTTGCCGACCTGGCCCGCTACGGCGCGCGGGTCTTCCTGATCGGTGAAAGCCTGATGCGGCAGGATGACGTCGCTGCTGCCACCCGGCATCTGATGGCGGATCCCTTGACAGCGGCGGGCGGCAACTGATGCCGGAACTCACACATTTCGACCGCAAGGGCGATGCCCAGATGGTCGACGTGTCGGAAAAGCCGGTCACGGCCCGCATCGCTATCGCTGAAGGCCACATCAAGATGCACCCCGATACCCTTGACATTATCGCAAAAGGTCGCGCCAGCAAGGGCGATGTCCTCGCAGTTGCCCGGCTCGCCGGTATCATGGCAGCGAAGAAGACCGCGGATCTGATACCACTCTGCCATCTGCTGCCGATCAGCAAGGTCGCGCTGGATCTGACAGCAAACGCGGATCTGCCGGGGATCAAGGTCGTGGCCACCGTCAAGACCACCGGTCAGACCGGGGTCGAGATGGAAGCACTGACAGCGGTTTCGACCGCCTGCCTGACGGTCTATGACATGGTCAAGGCAGTCGATAAGGGAATGGTTATCGGCGGCATCAGGGTGATCCTGAAAGATGGTGGAAAATCAGGGCGCTACGAGGCGGAGTGATGATTTCCGTCGATCAGGCCCTCGCCGAGATCTTCAGCCTTCTGACGGTGCTCCCCGCCGAAACAGCGGCCTTGGCGGACGCAGCCGGTCGCGTGCTGTCAGAGCCGGTCGCCGCGGCCCGGGCCCAGCCGCCCTTCGTAGCCTCGTCGATGGATGGTTACGCCCTTCGTGATGCCGATGCACGGCCCCGCGCCCGGCTGACGGTCATCGGCGAATCCGCGGCCGGGCATGGATATTCGAGACAGGTCGGACCCGGCGAGGCGGTGCGGATCTTTACCGGCGCGCCGGTGCCAGACGGGGCCGATCGGGTCGTCATCCAAGAGGATGTCACCCGCGAGGCGGACAGGATCACCCTGAAGGACGATCTTGGCACCGCAACCCACATCCGCTCCGCCGGTGCCGATTTCGCAAGGGGCGCGGTGGTGAAGGCGCCGCGCCGCCTCGGCCCCTCGGACATTGCATTGCTCGCCGCCATGAACGCCGCGACCATTCCGGTTTTCCGCCGCCCGGTCGTCGCACTGATCGCAACCGGCAACGAGTTGGTGATGCCCGGCGAAATGCCCGGCCCCGACCAGATCATCGCCTCGAACAGTTTCGGGCTGAAGGCGCTGGTCGAGGCCGAAGGGGCAGAGGCGCGGATGCTTCCCATCGCGCGCGACAATTCGGCCTCGCTGAAGACCGCGTTCGAACTGGCGAAGGGCGCCGACCTGATCGTGACCATCGGCGGCGCCTCGGTCGGCGATCACGATCTTGTCGGCGATGTCGCGGCCGGGCTCGGGATGCAACAGGCCTTCTACAAGGTGGCCATGCGCCCGGGCAAGCCGCTGATGGCCGGACGGCTGGGCGATGCGGCGCTGATCGGACTGCCGGGCAATCCGGTCTCCGCAATGGTTTGCGGCCACGTGTTCGTGATCCCGGCGATCCGGGCGCTTCTGGGTCTCGGGCGTTCACCGGCCTCGCGGCATCAGGCGCAGCTGGCCTGCGATGTGGCGGCTAACGGTCCGCGCGAACATTACATGCGCGCCGTGATCGAGAATGGGCGAATCCGCCCGTTCGAGCGGCAGGACAGTTCCCTCCTGACCATTCTCACCATGGCTAACGCTCTGTTGATCCGGCCCTCGCATGATCCGGCCAGACCCGCCGATATGCCCGTCGAGTACTTGCCCCTTTAGGCCAAGCGCGTTGACACGTAACGGGAACAGGGATAGAACATAACCCGAACGCCCAGGCAACGCCCAGGCAAGGGCGATCCCAAATGGGGAAGGTGCAGGCAATGCTGACCAAGAAGCAACTGGAACTCCTGGAATTCATTCACAAGCGGGTGCAGCGGGAAGGCGTACCGCCCTCGTTCGACGAGATGAAAGAGGCGCTCGACCTGCGCTCGAAATCCGGTATTCACAGGCTGATCACGGCACTGGAAGAACGCGGCTTCATCCGCCGCCTTGCGCATCGGGCCCGGGCGCTGGAAATTGTCAAGCTGCCGGATTCGATGGAAAAATCCACAGGTTTCAAGCCGCGCGTGATCAAGGGAGACCGCATCGACCCGCCGCGCCGCGCCTTGCCCGTCGCTGCGGATGCAGTGGAGTTGCCGGTCATGGGCCGGATCGCCGCGGGTGTCCCGATCGAGGCGATCAGCGAGGTGTCGCATAATGTCGCGGTCCCGGGATCGATGCTTTCAGGGTCCGGGCATCACTACGCGCTCGAGGTCAAGGGCGACTCGATGATCGATGCCGGGATCAATGACGGCGACGTGGTGGTGATCCGCGAAACCTCGACCGCCGATAATGGCGATATCGTCGTGGCGCTGGTCGAAGGTCATGAGGCGACGCTGAAGCGGTTCCGCCGCAAGGGCAATGCCATCGCGCTCGAAGCCGCGAACCCGGCCTACGAGACCCGCGTTTTCCGCGACGATCAGGTCAAGGTGCAGGGCCGTCTGGTCGGACTGATCCGCAGCTACTGACGCCGGACCGAATTCCACAACCTTTTGCCGGCCATTTTTCTTGCCCCGACAAGGCGCAGTTCAGATCCATTCGGATAAAGCGCCACCGCGCCCGACCTGGCCAACCCGGTTCGGTCAATGACCCGGCAAGGCGCGCGGCCCTTCCATTCGCCCGAGAGGATCACGAGTGACGCCCTGCGACATCCGTCCGTCACGCGGTCCGCCGCACCCCGGCCCGAAAGATGAACGATCGGCAGGCCCGCGGCGCGAAACATAAGCTTGCCCTTCTCGCCGCCGAAAGCCGCACGATCTAAGGCAACGGCCTGCACCGCGCCGTCACCGTCATTTTCCAGCCAGTTGAGGGCGCGAACCCCTCTCCTCGCGGCTTGTTCAACGCTCCGCCCTCGGGCGTCAGGACACCGACCAGCCCGCCCGTATCCGAGTTGAGGACCGGCGGACGCTCGCCCCCCGCCCAAAGCACGAAGGCCGCAGCGGCCGGCGCCAGCCCCGCGAGGCGCGCCCTGCCGCGCCAGGGGATCAGCCACAAATGCCTCAGCGAGAGCACCGGAAGGACCAAGGGCGGCGGCGAGGCGACAAAGGTCACAGCGCCTTCCATCCCGGCCACCCGTTGCGCCACCGCCAGGATCCAGTGTATCGCCGGGTTCATCAGCGCCAGCCCGATCCATGCGAGTCCGATCGGGGCAAGGCAGGCGGCCAGCACCGCCCCCGGCATCACTACCAGCCCCATCAGCGGCACCGACAACAGGTTCGCCAGCAGCCCGTAATCCGCGATCCGGTTGAAATGCGCCGCCGCCACCGGAGTGGTCGCCAGCCCTGCAACGCCGGAAGAGATCACGACCGCCAGCACCGGCTGCGCCATCTCGGCGGCCGCCATCCCTGCCAGTCACGCAAGGCGCCAAAGGCCGCGACAAGCGCGGTCGTGGCGGCGAAGGACATCTGGAACCCGGGCTCGGTCAACACTTCTGGCCGGAAGACCAGGATAATCACCGCCGCCATCGCGACGGCGCGCAGCGTCACCGCGCGTCGGTCGAAAAGTACAGCCACAAACATCACCGCGACCATGACGAAGGCCCGCTCGGTCGCGACATTGCCGCCCCACAGCGCCAAATAGAACGCCCCCGCCGCCAGCGCCACGACGGCCGCCCATTTGCGGATCGGCCAGCGCAGCGCGACGGCTGGCCAGAGCGCCAGCCCCTAGCGAACCATCGCATGGACGAAGCCGGTCAAATAGCCCCATATGCAGCCCCGAAATCGCCAGCAGGTGCGACAGGTACGAGCGCCGCAGATCTTCGGATGTGGCCTTGCTCATCCCCGAACGGCCGCCGGTTATCAGCGCGGCCGCGAAGGCACCATCCTCGCCGGGCACCATCGCCTCTACCGCCGCCGAGATCCGCATGCGCAGCCGGTGGATCGCCAGCCCTGCCGCGCCCTTCTCTGCCGGGTAGAGCGCCAGGACCGGTGTGCGGGTATAGCCGACCGCCCCCAAACCGTCGAGCCAGGCCTGCCGCTGGAAATCGAACCCGCCGGTTCAACCCGCCCCGAGGGCGGCGAAAGATGCCCGGTCAGGATCACCGTCAGCCCCGGTTCGGGCTCGATGAAGCCGTGATCTCCCTGCAGGGACACGCGCACGCGGGTCGGCACCCGGTCGGGGACCAGGTCGCGCAGGACGACGCGATCGAGCGTCAGCCGGACCGCATCCGAGACCGAGCGGTCGATATTGACGATCCGACCCTGAATCGGTCCGTAATAGCGGTAAGTCAGGACCGGTTCTGACACCAGGTGCGCCCGCGCGCGCGCCAGTCCGACGCCAACGGCGGCCAGGGCGAGCAGCGTGAAGACCGGCCGAGCTGGTTCCCCAGGCGCGGGATCAACATAAAAAGGGCACAGACCAGGGCTGCAAGGGCCGCATAGACATGCCAGCCCGGTTCGAAGCGCAGCGCGAAATAGCCACCGATGCCGAATGCAAGCCCGACCGGCACGAATGGGAAAAAATAGCCGCGCTGCGCCTGCAGGCCTGCCGCGATCCGCGCGATGGGGGCCACCCTTGTTCTCTCCTGCCTGATTGACTAGACCATTCCGAACGCCATTCCTCGCATGGTTTCCAGAAAGGCCAATTCTGCAATGTCCGACCGACCGGTTGTCACCCGTTTTGCGCCTTCTCCGACCGGTTATCTGCATATCGGCGGCGCCCGCACGGCCTTGTTCAACTGGCTTTATGCCCGTGGACGGGGCGGCAAATTCCTGCTGCGGATCGAAGATACCGACCGCGCCCGCTCTACCCCCGAAGCGACCGAGGCGATCTATCGCGGCCTGCAATGGCTGGGCCTCGACTGGGACGGCGAACCGACCAGCCAGTTCGCAAGTATGACACGCCATGCCGAGGTCGCGTACAAGATGCTGTCGAGCGGAGCAGCCTACAAGTGCTTCTCGACGCAAGACGAGATCCAGGCGTTCCGTGAGGCCGCCAAGGCCGAGGGCCGTTCGACGCTGTTCCGCTCGCCCTGGCGCGATGCCGATCCGGCCAGCCATCCCGATGCGCCCTATGCGATCCGGGTGAAGGCGCCGCGCGACGGCGATACGGTGATCCGCGACCGGGTTCAGGGCGATGTCACGATCCGCAACAGCGAACTCGACGACATGATCTGCCTGCGCTCGGACGGAACGCCGACCTACATGCTGGCCGTGGTGGTCGACGATCATGACATGGGCGTCACACATGTGATCCGGGGCGATGATCATCTCAACAATGCCGCGCGCCAGATGCTGGTTTATGGCGCAATGGGCTGGGACATGCCGGTCTGGGCGCATATTCCGCTGATCCATGGCGAGGACGGCAAGAAACTCTCGAAACGGCATGGAGCGACCGGCACCGCGGACTATCAGGCGATGGGTTATCCTGCGGCCGGAATGCGGAACTATCTGGCGCGTCTGGGATGGAGCCACGGCGACGACGAGTTCTTCACTGATGAGCAGGCGAAGCAATGGTTTGACCTTGACGGGATCGGCAAGGCGCCGGCCCGGTTCGACACGAAGAAACTGGAGAATCTGTGTGGCCAGCATATCGCCGCTGCGGACGATGCTGCACTCGTAGCAGAAATCGCGGATTTCCTTGTCGCCTCGGGTCAGCCAGGCCTGTCTGAACGCCAAAGGGACGATTTGACGCGGGCCATGTTTTGCCTGAAGGAACGCGCCAAGACCTTCCCGGAACTTCTTGACAAAGCTCACTTTATCCTGACCTCCCGCCCAGTCGCTCCAAACGAGAAGTCAGCCGACGCGCTGGACGTGGTATCCCGTCGTATACTGTCAGAATTGACGCCGCAGTTGCAAAATGCTAGCTGGAACCGCGACACGCTGGAGGCGGTCGTTGCCAAGGTTGCCGAGGCCAACGACACCAAGCTTGGCAAGCTCGCCGCGCCATTGCGGGCCGCGCTTGCCGGACGTACGGTATCTCCCAGCGTATTCGACATGATGCTCGTCCTTGGCCGCGAGGAAACGCTCGCCAGGATGCAGGATATCCAGGGGTAAATCCCCGACCAAACCGCGACCGCCCCATACGGGAACGGCCGAACCAATTGAGGGGACAGGAATGGCCGACAAGACCAAGACAGCTACGCTGACATTCAACAACAAACAGGTCGAACTGCCGATCCATTCGCCCACCGCCGGCCCCGATGTTCTGGACATTCGCAAGCTTTACGCCCAGGGCGGCGTTTTCACCTACGATCCGGGCTATACCTCGACCGCAAGCTGCGACAGCGCCATCACCTATATCGACGGCGACGAGGGTGTGCTGTTGCACCGCGGCTATCCGATCGACCAGCTGGCGGGGAAGTCGCATTTCCTCGAGGTCTGCTACCTCCTGCTTTACGGCGAACTGCCCACGGCCGACACGCTGGAGGATTTCGAGTCCCGTGTGACCAACCACACGATGATCCACGAACAAATGCACATGTTCTTCCGCGGTTTTCGCCGCGACGCTCATCCGATGGCGACGATGGTCGGAGTGGTCGGCGCGATGTCGGCCTTCTACCATGACAGCACCGATATCTCTGATCCGTGGCAGCGCGAGGTTGCCTCGATCCGGCTTCTGGCCAAGATGCCGACCATCGCGGCGATGGCCTACAAATATTCGATCGGCCAGCCCTTCGTCTATCCGCGCAACGATCTCGACTATGCGTCGAACTTCCTGCGCATGTGCTTCTCGGTCCCGGCCGAGGATTACGAGGTCAACCCGATCCTGAGCCGCGCCATGGACCGGATCTTCACACTGCATGCCGATCACGAACAGAACGCATCGACCTCGACGGTGCGGCTGGCCTCCTCGTCGGGCGCCAATCCCTTCGCTTGCGTCGCCGCCGGCATCGCCTGTCTCTGGGGTCCGGCGCATGGCGGCGCCAACCAGGCCGCGCTAGAGATGCTGCGCGAGATCGGCACTGTCGACCAGATCCCCGAATATGTCAGGCGCGCCAAGGACAAGGAGGACCCGTTCCGCCTGATGGGCTTCGGCCACCGCGTCTACAAGAACTTCGACCCGCGCGCTAAGGTGATGAAGCAGTCGGCCGACGAGGTTCTCGACCTGCTTGGCATCGAGAACAACGAGACGCTGAAGGTCGCCAAGGAACTGGAAAAGATCGCACTCGATGATCCCTATTTCGTCGAGAAGAAGCTCTACCCGAACGTCGATTTCTATTCCGGCATCATCCTTGACGCGATGGGCTTTCCGACCTCGATGTTCACGCCGATCTTCGCGGTCGCTCGCACCGTTGGCTGGGTCAGCCAATGGAAAGAAATGATCACCGATCCGGGCATGAAGATCGGCCGCCCGCGCCAGCTCTATACCGGTCCGACGCGGCGCGACTATGTCGACGTGGAGAATCGCTGACCCCGGTGGCAGGTTCAGTCCGGCCGGCTGTGGCCCTACTGCTTGCCTCGACGCTGCCCACCAGTGCCGGTGAGATGGCCGAGACCTGCCAGATTAGCGACGGGCCGGACGCTGCGGTCTGCCAGTGAATCGAGGATCGTCTGCTTGCTGGACGAGGCGAGCAGGAGCTGGATGCCTACCAGCGCATCGGGAATGACCATTTCAAGGGACTCGATGCTGGGCCGTCGCGCGGCGAAGCATGGGACGATGCCGTTACGGCAGAGGCCACATGGCAGGGCGACGGTTTCATCACCCTGTTGAGCCGCACGAACGAGTTAGGCCGGGTCCATGCCGACAGCATCAGGGCCTGCCGATCCTGAGTCATGGCGCGCTTAACGGCCCTCGAACCGGGCCGGTCGCTTGTCGAGGAAGGCGAGTACGCCCTCTTTGAAATCGCGCGTCAGTCCGCATTCGCCCTGCAACTTGGCCTCGAGGTTCAACTGCGTGGTCAGGTCGTTGTCGTAGCTCTGCCTTAGCGCCGACTTGATATGCGCATATGCTGTGGTCGGGCCGGTCGCGAACTTCGCCGCGCGGGCCTGCCAGTGCGCCGCGAATTCGTCGTCCGGCACCGCTTCCCAGATCATTCCCCAGTCGGCGGCCTGTGCGGCCGGGATCGGTTCGCCGAACAGGGCCGCGCCCATCGCCTTGGCAAATCCCATCTGTCGCGGCAGCCAGTAGGTGCCGCCGGCATCCGGGATCAGGCCGATTCGGGTGAAGGCCTGAAGGAATATGGCGCTCTCGGCGGCGATCACGACATCGGCGGCCAGTGCGAGATTCGCCCCGGCCCCGGCAGCGGCGCCATTGACGGCCGCGATCGTCGGGATTGGGCAATCGTAGATCGCCCGCAGCATCGGTTCATATTCGTCGCGCAATGTGCGCTCCAGATCTATGCTGCCCACCGCCGCGCGGTCCCCAAGGTCCTGACCGGCGCAGAACGCGCGTCCCGTGCCGGTGAGCACCAGAACTCGCGCTGACTTCTCTGCTGCCTTCACTGCATGCAAGAGTTCGGCTCGCATCTGCGAATTGAGCGCGTTCAACACGTCGGGGCGGTTGAGCGTCAGCAGGGCGACGCTTTCCTGCACCGACAGTTCAATTGTCTGATACTCCACGGGCATTCTCCGTTGGCTCGGTTCGCAGCACTCTAGGCCAACGGGATGTGAGGGAAAGGGCTACACGCCGTCAATCCTTCATTATTTCGCGCAGACGCGCCTCTTCTTCGGGGCTCAGATCCTCTGGCACGGCGGCGGCACTTCGTCGCTGCGCATAGAGCCCGCCGATACCGAGTGCAGCCAAAAACATCACGGGGCCCGCGATCCACAGCACCAGATTGGCCCCCGAGGCATTGGGCTGAAGCCGGACATATTCGCCGTAGCGCGCAACGATGAATGCCATCACTTCGGCGTCGCTGTCACCCTCCAGCAGCCGTTCTCGCACCAAGAGCCGCAGGTCGCGGGCGATATCGGCATTGCTGTCGTCGATGCTTTCACTCTGGCAAACTGGGCAGCGTAGCCCCTTGCTGATCTCGCGCGCACGGGCTTCCAGGACGGGATCGTCAAGCACTTCGTCCGGCTGAACCGCCAGCGCCTGACTCGCGAGCAGCAAAAGGATCAGCAGCAGGCGCTTCATTCCGCCGGCACCGCATTTCGCCCGGCCTTGCGTGCGCCTGCCGCAACCCGGTAGCGCCGGTCGGTCAGGCTGAGGACGCCGCCAAGCGCCATGATGATCGCTCCTGCCCAGATCCAGTTGGCGAAAGGCTTGATGTAGGTCCGGACCGCCCAGCCGCCGGCATCCTGAGGATCACCGATCACAAGGTAGATGTCGCGCAGGACACCATTGTCGATCGCCGCTTCGGTCGTCGGCATCTGGGCCACCGGGTAGAGCCGCTTTTCCGGGAATAGCCGCGCCACTTCGCGGCCATTCCGGAACACCGACATATCGGCCATGGTGGTCAGATAATTCGGCCCTCGGGCGCGCTCGACCGAGTTCAGTGCGATCTCGTAGCCCGAAACGTCGAATGTCTCGCCGACCTCGGCCACCCGGATATCCTCGACCTGCCAAGCGGTCATCGCCGCAATCCCGAAGATCGTGATCCCCAGTCCGGTATGGGCGAAGAACTTGCCCCAATCCGCGCGCGGTAAGCGCGTGATCCGACGGATCCTGACCGGGACAACCCCGCGCCCGCTGCGCTGCCAGATATCGGTGAGCGACCCAGTGACCAGCCAGACCGCCAGCGCCGCCCCGACCGGCCCCAGCGCCGATCGCCCGGTTTGCACCGCGAATGCCAACCCGCCCAAGGCCACCGCCAGCGCCAGCGCCGGCATGAGCGTGCGGAAGACGCGGCCGATCCGCGCCCGTTTCCATGGCAGCATCGCCCCCAATGGCAGGATCACCGCCAGCACCACCATGAAGGGCGTGAACGCAGCGTCGAAAAAGGGTGCCCCGACGCTGAGCTTGCGCCCTAGCGCCAGCTCCGCGACCAGCGGCCAGAGAGTTCCGACAAAGACCACCAGGGCGGAAACGGCCAGAAGGATGTTGTTCAGAACCAGGGCGGTTTCCCGGCTGACGATGCCGAAGACGCCCTTGGCCTCCATCGCACCCGCCCGCGCGGCAAAGAGCGTCAGTGCGCCGCCCATAAAGACGGCCAGAATGATCAGAATGAAGAGCCCCCGCTCGGGGTCATTAGCAAAGGCGTGAACCGAGGTCAGAACGCCCGAGCGCACGATGAAGGTCCCGATCAGCGAAAACCCGAAGGCAAGGATCGCCAGCAGGATGGTCCAACTCTTCAGCGCCTCGCGTTTCTCGACTACGATTGCCGAATGCAGCAAGGCGGCGGCAATCAGCCATGGCATGAAACTGGCATTCTCGACCGGATCCCAGAACCAGAAGCCTCCCCAGCCCAGCTCGTAATAGGCCCACCAGGAGCCTAAAGCGATGCCAACGGTCAAGAACATCCAGGCCGCCAGAGTCCAAGGCCGGACCCAGCGCGCCCAAGCGGCGTCAATACGGCCCTCGATCAGCGCGGCAACGGCAAAGCTGAACGACATCGAAAGCCCGACATATCCCAGATAAAGGAAGGGCGGATGAAACGCCAAGCCCGGGTCCTGCAGCAAGGGGTTCAGATCCTCGCCGTTCATCGGGGGTTGACCCATGCGCAGGAACGGGTTCGACGTGAAAAGGATGAACGCCAGGAAGGCGACGCCGATCGCGCCCTGCACGGCCAGAACCCGCGCACGCAGCGTTTCGGGCAGGTTACCGCCGAAGACCGCCGCCGAGGCCCCGAAAAGCGCCAGGATCAGCACCCACAAGAGCATCGACCCTTCGTGATTCCCCCAGACACCGCTGATCTTGTAGAGCATGGGCTTGGCGGTATGGGAGTTCGCCACGACAAGGCGCAGCGAGAAGTCGGAACTCACGAATGCATAGGTGAGAACGGCGAAAGAGAAACCAATCAGAATCACCTGGCTGATCGCCGCGGGCTCTGCCAGCGCCATCCATGCCGCCTGCCGGCGATGCGCGCCGACCATCGGCACCACGGCCTGCACCAGCGCGACGCAGAACGCCAAAATCAGCGCGAAATGTCCAAGTTCGACCCACATGACGCGACCCTAATCGGAAGTGCCGTCCGCGCCAATGGGCATCCTGTCACATATCGGTGGGCGGGGTCAGCCGCGCTCGACGCGTCCGCCCGCGATCACCCGGAAACGGCCCTCGACCACGGCTTCGGGCTTGTCCTTGATCGCGGCAAGGCATTCCCGCAACGCCCGGTCCAGTTCTTCGGCCGCCATCCGGTTGCGCGCCTGCGCTTCAGTGAGTTTGTTCGCCATGTCAGTTCCTTTCAGCTCCTTGGCAACCGCTCGCGGATCAGCACCGCAAGTTCGGTCAGCACCGAGGTGTTCTTGTTCAGCAGGTCCCGCGTGGCCTGGTCTTTCTGGTCGTCCCGGTAAAGCAGGTGGACGACCAGCAGCACCCGGGGTCCATGCTCGGTCGACGGGCCGACGACACTGTCGGGCATCGCCAGTCCTCCAGTCCTCCAGTCCGCCAGTGCGGCATTGTCCTTAGCCTGCATCGGTGCCGCGCCGGTCTGCAACGCCTGCAGCGTGCTCAAGTTCGCCGTGACATCGCCTGCGCGGGCCAGTGTCATCGGGATCGAGCGCTGGAATTCCTGCCCCTTGGCCTGATGCCGCGCTCCGAAGTAGAACGACACGATCGCCTCGAGCAGCCAGCAGAGCGGCTCGGGCACAGGCGCGATCCCCTGCATCCTCGCGGCGAACCAGATCGGATCGACCATCGCACCGATGAACAGGCCAAGCGTCCCGAGGGCCAGTGCAGGACGCGGCAGCCGGTTCAGCCCGTCGACAAACCGATCGAACAGTCCCCCAGCGTTCCAGCGCGAAGTCGCCGCCGAACTGCGCCAGCGCAGCGGTTCGATACGCCGCATCGCGCGCCTCGCCTACCTCTGCATTGCCGCGAAAGACCTCGATCGTCTCGCGGATCGCGTTACGCCCGCCACCGAAGACCAGGCCCAGAAGCCCGTCGATCAGCCTCATGCCGCAACCCGGCATGCTTGCTCGGCCTCGGTCAGATGATAGCGCGAAGTGATGAATTCCTCGGCCCGGACGATCCAGCCGCCCTTGCCGCCATCCCGCCTGCGGGCATATTTGCGGCTCGCCGGACGCCGGTCAACCAGCGCGTAGTGACAGTTCCGTCGGGCGATCCCGTAGGCGTCGGCCAAATGGTTCGGGGCCGAGGCATGGGCAAAGCTCGCCGCATCGATCGTGCGCGGCCCGATGACCCCGTCGAACGTGATCGCCTGGCCAATGTCGCGCAGCAATCTCTGCAGGATCTCGACCGCATTCGCGCCGGCATTGACATACATGTCAAAGACCGAGGCTTGCAGTGCTACCGGCAGCTCGCCGATCCGGGGCCGCACGAAGTAGTCCCCGAATGAATATCCCCTTGGCTTTCTCGCGGGTCAGCGCCCGGACATCGGCGGTCGATACTTCGCCGTCGCCGGTCAGGTCCAGCTTCAGCCGCCGCATGGTGCCGACGGTAACGCCGTAATTGGTCGCCCCGCCCGGATCGTCCGGATCGTCCGGATCGTCCGGATCGTTCACGTAACCGCCCTCGCGGGCAATGATCTCTTTTGCAATCGCCTCGGCGCTTTTCGTGGAATATCAGCCCGTTAGGTGAAATGAAAACACCGCAAAGGCTGCGCCGTTTAAGTTAACGGCGCCGAAACCGACCGCACGGAGGTCCGCCCGGGAGAATTATTTCTCTGGGACTATTGCTGCTAGAGGCAGCATTCGAGCGCCCACAATGGCGCGCGAGGAATAGTCGAAGCGCGGGCCGCCGTCACGATTCACATGTTTGGATCGACATAGACGCCCTGCTCCTTCAGCGCGTCGATGACCTCTTTCGGCATGTAGGTCTCATCATGTTTTGCAAGGATTTCCGTGGCTTCGAAGACACCGTTCACAAGGCGTCCCGTGCCCACCATGCCTTCGCCTTCCTTGAAGAGGTCCGGCAAGATGCCGCTATAGCTCACCGGGATCGAGGCGGCGCCATCGGTGACGCGAAAGCTGATCGTCTCGCCCTGCCCCCGCACCAGCGTGCCCTCCTCCACCAGTCCGCCGATCCGGAATATCTCGTTCGGGCCGGGTGGCTCTGCGACGATCTGGGCCGGCGCGCGGAAGAAGTTGATGCCGTCGCGCATCGCATAGCCGATCAGCGCGGTGGACAGCGCCAGCGCCACCGCCGCAATGGCGATGATCTGGATCCGGCGCTGTTTCTTCAATCCCTTCACAAGTCTCGCTCCCTACGGAAAGATCGGCGCCAGCATCAGCCCGGCGGTCTCTTCAAGCCCCAACATCAGGTTGGCGTTCTGGATCGCCTGCCCGGACGACCCCTTGTTGAGGTTGTCGATCGCCGAGACCACCGTCGCGCGGCCTGGCACCCGATCCCCGACCACTCCGATATGACAGAAATTCGAACCCTGAACATTCCCCGTCCCCGGCGCCTGGCCGAATGGCAGCGTCACTATGAAAGGCTCGTTAGCATAGCGTGCGGCCAGCGCAGCATGAATCGCGGCCGGATCGCCCTTGACGTAGGAGGTGGCAAGGATGCCGCGATTGACCGGGATCAGATGCGGCGTGAAGACGATCTCGACTTTGCGCCCCGCCAGCTTGCTGAATTCCTGGTCGAACTCGCCCAGATGCCGGTGCTTGCCGCCGGCCGAATAGGCCATCGCATCCTCGCTGCGCTCCATGAACAGCATATGTTCCTTCTGCGACCGGCCCGCACCCGAAGCGCCGTTCTTGAGGTCGCAGATAATGTCATCAAGGTCGATCAGTGCCGCCTCGATCAGCGGGCGCAGGGCAAACTGAACCGCCGCGGCATTGCAGCCGGTGCCCGCGACCAGCCGGGCCGACCGGATCTCTTCGCGGTAAAACTCGGTCAGCCCGTAAACCGCTTCCTTCTGCATCTCGGTCGCGGCGTGGGGCTTGCCATACCATTTCTCGTAAGCTGCGGGGTCGCGCAGCCGGAAATCGGCGGACAGATCGACGACCTTCAGCGATTTCGGCAAGCCGCTGATCATCTCCTGGCTCATCGCATGCGGGAGCGCGGCGAAAACCAGGTCAATCCCGGCAAAGTCGATCTCTTCGATGGTCGAGAGCTTCGGCAGGTCAAGATGACGCAGATGCGGAAACACCTCGGCCATTTCCATCCCGGCCTTACGATCGGCCGAAAGTGCTGCGATCTTGATCGAAGGGTGGGTAGCGATCAGCCGGACAAGTTCCGCGCCGGTATAGCCCGAGGCCCCCAAAATGGCGATGTTCTGCGTCATGTGTCTCCCTTGATCTCGATGGGTGTTCCGCCCTGCCCGAACGGGCGAATACAGGCGCGTCTGTTCTGGCCGAAGGTGCTACCTCAGGCCGATTGGAATTCGACCTGCCGTCGCAGAAACTGCGTTGCCCGCGTTGAAACCTTCCTCGGGTCGCCGGTCGTCAGGAACAGGCTTTCCGTCCCGGACCCCAGCATGTCCGGATGCCGTTTCAGATAGTCCGACAGGCTTTCGGCAACAAGGCTGGCCTGCGAATAGACCGTCACTTCGGGGCCCAGCGCATCCTGAAAGATCTCCTCCAACAACGGATAGTGCGTGCAGCCCAGTACGGCGGCCTGGGGGTCCGGCATCTTGCGCTTCAAGGCATCGACATGGCTGCGCACCAGCGCTTCGGCCAGAATCAAGTCGCCATCCTCGATCGCATCGACCACGCCGCCGCAGGCCTGCGCCTCGACATCGACGCCGATGGCGCGGAATGCCAGCTCCCTTTGGAACGCCCGGCTGGCGACGGTCGCCGGGGTGGCGAAAAGTGCGACATGCTTGACCGCGACCTCGCGCGGCGGGCTGTTGTCACCCCATTGCCGCTCGGTAAGGGCTTCGATCAGAGGCACGAAGACACCCAGGACCCTTTTGTTGGTCGGCACCCAGGATTCCTGCATCCGGCGGAGCGCTGCAGCGCTGGCAGTATTGCAGGCCAGGATGACCAGGTCGCAGCCAGCTGCGAACAGCCGGTCTACCGCGCTGATTGTCAGGCCGTAAACATCGTCCGCGGTCCGGACCCCGTAGGGCGTATTCTTGTTGTCACCGAAATAGACGAACGGCACGTCGGGAAGGCGCTGGGACACGGCGCGCAAGACAGTCAGTCCGCCCAAACCAGAATCGAAAATTCCTACCGCCATCTAATGCCTGTATTTCTCATCAAACTCATACCCATAATCGAAGGATCCCAGCGGCTTCTGTGACAGGGCATACGTCTCTTGCCGCAGGAAATCCATCATCGATTTGGTGTCCTGCGCGTGCCGATCCAGCCGGTCGCGGTCAATCGGCTGGCCAATCACCAGCCTGACCGGCTTGTCGACCCGCGCCCGGAACTCGCTGATCAGCAGCGCAAGCCGCAGATTGCTGTGAATGTGGCTTGCGATTTGAAACGGCCGGCTGTTCTTCCCGTCGAAAAAGATCGGCACGACGGCAGCCCGGGATTTGGCCACCATCTTGGCAGTGAAGCTGCGCCATCTCGGGTCCATCGGCGGCCCGAAAAGCGTGGCTGCCGTGCTGACCGTGCCGCCTGGAAAGATCCCGACCGCGCCGCCGCGCCCGAGATAGCTCAAGGCCTCTTTGCGGGTTTCGAGGTTCTGCGCCATCGCAGCCTTGGTCTCGTCAAAGGATACCGGCAGGATGACCCGGTTCAGATCCTCGGCCTTGCGAAAGACCGTGTTCGCGACGATCCGGAAATCGCCCCTGATCGCCGACAGGATATTTCCCATGATCAGGCCGTCGAGAATACCGAACGGATGGTTAGCCACGAGAATCAGCGGCCCCTCTGCGGGTATATCGGCAAGGCTCCCCGCGATCACGTCGATGCTCAGCCCGTAGCGCTCTGCGATCACCTGCCAGAAGTCGCGCCCGGCGGCCACATCGCGCTCGTAACCGGCGGCCCGGCGAATAAGACGCAGCCGCCCTGTCGCATTCTCGATCACCCGGATCAGCGCCCGGCCTGCCGGTGACCGGGCCGAATGGGCGTAGCTAATCTCTCGCGCAACCTGGCGGTTAGCCTGCATCATCACTCCCGTCCGGACAGAACTTTGGCCGGTACGGTAATTCTTCTAATTTGGCCGGACAATTCAACAGGCCAAGCGCGATCGCGGGCCACAATGATGATCATTGTTCCCCGAATTTTCGCCCGAGCTGCTTCGACGCGGCTATTCTGCCGCCTTTTTGAGCGGCGCACCTCCGGCCCTGAGAACCGCCAGAAGTTCATCGCGCCGCTTCATCGCCTTCGCCTGGTTCTCCGACTTCACCGGCCCGAAGCCCCGGATCGACAGCGGCAGTTCTGCCAGTGCCACAGCCGCGTCCATCGTCTCGGCGCGCAGGTTCTTCAGAACGTCCGCCATGTCGGCCTCGTACTGCCGGATCAGGTTGCGCTCCATCCGCCGCTCGGCCGACCAGCCGAACGGATCAAGGGGCGTTCCGCGCAAGATCTTCAGACGCGGCAGGACAGAGAGAGCACGCACGATCCATGCCCCGAACTCGCGCTTCTTGGGGCGGCCATCCGCCCCCTTGCGCGACAAGACGGGCGGCGACATCAGGTAGGTCAGCTTGATATCGCCATCGAATTCCGCGCGGGCCTTGGCCTCGGTTTCTTGCATAAGGCGAGCAACTTCATATTCGTCCTTGTAGGCCAGAACCTTGTGATACCCCTTGACAACCGCCTCCTTGAGCCGGGCGTCACTCACGCCGTCGACCAGTTTGCGATACCGCTTGGCAAGCCGCTTCGACTGGTACTGCACGAGGTGATCGGCGCGGAACGCGATGCGCTCCTCGAGGGATTTCGGTAGTGCGACGACATCGGGGGTTAGCAGTTTATTCACTTCGACGGGGTTGAGCGCCGCCCAGCGTCCAATCTCGAAGGCACGCTTGTTGCCCTCGACCGCAGCACCGTTGAGTTCCACAGCCCGCAATATCGCCTCATGCGTCAGCGGTACCAGTCCGCGCTGCCAGGCGGCGCCCAGCATCATCATGTTCGAAAAGATTGAATCCCCCAGCACCACTCGGGCCAGTTCAGAGGCGTCGAACATCGCCAGCCGGTCGCCCAGCCGCGCCTCCAGCGACAGTGCCAGTTGCTCGGTCGGCAGCTTGAACTCGGTGTTACGGGTAAATTCGCCGGTAATGATCTCATGGCTGTTGACGACACCGCCTGTGCGCCCGGATCGCATAAGCCCCAGCGTCTTGGACCCTGCACTGACGACCAGGTCGCCACCGATCAGCGTATCGCATTCGCCGGTCGAGACGC
The DNA here is from genome assembly GCA_041633555.1 of Paracoccaceae bacterium. Classification (GTDB taxonomy): domain Bacteria; phylum Pseudomonadota; class Alphaproteobacteria; order Rhodobacterales; family Rhodobacteraceae; genus JAHEAO01. The sequence continues at coordinate 24,830 of JBFKFZ010000013.1, read as the reverse complement.
GGATTGCGCTGATATCTTCGGGCTTGTTCGCCAAGCGGCAGTGAATATGTACGGCCCCGCCCTTTTGCGCGAGTCCTGCCATTTCCATCATGCCGGCGCCCTTGCCATCGAGATAGGCGGCCATCGCCATGACCGCACCGATGGTGACGACGCCCGTGCCGCCGACCCCGGTGATGACGACGTTATGCGTGCCATTGATTGCCGGCAGTTCCGGGTCGGGCAGGTCGCCCAGGTCCAGATCCACGGCAGCGGATTTCCGGATCTTCGCGCCTTCGATCGTCACGAAGGACGGGCAGAATCCCTGCAGACAGGAAAAATCCTTGTTGCACGAAGACTGGTCGATGGCGCGCTTGCGCCCGAACTCGGTTTCGACCGGGACGATCGAGACGCAGTTCGACTGGACGCCGCAATCACCGCAACCTTCGCAGATATCGGTATTGATGAAGACCCGCTTGTCAGGATCGGGAAACTGCCCGCGCTTGCGGCGGCGACGTTTCTCTGCGGCGCAGGTTTGTACATAAAGAATGACTGACACTCCACTGATCTTACTGAATTTCTCCTGAATACTGATCAGCTCCGACCGCGGGTGCTTGTCGATTCCCTTGGGGAAGTCGGCAAAATCGATATCCTCCTTGTCGTCGTAGACGACGGTGAGATGCTCGACGCCCATCGCCTGCACTTCGCGCGCGATCCGGGCGGCGGTCAGGCCGCCCTCGTTCTTCTGACCGCCGGTCATCGCGACGGCATCATTGAAGAGGATCTTGTAGGTGATCGTCGTGCCGGCCGCGAGAGCGGCGCGGATCGCCAGCACGCCGGAATGGTTGTAGGTGCCGTCACCGAGATTCTGGAATACATGGGAGCGCTTCGAGAAGGGAGCCTCGCCGATCCAGTTGGCACCCTCTCCCCCCATCTGGGTAAAGCCGACCGTGTCGCGGTCCATCCACTGCACCATGTAGTGACAGCCGATCCCGGCATAGGCACGCGCGCCTTTCGGCAGCCGCGTCGAGGTGTTGTGCGGGCAGCCCGAACAAAAGAATGGTAGCCGCGAGGCAAGTTCCGGGGCATTGTCAGCTCTTTCAGCGTCTTCAATGACTTGCAGACCGGCCTTTAAACTGTCCGTGCCTCGCCCCTCTTCGATCAGCACCTTGCCGAGGCATTTCGCGATATGCGTGGGCTGAAGGGCATGGCGGGTCGGAAACAGCTCGACGCCGTCCTTCATCCAGCCATAGACTCGGCGGTGCTGGTCCTCGAACAGGGCCTCCTTGACCTGTACCTCGATCAGCTTGCGCTTTTCCTCGACCACCACGATCAGTTCCAGCCCCTCGGCCCAGTCGTGAAAGCTCTTCATATCGAGCGGCCAGGTCTGCCCGACCTTGTAAGTCGTGATGCCAAGCCGCTCCGCCTCGTGCCGGTCAATCCCCAGGAGATGCATCGCATGCATCAGGTCCAGCCAGTTCTTGCCAGCCGCGACAAAGCCGATCTTCGCGCCCGGCCTGCCCCAGACTCTCTTGTCGATTTTATTAGCCCTGGCAAAGGCTTCCGCGGCGAACCTCTTGTAATCTATCATCCGCGCTTCCTGCGCGACGGGCGTGTCGGCAAGGCGGATGTTGAGCCCGCCATCCGGCATCTTGAAGTCCGGCGTCACGAAATTCATCCGATCGGGCTGCCCGTCGACCACCGAGGTTACCTCGATGGTGTCCTTCATGACCTTCAGGCCGACCCACATGCCGGTGAAACGCGACAGCGCGTAGCCGTAGAGGCCGTAGTCAAGGATTTCCTGCACGCCGGCAGGCGACAGTACCGGCATGTAAACATCTACGAGTGCCCAATCCGACTGGTGCAGAGTGGTCGAGCTTTCGCCGGTATGGTCGTCGCCCATCGCCATCACGACACCGCCATGGGGCGATGACCCCGCCATGTTGGCGTGACGCATGACATCGCCCGACCGGTCGACGCCGGGGCCCTTGCCGTACCAAAGACCGAACACACCGTCGAACTTGCCCTCGCCGCGCAACTCGGACTGCTGCGACCCCCAGAGCGCCGTGGCGGCCAGATCCTCGTTCAGCCCTTCCTGAAAGACGACGTCGGCGGCATCGAGATCCTTGCGCGCCTTGCTCATCTGCAGGTCGACACCACCCAGCGGCGAACCGCGATACCCGGTGACATAGCCCGCCGTGTTCAGGCCCGCTGCCTTGTCGCGCGCCTTCTGCATCAGCATCAGTCGAACAAGCGCCTGGGTTCCGTTCATCAGAACGGTGGATTTCGACAGGTCGAACTTGTCGTGAAGTGAGATGTCCTGCTTGCCCATGTCGTGCCTCCCGGATTTCCTTGTTAGTTCATTATAGGTCAAATTTGCTGACCTACAAAGTGAATTTCCTTCACCTCAGCGTTTGCAATCGCCCCCAACTTGCAAGTAACTCTTATAAAATTGTCGCGCGCTAACGGGTATTGGTTGAGACGGAATGGACTGGGACAAGCTTAGGATATTTCACGCCGTGGCGGACGCGGGCAGTCTGACCCATGCGGGCGACTCTCTGCATCTTTCCCAATCGGCAGTGTCCCGCCAGATAAGGGCGCTCGAGGAAAGCCTGAACACGACGCTTTTTCATCGCCATGCGCGGGGACTGATTCTTACCGAACAGGGCGAGTTGTTGTTTGACGCGACCAGCTCGATGTACAGGCGGCTCGATGCCGCCGCCGCACGGATACGCGACAGCGAAGAGGAAGTGTTCGGAGAGCTTCGCATCACGACCACGACCGCTTTCGGAACGCTTTGGCTGGCGCCGCGCCTGCCTAAGTTCTACGAAAAGTACCCCGATCTGAAGATCGATCTGATGCTCGAAGAACGCGTGCTGGACCTGCCGATGCGCGAGGCAGATGTGGCGATCCGGATGAAAGAGCCCAGCCAGGCCGACCTGATCCGTCGGCGCCTGATGTCGGTCCGCATGCGGCTATATGCAACCCAGCCATATCTCGACGCCAAAGGCACACCGCGTCGGCCAAGGGACCTGTCGGCTCATCGGCTGATCTGTCAGAATACAACTTCTCCGCAAGTTGCCGCGGGCGCCACGCTGGTGCAGGAGCTGCTGGCCCACGACATCCCCTCGACCCTGACCGTGAATAACTATTTCGGTGTTCTTCAGGCCATCCTGAACAATCTCGGCGTTGGGGTCCTGCCCGATTACCTGTCAGAGGACTTTCCCGAGCTGGTACGGGTACTGCCGGAAATCGAATCGAATGAAGTTCCGGTCTTCCTCGCCTATCCCGAGGAACTGCGACAATCCAAACGCATCTCTGCGTTCCGGGATTTCGTGATGGAGGAAATCACGGCGCAGCGCAAACGCCAGAGGGTCGAAGCAGACACCAGCTAGTGTGGGATATGCAGAACACGCATAGCAGCTTTGCACCCAGAGCCGCGTTTTTTTCTTGAAGGCTTGGCGATGCCGACTTATTTGGGACGGGAAGTCGATGGTTGAGGCAACTCTCATTGGCTTTTACCTCCCTGTTGGACTTGGCCGGGCTTTTGCCCGGCCTTTTTTTTGAACCATCCTCTATATGCAGTCAGCAGGCAATTCCGCCCAGCCCGATTGTCAATGTGCCCACCTGATCTTATCGCAGGCCAAGTTCGGCATCCGTTGCGGCGCTTCCGTACTTTTTGTTCGGTGGCCAAGGCCGATCGCGCCAATGCGGATTAAAGGCAAAGCTTGAAACCTGGCGGCCATCCGGCAGGGCGCCGTTTCCAGCGCCGCGAGAGTAGTCGTAATAGAGCTTTACGATTTCCTCGAAGCTGACCTGTTGGGCCGCAGAATGTCCCTGACACGCATCCCGCCACCTCCTCACGCGGTCATAATCGGCGCTGGAGGGGAGCTCGAACTCTTCATAATAATCAACAAACCAGAAACGGTTGAACATCGGTGTGAACACGGTTTCCGCCAGTCCAAACCGGTCAAAGAGATAGGTCCCTTCGGGGTTATGGTGGAGCAGGAAATCGTTCAGGACGCGATAAAGCCCGAGAAGCCTGTCCAGCAAGCCCTGCCGCGCCGTCGGGTCCTGGTTCATCACAAGAGAATAACCGGCCGTGGTAAAGGGCCCCTCATTGGCGATGAGCATCGACTCGATGGCATGTTCATAGGGATCGTGCCGCCGTACCGAAACCTCAGAAAGCGTTTCATCCAGATAGCCCAGCAGCACCAAGCTTTCCTTTAGGATCAGGCCGGCCGGCATCTCCAGTACCGGAAGCGCTGTTGTGCCGCGCGTTTTCCTCAGCAGATCGGGGTCGCGCGGCCGCGTGATGTCGACAACTCGAAACTCGACCGCATCCTTCTGCCCCTTCAGTTCCAGCAGAATCTCCAGCCGCTGCGAGAACGGGCAGACTGGGACGTGATAAACGACTGGTCGATCGCGCATCTGTACGGCCTTCTTTTGTCCTTGTTACATTGGACCCGCCGCGCGAAAGGTCAATCCAGTGTCACGCAACACTTGCCGAATTCGATGGCTCACTGGTCTGATATCCTTTGCTGAGGGTACCTTTTCCCCCGCGATCATCTGCACTAAGAGATGCGCGAAGACATCCCGGGGGACCAGATGGACGAGCCGAAGATTACCGAAGAGCTGATTGCCGCGCACGGGCTGAAGCCCGACGAGTATCAGCGCCTGCTGGGGATCATCGGGCGCGAGCCGACATTTACCGAACTCGGGATCTTCTCGGCGATGTGGAACGAGCATTGTTCCTACAAGAGCTCGAAAAAATGGCTGCGCACGCTGCCCACCACCGGGCCGCAGGTGATCTGCGGTCCCGGCGAGAATGCCGGTGTCGTCGATATCGGCGACGGTCAGGCCGTGGTCTTCAAGATGGAGAGCCACAACCACCCCAGCTATATCGAGCCTTATCAGGGTGCCGCGACCGGCGTCGGCGGCATTCTGCGAGACGTCTTCACGATGGGTGCGCGGCCGATCGCGGCGATGAACTCGCTATCCTTCGGAGAGCCGTCGCATCCCAAGACAAGGCAATTGGTCAACGGCGTCGTCGAGGGGATTGGTGGCTACGGGAACTGCTTCGGCGTTCCGACGATCGGCGGCGAGGTGCGGTTTCATGCGGCCTACAACGGCAACTGCCTGGTCAATGCCTTTGCGGCGGGTCTCGCCGATGCCGACAAGATCTTCTACTCGGCGGCTTCGGGCGTCGGAATGCCGGTCGTTTATCTCGGGGCGAAGACGGGCCGCGACGGGGTCGGCGGCGCCACGATGGCGAGCGCCGAATTCGACGACACGATCGAGGAGAAACGTCCCACCGTGCAAGTTGGCGATCCGTTCACAGAGAAACGGCTGATGGAGGCCTGCCAGGAACTGATGCTGACGGGGGCGGTGATTTCGATCCAGGATATGGGCGCTGCCGGACTGACCTGTTCGGCGGTCGAGATGGGCGACAAGGGCAACCTCGGTGTGCGGCTCAACCTCGAGGACGTGCCGGTCCGCGAAGAGAACATGACCGCCTACGAGATGATGCTGTCCGAAAGCCAGGAACGCATGCTGATGGTCCTGAACCCCGAACTCGAGGCCGAGGCCAAGGCGGTGTTCGACAAATGGGATCTGGATTTTGCTATTGTTGGCGAGACCATCGCCGAGGACAGGTTCCTAATCTTGCTGAACAACGAGGTGAAGGCCGATCTGCCGCTGAAGGCGCTTGCCGGCAACGCGCCGGAATATGACCGCCCCTGGGTCGAGACACCGCCCGCTGAGGCCATGGAGCCGGTGCCGGGGGTCGATCCGATCGATGGGCTGAAGGCGCTGATAACTTCGCCGAACTATGCCGCGAAACAGTGGGTCTACGAGCAGTACGATCACATGGTGATGGCCGACACCGTGTTACCCCCCGGCCTCGGCGCCGGTGTCATCCGGGTGCATGGCACGCCGAAGATGCTCGCCTTCACCTCGGACGTGACGCCGCGCTACGTTAAGGCGAACGCCATCGAAGGCGGCAAGCAGGCGGTTGCCGAAGCCTATCGCAACCTGACGGCGGTCGGGGCCACCCCGCTGGCAACAACCGACAACCTCAACTTCGGCAATCCCGAGAAGCCCGAGATCATGGGCCAGTTCGTCGGCGCGATCAATGGTATTGGCGCGGCAGTTGCGGCGCTTGATATGCCGATCGTGTCGGGCAATGTCTCGCTTTACAATGAAACCGACGGCAAGGGCATTCTGCCAACGCCGACCATCGGCGCCGTCGGGCTGATCGCTTCCGAGGACAAGCTGATTTCGGGTTGCGCCCGTGAAGGCCACGTTGCCCTGCTTGTCGGCGACACGGCCGGACATCTGGGCCAATCCGCAATTCTGGCCGAGGTGTTCAACCGCGAGGACGGCGACGCGCCGCATGTCGATCTGGCAGCGGAACGGCGCAACGGGGATTTCATCCGCGCCAATCACGAATTGATCAAGGCCTGCACCGATCTTGCCGATGGTGGTCTTGCTCTGGCCGCCTTCGAGATGGCCGAAGCCGGCGGCGTCGGCGTCACTCTGCAGGCGCAGGACACACCGACGCTCTTCGGCGAGGACCAGGCGCGCTATCTGGTCGCCTGCAACTTCGATCAGGCGGAAGCCCTGATGGTCTCGGCAGGTCAGGCCGGGGTTCCGATCCATTCGGTCGGAAAGTTCGGAGGCGACCAAGTGAGCTTTGGCGGCAGTTCGGCACCGCTGGCGGAACTCGCCCGCCTCTACCGCAGCTGCTTTGCCGCCACCGTCGCCTGAACCGCCCGCACGGGCCACTTGCGCGCCCCTCCTGTGCGCTCTACATCAAGAGACAAGATCCAACGGAGGCGCCTATGGCCATTGAAGCCCGCGAAATCGAGGACCTTATCCGCGAGAGTTTTCCCAATGCCAAGATCACGATCACCGATCTGGCGGGCGACGGAAATCACTATGCGGCCGAGGTGATTGACGCGAGTTTCAAGGATATGAACCGCGTCCAGCAACAGCGGGCGGTCTATGCCGCCCTCAAGGGAAAGATGGACGGCAGCGCAGGCGAATTGCACGCGCTGGCCCTGACCACCAAAGCACCGGAGTAATCAGATGTCCGACACGGATAGCAGGATCAAGGATACAGTGACCACGAATGACGTGGTCCTGTTCATGAAGGGCACCAAGATGATGCCGCAATGTGGGTTTTCGTCCCGCGTCGCGGGCGTCCTGAATTTCATGGGCGTGGACTATGCCGATGTGAACGTTCTGGCGGACGAGGAAATCCGCCAGGGCATCAAGGACTATTCGGACTGGCCGACGATCCCGCAACTTTATGTCAAGGGCGAGTTTGTCGGCGGCTGCGACATCATCACCGAAATGACCCTCTCGGGCGAGCTGGACCAGCTGTTCGAGGCCAAGGGTGTCGGCTACAACAAGGAAGCCGCCGACAAGATCCGCGAAGCCAACGGTTGACCCGGGATCGCCCCTGCGAAGGGCGCGTCTTCATCGCCACCAGCCTCGACGGCTATATTGCGCGCACGGATGGCGGCATCGACTGGCTGGACATGGCCGATCTCGAGGGCGAGGATTTCGGCTATGCGCGCTTCATCTCGGGCGTCGACGGGCTGATGATGGGGTCCAACACCTTTCGCACGGCGCTGGGATTCGGCGACTGGCCCTACACCCAACCGGTGGTGGTTCTCAGCAGGTCATTGTCGAATGGGGATGTGCCCGCATCGCTTTCGGGCAAGGTCGAGATCCGCAACGCGGCGCCCCGTGAGGCAATGGCCGATCTTGCCAAGGGCGGCTGGCGCGCAGCCCAAGTGGATGGCGGCGCGCTGATCCAGTCCTGCCTGCGCGACGGTTTGATTTCCGAGATGACCATCACGCGCCTGCCAATCCTCCTGGGCGACGGCATTCCGCTGTTCGGGGCAACCGGCCGGGACATCACGCTGGAGCTGGCGGGGACACAAAGCTGGCCGAACGGACTGACGCAGACACGCTACTTCGTGAATAACCACTGATCAGCGGGTCAGCCCGCGACCTTGTCCTCGATCGCGGCGGCCAGCGATTCCGTGCGGGCGGCAATTTCGGCTAGTGACTCGCTCAGTTGCGGCGGGATTACCGCGACTTCCACGGTCTTGGCGGGCGGCTCGGGCTGGTTTCGGAGTTCCTCGATCAGCTTGTCCTGGGCGGACAACTTCTGTTCAAGCCCACGCAACTGTTCGTCGACCCCGGCGGTCTTGTCGGCCAGCATCAGCCCGGCCATCAGCAGCATCCGGCTTTCCGGCATCCGTCCGATCTGGTCGCTGAGGACAGAGGCCTCGGCATCCAGCATTGCGGCGGCTGACCTCAGGAAATGCTCTTCGCCCTCCTGGCAGGCCACTTCGAATTCGCGCCCCCCGATGGAAACCTTCACGTCAGGCATTCGATCCCCCTTCCAGAAGCGGCTTCAACTCCCCTAGAACCTGGTCCAGTTCGGCGCGTTCGGCCTCCCGGCTGGCGCGCAGCGCCTCCAGTTCGGTGGTCATCGACTTGTTGATCAGATGCGCGTCACCGACGCCCTGCTCATTCGCCTCTCGCAGCGCGTTGTTGTTCTGGCGCAATTGATCATTGATTCGTTTCAAGCGTTGCAGCTCGCCATCATGTTTCGCAGCCGATTCGCGCAGCCGCGCCACCTCGGCCTCTAGCGCGCTGACCGTCTGTTCCTGCCGATCGCGGATCACCTTGACGCGTTCTTCCAGCTGGGCGTTGGCGCTTTGCTCGGTCTCCAGCGCTTCACGGAGTTTTGCAATATCCGCAGCCATATCGGCACCGCTGCCCTTGCCGACTTTCGCCAACCCGGTGTCGATGCGGTCCAGCGCGTTGGTAATCCGCCGCTCCAGCTCGGTGATATCGCTCATCTTTGATCCTGCTGCCTGAGTTCGCCGGTCACAATAGCGGCAGAATTCAGATCGGCCAGAGCAAAGTCAAGCGAACGGCAGCCGGTTACCCCGAATCGGCGCTTTCCGCTGGAGAACAGGTCCAGTCTTCTTGATCTTCCGCATTTCGCTGCTATCAACCGCCTGACCAAACAAATCAAAGGAATTCGCCCCGTGGACATCGCCAACCTGCGCCGAGAGCACCCCGATCACTGGACCAAGGCCGCCGCGATTCGCGTTCTGGCGATGGATGCGGTTCAGGCCGCGAATTCCGGTCATCCGGGGATGCCCATGGGCATGGCCGATGTCGCGACCGTGCTCTTTGAGAAGCACCTGAAATTCGACGCCAAGGCCCCCGACTGGCCGGATCGCGACCGCTTCATCCTGTCGGCGGGGCATGGCTCGATGCTGCTCTACGCGCTGCTGCATCTGACCGGCTACGAAGACATGACGATAGACGAGATCCGCAATTTCCGTCAGTGGGGATCAAAGACCGCCGGGCATCCCGAATATGGCCATGCCAAGGGCATCGAGACGACGACCGGCCCGCTGGGACAGGGGCTATCCAACGCCGTCGGATTCGCGATCGCCGAGGAAGCCCTGCGGGCGCGGTTCGGGCGCAAGGTGGTTGACCACCACACCTATGTGATCGCCGGCGACGGATGCCTGATGGAAGGCGTCAGCCACGAGGCGATCGGCCTTGCAGGGATGCAGAAACTGTCGAAGCTGATCGTGCTTTGGGACGACAACAATATCTCGATCGACGGTGAGGTCTCGCTGTCGGACATCACCGATCAGAAGAAGCGCTTCCAGGCGGCGGGCTGGCAGGTGCTGTCCTGCGACGGTCACGATCCGGGGGCCATCGATGAGGCGCTGACCGCAGCCAAGAAGTCGAAGAAACCGACGATGATCGCCTGCAAGACGCATATTGGTTTCGGATCGCCCGCGAAACAGGATACCGCCAAGGCGCATGGTTCGCCGCTGGGAGACGAGGAGATCGCCAAGGTGCGCGAGATCTATGGCTGGTCCAGCCCGGCTTTCGAGATCCCGTCCGACATCAAGAAAGGCTGGGAGGCCATCGGCTCGCGCGGGGCTTCGGATCGCGCCGAGTGGGAGGGCCGCATGGCCGCCCTTTCCGACGGGCGCCGCAAGGAATTTGCGCGCGTCATGTCCGGTGAAGCGCCGCGCAAGCTGTCGGCGACGATCAAGGCGCTGAAACGGCAGACCTCGGAGGCGAAGCCGAAAGTCGCGACCCGGAAATCCTCTGAAAACGTGCTGGAGGTCATCAACCCGATCATGGCCGAGACCATCGGCGGTTCTGCCGATCTGACGGGGTCCAACAACACGCTGACGCCTGATCTTGGCATCTTCAACTCCGAAAACCGAAAAGGCCGCTACATTCATTTCGGCATCCGCGAACATGGCATGGCGGCGGCGATGAACGGCATGGTGCTGCATGGCGGCGTCCGGCCTTATGGCGGCACGTTCATGTGTTTCACTGACTATGCGCGCGGGGCGATGCGTCTGGCGGCGCTGATGGGGATACCAACCGTCTTCGTGATGACTCATGACAGTATCGGGCTGGGCGAGGATGGCCCGACTCACCAGCCGGTCGAGCACCTTTCGATCTGCCGCGCCACGCCGAACAGCTGGACGTTCCGTCCGGCTGACACGGTCGAGACCGCGGAAGCCTGGGAACTGGCCCTGACCTCGACCAGGACGCCGTCCGTGCTGGCGCTTTCGCGGCAGAATCTCTCGACCGTCCGGACCGAGCACAAGCTGAAGAATCTCAGCGCGCAGGGCGCCTATGCCCTGGCAGAGGCCGAGGGCAGGCGGCAAGCGATCCTGATGGCGAGCGGTTCAGAGGTCGAGATCGCGCTGAAGGCCCGTGATATCCTGCAGGAAAAGGGCATCGGCACCCGCGTCGTCTCGATGCCGTGCATGGAGCTTTTTGCCGAGCAGGACCCGTCCTATCGCCGCAAGGTCCTACCCGCCGGCCCGGTCCGCGTGGCTGTCGAGGCCGGTGTTCGGTCCGGCTGGGACCAGTGGCTCCTGGGCGAACGGGGCCGCGAGGCCAAGGCCGCTTTCGTTGGCATGGAAGGCTTCGGTGCATCGGCGCCCGCCGGGAAGCTCTACGAGGAATTCGGCATCACGGCCGAGAAGGTCGCGGCTGAGGTCGAGCAGTTGCTCTAGGGCGGCGCGGGCGGACGCGCAGAGTGGCAGTTGATGCGTCGGTCGTGCGGCTGTCGAGCCTGCGATTGCCCGAAGATGGCGGTCTCAGGCGCAAGATGCCCGCGCCCAAGGCCATGCGCAGTAAGGGCTATGTCGAGAGTTTCGACGCCCTGACGCTGATCTACGATTGTTTCTACGACGATCGGGCGCGACAGGTCGTTCTGGTCTGTCCGCGGCTGATCAACCTCTGGCCGGTATTGCGCAACAATTTGCGGCTGGACGGTGAACCGGCAAGGAAACGGCTTCGCCGCAGCAAGCATCTTCGCGTCGAGGTTCTGCGGCTCTCCGCGCCCCGTCGCCCTGCCTTCATCGAAGTCGGCATCGGCGATGCCAGCCACGAAGTTCCGGTCGGGTCGCAGGAATTCGACCTGTTCGCAGGCCGCAACGTCTTGATGGCGATTTCCAAGGACAATCCGGTCGAATGGATCGAGGACTGGGCGCGCTATCACATCTCGGCGCATGGTGCGGACGGGCTGCTGCTGATTGACAACGGCTCGTCGCTTTACAGCCCGGCCGCCTTGCAGGGCCGGCTGGCGGCGATTCCCGGACTGGCTGTCTGTCGCGTGATCCCGGCACCGTTTCCCTATGGTGGTCCGGGCGGCGGGCGTCTGCACCTGCCCGCGAAGTTTCTGCAGACCTCGATGTTCAACCTGGCGCAGTTGCGCTTCCTGCATCGTGCCCGCGCGGTCTTGTCGGTTGATATCGACGAGCTCGTCTGGCCAGGAGCAGGCTCGATCTTCGATGCCGCGGCGGGATCGGCATTCGGCATGGTCTCTTTCTTCGGGCATTGGGTCTATCCGGCCAGCGGGGGGTCTGCAAAACTGCAGCGGGATCACGGCTTTCGACTGGGCCGCAAGATAATTCCCAACCCGAAATGGTGCATCGTTCCCGACAGTCTTGCAGGCCAGTTCAGCTGGGCCATCCACCGGCCGGCTGGCCTTCTCTATCCGCTGTCGATCCGGCGCCGGTTCGGCTTCTGGCATTGCTACGCGACTTCGACGAGTTGGAAACACAACCGCAAGAGGGAAATCCCCGACCTGTCCCCCTGCTCGGAGCTTGCCGAGGCAATCCGGCAGCACCTGCCGTCGAACTGACCGTTGCCGCCCCGGCGACCGTCGCTCCGAATTCAGGCGATTGGCGCCAGAGTTTGCGCTAACAGGTGATGTTTACGCTATCATATTCATATTAAATGCTTTTCTGCACCGGAATGCCTCTGTATACCGCCGCGAAACGAGGCGTCGAGGGCCTCGAGGGACAGGAGAAAAGCGATGACAGTCACGGTCGGAATCAACGGCTTCGGTCGCATCGGTCGCTGCACGCTGGCACATATCACCGAGGCCGCCCGTAACGACGTTCAAGTCGTCAAGATCAACGCCACGGGTCCGATCGAGACCAATGCGCATCTGCTGAAATATGACAGCGTGCATGGCCGCTTTTCCGGGGAGATCAAGGTCACTGCCAATTCGATGGACCTGGGCCGCGGACCGATGGAGGTCTTCTCGACCTACAACCCCGAGGAACTGGACTGGTCCGGCGTCGATGTGGTTCTGGAATGCTCAGGCAAGTTCAATGACGGCGACAAGTCGGCCGTTCATCTGAACCGCGGCGCCAAGCGGGTGCTGATCTCTGCTCCGGCCAAGAATGTCCATCGGACCGTTGTTTACGGCGTCAATCATCGCAGTCTCGTGGCCGAAGACCGGATCGTGTCGAACGGATCCTGCACGACCAACTGCCTCGCGCCGCTGGCCAAGGTACTGAACGACGCGATCGGCATCGAGCGCGGGATCATGACCACGATTCACAGCTATACCGGCGACCAGCCGACGCTGGACCGGCGCCACGAAGACCTTTACCGCGCCCGCGCTGCGGCAATGGCAATGATCCCGACATCGACGGGTGCTGCGAAAGCCCTGGGTGAGGTTCTGCCCGAACTGGCCGGCAAGCTCGAAGGCACGGCGATACGGGTTCCGACGCCGAATGTCTCTGCCGTCGATATGACCTTTGAGGCCAGCAAGGACGTGACCGTCGCCGACGTCAACGAGATCGTGCGGGAAGCGGCCGCTGGCCGCATGGGGGCGGTCCTGGCATATGATCCCGAACCCAAGGTTTCTATCGACTTCAATCACACACCCCATTCGTCTATCTTCGCGCCTGACCAGACCAAGGTCATCGGCGGCCGCATGGTCCGCGTGCTGGCCTGGTACGACAATGAATGGGGCTTCTCCTGCCGGATGGCGGACGTTGCGGCGGCAATGGGGCGGCTCCTCCACTAGGGGGAACGGCCATAACCAACAAGATTGCAGTCGGCCTGGCGTTGTTGGTCCTCGCGTTTTTGGCTGTCGATTACCACTTCACCGGATGGGCAATGGTCTTGTTCCTCGCCCGAAAGTTCATATTGTTGATCGAGTATCTGGCATTCTGGCGCTGATGGCCAACGCTGCTGTTGACCTTTCGCGCCAAATCGACATGTTAGCGTTAACAGGCGGGGTCCGCGAGACCCCGGCAACGGGAATTGAAGGAGTCACGACATGGCCGTGAAGGTTGCAATCAATGGATTTGGGCGGATTGGACGGAATATCCTGCGGTCAATCATAGAATCGGGTCGGACCGATGTCGAGGTTGTCGCGATCAACGATCTTGGTCCCGTCGATACCAACGCGCATCTGCTGAAGTTCGACAGCATCCACGGCCGGTTTCCGCATGAGGTCAAGACGACCGCGACAACGATCGATGCAGGCCGTGGCCCGATGGAAGTGACGGCCCTGCGCAACCCCGCGGAACTGCCCTGGAAAGACATCGATATCGTCATGGAGTGCACTGGTATCTTCACCGACAAGGAGAAGGCTGCGATCCATCTGGAAAACGGCGCCAGCCGGGTTCTGGTCTCTGCGCCCTCGAAAGGCGCCGACAAGACCATCGTCTACGGCGTCAACCATCATCTCCTGAACGCCGACGACCTGATCGTGTCGAACGGCTCCTGCACCACGAACTGCCTTGCACCGGTCGCCAAGGTCCTGCACGACAATTACGGCATCGTCACAGGCTTCATGACGACGATCCACAGCTATACCGGCGACCAGCCGACGCTGGATACGATGCACAAGGATCTCTACCGGGCCCGGGCAGCGGCGATGTCGATGATCCCGACATCGACCGGTGCGGCGAAGGCCTTGGGCCTTGTGCTTCCCGAGCTTGATGGCAAGCTCGACGGCTCCTCGATCCGGGTGCCGACCCCGAATGTAAGCTGCATCGACCTGACGGTGGTTCTCGACAAGTCCGTGACCGTTGAAGAGGTCAATGCGACATTCAAGGCAGCCTCCGAGAATGGGCCGCTGAAAGGCGTTCTGGGATATGAGCCGCGGCCACTGGTTTCCTCGGACTTCAATCACAATCCCGCATCGTCGACCTTTGCTCCGGACCAGACCAAGGTCCTTCCGGGCAACCTGGTGCGGGTGCTCAGCTGGTACGACAACGAATGGGGCTTTTCCTGCCGGATGGCCGATATGGCGACGGTGGTCGCGAAGTTCCTCTGACCAGCAAGACCCAGGGCTTCAGAAGGGCATCGCTTTCTCGCGGTGCCCCTTTTCGTTGATCCGCGGCGCACCTCGGCGGTCCCGTGGCTGATGCCGCCGGATCGTCATTGCAGTATGGATCTGAAAAAGACGTTGGCGACACTCACGCCCGAAAGGATCAGCGCAAGTCCGATCACCGCGGGCAAGTCGAGCCTCTGTCCGTACCCGATCCAGGCGACGTGGGCGATGAAGACGATGCCGAGACCGGACCAGATGGCATGAACCACACCGGAAGGCTGAACCCGGATCGGGACGGACAGAGGCCAGAACACCAGGGCATCGCCTGAGATAGCGATCAGTCTCGGGAACAGGCGCGTGATGCTTTCCGAGCGGGCCAGAGCCGTCGCGGCGATGACTTCCGCGAGGATGGCAGCCAGAAGCACGGCGCAGGCCGCGGGGCTGGGCAAGTGAAGATCCCCCGAATTGCGCCCCGTCTCAGGCGAATTTCGCGTCGAGTGCCGATTTGACCGCCGGTGGCACGAACTTGGTCACGTCGCCTCCCAGCCGGGCGATCTCCTTGACCAGTTTCGAGGCAATAGCCTGATGTCGGGCCTCGGCCATCAGGAAAACGGTCTCGATCGAGGAATCGAGCGCCCGGTTCATGCCGACCATCTGGAATTCGTACTCGAAGTCGGCGACAGCGCGCAGGCCGCGAAAGATAACATTTGCCCCGACATCGCGTGCACAATCGACAAGCAGGCTCTCGAACGGATGCGCGACGATCTGGGTTCCCATCAGGCTGGATATGGCAGCACATTCCGCCTCAATCATCGCCACGCGATCCTCAAGCGCGAAAAGCGGGCTCTTGTCGCGATTGATCGCCACACCGATGACCAGGCGATCAACCAGAGCCGAAGCGCGGCGGATGATATCCAGATGGCCATGCGTGACCGGATCGAAAGTGCCGGGATAAAGGCCGATGCGCATGTCTGT
The DNA here is from genome assembly GCA_041633555.1 of Paracoccaceae bacterium. GTDB lineage: Bacteria > Pseudomonadota > Alphaproteobacteria > Rhodobacterales > Rhodobacteraceae > JAHEAO01. The sequence continues at coordinate 9,217 of JBFKFZ010000013.1, read as the reverse complement.
CCCTCTTGTTTTCGCATACGCAACGATATTGCGCAGGGAAGTTCAAGCCGTTCCTGACGCTGCGCTCTGGGCAGAAAGGCCTAGTGGCCCATGATCATCCCTTCAAGCGCATCCTTCTCCATCGACAGTTCCGACAGCCGCGCCTTGACCACGTCGCCGATCGAGATCAGGCCGACCATCTCCTCGCCCTCCATCACCGGCAGATGGCGAAACCGGCCAACCGTCATCTTCTCCAGAACCTGGTCGGCGCTGTCATGGCGCGTGCAACTGATCAGCTTCGATGTCATCAGCTCGTCGACGGTCTCGGTCAGGCAGTCGACACCGCGCGTGCCGAGCTCTCGAACGATGTCGCGCTCTGACAGAATGCCCAGCGGGATCTTGCCGTCATTCGAGATCACCACAGCTCCAATCCGTTTATCCGACAACATCGTCGCTGCCGCCGATACCAATGTGCCAGGCGGCAGGGTGAGGACGCCTTGGTCAGATTTCCCGCTGAGGATCTGATTGACGAGCATGGGCCTTACTCCTGCTTTGGTTTCAGTATCCTAGCGTCGCCCCTTCGATGGGCTTCTGTCAAGCAAAGCCTCGAGCCGTGCGACTTCAGCGCGCAGCCCCACCGCCAGCAGTTCGGCAAGCCGGTTGAGCCGCTCGACCCGGCGGTCATCGGCATGGCGGATCAGGTAAAAGCTGCGGGTGAGCTCAAGGTCATCGGGCAGGATACGGGTCAGTTCCGGGGCGGTGGGCAGCGCAAAGTCGTGCACCACGCCGACGCCCGCCCCCTGCCGCAGGAGATTGAACTGAACCGAAACCGAATTCGAGGCCAGATCGATGCGCGAGACGCCAAGCTCGGCGAGATAATCGAGTTCCTTGTCGAATATCATGTCGGGGATATAGCCGACGATGCGGTGACGTTTGAGATCCTTGAGGTCGGCGATATGGGGGTGGTCCTGCAGGTACTGCCTGCTCGCCGCGAGGTGCAGCTTGTAATCGGTGATGCGCTGCACGGTCAGCCGGCCAGTGGCGGGTTGGCTGACCGCGATGGCCATGTCGGCCTCTCGCTTCGAGAGATTGAATACCCGCGGCAAGGCAACGATCTGCAGTTCCAGACCGGGATTCTGCGCGACGATCCCTGCCGCCACCTTCGGCAGAAGGTAATTGGCGCAGCCATCGGGGGCGCCGATGCGAGCCTGGCCGGTCAGTTGGCCCGCATGCCCCAGCGTTTCTTCGGTGGCCTGTGTCACGGCCTGCTCTGCGGCCTCTGCATGAGACAAAAGCCGCTGCCCGACTTCGGTCAACTGATAGCCTTGTGGTGACTTCGCGAACAGCGGCTGGCCGAGATCCTCTTCAAGCCGCTGAACCCTGCGGCCGACGGTGGCGGGATCGCGTTTGAGCACCTTGCCCGCGCCTGAAATGCTCTCGGCGCGCGCGACGGCAAGGAATATCCGCAGGTCGTCCCAGTTCAGATCCATCGTTACCCCTGCAATTTCGCAAAACGCCTTTGAGAAGCTGCCCCTTTTCCCGGCAGAATTGCAAGACTAAGATGCCCAGGAACCTCAAAGGGAGAGATCAGATGGACGAGCTTTCACATTTCATCGGCGGCAAGCGGGTCAATGGCGGATCGGGCCGGTTCGCGGACGTGTTCAACCCGGCGACCGGCGAGGTGCAGGCGCGTGTACCGCTGGCCTCGAAGGACGAGGTCGATGCCGCCATCGCGGCCGCAGCCAGGGCGCAGATCGCCTGGGGAGCGACCAACCCGCAGAAGCGCGCGCGGGTGATGATGGAGTTCGTACGCCTGATCAACCGCGATATGGAAAAGCTCGCAGAGGCGCTGAGCCGCGAGCATGGCAAGACAATCCCCGATGCCAAGGGGGACGTGCAGCGCGGACTTGAAGTCGTAGAGTTCTGCATCGGCGCGCCGCATCTTCTGAAAGGCGAGTTCACCGACGGCGCCGGACCTGGGATAGACATGTATTCCATGCGCCAACCTCTTGGCGTCGTTGCCGGAATCACTCCGTTCAACTTCCCGGCAATGATCCCGATGTGGAAGATGGCCCCCGCCCTCTCCTGCGGCAACGCCTTCATCCTGAAACCGTCCGAACGCGATCCGTCGGTCCCCCTGATGCTCGCCGAACTGCTCAGGGAAGCCGGGCTGCCGGATGGCGTGCTGCAGGTGGTGAATGGCGACAAGGAAGCGGTCGACGCGATCCTCGACAATGAGATCATCCAGGCGGTGGGCTTCGTCGGCTCCACCCCGATCGCGCAGTACATCTATTCGCGCGGATGCGCCAATGGCAAGCGAGTGCAGTGCTTCGGCGGGGCCAAGAACCACATGATCATCATGCCGGACGCTGACATGGATCAGGCCGCGGATGCGCTGGTGGGCGCAGGCTACGGTGCGGCCGGCGAACGCTGCATGGCGATCTCGGTCGCCGTGCCAGTCGGTGACGAAACCGCCGATGCGCTGATCGACAAACTGGTGCCGCGCATCGAGAAACTGAAGGTGGCCCCCTATACCGCTGGAAACGATGTCGATTACGGCCCCGTCGTTACTGCTGCGGCCAAGGCCAATATCGAGCGTCTGGTGCAGTCCGGGATCGACCAGGGGGCGAAACTCGTGGTCGATGGCCGCGGCTTCAAGATGCAGGGCTACGAAGACGGGTTTTTCGTCGGCCCGCACCTTTTTGACCATGTTACGACCGATATGGACATCTACCGCCAGGAGATCTTCGGCCCGGTTCTGTCGACTGTGCGGGCCAAGACCTACGAAGAGGCTCTGGGCTATGCGATGGACCATGAATATGGCAACGGCACCGCGATCTTCACGCGCGACGGCGATGCGGCACGCGATTTCGCCAGCCGGATCAATATCGGCATGGTCGGGATCAACGTGCCGATCCCGGTGCCCTTGGCCTATCACACGTTCGGCGGCTGGAAGAAGTCAGGCTTCGGCGACCTCAACCAGCACGGGCCGGATGCGTTCCGGTTCTACACCCGCACCAAGACCGTGACGTCCCGCTGGCCAAGCGGCCTGAAGGAAGGCGGAGAGTTCCATTTCAAGGCCATGGACTAAGCGAAACTTAGCGGAACGGGCGGTCACCATGCCGCCTGTCTCCGTTTTTCGCATACTGCCTATTCTGACCGGGGCAAATGCGGGAAATCACCCTCGGCGATATAGGCGAGTTCTGCGGCCGTCGAGGGCCGTCCGAGAATGGAATTGCGGTGCGGGTGGCGACCGTAATTCGCGACGACCTTCTTTACACGGGCTGTCTGATCCCGAAACCTGTCGGCAAAGGGCGCCATGTGATCGGCCTGTCGGGCGATGATCCGTTCGACGATTTCGTCGAGCCGGTTCAGCCGGTCCATGTGATCGGGCCCTTCGCAGTGCGAAATGGCGATGACGTAGAAAACCTGCTCCCACGGTTCGAGCTTGTCGAAATGGCCATTCTCGAGACCTTCGAGCGCCAGTCGCGTGGCCTTGATGTCCTGCGCAAAGGCAGCCGGCTTATCGCGCCACAAAGATCGCGGAAACTGGTCGAGCGCGATCAGCAGCGCCAACCGCCCGCGCGGTGTCTCCGCCCAGTGATCCAGCTCTCCTGTCGCTGCGGCCTGCGTCAGGTCGGCAAACCGCTCGATGATCCCGCCATCCATGCCGCCCTGCATCCGCTCCGTCCAGAACGCCGCGTGGGTTTCGACGCTGTGCTGGTGACCAGTATCGGGGAACCAGAACCCGAGGACCTCTTCGGGGTCGTATGTGCTCGGCGTCATCGCGTTCTCCTGTCCCTATCCCTGCTTGCCGAAGGTAGCGAAGACCTGTGGCGTCGCTCAACAGCAATCTTGCGGCGTCACTCGCCTAGGCTTCCTGTTCCATACCTTGCAGTAGGAGGCGAAGCGCCCGCTTGCCCGAAAAGCCATCGGGGTGCATGATGGAGGCTTATTGTAAAGGAGGCCCATCATGAAAATTCGTAGACGAACCGCCCTTGCCCTGACCGCCTCTGCCCCTTTTGCCCTTGCCGGCACCGCCCGTGCAGGAGGCCATGCCGCCCATGAAGTGGTAATCGAGGGGTTCGCCTTCGAACCGGCGCAACTCGACATCACCGCAGGACAGGCGGTGCGGTTCGTCAATCGAGACAATGCCCCGCATACCGCCACCGCCGCTGATGGTTCCTTCGATACCGGTACGCTGCAGCCCGGAACCTCGATCGAGGTCGAGATCCCGGCAGGCGGCCACGCCTATCAATGCCGCTACCATGCCAACATGAAGGGCAGCATTCAGGCCAGCTGACCGCGGCGGTGCGGCACAAGCCTTGCTCCACCGTTAACTTCCTGCTTTTCTTGACCGAATTGCAGGGAGGCGACTGCCATGGCCGTCAAGGAACCGGACTTCACCATCGGGATCGAGGAAGAATACCTTCTGGTCGACAATGAAACGATGGATCTGGCGGTCGCGCCTGACACGCTGATGGAAGCCTGCAAGAAGGATCTGGAAGGCAAGGTCAGCCCGGAATTCCTGCAATGCCAGATCGAGATCGGCAGCGGCGTCTGCCAGACCATCGGTGAGGCGCGCGAGGATTTGCGGCACCTGCGCCGCACCGTGGCGAAACATGCCGCGAAACACGGCCTGTCACCGATCGCCGCCTCCTGCCATCCGTTCGCGGATTGGAAGCAGCAGCACCATACGGACAAGGAACGCTATAACGACCTGCGCCGTGATCTTGGCGGTGTGGCACGGCGGATGCTGATCTGCGGCATGCATGTGCATGTCGGCATCGAGTCGAAGGACATGCGCATCGACGTCATGAACCAGCTCAGCTATTTCCTGCCGCATCTCCTCGCGATGTCGGCCTCTTCCCCGTTCTGGCAGGGCGAGGATACCGGGCTCGCCTCTTACCGGCTGACGGTGTTTGACAACCTGCCCCGCACCGGCCTGCCGCCGCGCCTGGACAGTTGGGGCGCTTTCGAGCGATCGGTCGATACGCTGGTCGAGCTGAAGCTGATCGAGGACGCCTCGAAGATCTGGTGGGATCTGAGACCCTCGTCGCGCTTCCCGACGATCGAGTCGCGGATCTGCGATGTCTCGCCCCGGCTTGAAACCACGCTGTCCCTCGCCGCCGCAACCCAGTGCCTTGCCCGCATGCTCTGGCGGCTTTCCCGCAAGAACCAGCGCTGGCGGATCTACGAATCCTTTCTGATCGCCGAGAACCGCTGGCGCGCCCAGCGCTATGGCATTTTGGAAGGGATGATTGATTTCGGCCAGACCGAGATCGTGCCCTTCGACGTGCTGATCGAGGAGCTGATCGCGCTGATCGGGGAGGATGCGGAATTCCTGGATTGCCTGACCGAGGTCGAGGCGCTGCGCAAGCTGCTCGCCGACGGCACCAGCGCCGAGAAGCAGCGGTCCGTTCTCGCCCAGGCGCGCGACGCGGGAAAGTCCGAAAGCGACGCGCTATGCGGCGTGGTCCACCATCTCGTCGAGGAATTTCACGCGGACCTGTGAGGGCATTTGGTACCGCACAAAGCCAAAGGGCGCGGCAATGCCCCGCCCTTTTCGCAACTTTCATCGATCCTGATCAAGCTTTGCGGCGACGTGCGACAGCCAGACCGCCAAGACCGGTCAGCAGCAGAAGCGCCCCGGCCGGAAGCGGAACGGCAGAGACCTCTTAATCGACCGTTACCCCGCAATCTTGAAATCTGTCGTTACGTAGTTAAAACAACCCAACCACCCACACCACCTACCATTCTCTCTTGCGCCAAAGGCAAATCTGGCTGCCGTACCGCTCAGGCCCGACAGGTCGATGGATGACCCCAGAAGATAGGTGCCGACAAGCGCCAGCCCGGACCCGGTGTCAGCGAACAGGTCAAACGCTCCATCATTGCCGTCAAGCGCATTGAACATGACGCTGGAGATCGACACGGATTGCGGCCAGAAATCGAGAACCACGCGCTCATCCGGGTTTCCATCCACCTCGTGGCTGTCATCGATGCAATAGATACCCAGAACACTGAAGCAAGCGCCGATGCCGGGGCTGAAATGGCCCAACCTGATTGATGTTCCGCTGTAGTATTCCGCAGAGGCCGTCAGGGAAAGCTGGCCAACCGTCGAAGTAAAATCCTCGGACATTGACAGGTGATTGCTGCCACCCGTGAAGTCGAATGTCGCCGTTGCGGCGTTCGCTACGCCCGTCAGGCCAACCGAAAGCCCCGCAACCAAAACTGCAGCCTTAATGCTGCTAGGAATCAAGCCAAATCCCATGTCAAAACCACCTATAAAAATGGCCGTACTTGGCCAACCAGGTACGTAGTTCCCCGTCCCTCTGATGGGATCAGGTCATCGGCGAATTCCTGCCACATTTACATAGAATGAGGCGAGAGGTATTGGCCGATACTTTTTTCTTGCCCGGTTGCAACCGCCGATTGGTGCCTGTTCTCAAGACCATGCCCAGGCCGCGTGGCCCCTGCTGGTTGCCGCTCAGGTCTGGCTTGCCGGTCGACGAATCACTTCCGGCCACAGCGACTTGCCGGTACCACTGGACCCGCGAGTTTGCGGCCCAAATGAGCGACTGTGGCATCAGGTCTCTGCTATCGAATACCCGGTCGCGAGATCGGACGAAGTGTGCTCAGCAGCATGGTCGAAATCTTGCTTCTGGAAAGTCACGAAGGTCTGCGGCGATTCGGCAAATCTGAGTGCTGTCAAGACAACCGGGACGTGAATTTCGCTCTCGATAAACGCGCAGACCTTGAACAAGTCCAAATTGACTATCCTAAATCGCGAAACAAAGAGAGCGAAACTGCTAGGTTTGTTCTGAATTAGGTAAGGCTTAGCATCCTCGGGTTGTATTCTGATCCGGATCCCTGAATCAGATTGAGTAAATCCCGAAAATGTGGCAAGAAAAAGGTTAGCATATTACGGCTCTATGGTGGGTACGTGGTGTTGGGGTTCATTAGACCCAGCCGAGTTATTATAATAGGAAATTATCATGGGACTGGGAAGAATTCTGAAGATCGCTGGCGTTGCTCTGAGCCTTGGGCTTTTCGCGGGGGCCGCGAATGCCGTAACTCTGAGCTTCAGCCAGATAACCTCAAATGGCAGCACCGGCGGCACCGACCAACTGTTCGTTGATATCACAGACAATGGCGCGGGCGGTGCACTGTTCAATTTCGACGTGCTGGCAGGTGTCAACGCGAATCTCAACGTCACCGAGATCTACCTTGACGATCGGACGCCGCTGTTCCAGGCGCCGATGCAGCCGTCGGACATAACAGTTCAGGTCGGCACCAACTTCACTGCCGGCACGGCTAATCCCGGTGATCTGCCCGGTGGAAATGCTGTCGGCTTCAGTGTTACTTCTGGCCTTCTGGCAGATGCTCAGGGCGCAAGCGTGAACGGACTGACCATTGGCGATGATCTTCAGTTCAATCTGACTTTCATGGCCGGCTTTTCCTTCGCCGATCTTCTGGCGGCTATCGACAGCGGTGCATTCCGGATCGGTATGCACGTGCGTTCGCATCTCAATGACAGAAGTGAGAGCTACGTGAACGTTCCTCCTGGCGTCATACCGGTGCCGGCCGCACTTCCCCTGCTACTTTCGGCCTTCGGTATCGGAGCATTCGTGACTCGAAAGCGTCGCAAGGCCGCTTGAGCCCTCGTCACATCTATTCTTTTAGAGGGCGCCCTGTTCGGGCGCCTTTTTCCCTTTTGACTAGCAGATTCCGAATCGTGCAAAAGCGCGTTGATCCGGGTCAGACTGGCCTCGTCTCTTCGTAAGCAGATCATCCCGACTTGCATTCCCGGTGGATGTCTGGGAACTCATGTCGAAACGTTGGTCTTACAAGGGCGGATCAAAAGAAAACGGGCGGAGCCGAAGCCCCGCCCTTGATTGAAATCTCAACCTAGAATTAACTTCTGCGCAACTGCGCGTATCTGTGACCCCGAAGAGTCGTCGGCGGTCGGTCACACCATCTGTACCAGACTGCCTTTTCAATTCAGGATCGAAGGACTCACCATCACTCAGTTCCCTCGATACCCACCCCCGTCGACTGAACCCTGCCGCCGGAAGCTCTCTCACGGATAGCAGGATAGCATCGGCGGTTTCTTGCCTCAATTGCTGATTTCGGTCAGCGGTCATTTGCCGCCAGATTAGTTCCCGAACCGCAACCTTAAGTAGAATTTGTGGTTCGAGGGCTTGGCTCAAGATTGCAATCTGTCGATATTTTTTAGGAAATCATTGCCGTGCGACGAAGAGCACCCACCCGAATCAGTTACGAGATTTTCAGTCTTTTTCGCTGCAGATCCCCCGTCAGTATTGTCAATCTCGAAAATACCTGCCCTAGGGTTCCCTGCCGCCTTGCTTCGCTGTTGCCGCTGATACAAAATGAACAAGTGTTCATTTCACAACCCAGGTACTGCCATGAAATTCGCGCTGACCGAGGAACAACTTGGCAGGCCAAGTCTGAGCGACGGCGGATCCCGGGACAAGGCGGGCTGGTGGGCGCGGTCTGCGAGGAAGCACGACATCGGAGCCCCGGATGCGACATCGTTCTGCGCGATGATAGAGCGCATCATGACCCTGCCAGGACGCGTAGTAGCCGATCAGCGCCATCGGCTGCTCCCCAGTCATGGTAACCCAGCCAATTGTTGCATCGATAACATCATGCGCCTTTGGCAGGAGAATCAGATCCCAAGGGGAAGCCGAGAAATCACGCGATTGATTGACGCCCGGTCGCCGTTGGAAGGGCGCGGATGAGCGACGATATCCGCATCCACAAGACCGGACCCGCCGGGCGGATCACGCTGAACCGACCGAAGGCGCTGAATGCAATGACCTACGGGATGTGCCTGGCGATCGAGCAGGCGCTTGATCAATGGGCTGACGACGCCGATGTCGCGCTGGTCGTGATCGATGCGGTGGGCGACAGGGCATTCTGCGCGGGCGGCGACATTGCCGAGATGTATGCCACCGCGAGCGCCGGAGACTACGGTTATGGCCGCAAGTATTGGGCCGACGAGTACCGGCTGAACGCCAAGATCTTCAACTTTCCCAAACCCTATGTCGCCTTCATGCAGGGTTTCACGATGGGCGGCGGTGTCGGCATTTCCTGCCACGGCTCGCACCGGGTGGTGGGCGACACCAGCCAGATCGCCATGCCGGAATGCGGCATTGGCCTGGTGCCGGATGTCGGCGGGTCGCTGCTCCTGGCCCGCGCGCCCGGGCGGCTGGGG